>NZ_JBVISF010000021.1:22050-68297 GCF_055575675.1 Streptomyces sp. NPDC034043
CGGCTTCGCCGGAGCCGGGGCCGGCTTCGGGGGAGCCGGCACGGCAGGGCCCGCGGAGGCCGACTGCGCCGGGGCCGGAGCGACGGAACTCGCGGGCGCCGGCTTCGCCGGAGCCGGGGCAGCGGAACTCGCGGGAGCCGGCTTCGCCGGAGCCGGGGCCGGCTTCGGGGGAGCCGGCACGGCAGGGCCCGCGGAGGCCGACTGCGCCGGGGCCGGAGCGACGGAACTCGCGGGAGCCGGCTTCGCCGGAGCCGGGGCAGCGGAACCCGCGGGGACCGGCTTCGCCGGGGGCGGGGTGGGCGGCTTCGCCGGGGGGAGGGTGAGGAAGAGGCCCGCCTTCAGCTGCGACGGGGCCGGGCCGATCAGCGTGCGATTGGCTTCGTAGAGGGGACGCCAGCCGCCGGGCACGCGGCGGCGGCGGGCGATGCCGTCCAGGGTGTCCCCCGCCCGCACCACGTGCATCCGCCCCGCCAGCCCGTACCGCTGCGCGCACACCGGCCACGCCTCCCAGCCCTGCGCCGCCAGCAGCTCCTCCGCGACCCGGATCTGCTGCTCCCGGCTCGCCAGGTCGGCCCGCGCCGCGTACGCCGGCCCCCCGTACGCCTCCCACGTCCGCTGCGAGAACTGCAGGCCCCCGTAGAAGCCGTTGCCCGTGTTCACCGCCCAGCGCCCGCGGCTCTCGCAGTCCGCGACGCAGTCCCACGGCCACTGCCCGCCCGGCCCGCAGTCCCCCGGCCCCGTGCCGATCACGCCCGGCGAACCCGGGTACGCGACAGCCGCCGGGCCGGAGGCCGGTGGCGGCGGCGCGGCGACCGCGCCGACACCCGGCGGGAGGACGAGCACCAGCGCGGCGACCGCCGCGGCCACGGCGGCGGCCGCCGCCCGCCGCATACACAGATCGGGCATCGGCTCACGCTACGGAGCCGATGCCCCCGGCCCTCCGCGCCACGCGGCGCCCGCCCCCGCCCCACCCGGACGGCCGACACGGCACGCACCCCCGACACGACAGAAAACAGGCGCCAACTGCGCACGAAGGGGCAACAGTTGACAGCAAGCAGAAGTCCCGGTCGGACGGTTCACTCTTCCGGGTGGCCGGTTCGATTCCGTTCCCTCAAACGGCGTGACCCCGGCCGCCGCTCCTCCGTTGATCCCGGCGAGCCGGGAACCCCCCGGCCTCCGCACGAATGAGGAGCCACCCCGTGCCGCGCATGCTCGACGTCAGTCTTGAGGTACGTGCCGAGATCGGTGACGAAGAAGCCGACAGGCTGCTCACCGGCGACGACGCCCCGGGCAGTTACGACTGCACCTCCTGCCGCACTCCCGGCGACCCCGAGACCGACCCCACGAGCACCGTGCTGTTCGTGGGCGAGGAGACCGCCGTCCTCGCCTTCGCCCACGCGGCCTGCATCCCCTCGCAGGTCGTCGCCGTCTCCGAGGAGCAGCTCCAGGGCGCGGTCCGCAGCATCACCGGCGACAGCCCGGCCCCCGCCCCGGAGCAGGCCGGCGGCACGGCCCCGCAGTCGGTGCCCGGCGGCCAGGCCGTCCTCGGCATCACCAGCGGCCTGATCCTGATCGCCGGGGAGCTGCACCCGGCGCTGGTCGTCGAGCCGACCGCTCCCATCGCCCGGCCCGGCACCACCGGACCCGGCGACGACTTCCTCCCGCTCCTCATCGAGCAGGGCTTCATCCCGGTCACCGACACCAACGAGGTCCCGTCCGCCCTCGCCGGCTGGTCGGTCCTGCTGGCCGGCGGGCAGCTGCACGCCGTGCTCCAGCCCGGCGCCGAGGGCGGGCAGCAGGTGGCCTGGTGGCAGGCGCACCAGGCGCTGAGCGTGACCGACGGCTGGCGGGCCGCCGTCAACAAGACGCAGCGGGTGCTCCTCTACGCCGCCCCGGTCGGCTCCATCGGCCAGCAGCCGCGCGAGGACCTGCTCCGCGACGCCCTCGACAAGGCCGCGAGCAACGGCAAGCTGGTCGGCGCCTCGATGCCCCTGGCGGGCACCCCGGGCGCCTGAGCTCCTCTCCTCCCCACCCGGAAACCGCCGTCCCACCCCCGCCGAGGGGGCCGGACGGCATGCGCCGGGGGTGCGCGGTCCGTCCCGCGCACCCCCGGCGATCTGCGTTTTTCCGCCCCTTCACCCCGCATCCGCAGGGCGCCGGTTTCGTTGGCTGATACGTGCATTCATACGACCCCTCCCGCGCCCCGTTCCGTGCGAGCAGCGCCTCGCACACCCCGATCTACGACAGCCTGTACTCGGAGTACCTGCGCGCCTTCCGGGCGCTGCCGGGCGACCGTACCGGCGAGGAGCACCTCGGCTTCACCGCGTTCTCGTACGGCAGCGGGTACACCGGCACCTCGTACGGCGGCAGCACGGGCGGCTCGTACGGCAGCGGCTGGAACGGTTCCTCGTGGCAGCAGGCCGACACCTGGCAGCCCTCGTACGTCCCGCAGCAGGCCCAGCCGGCGTACTCGTACGCGGGCGGCTCCGGATACGGCGGCGGGCGGCAGCACCAGACCGGGATGCAACACGTCCCGGCGGCCCTGCCGCCCGCTCCGCGCCGGGGCTACTGACCCCGGACCGCCGCTGCTACTTCTTCTTCTTGTACTGCGCGCCGCGCTTCTCGCGCACCCGCACCGAGATGTGGAGCGGGGTGCCCTCGAAGCCGAACTCCTCGCGCAGGCGGCGCTCGATGAAGCGCCGGTAGCCGTGCTCCAGGAAGCCGGAGGCGAAGAGGACGAACCGCGGCGGCTTGCTGCCCGCCTGGGTACCGAACAGGATGCGGGGCTGCTTGCCGCCGCGGATCGGGTGCGGGTGGGCCGCGACGATCTCGCCGAGGAAGGCGTTCAGCCGGCCGGTCGGGACGCGCGTCTCCCAGCCCGCGAGGGCGGCCTCGATCGCCGGGACCAGCTTCTCCATGTGGCGGCCGGTCTTCGCGGAGACGTTGACGCGGGGCGCCCAGGAGACCTGCTGCATCTCCGTCTCGATCTCGCGCTCGAGGTAGTAGCGGCGCTCCTCGTCCAGCTCGTCCCACTTGTTGTAGGCGATGACGATCGCGCGGCCGGCCTCGACGGCCATGGTGATGATGCGCTGGTCCTGGACGCTGATGTTCTCGGTGGTGTCGATCAGGATGACCGCCACCTCCGCCTTCTCCACGGCGGCGGCCGTGCGCAGCGAGGCGTAGTAGTCGGCGCCCTGCTGGAGGTGGACCTTCTTGCGGATGCCCGCGGTGTCCACGAACTTCCAGGTGACCCCGCCGAGTTCGATCAGCTCGTCGACCGGGTCGCGGGTGGTGCCGGCCAGCTCGTTGACGACGACGCGGTCCTCGCGCGCGACCTTGTTCAGGAGGGAGGACTTGCCGACGTTCGGGCGGCCGATCAGGGCGATGCGGCGCGGGCCGCCGAGGGCCGTGCCGCCGAAGCTCTGCTCGGGGGCCTCCGGCAGGGCCTCCAGGACGGCGTCGAGCATGTCGCCCGTACCGCGGCCGTGCAGCGAGGAGACCGGGTGCGGGTGGCCGAGGCCCAGGGACCACAGCGCGGCCGCGTCGGCCTCGCCGCTCTGGCCGTCGACCTTGTTGGCGCACAGGACCACCGGCTTGCCGGAGCGGCGCAGCAGCTTGACGACGGCCTCGTCGGTGTCGGTGGCGCCGACCTTGGCGTCCACGACGAAGACGACCGCGTCGGCGGCCTCGATGGCGTACTCGGCCTGGGCGGCGACGGAGGCGTCGATGCCGAGGACGTCCTGCTCCCAGCCGCCGGTGTCGACGACCTTGAAGCGGCGGCCGGCCCACTCGGCCTCGTACGTGACGCGGTCGCGGGTGACGCCCGGCTTGTCCTCGACGACGGCCTCGCGGCGGCCGATGATGCGGTTCACCAGGGTCGACTTGCCCACGTTCGGGCGGCCGACGACGGCGAGGACCGGGAGCGGGCCGTGGCCGGCCTCCTCGATCGCGCCTTCGACCTCTTCGAGGTCGAAGCCTTCCTCCGCGGCGAGCTCCATGAACTCCGCGTACTCGGCATCGCCAAGTGCTCCGTGGTCGTACTGGTCGTTCATGAAGTCCGTTCCTCGTCGTTCGTGGTGATCGGTGGCACCCGCGCAGCGCGGTTCCACTACTAGGTCAAGTCTCGCTCAGCGCCCGGTGAGGCGCTTGGCGTCGGCCAGGTGGGCGGTCAGCCGTCCCTGGATGCGTACGGTGGCCTCGTCCAGCGCGGTGCGCGTACGACGGCCCGTGCCGTCCCCGGCGTCGAAGGCCGGGCCGAAGACCACGTCGACCCGGCTGCGCAGCGGCGGCAGGCCCTTGACGAGCCTGCCCTTGGCCTCGGTGCTGCCCAGGACGGCTACCGGCACGACCGGGGCGCCGCTGCGGACCGCGAAGTAGGCGAGCCCGGCGCGCAGGGACGCGAAGTCGCCGTCGCCGCGGGTGCCCTCGGGGAATATGCCCAGGGCGCCGCCGTTCTCGAGGACGGCGAGGGCCCGGGTGATCGCGGTGCGGTCGGTGCCGGTGCGGTCGACCTTCACCTGCCCGATCCCTTCCAGGAAGGGGCCGAGCGGGCCGACGTACGCCTCCTTCTTGATCAGGAAGTGCAGCGGCCGCGGCGCGGTGCCCATGACCATGGGGCCGTCGATGTTGTGCGCGTGGTTCACGGCCAGGATGACGGGGCCGGAGGCGGGCACCTTCCAGGCGCCCAGCACGCGCGGCTTCCACAGCCCGTACATGAGGCCGATGCCGATGCGCCTGCCGACCGCCGCTCCCTTGGGGGAGGGCGCTTCGCTCACTTGCCCCGCCGCTCTTCCACCAGGGTGACCACGCATTCGATCACCCGGTCGAGCGTGAGGTCGGTGGTGTCCACCTCGATGGCGTCGTCGGCCTTGGCCAGCGGGGAGGTCTTGCGGCCGGAGTCGGCCGCGTCCCGCTTGATCAGGGCCGCCTTGGTGGCCGCGAGGTCCGCGGCCTCCTTGCCGCGCAGCTCGCCGCTGCGGCGCGCGGCGCGGGCCTCGGCGGAGGCCGTCAGGAAGATCTTGAGGTCGGCGTCGGGCAGGACGGTGGTGCCGATGTCCCGGCCCTCGACCACGATCCCGTCGGCCTCCTCGGCCGCCGCGGCGGCGATGGAGCGCTGGAGGTCGGTGATCAGGGCGCGCACCTCGGGGACGGCGCTGACGGCGCTGACCTTGGAGGTGACCTCCTGCGTGCGGATCGGGCCGGAGGCGTCCAGGCCGTCCACCGTGATGGTGGGGGCGGCCGGGTCCGTACCCGAGACGATGGCCGGCTTGCCGGCGGCGAGGGCGATCGCCTGCGGGTCGTCGGTGTCGACGCCGTTGGTGATCATCCACCAGGTGATGGCCCGGTACTGGGCACCGGTGTCCAGGTAGCGCAGCCCGAGCTTGGCGGCCACGGCCTTGGAGGTGCTGGACTTGCCCGTGCCGGAGGGACCGTCGATGGCGACGATCACGGCGGACGGAGCGGCGGTTTCCACGGTGCGGGCACCTTCCTGGTTGCGCGTACGTGTGCGGGCGCGCCAAAAGCGCCCCCGCACCAGGTTACCGGCCCCGGGCGCCCTCCGTTCCCGGCCGGCTCCGGCCGCCCCTCGCGGGGCGGGATCACTGCTGCCTGAGCGCCCAGCCCCGCTCGCGCAGCTCGGTGGTCAGCGGGGCCACGGCCCGCGGCTCGACCATGAGCTGCACCAGGCCGGCCTGCTGACCGGTCGCGTGCTCGATCCGCACGTCCTCGATGTTGACCCCGGCCCGGCCGGCGTCCGCGAAGATCCGCGCCAGCTCGCCGGGCTTGTCGCTGATGAACACCCCGACCGTCTCGTACGCCGTCGGCGCCGCGCCGTGCTTTCCGGGGACGCGGACCCGGCCCGCGTTGCCGCGCCGGAGGACGTCCTCGATGCCCGCCGCGCCGCCCTTGCGCTCGGCCTCGTCGGCGGACTGGAGGCCGCGCAGCGCCTCCACGGTCTCCTCCAGGTCGGCGGCGATGCCGGCCAGGACGTCGGCCACCGGTCCCGGGTTGGCCGAGAGGATCTCCACCCACATCCGGGGGTCGGAGGCCGCGATCCGGGTCACGTCCCGGATGCCCTGCCCGCACAGCCGGACCGCCGTGTCGTCGGCCTCCTCCAGGCGGGCGGCGACCATGCTGGACACCAGCTGCGGGGTGTGCGAGACGAGCGCCACCGCCCGGTCGTGGGCGTCGGCGTCCATCACCACGGGGACGGCCCGGCACAGCGCGACCAGCTCCAGGGCGAGGTTGAGGACCTCGTGGTCGGTGTCCCGGGTGGGGGTGAGCACCCAGGGCCGGCCCTCGAACAGGTCGGCCGTCGCCGCCAGCGGGCCGGAGCGCTCCTTGCCGGCCATGGGGTGGGTGCCGATGTAGGCGGAGGTGTCCGCGCCCAGCGCGGCGAGCTCGCGGCGCGGGCCGCCCTTGACGCTGGCCACGTCCACGTAGGCGCGGGCCAGACCGGCGCCGATCGCGTCGGCCAGCGCGGCGGCCACGTGGGCGGGCGGTACGGCGACGATCGCGAGGTCGACCTGGCCCTCGGGGGCGTCGTCGGTGCCGGCGCCCAGGGCGGCGGCCGTGCGGGCCTGCGCCGGGTCGTGGTCGACGAGGTGGACGCTGATCCCGCGGGCGGTCAGGGCGAGCGCCGCCGAGGTGCCGATCAGTCCGGTTCCGATGACGACGGCGGTTCTCACGGAGCGCTCCAAGGGTGATCACGTAACGGCAGGGCCTGACTCAGGGTAGCCACTCGGTACCGCGCGAGGACCCGGCGGTCCGCCCTGTGGACGGTGCCGGGTCCTCGCAGGGGCCGTGCCGGGGTCAGAGGTTCTGCTTCCGGATGATGTCCTCCAGCGACTCGGTGGGCACCTGGCCGTTCGGGGTCAGCTTGTCCACGGCCTCCGGAAGCGTCCGGGCGATCCGGTCGGCCGCCTCCTCGGGGCTGACGCCCGCCTGCCGGGCCGTCTCGCGGAGGGTGTCGTCCGGCAGCGCCTCCTTGATCTGGGCGCCGCTGACGGGCTGGTTGTCGCCGGTGCCGATCCAGGACCGCGCCCGGTCGGCCAGGCCGGACCTGGTCAGCATGTCCAGCAGGCCGCCGAGGGGGTTGTCCGCACCGCCGCCGGCCGTGACGCCGCCCGCCGTGCCGTCGCCCGCCGCCCGGCCACCGGCCGCACCGCCGCCGCCCATCAGGGCGCCGAGCAGCGCACCGAGGACGCCGTCGCCGCCGGTACCACCGCCCCGGCCGCCGCCGAGGAGCCCGCCGAGGAGTCCGCCGAGGTCGTTACCCGCCATGGTCCTGTGCCTTTCGAAGGGGGACCGGGCGGGCGCGTCAGCGTCGGGCCCGGCTTCCGGACACGGACAATGTCACCCGGATCACCCCGTACTGCCACTCGGAGCCCGGCGGCCCGGTCCGGTGCGGTAGAACCACCGGCATGATCTTCCACATCGTTCCGCTCGCCGCGTGGAGCGCCGCGCCCGGCTCCCCGTACGCCCCCGGCTCGCTCGTCTCGGAGGGCTTCGTGCACTGTTCGGCGGACCGGGCCACCGTGCTCGCCCTCGTGGAGTCCCGCTACCGGGAGACGCCCGGGACCCTGCTCGCCGTGGAACTCGACGAGGCGGCCCTGACCGCCGAAGTCCGCCGGACGGGCCCCGGGGACCGGTACCCGCACGTCCACGGGCCGTTGAACCGCGACGCCGTGCTCCGCGTGTGGGAGGTCGTACGCACACCCGGCGGCCCGGCGGACCTGGTCCCCCGTCAGCCGGAGTGAGACGGACGGTGTGGCGGGCTTCTCCTGGGGCCCGCCGCGCGCCAGGATGCACCTCGCCAGCCCGGCCACCCAGCAAGGAGCCCCGCATGACCGAATCCCCCACCGCCCGGCGCACGGTACTGGCGGCCGGAGCCGCCGCCCTGGCGGGCGGCACCCTCGCCGCCTGCGGCTCCGGCACGGAGAAGCCTCCGGCGGGTACCTCCGCCCCGGGAACGGCCCCGGAGCCGCTCCTGAAGTCCTCGGCGGTGCCGGTGGGCGGCGGCACGGTACTCAAGGAGGAGAAGCTGGTGGTCACCCAGCCGACGGCGGGCGCCTTCCGCTGCTTCACGGCGGTGTGCCCGCACCAGGGCTGCCTGGTGAACAAGGTCGAGAACGGCACGATCGACTGCCCCTGCCACGGCAGCAAGTTCAAGGTGGCCGACGGCGCGGTGCTGCAGGGGCCGGCGACCAAGCCGCTCCAGGAGAAGAAGATCACCGTGTCTCCGGAGGGGGAAATCTCGCTCGCGTAGCGGGCGCCGCGCCGCCTACCCTCCCGGGATGGACGACCTCACCCTGGTCCGGGACCACACCGTCTACGCCTGTGTGATGGGCTCCCGCGCCTTCGGTCTGGCCACGGAGGCGAGCGACACCGACCGGCGCGGTGTCTTCCTCGCCCCCACGCCGCTCTTCTGGCGGTTCGAGAAGCCCCCGACCCATGTCGAGGGGCCCCGGGAGGAGGAGTTCTCCTGGGAGCTGGAGCGCTTCTGCGAGCTGGCGCTGCGCGCCAACCCGAACGTCCTGGAGTGCCTGCACTCCCCGCTGGTGGAGCGGATCAGCCCGGTCGGCGAGGAACTGCTGTCCCTGCGCGGGGCCTTCCTCTCCCGCCGGGCCCACACCAGCTTCAGCCGCTACGCGACCTCCCAGCACGGCAAGCTCCTCGCGGACGTCCGCCTCCACGGCGCCCCCCGCTGGAAGCACGCCATGCACCTGCTGCGCCTGCTGGCCTCCTGCCGGGACCTGCTGCGCACCGGCCGCCTCACGATCGACGCGGGCCCGGACCGCGAGCGCCTCCTCGCGGTCCGGCGGGGCGAGCTGGGCTGGGACGAGGTCGACGCCTGGATGACCCGCCTCGCCGAGGAGTCCGAGGCCGCCCTCGCCTCCACCCCGCTGCCGGCCGAACCGGACCGGGCCCGCGTCGCCGACTTCCTCCACCGCGCCCGCCGCGCCTCGGCGGTCTGACCGCCGGGCGCCGCCGGGCACGGCTCACGCGTCCCAGAGGGCGCCGAAGGCCAGCAGTTCCTCGCGGTACTCGATGCGGCCCTCCCAGTCCCGGGGCCAGACGTCCGCGCCGAGGTGGGCGCCGGCGAAGGCACCGGCCAGGCAGGCGATCGAGTCGGAGTCCCCGGCCGTGCAGGCCGCGCGGCGCAGGGCCGTCAGGGGCTCCTCCGGGAAGAGCAGGAAGCACTGGAGCGCCGTGGCCAGGGCCTCCTCCGCGATCCAGCCCTCGCCGGTGGTCAGGCAGGGGTCGGTCTCGGGGGACGGCGTGCGCAGGGCGGCGGCGAGGCGGTCCAGTACGGCCAGGCACTCGTCCCAGCCCCGGGCCATGAAGGACTCCGGGGAGGCGTCGCTGGCCGTCCGCATCCACAGGTCCCCGAGCCAGCGCTCGTGGTAGCGGGTGCGGTTCTCCAGGGCGTACGAGCGCAGCTGCCCGACCAGGCCGGTGACCTCGGCTCCCCGGGCGAGGAGGTGCACGGCGCGAGCGGTCAGGTCGGAGGCGGCCAGGGCGGTGGGGTGGCCGTGGGTGAGGGCCGACTGGAGCTGGGCGGCGCCCGCCCGCTCCTCGTCGGTCCAGCCGGGGACCAGCCCGACCGGGACCACGCGCATGTTGGCGCCGCAGCCCTTGGAGCCGATCTGGCTGGCGTCGCGCCAGTCGCGCTCCGGATCGTTCAGCAGACCGCACGCCACCAGGCAGGTCCGGCCGGGGGCCCGGTTGTTCTCCGGGGAGTGGTACCAGTCGACGAACTCCTCGCGGACCGGGCGGGTCAGCCGCAGCGGGCCCACCCGGCCCCGGTCGGCGGCGGTCCGTATGCCGCGCGCCAGGGCCAGGGTCATCTGGGTGTCGTCGGTGACGATCGCGGGGCGGGGCAGCCGCATCTCGCGCCACGGACCGGTCTTGGCGAGGATCGAAGGAACGTCGTGGAACTCCGTCGGGAAGCCGAGGGCGTCGCCGAGGGCCAGGCCGATGAGGGCGCCCGTCGCGGCACGCTTGGTGGCGGTCACAGGGTGGGTCCTTCCGAGGGGCGGAGCAGGGGCGGGTGGAGGGTGGTCGCCGGTCCGGCCCGGTACAGCGCGGCCGGTTTGCCGCGGCCACCGGTCAGCCGGGCGGCTCCCGGCACGGCCTCGACGAAGCCGGGCGTGGCGAGCACCTTGCGGCGGAAGTTCGGGCGGTCCAGGGAGGTGCCCCAGGCGGTCTCGTAGACGGCCTGGAGCTCCCCGAGGGTGAACTCGGGCGGGCAGAAGGCGGTGGCCAGGCAGGTGTACTCCAGCTTCGAGCCCACCCGCTGCCGGGCGTCCGCCAGGATCAGCCCGTGGTCGAAGGCGAGCCCCTCGGCCTCGCCCACCGGCACCCACCGGGCCCGGTCGGCGTCCCCGCCGCCCTCCTCGGCCGGTTCCGGCATGTCGGGGACCAGGGCGGTGAAGGCCACCGACACCACCCGCATGCGGGGGTCCCGGTCCGGTTCGCTGTAGGTGCGCAGCTGTTCCAGGTGCAGGGCGGCGACCAGCTCCGGCGGCAGGCCGGTCTCCTCGGCCAGCTCGCGGCGGGCGGCCGTCTCGGCGGACTCCCTGGGCAGGACGAAGCCGCCGGGGAGCGCCCAGGCGCCCGCGTACGGTTCCTGGCCGCGCCGGATCAGCAGGACGTGCAGGGCTCCGCCGCGCACGGTGAGGACGGCCAGGTCGACGGTCACCGCGAAGGGCTCGAAGGAGTGCGGGTCGTACGACGCGGGGGCGTGCGGTCCGGGGCGGCCGTCATGGCCGCCCGGCGCCGGGGCGTTCACCGGCGCTCCGGGAGGGGCGCCGCGAAGTGCCAGCCCTCGGCCAGCAGGCCGTCGACGGCCGCCACGGCCGTTTCGAGCCGGGTCCGCCGGTCCCCGCCGACGACCAGGAAACGCCTCCCGGTGCGGGCGAGTTCCCGGCGGAAGCGGGCGGTCATCCACGGTCTGAGCTCGGGGCCGTCGCGCAGCCCGTCGTCCTCGAAGGGCACGCCCTCGTGGTCGGTCAGCAGGTACAGGTCGCGGGGGCGGCGGGCGGCGATCCGCTCGACCTCCGCGTTGCGGCCGCCGAGGTAGCGCTCGTGCCAGATGCCGGTGGCGAAGGAGTCGGTGTCGCAGAAGAGCACCGGGGAGCCGAGCCGGGCGGCCCGCTCCTCGGCCTCGTCCTGGCGGCGGGCGATCACCGGGAACTCCGGCGAGCCGAAGGAGACGTCCTCCCAGGAGGCCGCCGGGTCGGCCGCGCGGGCGGCCGCCAGCTTCTCCTCGCTGTACTGCCGCCCGTACTCGGCGACCCAGCCCGTCTTCGCCCACACGCCGCCGCGCCGCCGGTAGTGCGCGGCCAGCTCCCGCGAGAGGGTGGTGGTGCCGGTGGACTCGGCGCCGAGGACGACCACCCGCCGGGCGAGGGCGGCTCGTACGCCGGGCCCGAGGAACTCCCAGCACCGGACCGGGTCCTCGCGTACGGCGGTCCCCGACACGGGGAACAGGGTGCGCGCCGGGTCCACGCTGACCTCCTGGGCGCCGAACCGCCGGGCGAGCTCGGTCCCGTACTCCTCCGAGGTGAAGACGGCGTCCACGCGCCGGCCCACGGCGCTGCGGAAGACCGCCATGTGCGCTTCCCAGATGGCGGGGTCGTGCAGGTCGACGGGGATGTCGTCGACCGCGCCGACCACCTCGGCCCCGGGGTGCGCCTCGCGCATCCAGGCGACCCGGTCGGCGAGCGGCACCGACTCGACGGAGGCCGCGCAGACCAGGACGGTCAGCCGCTCGCACTGGTCCTGGGCGGTGCGCACCAGGTGGTGGTGGCCGGCGTGCGGCGGGTAGAACTTGCCCAGTACCAGCCCGTGGCCGTAGCGCTCGCCGCTCATGCCGTCGCCTCCAGGGTCTTGCGGGCGTCCCGGGCCGGGAGCGTACGGTGCCAGCCGACGAGCCCGGCCACGCACAGGGCGAGGAAGCCCGTGTAGAGGACCGAGGTCAGGTACAGCCCCTTGGACGCGTAGAGCGGGATGTAGACGAGGTCGGCGGCGATCCACAGCCACCAGGACTCCAGGAGCTTGCGGCACTGGCCGTAGGTGGCCATGAGGGAGAGCCCGGTGGTGAGGGCGTCCCAGAACGGGACGGTGGAGTCGCTGACCCGGCCGAGCAGCAGGGTCAGGGCGGCGGTCCCCACCGCCCCCGCCACCAGCAGCCAGACCCATTCGGCGCGCGTGGTGCGGCGCACCGGCAGGGTTCCGGCGGTTCCTGGTCCACCCCCGTGGGTCCAGGACCACCAGCCGTAGGCGGCGAGGGCGATGAAGACGATCTGGAGCCCGGCGTCGGCGTAGAGGCCGGCCTGGGTGAACAGCACGATGAAGAAGAGGTTGTTGGCGATACCGACCGGCCAGTTGGCGATGTGCTGCCGGGCCACCAGCCAGACGCACACGGCGCCCGTGGCGAAGCCGAGGATCTCGGTCCAGCTCGTGTTCCAGCCCATGAAGACCGCCCCTCCCTTTATAGTCATCTTGACTATAAACACGGGGAGCGGCTGGCGGCAAGCACCGGGGACGGACCTGGGGGGCGGGGTCGGGGCGGGGGACGCAAACGAGGAACCCGCGGCGCCGGAAGGGCGCCGCGGGTTCTCGGGGACTTCGGGGGTGGGGCCTACAGGCCGACCTCGCGCATCAGCATGCCGACCTCGGTGTTGGTCAGGCGGCGCAGCCAGCCGGACTTCTGGTCGCCCAGCTCGATCGGGCCGAAGGCGGTCCGGACGAGCTTGTCCACCGGGAAGCCGGCCTCGGCCAGCATGCGGCGGACGATGTGCTTGCGGCCCTCGTGGAGGGTCACCTCGACCAGGTAGTTCTTGCCGACCTGGTCGACGACGCGGAAGTTGTCGGCGCGGGCGTAGCCGTCCTCCAGCTCGATGCCCTCCTTGAGCCGCTTGCCGATGTCACGCGGCAGCGAGCCGGTGATGGCCGCGACGTACGTCTTCTGCACGCCGTACTTCGGGTGCGTGAGGCGGTGGGCCAGCTCGCCGTGGTTGGTGAGCAGGATGATGCCCTCGGTCTCGGTGTCGAGCCGGCCGACGTGGAAGAGACGGGTCTCACGGTTGGTGACGTAGTCGCCGAGGCACTGGCGGCCGTCCGGGTCCTCCATGGTGGAGACGACACCGGCGGGCTTGTTCAGCGCGAAGAACAGGTACGACTGGGTGGCGACGGTGAGGCCGTCGACCTTGATCTCGTCCTTCGGCAGGACGCGCTTGCCCTGCTCCAGCACGATCTCGCCGTTGACCTCGACGCGGGCCTGCTCGATGAGCTCCTCGCACGCCCGGCGCGATCCCATGCCGGCACGGGCGAGCACCTTCTGCAGACGCTCACCCTCCTCCTCGGCGCCCGGGAAGGTCTTCGGGGTCTTGATCACGGGCTTGTCGGCGTACCGGTCGCGCACGCGCTCCTCGATCCGCGCGTCCAGCTCGCGGGGACGCGACTGGCCGCTGCGGCTGCCCGGACCGCGGCGCGGGCCGCCGGCCCCGCCGATGCCGGGGGTCCGGGAGGTCTTGGGGCCGCCCTTGGCCCCGCCGCGCGCCGCCGCGCCTCGGGCGCCGCCGCCACCGGCCTTGGGGCCGCTGCGTCCGTTGCGCTCGCCCTCGGGGCCCACGTCGTAGCGACGCTCCTCGGGGCGGGGGTTGCGGGGCCGCTGGGGCGCCTGGTCGCGGTCACGGTCGCGGCCGCGCGCGTCGGAGCCGCCGCCCTGGTACCCGCCGGGGGAGCCACCGCCGCGGTAGCCGCCCCCACCGGAGGAGCTGCCGCCGGAGGAGCCTGCGCCCCGGTAGCCACCGCCCCCACCGGAGGAGGAGCCACCGCGGTAGCCACCGCCGCCGGAGGAGCCGCCGCGGGAGCCACCGCGTCCGCCGCCACCGCCGCCGCTGTTCCTGTTGCCGCCACCGTTGCCGTTGCCGCTGCTTCGCATCAAAGTTCCGTCGTCTTGTCGTCGTCTACGTCAGTGTCCGGTGCGTCCGGATCGAACGACGGCACACCTTCTTGCGTCTCGGCTTCGATCGCGTCCGCCTCGGGAAGGAAGGGCGCGAGCTCCGGGAGCTCGTCCAGGCCTCGCAGGCCCATCCGCTCCAGAAAGTAGTTCGTCGTCCTGTACAGGATCGCACCTGTTTCGGGTTCCGTGCCCGCCTCGGCCACCAGACCCCGCTGGAGCAGGGTCCTCATGACCCCGTCGCAGTTGACTCCGCGGACCGCCGAGACCCGCGAACGGCTCACCGGCTGGCGGTACGCGACCACCGCCAGGGTCTCCAGGGCCGCCTGGGTGAGCCGGGCCTGCTGCCCGTCCAGGACGAAGGCCTCCACGGCGGCCGCGTACTCGGGCCGGGTGTAGAACCGCCAGCCCCCGGCGACCAGCCGCAGCTCGAAACCGCGGCGCTGCGCGGTGTACTCGTCGGCGAGGGCGCGCAGGGCGTCGTCGACCTCGCGCGGTGTGCGTTCCAGCACCTTGGCGAGGTGTCCGGCGGTCGCGGGCTCGTCCACGACCATCAGGACGGCCTCCAGCGCGCCCTTCAGCTCCAGCCGGTCCTGCGCCCCGGTCATTCCGCCACCTCCACGACTCGGTCGAACTCGTCCGTCACCTTTGGCGTCCCGTCGCCATCCCCGCCGCACCAGCGCACGGTGAGGGTGAGCAGGGCCTCCGGCTGGTCGAGGGCCACGGCCTTCTCCCGGTACAGCTCCAGCAGCGCCAGGAAGCGGGCGACGACGGTGAGGGTGTCCGGCGCGTCCTCGGTCAGCTCCTGGAACGTCGCCTCGCCCCGCGCCCTGAGGAGGCGTACGACGTGCCCGGCCTGCTCCCGCACGCTGACGAGGGGGGCGTGGATGTGGTCCACGTACACCTGCGGCGCGGCCTTGGGCTGCATGGCCCGCACCGCGAGGCGGGCGAGGCCGTCGGCGCCGATGCTGATCACCACCTCGGGCAGCAGGTCGGCGTGGTGCGGCTCCAGCCCGACGGTACGGGGGTACCGCCTGCCCTCCGCCTCGGCACGGTCCTGGAAGATCGCGGCGATCTGCTTGTACGCCTTGTACTGGAGCAGCCGGGCGAAGAGCAGGTCCCGGGCCTCCAGCAGGGCCAGGTCGGCCTCGTCCTCGACCTCGGCGGCGGGCAGCAGGCGGGCGGCCTTCAGGTCGAGCAGGGTCGCGGCGACCACCAGGAACTCGGTCGTCTGGTCGAGGTCCCAGTCGGGGCCCATGGCCCGGATGTGCGCCATGAACTCGTCGGTGACCTTGGACAGCGCGACCTCGGTGACGTCGAGCTTGTGCCGGGAGATCAGCTGGAGCAGCAGGTCGAAGGGCCCCTCGAAGTTGTCGAGCCGCAGCGTGAACCGCCCGTCGCCCGCGCCGGGCGGGCGGGGCGCCGGGGGCGCGTCCGGGGCTCCGGGCTCCGGCGCCGGTCCCGCGGCGCCCGTGGCCGGCCCCTCAGGGACCGGGAAGGCCGTCGGCGCATCCTCCCCGCCGTCGGCCGGGCCGCGGGCCTCAGCGGGCGTCTCAGGGGCCTCCTGGGCCGCCCCCGGCCCACGGCCGAGGCTCCGGCGGGCCGGGCGGGCGGGGTCTTCGTTCGGGGGCATCGCGGTCCAGGGTGGTACGGGAGGTCGGCCGGCCGGCCACATGCAGCGTAGGCCCTGACCGGTCGCCCGCGCGGACGCCGCCGCGCGGGGCGGGGCGGCCCGCACCGCGGGCCGGGCAGCCGCCACGGGCGGGGCTTCGGGCCCGCACCGGCGGGCCCGAAGCGGGCGGGACGGCCGACCGGCCCCGGGCCCGGGCAACGGGCCGACGGGGCCTAGGTCCTGTCGTCAAAGTAGCGCCGGTCAGGCCTGCGGCGTCCGGTGCCGTGCATCGCAAGGCGGAGGGGCGCCCGAGTACTGGACGTACTCGGGCGCCCCGACAACGCGGCGAGGTGCGGTGCCGCGGGCCGCGGGCCAGGCGGGACTTCGACGACAGGGCCTAGCGGCCGCGCAGGCGGCGGACCAGGATGCTGGCGTCGCCCCGGGACTCCAGGTCCGCGAGGACCACCGCCACCGCCTCGCGGACGATGCGGCCGCGGTCCACGGCGAGCCCGTGCTCACCGCGGAGCACCAGGCGGGCGTGTTCCAGGTCCATGAGCTCCTCGGCGGAGACGTAGACCGTGATCTTCTCGTCGTGCCGTTCGCGCCCGCTCGGCCGCCGGTTCGCGCCGCGGCCCTGGCCCTTGCCGGACCGGGGCGACGACGCCCCGGCCGCGGTGGCAGAACCTTCCTGCGGCCTGCGCTGCGCGCCCACCGCCGGTTCGCCGGCCTCCCGGCCCCGGGCGTCCCCCGTGGTCCGCGTCGTGCCGTCCGCCGGTGCGGCCGTGTGCTCCGTGCCCGCGGCCGTCGGCGCCTCCTCGGCGCCCCGCCGCGGCGAGGACGACTGGAGGGCCATCCCCCCGGTGGTGCGGAACAGTTCGTCGGCGCCGGGCAGACTCACTCGGCGGGACACCGGGCGAGCACCTCCCTGGCCAGCTGGCGATAGGCGGCGGCGCCGACGGAGTTCGACGCGTACGTGGTGATCGGCTCGCCGGCGACCGTGGTCTCCGGGAAGCGCACCGTCCGGCCGATGACCGTGTGGTAGACGTGGTCGTCGAAGGCCTCGACCACACGGGCCAGCACCTCGCGGCTGTGCACCGTACGGGAGTCGTACATGGTGGCGAGGATGCCGTCGAGCTCCAGCTCCGGGTTGAGCCGCTCCTGGACCTTCTCGATGGTCTCCGTGAGGAGGGCGACGCCCCGCAGCGCGAAGAACTCGCATTCCAGCGGCACGATGACCTTGTGAGCCGCCGTCAGGGCGTTGACCGTGAGCAGGCCGAGCGAGGGCTGACAGTCGATCACGATGTAGTCGTAGTCGGCCATCAGGGGCTTCAGCGCCCGCTGGAGCGTCGACTCGCGCGCGACCTCGCTCACCAACTGCACTTCGGCGGCGGACAGGTCGATGTTGCTCGGCAGCAGGTCCATGTTGGGGACCGCGGTCTTGAGCAGCACCTCGTCGGCCGACATGCCCCGCTCCATGAGCAGGTTGTAGACCGTCAGGTCGAGTTCCATCGGGTTCACGCCGAGGCCCACGGACAGCGCGCCCTGCGGGTCGAAGTCGACGAGCAGCACGCGGCGCCCGTACTCGGCGAGCGCGGCACCCAGGTTGATGGTCGACGTGGTCTTGCCCACGCCGCCCTTCTGGTTGCACATCGCGATGATCTTCGCCGGACCGTGGTCGGTCAGCGGACCCGGGATCGGGAAGTACGGGAGCGGGCGTCCGGTCGGGCCGATCCGCTCGCGGCGCTGGCGGGCAGCGTCGGGCGCGAGGGTGGCCGCGTACTCGGGGTCGGGCTCGTATTCCGCGTCGGGGTCGTAGAAGTGCCCCTCGGGCACCTGGTCGTAGTCGGCGAAACCAATGGGCGTATCGCCACCGTGGTCGCCGGCCGTGGAGTTCACGTCTAGGCCGTCCATGCTCTTTTGGGGCGTCGTCATGTGCTGGTGGTTTGCGAAGGTGCGGACCGCGACGGAGCCGACAGCTTCGAGCCCGGCAGGACCCTGTCCCCGCTCAGGCGTCCCTGCTCGACCACCTCCAGGAGCAAATGTCGACTCATTCACAAGTCGTCTTACCTCCTCGGACGTGACCAGGACACTTATCGATAGGTCAGCGTTGCACCATGCCGACGGTTGGCGACTCTATGGCGTGTCACCGCCCAGCGGCAACACAATCCACCGGACCCGGCACGATGTGTCGGCAACCGAACACCACTCTGTCAAGGGCGTGCGCGCTGTCACTGCGAAGTTTCGCGGGTGTGCGAAAGGGTTAAAGGGTTACGTTCGAGGCGAGTTGAGCGGGCCCGGCGGGCACCCCGCGAACACGTCCGGCCGGACCTTGCGGGCAAGGTCCGGCCGGATACGTGAGATTGACGTCAGTCGTTGACGGTTCAGCCGAGCAGCGTGCCGAGCTCGAGGGTCTCGAGGCCGTGGGCCTCGGCGACGGGACCGTAAACGACCTTGCCGTCATGGGTGTTGAGGCCCAGCGCCAGCGCCGGGTCACGACGCAGCGCCTCGACCCAGCCGAGGTTCGCGAGCTGCACGATGTAGGGCAGGGTCGCGTTCGTCAGGGCGTAGGTGGAGGTGTTCGGCACCGCGCCCGGCATGTTGGCGACGCAGTAGAAGACCGAGTTGTGGACCTGGAAGGTCGGCTCGGCGTGGGTGGTCGGACGGGAGTCCTCGAAGCAGCCGCCCTGGTCGATCGCAATGTCGACAAGGACACTTCCGGGCTTCATCTTGGCGACGAGCTCGTTGGTGACCAGCTTCGGGGCCTTCGCACCCGGGATCAGCACGGCGCCGATGACGAGGTCGGCCTCGACGACGGCCTTCTCCAGCTCGAAGGCGTTGGAGACGATCGTCTTGATCTTCGTGCCGAAGATCTTGTCGGCCTCGCGGAGCTTGTTGATGTCGCGGTCGAGCAGGGTCACGTGGAAGCCCATGCCGATGGCGATCTGCGCCGCGTTCCAGCCGGAGACACCGCCGCCGATGACCACGCACTCGCCGGCGTGGGTGCCGGGGACGCCGCCGGGGAGGACGCCGCGGCCGCCGGCCGAGCGCATCAGGTGGTACGCGCCGACCTGCGGGGCCAGGCGGCCCGCGACCTCGGACATCGGGGCGAGCAGCGGGAGCGCGCGGTTGGCGAGCTCGACCGTCTCGTACGCGATGGCGGTGGTGCCGGACTCGAGGAGCGCGTCCGTGCACTCGCGGGAGGCCGCCAGGTGCAGGTAGGTGAAGAGGGTCTGGTCCTTGCGGAGGCGGTGGTACTCCTCCGCGATGGGCTCCTTGACCTTCAGCAGCAGGTCAGCGGTCTCCCAGACCTCGTCGGCGGTGCCGAGGATCTCGGCACCGGCGGCGACGTACTCGGCGTCCGTGATCGAGGAGCCGACACCGGCGTTCTGCTCGATGAAGACCTGGTGGCCGTTGCGGACCAGCTCATGCACGCCGGCGGGCGTGATGGCGACCCGGAACTCGTTGTTCTTGACCTCGCGGGGGATGCCGACCTTCATCGTCGATCACGGTCCTTGGCTCAGGGGATTTTACGGGGCACTTCCATACATACCCGCCCACAAGAACGCGCAACGGGATGCACCACTGATGTCGTGGTGAAGCCAGTCTAATGAAGGATGAGGCGCTGTCTAGCCTTGCAAACGAATAACTTCAGTCGGACACACTGCGGATTTCGCAGGCTGCGGGGTCGTCTCCCAGCAACCTGTCGGCCGCGGAGCGGTGCAGTCGCGCCGCCGCCGGGTCGCCCAGACGGTCCAGCGTGTCGGCCAACCGCACCTGGAGCGCGGCCTGGAGCCGCTGGTCCCCGGCCCGGCGCGCCAGCTCGATGGCCTCGCGGCAGGTGTGCAGGGATTCCTCGGGCCGCCCGGCGTACTCCTGGACCCGCGCCATTTCGCTCAACGCCTTTGCCTGGCCCGGCACATCGGCCAGCCGGCGGTAGCCCGCTGCGGCGGCGCGCCAGCTCCGCAGGGCCTCCCCGTACCGGCCCGCGTAGGTGTGCACGTTGCCCAGCCGGCCGTAGAGCCTGGCCTCGTCCGACCGCTCGCCGCGCGCCAGGGCGTGGGCCAGTGCGCGGCCGAACCAGTCGGAGGCGCGGGGCCAGTCCGCCAGCTCCTGGTACGCACCGCCTACGGATTCCATCGCGCGGCCCGTCGCGTACGGGTCGTTCGCGGCCTTTCCCGCACCCAGCGCGGCCCGGTACCGGGCCAGCGCCTCCTCGGTCCGGCCGGTCCGGGCGTCCAGATCGGCCAGGTTCAGCAGGGCGGCGGCCCGCTCCCGGTGCAGGCCGCGCCGCTCGGCCACGTCCAGGACGAGGCGGTGCAGCCCGTACAGCTCGGGGGCGGCCGCCTCGGTGCCGCGGTGTCCGGCCAGCGCCCGGACCAGGGCGGAGACCAGCCTGCGGGCCAGGGTGTCCAGCCCGCCGTCGGCCACGGCCAGGTGCGCGGCCGAGGTCAGCGCGGGCAGCCGGGTGTCCAGCCAGACGGCGGCGGAGCGCCGGTCGGGGAAGCGCAGGGCCCTGGGGGTCCCGTCCAGGCGCTCGCGCAGCTCGTCGTCGTCCTCGTCGGCGTCGGTCATGGCCCGGCACGAGGTGAGCAGCCGTACGGTCCGCTCCAGCATCCGGGCGCGGGCCAGCTGCACCTCGGCGGGCCGCTCCTTGGTCTCCAGCAGCGCCTGGAGGAAGGGGGCGAGGCAGCCGGGGAGCAGGAAGAGGCCGTCCCGGGCGTGCCGTACGAGGCCCAGGGCGGCGAAGTCCTCCAGGGTGGACTGGGCCGCGGCCACCGAGCAGCCGGCCAGGGCCGAGGCGGTGTGCGAGTCGAGGTGCCCGGCCGGGGCGAGCGGCAGCAGGTGCAGGGTGCGGCGGGCCGGCTGCGGCAGGGACTCGTAGACCAGCCGGAAGGCGCGGCCCAGCGGGCCGGTGGTGCCGGGGGGCATGTCGTGGAGCTGCTTGGCCAGGTCCGCGACGGCGGCCTTGGGGTGGGCGGCGAGCCAGCCGCCGGCGAGGGCCAGCGCGGCGGGCAGCCCCCCGCACTCCTCGGCGAGTGCCTCGGCGGCACGGGGGTCGACGGTGATGCGGGTGTCGCCGATGAGCCGGGCGAGCAGGCCGACGGCGGAGGTGGGGTCGAGGCCGCCGAGGGTGCAGGGACGGACGTCGGGGATCCCGGTGAGCGGGCCCTCGGCGGTGACCACGACGAGGCACTCGGGGTTGTCGGGGAGCAGGGCGTCGACCTGGTGCGGGTCGGCGGCGTCGTCGACGAGCAGGATCGCCCGCCGCCCGGCCAGCGCCTCCCGCAGGGCCGCGCTGAGGTCGTCCTCGCAGGCCCCGGGCGGGGTGACCTCCCCGAGCCCTTCCAGCAGGGTCCGGACGGCCCGCTCGGTGGCGACGGGTTCCCCGCCGGGTTCGGTGAGCCGCACCTTGACCAGGCCGTCCGGGTACTGTTCGGCCACCTCGCGCACGAACGCCTCCGCGAGCGCGGTCCGCCCGGAGCCGGGCCGCCCCGCCACGAGCAGCACCCGTGCGCGGGGTGCCTTCGCCTTGCGGCCCGAGAGGGTGTCGAGCCCGGTCCGTGCGATGTCCTCGCGCAGCTCCTTGAGCTCACGCCGCCGCCCGACGAAATCCGCCACGGATCCGCTCCTCTCCCTGCCTTCGGGTTGCTGAGCGTAGTTCACGCAGAGCGACGGACCGTGGGGAGCGCGGCCTACGGATCGCCCGATCGGATCAGCGGATGGGCCTATTTAATGCGCCGCTCCTACGGCCGCTCCGGCACCTCGGCCCACGCGCGGTCCGCGGCCCGGGCGCCCGCCGGCGGACCGGCACCGCCGGGCCGGGCGGGCCGCCGCACCGCGCGAGCGGCACGGCGCCGCGGCGGCTACGCCGCGTACGGCCGCTGCGGCCAGGGGGCGTCGGCGGGGCGCAGGGCGTCCGTGCCGGGGCCGGAGGCGAGGGCGGCGGTCAGGGCCAGTACGCCCGTCACCAGCGCCGGGTTGCCCAGCTCGCCCGCCAGGATCCCCCGGACCAGGTCCTCCCGCGCCACCCACTCCACCTGCATGTCGGCCTCCTCCGAGTCCGTCTCGGCGTACCGCTCGCCGTCCGCCGCGGCCACGTCCCGCGCCAGGAAGACGCGGATCGCCTCGTCGGAGCCGCCCGGGGAGGCGTAGAAGTCGGCCAGCACCCGCCAGTCCCCCGCCTTGACGTGGGCCTCCTCGTACAGCTCCCGCTGCGCCGCGCGCAGCGGGTTCTCCCCCGGTACGTCGAGCAGTCCGGCCGGCAGCTCCCACAGCCGGTGGCGGACGGGGTGGCGGTACTGCCGGATCACGAGCACCCGGTCGTCCTCGTCCAGGGCGAGCACGCAGACCGACCCGGGGTGCACCTGGTAGTCGCGGCGGGCCACCGAGCCGTCGGGCATCCGCACCTCGTCGGAGGCCACGGCCGTCTTGGCGCCCTGGAAGGGCCGCAGGGTCGACAGGGTCTCCCAGCTTTCGGACGTGTCCTTGATGCTGGTGCCGGTGTCCATTCCGATGCCCTCCGAACTCATGGAAAAACGGCGGACGCGCGAACGCGCGACAGCCGGGTACGGATGGTGATCCGTACCCGGCCGTCTACGTTACCGAGCGTCAGCCCTGCTGCTGCTGGCGCTCCACCGCGGCCTTGACCAGGCCCGCGAAGAGCGGGTGCGGCCGGGTCGGGCGGGAGCGGAGCTCCGGGTGGGCCTGGGTGGCCACCAGGTAGGGGTGGACCTCGCGCGGGTACTCGACGTACTCGACGAGCTTGTTGTCCGGGGAGGTGCCGGAGAAGACCAGGCCGGCCTTCTTCTCCAGCTCGCCGCGGTAGGCGTTGTTGACCTCGTAGCGGTGGCGGTGGCGCTCGTCGACGTACGCGTCGCCGTAGACCTCGCGCACGATCGAGCCCTCGGCCAGCTTGGCCGTGTACATGCCCAGGCGCATGGTGCCGCCCAGGTCACCGGCGCCCTCGACGAAGGCCAGCTGCTCCTCCATGGTCGAGATGACCGGGTGCGGGGTCGAGGCGTCGAACTCGGTGGAGTTCGCCCCCTCGATGCCCGCCAGGTTGCGCGCGGCCTCGATGACCACGCACTGGAGGCCCAGGCACAGCCCCAGGAGCGGGATCTTGTTCTCGCGGGCGTAGGTGATCGCGCCGACCTTGCCGTTGACACCGCGGTCGCCGAAGCCGCCGGGCACGCAGATCGCGTCCACGTCGCCGAGCTGCGCCGCGGCACCCGCCGGGGTCTTGCAGTCGTCGGAGGTGACCCACTTGATCTGGACGCGGGCCTTGTTGGCGAAACCGCCGGCGCGCAGCGCCTCGGTGACCGACAGGTAGGCGTCGGGCAGGTCGATGTACTTGCCGACGAGCGCGACCTTGACCTCGTGGTCGGGGTTGTGGACGCGGTCCAGCAGGTCCTCCCACACCGTCCAGTCGACGTCACGGAAGGGCAGGTCGAGCTTGCGGACGACGTAGGCGTCCAGGCCCTCGGTGTGCAGCACCTTCGGGATGTCGTAGATCGACTTGGCGTCGATCGCCGCGACCACGGCCGCCTCGTCCACGTCGCACATCAGCGAGATCTTGCGCTTGATGGAGGTGGGGACGTCGCGGTCGGCGCGCAGCACGATCGCGTCGGGCTGGATGCCGATGTTGCGCAGGGCCGCGACGGAGTGCTGGGTGGGCTTGGTCTTCAGCTCGCCGGAGGGGCCGATGTAGGGCAGCAGCGAGATGTGCACGACGAAGACGTTGTCGCGGCCGACCTCGTGGCGGACCTGGCGGACGGTCTCCAGGAACGGCAGCGACTCGATGTCGCCGACCGTGCCGCCGACCTCGGTGATGACGACGTCGACGTCCTCGGTCGCCATGCGGCGGATGCGGTGCTTGATCTCGTTGGTGATGTGCGGGATGACCTGCACGGTGTCACCCAGGTACTCGCCGCGGCGCTCCTTGGCGATGACCGTGTTGTAGACCTGGCCGGTGGTGACGTTGGCCGAGCCGTCCAGGTCGACGTCGAGGAAGCGCTCGTAGTGGCCGATGTCCAGGTCGGTCTCGGCGCCGTCGTTGGTGACGAACACCTCACCGTGCTGGAAGGGGTTCATCGTGCCGGGGTCGACGTTCAGGTACGGGTCGAGCTTCTGCATCGTGACCCGCAGGCCGCGCGCCTTCAGCAGCGCACCCAGGCTGGAGGCCGTCAGGCCCTTGCCGAGGGACGAAGCGACACCTCCGGTGACGAAGATGTGCTTGGTCGTCATGGCTGTGCTGTTTCGAAAAGCAGCGGGCGGCATAGCCAAGAGGGGGCTCCCGTGGTCGCGAGGTGAGGTGCGTCCGGCGACTTCTCCCGTTTCCGGGGGTGCCGAAGCTGCGGTTTCGGGGCCCCTGATTCGCACAGGCAGACCACCGGTCCACGGGGTACCAGCCTATCAGCGCCCGGACGGGTCCGCCTCCGGGCGCGCTGCGCGGCGCCCCTTCCGGCTCCTCGGCGGGGCGCGTCCCCGCAGGTCACCCATTCGGCCGAGTGACATTGTCCCCATACTTAAGGAGATCACTAGGGTTCGCGCATACCTTGCTCGGATACCGCTGCACATCGTCGCCGAGCAGTCCGGCAGACGGCGTAACCACGCCGGTTCCGGCAATCTAGGACTCGACGCGGGGATCCCTGCGCACAGGAGACCGCGCGACAGCGCATTGCAAGCGCCCTTCGGGGCGACGTGGCCTTTCGACTGGAGAGCAACGTGTCCGGGCGCATCGAGGATTACGCACTGATCGGGGACATGCAGACCGCGGCGCTGGTCTGCCGGGACGGCGCGGTGGACTGGTTGTGTCTGCCCCGCTTCGACTCCCATGCCGTCTTCGCGAGCCTTCTGGGCACCGAGGAACACGGGTTCTGGCGCATCGGCCCGGCGTTCGCGCCGGGCACGGAGCCGCCGCGGGCCGCGCGCCGGCGCTACCGGGGCGATTCCCTGGTGCTGGAGTCGGAGTGGGACACCCCGCGCGGGACCGTCCGCGTCATCGACTTCATGCCGCCGCGCGAGGACCACGCGCCGCAGCTGATCCGCATCGTGGAGGGGGTCAGCGGGCGCGTCCCGATGCGCTCGGCGCTGCGGATGCGTTTCAGTTACGGCCGGATCGTGCCGTGGGTGCACAAGGTGGACGGACGCACCGTGGCCGTCGCCGGCCCGGACTCCGTCTGGCTGGACACCGAGGCGCAGACGTACGGCAAGGACCTGACGACCTACTCCGACTTCACGGTCGCCCCGGGCGACCGGGTGGCCTTCGCCATCAGCTGGCAGCCGTCCCACAAGGGCGCGCCGGAGGCCCCGGACGCCGAGGCCGCGCTGGAGGCCACCAGCGAGTTCTGGCACGAGTGGGTGGACCTGTGCACGTACCACGGGCCCTACCGGGAAGCCGTGGTCCGCTCGCTGATCACCCTCAAGGCGCTCACGTACGCGCCCACGGGCGGGATCGTCGCCGCGCCGACCACCTCCCTCCCGGAGGAGATCGGCGGGGTCCGCAACTGGGACTACCGGTACACGTGGCTGCGCGACGCGGCCATCACCCTGTCCTCGCTGCTGCGCACCGGCTACCGGGGCGAGGCCGCCGCGTGGCGGGACTGGCTGCTGCGGGCGGTGGCGGGCGACCCGGAGAACCTCCAGATCATGTACGGCATCGCCGGTGAGCGCGAGCTCGGCGAGACCGAGCTGGACTGGCTGCCGGGGTACGAGAACTCGGCCCCGGTGCGCGTCGGCAACGGCGCCGCCCACCAGCTCCAGCTGGACGTGTACGGCGAGGTCACCGAGGCCCTGCACCTGGGGCACATGACGGGCCTGGCCCGCAACGACTACGCCTCGGTGCTCCAGCTGAAGCTGATCCGCTACCTGGAGACCCACTGGAACGAGCCGGACGAGGGCATCTGGGAGGTGCGCGGCCCGCGCCGGCACTTCGTGCACTCGAAGGTGATGGCGTGGGTGGCCGTGGACCGCACGATCAAGCTGGTCGAGAGCGGGGACGCGGACGGCCCGCTGGAGCGCTGGCGCGAGCTGCGCGACCGGATCCACGCGGACGTGTGCGAGAAGGGCTACGACCCGGAGCGCAACACCTTCACCCAGTCCTACGGCTCCCGCGAGCTGGACGCCTCGCTGCTGCTGATCCCGCAGATGGGCTTCCTGCCGCCGGACGACAAGCGGGTCATCGGCACCATCGAGGCGATCCAGCGCGAGCTGTCGACCCCGGACGGCTTCATCCTGCGCTACCCGACGGCCGGCGAGGAGGCCGGGGTGGACGGGCTGGAGGGTGACGAGGGCGCCTTCCTCGCGTGCTCGTTCTGGATGGCCGACGACCTCGCGATGATCGGCCGCGTCGACGAGGCGCGCCGGCTCTTCGAGAAGCTGCTGGCGCTCCGCAACGACCTCGGCCTGCTGGCGGAGGAGTGGGACCCCAAGCTCCAGCGGCAGGTGGGGAACTTCCCGCAGGCCTTCAGCCACGTTCCGCTGATCGACACGGCGCTGCGGCTGACGGCGAGCGGGGCCTACGGCGGCTGACGGGCGGGCCCCGTGGGGCCCGCCTAGGCTGTAGGGGTCCTACGCCCCTTCCGGGAAGGGAGGGTGGCCATGGCGCCCCTCTCCAAGGCGGGCGCGGCGCTCGCCGCGCTCCGCGAGGATCTGGCCGGCGACGTCTTCGCCCCGGACGATCCGGGGTACGACGAGGCCCGGACCGTGTTCAACGCCATGATCGACCGCCGGCCGGCGGTGATCGCCCGGTGCGAGGGCGCGTCGGACGTGGTCACGGCCGTGCGCTTCGCCCGGGAGCTGGACCTGCCGGTCGCGGTGCGCGGCGGCGGCCACAGCGTCGCGGGGATGTCCCTGAACGACGGGGGGCTGGTCGTGGACCTGCGCCGGATGCACGGGGTGACCGTCCGTCCGGCGGCGCGGGCCGCGTACGTCGGCGGCGGGGCCACGATGAGCCACCTGGACCGGGCCTGCGAGCCGTACGCGCTGGCGACCACCGGCGGCCGGGCCTCCACCACCGGCGTGGGCGGTTTCGTGCTGGGCGGGGGGACGGGCTGGCTGGACCGGAAGTTCGGCCTGGCGGTGGACAACCTGCTGGGCGTGGAGCTGGTCACCGCCGACGGCGAGCTGCTGCACGTCACGGCGGAGGAGCACCCGGACCTGTTCTGGGGGCTGCACGGCGGCGGCGGGAACTTCGGGATCGCCACCTCCCTGACCCTGCGGCTGCACGAACTTCCCCACATGTCGGTCGCGTTCCTGCTGTACCTGCCCGAGCGCGGTCCGGAGGTGGTGCGCACCTTCCGGGACGTCATCGAGTCGGGGCCGCCCGAGGCCGGCGGCGGCGCCCTCTACCTGACGGGGCCGCCCGACGAGTTCGTCCCGCCGCACCTGGTGGGGCTGCTGCTGGCGGGCGTGCTGCTGACGTACGCGGGTCCCGAGGACGAGATGCGAAGGCTCGCGGAACCGCTGCTGGCGGTCCCGCACGAGGCGGAGATGGTCACGGCCATCCCGTACGCCGACCTCCAGTGCATGATCGACGACCCCCCGGGGCTGCGGAACCACTGGTCGGCGGAGTACCTGACCGGGGTGCCCGACGCGTTCGTGGAGGTGTTCTGCGCCCGCGCCGCCTCGATGCCCGTGCCGACGGGCACGCAGCACGTGGTGTGGCCGCAGGGCGGGGCCGTCGCCTCCGGCCCGGCCGGCTACCCGGTGCCCTACCGCGACGCCCCCTGGGCGGTGCACCCCTTCGGGATGTGGGAGGACCCGGCCGACGACGACCGGGTCCGGCAGTGGGTCAGGGACGTCCGCGCCGACGTCCGGCCGTGGAGCACCGGCGCGGTGTACCTCAACTTCACCGGGGACGAGGGCGCGGACCGGGTCGTGGCCGGCCTGGGCGCCGGGAACATGCGGCGCCTGGGCGAGTTGAAGCGGCGTTACGACCCGGACAACGTGTTCCGCTCCAACCACAACGTCAAGCCGCTGTAGCGGGCGCCCCGCCGGGGGGCTCAGGTGAGGGCGGCGATCACCTCGCGGGCGGCCCGTTCGCCCTCGGTGGCTCCGCCTTCCATGAAGCCCTGGAAGTCGTAGCTGCAGTGCTCGCCGCCGATGTGGACGTTGCCCTGCGCGGTGCCCTCGTACTTGGCGTACCGGTGGAGGTAGCCGGTGGGCCAGTACGAGTAGGCGCCCAGCGCGTAGGGGTTGCGGTGCCAGGCGGAGAGCTGGGCGCGGCCGGTCCAGACGGCCTTGGTGCCCGGGTAGAAGGCGTCGATGCCGGTGAGCATGCGGTCCGCGAGGGCGCGTACGTAGGGGTCGGTCTCGGTGGCGAAGGGGCTCGCGGGGGTGAGGGACCCGGCGAGGCGGCCGCCGGCGTACTGGAGGAGGATGCCGCCGTTGCCGGGCTGGACCTTGGTGGTGTCCCAGGTCTGCTGGACGTCGGAGTCGGTGAAGCAGTCGCCGGCGGAGACGCCGGGCCAGGGGCCGGTGCCGCGCCAGGGACGTGCGGTGAACTGCATGTTGAGCTTGGTGCAGTGGCCCATGCGCGCGTCGCGCAGCAGGTCGCGCATCCGCGGGTCGAACCCGGCCCGCGAGGTGTCGAGGTTCTGGAGGACCGGCAGCGGCAGGCACAGGACGGTGTGGTCGGCGACGGCGGTGCGGGTGGCGCCGGAGTCGTCGAAGGTGAGGGTCTGGGTGCCGTCGGCGTTGGCCCGTACGGCGAGCAGCCGGCGGCCCATGACGAGCGTGCCGGGGTTCAGGGCGGCGGCGATGGCGTTCGGGAGCCGGTCGTTGCCGCCGGTGATGTGGTAGCGCTCGTTGGACAGGCCCCAGACGTTGAAGTTGCCCGGGTTGGGCTGGTAGCCCATCAGCAGGACGAGCGCCAGGGCGGACTGGGCGGTGGTCTCGGCGCCGTACTCGACGGTGTAGGCGACGTCGATGAACCGGCCGAGCCGAGAGCCGTGGCCGCCGGGGATCCGGGTCTCGATCCACTCGTACAGGGTCATGTTGTCGAGGGCGGTGCCCGCGGGGGTGGTGCTGTTCCAGCTGACCTCGCCGGCTTCCTGGAGGTCGCGGTGCAGCGCCTGGTAGACGGGCTTGAAGTCCTCGTCGGCCTGGGTGCGGGAGTAGTACGCGCCGTTGAACCAGAGCACTTCCTCCGCGCCGTTGGGTCCGCCGCCGAGGAAGTCCTCCGTGGGCAGGCCGAAGCGGCGGCACAGTTCGAGGATCTTCTTGTGGCTGGTGTCGATCAGCTCGCCGCCGATCTCGGAGGTCTGGCCGTACGCCCAGTGGCCGCGCTGGGTCCACATGCGGCCGCCGACGCGGGCGGGGTTGGCCTCGTAGAGGGTGCAGGGGATGCCCGCGTCCTGGAGGGTGAGGGCGGCGGTGAGGCCGGAGATCCCGGCGCCGACGACGGCGACGCGGGCGGAGGAGGCGGGCTTCTGGGCGGGGGCGCCCTCCACTGCGGGCGCGGCGGCGGCCGTCGCGGAGGAGGCGAGGGCGGTGCCCAGGCCGAGGGCGGCGGCCCGGCCGAGGAGTTCGCGGCGGGTGGAGCCGCGCACCTCGGCGACGGGCATCCGCAGCCGGCGGGCGGCGGCGTGTTCGGCGGCGAGCTGCCGCAGGGAACGCATCAGGGGGGTACGGGCCATGGCGGGGCTCCTCAGACGGTGGCGGCGGTCGGGCCGGAGGCGGTGGCGGCGGGGTCCTCGGGGTCGTCGGCGCGTTCGGCGGCGTCCTCCAGGACGATCCGGCCGATGACCTCGTAGCGCTCGGGGGCCTTGACCTTCAGCCAGAGGCCGAGGGCCAGGCCGCCGAGGAAGACCGTGCCGACGATCCAGGGGATGAGCTTGAAGAACAGCGATCCGGCGGCGGCGCCCGCTGCGGTCTCCATGTTGAGCACCAGCAGCACCACCACGGCGGTCATCCCGATCCCGCCGAGGAGCGGGGCGGTGAAGGTCCTGAACCAGTGCCGGTCCTCGGGGTGGTTGGCGCGGAAGTAGCCGATGACGGCGAAGGAGCACAGGGTCTGCACGATCAGGATCGCCATGGTGCCGAGGATCGCGAGCAGCGTGTACAGGTGCAGGTACGGGTCCTGGCCGGTGAGCCAGAAGCCGGCGACAAGGCCGGCGGCGATGGCGGTCTGCGCCACGGAGGCGACGTGCGGGGAGCCGTGGCGGTGGTGGGTGCGGCCGAGGCCGGGGTGCAGGAAGCCCTCGCGGCCGATGGCGTACAGGTAGCGGGCGGCGCACTGGTGGAAGGCCATCCCGCAGGCGAAGGAGCCGGTGAGCAGCAGCCACTGGAAGGCGTCGACGGCCCAGGCGCCGATGAAGGCCTTGGTCGGGGCGAAGAACAGATCCAGGGGGCTGGCGGAGGCGGAGAGGGTGACGGAGTCGGCCAGGCCGTTGCCGGCGATGGTCATCCAGGAGACGTAGATGTAGAAGAGGCCCACTCCGACGACGGAGATGAGGGTGGCCTTGGGGATGACCCGCTTGGGGTCGCGGGACTCCTCGCCGTACATCGCGGTGGACTCGAAGCCGACCCAGGACCAGAAGGCGAAGAAGAGGCCGAGGCCGGCGGAGGTGCCGGTGAAGGCGTTCTTCGGGTTGACGGGCTCCAGCGGGATCCCGTCGGGGCCGCCGCCCGCGAGGAGCACGGCGGTGGCGACGGCGAAGAGGACGGCGATCTCGGCGACGAGCATCACGCCGAGGGCCTTGGCGGTGAGGTTGATGTCGAAGTGCGCGAGGACGGCGGTGACGGCGAGCATGGCGGCCGCGTAGAGGACCCAGGGCAGGTCCACGCCGAGCTGGTCGTGGACGGTGGTCTTCGCGAAGTAGGAGAAGACGCCGACGATCGAGGCCTCGAAGACGATGTACGCGAGGACGGCGAGCATCCCGGAGGCCATGCCGGCGATCCGGCCGAGGCCGTGCGAGATGTACCCGTAGAAGGCGCCGGCGGCGGTGATCCGCTTGGCCATGGCCACGTAGCCGACCGCGAAGACCGTGAGGACGACCGTCGCGAAGAGGTACCCCGCCGGGGCGCCGGTGCCGTTGCCGAAGCCGACCGCGATGGGGAGGTTGCCGGTCATCGCGGTGATCGGCGCGGCGGTGGCGACCGCCATGAAGACGACGCCGACGAGGCCGACGGAGTTGGCCTTGAGGCGCTGGACCGGGGGTGTGGCCCCGGTGGTGGGCGGAGGCGTGGCGCTGGCTCTGCTCATGGAGTCCTCGTTCCTGCTTCCTGATCTGTCCGAGGGCCGACACTCTCCACCCGGGTGACGCACGCCACAATCGGCACGCGGTCCGATAATCGCCTTGCCGGGGCGACGAGTTGTCGGCCCGGACGGGGGCATATCGGACTCCGTGACCGCCCGGTGATGTGCGGGCAACAGAGCGGCCGGTAGCGTCCGCGATATGGACGACCAGGGCGGAATCACGGTTCAGCGGGCACTGGAGCTGCCGGGACTGCGCAGCGGACTTCCGGAGGTGGTCGCCTGTGCCGACCGGCTGGGACGGACCGTCCGCTGGGTGCACGCGGGCGAGGTCCCGAACATCGCCTCGCTGCTCAAGGGCGGCGAGCTGCTGCTGACCACCGGCCTGGGTCTGGGCACGCGCCCCGCCGAGCAGCGCGCCTTCGTACGCCGCCTCGCGGACCGGGGCATCGCCGCGCTCGTCGTGGAGCTGGGCCCGCGCTTCACCCGCCTGCCCGCCACGCTCGTCGAGACGGCGAAGGCGGCCGGGCTGCCGCTGGTCCAGCTCCACCGCGAAGTGCCCTTCGTGGCGGTGACCGAGGAGGTCCACACCGAGATCGTCAACGGCCACTACGCCCTGCTCCAGCGGGCCGAGGAGGTGCACCGGCGCTGCACCGAGGCCCTGTTGGGCGGCGGCGGGATCCCGCAGGTGCTGCGCATCCTGTCGGACTTCACGGGCAACCCGGTCTTCCTGGAGACCCCGGACGGCCAACTGCTCTACGCCGCCGGGCCGGTGGCCGGGGCGGGTGCGGCGGACCCGCTCCAGGTGTGGGAGGGGCTGCGCGGCCAGCGCGCGGCCGAGCCCCCGGCGAACGCCGTGGTGGTCGACGTACCGGGCGGCGGCCACGGCACCGGCTCGGTCCGGGCCAGGGTCGTCCTGGTGGGGGTCTCGGCGCCGCTGCTCCCGGTGCACCGGATGGCTGCGGAGCGCACGGCGGGGGTCCTGGCGGTGGTCCTGATGCAGGCCCGGCAGGAGGAGGAGCTGGCCGCGCGCGGCCGGGGGGACTTCCTGACGGACCTGGCGGAGGGCCGGATCTCGGCCGAGGACGCCCCGGCGCAGGCCCGGGTCCTGGGCTTCCGGCCGGGCACGGGGCCGCTGCTGCCGATCGTGATGCGGCTGTCCACGGACCTGGGGGCCTCGGGGAACTGGGCGGTGCTGGCCCGGGCGGTACTGGAGGAGCTGTCGTCGGTCGGAGTGCCGGTACTGCTGGGCGTCCGCCCCGTGGAGGGGCGGGTGCCGCTGCTGGTCTCGCTGCGCACCGAGTCGGAGCGCACGCCGGTCGCCGACCGGGTCGCCGCCGCGCTGCGGGCGGGCGTCGAACGGGCCGGCCTCGACCGGGCCGCCGCCCCGCCCGCCGTGGTCGTGGGCGTCGCGGGCGGCTGGGCGGCCGCCTCCTCCGGTCTGCGGCACGCCGCCGAGACGGCCACGGCGGCCCACGGCCTGCCGGCCCGGCCCTGGTACGACGCCCGCCGCCTGGACATCGACCTGCTGCTGTGGCGCCTGCGCGAGCACCCGGACCTGGCGGCGTTCGTGGACCGCGCGATCGGCGCGCTCCGCGTCCACGACGCGACGTCCCGCCCGCCGCTCCTGCCCACCCTGGAGACGTACCTGGCGCATGCGGGCCGCAAGGCGGAGACCGCGCGGGAGCTGCACCTGAACCGCCAGACCCTGTACAACCGGCTGGCCCGCATCTCGGAGCTCCTGGGCACGGACCTCGACGACCCCGAAACGGTCCTCTCCCTGAGCCTGGCCCTCCGCGCCCGCCGCCACACGTCCTCCTGACGCACCGCCGGCGGCCTCCGGCGGTCGGCCGCGGGGCGGGGCGCGACGGCACCTCCAGGCCACGGACGCCCCCGCCCGCCACGGACGCCCCGGACCCGGGCGCCGGCCCCGCCGCGTCAGGACAGGGGCCGGTCCATCAGTTCGTCGTACACCGCGAGGACCTGCGCCACCGTTTCGTCCTCCGACGGCCACGTCGCCGCCTGGGCGCGGCCCGCCACCGCGAGGGCCGCCCGGCGTTCCGGGTCGTCCAGGAGCGCCGCCACCGCCCTCGCCAGCGCGGCCGAGTCCCCGTACGGGACCAGGACCGCCGCCTCGCCGACCAGTTCCGGGACCGCCCCGACCTCGGTGGCCACCAGCGCCACCCCCGCCCGCAGGGCCTCCTGCGCCAGCAGGGACCGGCCCTCCCAGCGGCTCGGCAGCACCGCCACGTCCGCCGCCGCCAGCAGCCGGTCGGCGTCCTGGCGGCGCCCCAGCAGCCGCACCGGAAGCCCCTCCTCCTCGATGCGCCGGGTCAGTTCGGGCCGCAGCGGCCCCTCCCCCGCAATCACCAGCAGCGGCAGCGGCTCCAGTACCCGCCACGCCCGCGCCGCGTCCAGCAGGACGGAGTAGCCGCGCCCGGCCACCAGGCTGCCGACCGCCATGACCAGGGGACGATCCACCGCGCCCAGTTCCGCCCGGGTCTTGCCCGCGTCGGGCGGCGCCGCCGCGGCGGGTACGGCCACCGCCGCCAGCCGTGCGTCCCGCGCCCCGCGCCGCCGGGCCAGGTCGACCTGGTCGGAGGAGGACCCCAGGACCACGGCCGCCGACCGGGCCACGTGCCGTTCCAGGAGGCGGCTCAGCGGCCCGAGCGGGCCCGCCGGCTCCGGCGCGCTGCCGTGCCAGGTCACCACCAGCGGCGGCCGGCGCCCGCCGCCGCGCAGCGCCATCGCGGCGCGCACCCCGGCCCGGATCCCGTGGGCGTGCACCACGTCGGCCCCGGCGCAGGCGGCCCGCAGGGCGTTCGCCGCGTCGGGGGTGAACTCCGCCCCGGCGCCGGTGAAGTCGTACTCCCCTTCGGCCGCGGCGGGGGCGCACACGGTCACCCGTACGCCGCGCGCCGCCAGTCCCGTCGCCAGGGACCGCACGTGCGCACTGCTGCCCGCGCCCGCACCGCCGAGGACCTGGACGGTGCGCAGCGGGGGCCGGCCGTACGGCTGTGCGGGGGCCGGGAGGGAGGCCGGGGAGCTGCTCACGGGCGGTAGCTCCAGGGTGAGGGGGCAGAGACGTCGCCCAGGATGCCAGTCCGCACGCGCGTTCCGGGACCATACGGGTGCGGATGCCGTGCGGGATACCGCAGTGCGCCCCCCAGCCTCACCCACACGGGCTAATACCCGCTCGTCACGCGTCCGCCCGCGCCGCCTCCAGCAGCTCCTCCGCATGGGCCCGCGCCGTCTGGGAGTCCTCCTGGCCGGCCAGCATCCGCGACAGCTCGCGGATGCGGTCCTCGCCCTCCAGCACGGTCACCCCGGACCGGGTCACCGATCCGTCGACGGTCTTCTCCACCAGCAGCTGCCGGTCCGCGAAGGCGGCCACCTGCGGCAGGTGCGTGACGACGACGACCTGCGCGGTCTTCGCCAGCTTCGCGAGCCGCCGCCCGATCTCGACGGCCGCCTTGCCCCCGACCCCCGCGTCCACCTCGTCGAAGAGGTAGGTGGGCACCGGGGCGGACCCGGCGAAGACGACCTCGACGGCCAGCATGACCCGCGACAGCTCACCGCCCGAGGCGCCCTTGGCGATCGGCCGCGGCTGCGCGCCGGGGTGCGGGGCCAGCAGCAGCTCGACCTCGTCCGCGCCCGTGGGCCCGTACGCGACCGGGCGCCCGCCGACCTCGACGCCCTCGGGGTCCTCCGTCTGCCGGATCTCGATGGTCACCCGCGCGTGCGGCATGGCGAGGGAGGCCAGTTCGGCGGTGACGGCGGCGGCGAACCGCTCGGCGGCCTCGGTCCGCGCGTCCGTCAGCGCCTGCGCGAGCACGGACAGCTCCTCCCGCAGGGCGTCCCGCTCGGCGGTCAGTTCGGCGATCCGCTCGTCGTCGCCGTCGAGTTCCAGCAGCCGCGCCGAGCCCTTCTGCGCCCAGTCCAGCACCGCGTCGACGGAGTCCCCGTACTTGCGGGTCAGCTGGGTCAGCGCGGCCCGCCGCTCCTCCACCGCGGCCAGCCGCAGCGGATCGGCGTCCAGGTCGTCGGCGTACCCGGCGAGTTCCCCGGCGACGTCGGAGAGCAGGATGCCCAGCTCCCCGATCCGGTCGGCGAGCGCGCCGAGTGCCGGGTCGTGGGAGCGTACGGATTCCAGTGCGCGGTGCGCGCCGGCGACGAGGGTGTTGGCGTCGACGCCCTCGGGGTCCTCGACGTCACCGGCCAGCGCCGCGTGCGCGGCCTGGGCGGCGGAGGCCAGGGACTCGGCGTGCCCCAGCCGTTCGGCCTCGGCCGCGAGCTCGGCGTCCTCGCCGGGCAGCGGTTCCACGGCGGCGATCTCGTCCAGCCCGAACCGCAGCAGGTCCGCCTCCTGCGCCCGCTCGCGGGCGCGGGTGGTGATGGTGTCCAGTTCGGCGGTGGCGGCGCGCAGCCGCCGGTAGGCGCCGGCGTACTTCTCCAGGGGGACGGCGACGGCGTCGCCGGCGTACCGGTCGAGGGCCCGGCGCTGGCGGGCCGGGCGCAGCAGGCCCTGCTGGTCGGTCTGGCCGTGGACGGCGACGAGGTCGTCGGCGAGTTCGGCGAGCAGGCCGACGGGCACGGAGCGGCCGCCGACGTGGGCGCGCGAGCGGCCCTCGGCGGACACGGTCCGGCTGATCAGCAGGGCGCCGTCGTCGAGCTCGGCCCCGGCCTCCTCGGCCCGCACGGCGGCGGGCGCGTCGGGGCTCATGACAACGCGGCCCTCGACCACCGCCGCCTTGGCCCCGATCCGCACCAGGGCCGGGTCGGCGCGGCCGCCGAGCAGCAGCCCGAGGCTGGTGACGACCATCGTCTTGCCCGCACCGGTCTCGCCGGTCACCGCGGTGAAACCGGGCGACAGCTCGACCACCGCGTCGTCGATGACCCCGAGCGACCGTATCCGCATCTCCTCAAGCACGGGACGACGATACCGAGGTTTCACCGGTGCCATGTGACCTCACCCGCCCGAAGTTCCTCGAACGGATGTGCTATTGGAGGGGCTAGTGCGGTGCTCCGCGCCATCCCGAGACCGGCAGGGCGAACTTCGCCACCAGCCGGTCCGTGAAGGACGCGTGGTGCAGCCGGGCGAGCCGCACCGGCACCGTCCCCCGGCGGACCTCCACCCGGGCCCCCGCGGGCAGCTCGAACGTCCTGCGCCCGTCGCACCACAGGGCACCGTGCGGGGTGCCGTTCTGCACCTCCACGGCCAGCACCGAGGTGGGCGAGGTCACCAGCGGCTTCGCGAACAGCGCGTGCGCGCTGATCGGCACCATCAGCAGCGCCTCCACCTCCGGCCAGACCACCGGTCCGCCCGCGGAGAAGGCGTACGCCGTGGAGCCCGTCGGCGTCGCGCAGACGATGCCGTCACAGCCGAAGCCGGTCACCGGGCGCCCGTCGATCTCCAGGACCACCTCCAGCATCCGCTCGGCGGACACCTTCTGGACGGCGGCCTCGTTCAGCGCCCAGTCCCGGTGCACCACGTCCCCGTTGGTCCGGACGAGGACGTCGAGGGTCATCCGCTCCTCGACCTCGTAGGACCGGCTCACCACCCGGTCCACGACCTTGTCCAGGTCGTCGCGCTCGGCCTCGGCGAGGAACCCCACCCGGCCCAGGTTGACGCCCAGCATCGGCACCCCCGAGCCGCGGGCGAACTCCGCCCCGCGCAGCAGGGTCCCGTCCCCGCCCAGCACGATCAGCAGCTCGCACCCCTCCAGCGCCACGGGCGTGCACTCGGAGACGAGCTGCACCTCGGACGGCAGCGGCAGGTCCCGCGCCTCGTACTCCAGGACCCGCACCCCGATCCCCGACTTCAGCAGCCCCTGCACCACCAGCTCCGCGCTGCGGATCGCGGCGGGCCGGCCCGTGTGCGCGACCAGGAAGACGGTCCGCGGCCCCGTCGGCTCCGCGGCCTCCTCCGGCCCCGGGCCCTCCGATTCCACCCGACGTGCTGAACCTGCTGAACCTGCTGACACACCTGTCACTGCGGCCCCTCCGCCACTGCACGGTCGACATCCCCCGGGTCGAGTGCCGGTGCCCCCGCCCGAAGCCACAGAAAGTACTCGACGTTGCCCGACGGCCCCGGCAGCGGGCTGGCCGTCACCCCGAGAACGCCCAGCCCCAGCTTCCAGGCCTGCGCCGCGACCTCCCGCACCGCCTCGGCCCGCAGCTCGGGGCTTCGCACCACACCGCCGCTGCCCAGGCGGTCCTTGCCCACCTCGAACTGCGGCTTCACCATCAGCACCAGGTCGGCGTCCGGCGCCGTGCACCGCACCAGCGCCGGCAGCACCAGCCCGATGGAGATGAAGGACAGGTCTCCGACGACCAGGTCCACGGGGACGCCGTCGATCAGGTCCAGGGTCAGCTCGCGGACGTTCGTACGGTCCTTGACGGTGACCCGTTCGTCGCTCTGCAGCGACCAGGCGAGCTGTCCGTAGCCGACGTCGACGGCGACGACGTGGGCCACGCCCGCGCGCAGCAGCACATCGGTGAAGCCGCCCGTGGAGGCCCCCGCGTCCAGCGCCCGGCGGCCCTCGACGGCGAGCCCCCGCGGCCGGAAGGCCGCGAGCGCGCCGGCCAGCTTGTGGCCGCCCCGGGAGACGTAGTCGGGGTCGCTGTCGTCCTTGAGGACGACGAGGGCCGCGCTGGTCTCGACCTGGGTGGCCGGCTTGGTGGCGGTGGTACCGCCCACGGTCACCCGGCCCGCGGCGATCAGCTGGGCCGCGTGCTCGCGCGAGCGGGCCATGCTGCGGCGTACCAGTTCGGCGTCCAGGCGGCGGCGTGCCACTCCTGCCACGTTCGGTTCAGCTCCTGTTTTCGTAAGGTCCGGGGACGGGCGGTGCGTCCAGCGCGTCCAGCGCGTCGCGCAGTCCCCTGTGCACATCCTCGTACACCTCGGCGTGCCGGTCCGCCGCCAGGTGGTCCGCGTCCGCCAGCCGCTCCAGGTGCGCGTCCACCCCGGCGTGGCCGGTGGGGGTCCGTACGAGGCCGAGCGGCGCGGGCCCGGCGGGCTCGACGGCGGCCCCGGCGGCGGGGGCCCCGGGCTCGCGGGGGACGTCCGGAGCGCTCCCGGACTGTGCGTCGGTCATGCCCCCGACGCTACCCCGAAGCACGGCGCTCACCACCCGCGGCTCTGCGGTACGGTCGTGATCACCATGGCTACGATCCAGGAGTGCCGCGCGGCACTCGACCGACTCTCCGACAATCTGGCGGCCGCCGACGGCGACGTACGCGGCGCCGCGGCCCTCGACCGCTCCCTGAGCTGCCACATCACCGACCTCGACGAGACCTTCACCGGCCGCCTCGAGGGCGGCCGGATCCGGGTGGACGGGATCGCGCCCGGCGCGCCCCGCGCCAAGGCGGAGATCCGGCTGGCGATGACCGGCGACGACCTCCTCGGGCTGCTCGCCGGGGAGCTGGGGTTCGCCAAGGCCTGGGCCTCGGGCCGGGTCCGGCTGGAGGCCGGGTTCCGCGACCTGCTGCGCCTCAAGAGCATGCTCTAGCCGTCTTCACCGACGCACGCGCCGCGGCCCCTTCGCCGCCGGGGGCCCCGCTCAGACGGCGGCCTTCGCGCGGGCCTTGCGGGCCGCCGGGACCACCAGCGGCGTACCGGTCTCCGGGTCGTCGATGATCTGGCAGCGCACCCCGAACACCTCCTCCACCAGCTCGGCGGTGACCACCTCGGCCGGCGGGCCCTCGGCGACGACCACGCCGCCGCGCAGGGCGATCAGGTGGGTGGCGTAGCGGGCCGCGTGGTTGAGGTCGTGCAGCACCGCCACCAGGGTCCGGCCCTGCGTCTCGTGGAGCTCCGCGCACAGGTCGAGCACGTCGAGCTGGTGCTGGATGTCCAGGTAGGTCGTCGGCTCGTCCAGCAGCAGCAGCGGGGTCTGCTGGGCCAGGGCCATCGCGATCCACACCCGCTGGCGCTGGCCGCCCGACAGCTCGTCCACCGCCCGGTCGGCGAGCTCGGCCACCCCGGTGGAGGCCATCGACTCGACGACGATCCGCTCGTCCTCCGCCGACCACTGGCGCAGCAGCCCCTGGTGCGGGTAGCGGCCGCGCGAGACCAGGTCGGCGACCGTGATGCCGTCCGGCGCGATCGAGGACTGCGGGAGCAGGCCCAGCGTCCTCGCCACCTTCTTCGCGGGCAGCGAGGAGATCGCCTGCCCGTCGAGCAGCACCCGTCCGGCGGCCGGCTTCAGCATCCGCGACAGGGCCCGCAGGAGCGTCGACTTGCCGCAGGCGTTGGGGCCCACGATCACGGTGAAGGAGTTGTCGGGGATCTCCACCGACAGGTTCTCCGCGATGACCCGCTGGTCGTAGCCGAGGGTGACGTCCTCCGCGCTCAGCCTCTGCACTTGCCCACTCCTCGTTTCGGCCTGCTTGTTCATATACGTCCCGCCTTGCGCTCCGTGACGAGCAGCCAGAGCAGGTAGACGCCGCCGACCAGCCCCGTGACCACGCCGACCGGCAGCTGGTCCGCGCCGAAGGCCCGCTGCGAGGCCAGGTCCGAGGCCAGCAGCAGGACGGCGCCCATCAGCGCGCCGGTCAGCGGGTTCGACCCGGGCGACCTCGACAGCCGCCGGGCCAGCTGCGGCGCGGCCAGCGCGACGAAGCTGATCGGTCCGGCCGCGGCCGCGGCGGCGGTGGTGAGCAGGACCGCCGCCAGCATCAGCAGCATCCGGGTCCGCTCCACCGGCACGCCCAGCGCGTACGCGGCGTCGTCGCCCATCTCCATCGTCCGCAGGGCCCGGCTCTGCCCGAGGACCAGCGGGAACAGCACCGCGCAGGTCGCCAGCAGCGGCCACACCTGTGCCCAGTCCCGTCCGGCCAGCGAACCGGTCAGCCACACCATCGCCCGGGTGGCCTCGGCGATCTGCGCCTTGCCGATCAGGTACTGGATGAGCGCCACGAGGACGGCCGAGGCCCCGATGCCCACGAGCACCAGCCGGTACCCCTGGATCCCCTGCTTGTAGGCGAGGAGGTAGACGGCGGCTCCCGCCAGCAGGCCGCCGACGATCGCGCCGAGCGCGACCTCGGTGGCTCCGCCCTTGAAGAGGACGATGACGACGAGCGCGCCGACCGCCGAGCCGTACCCGAAGCCGAGCAGGTCCGGGGAGCCGAGCGGATTGCGCGAGACGGACTGGAAGACCGCCCCGGCCATCCCGAGGGCCGCGCCGACGAGCACGGCGACCAGGACCCGCGGCAGCCGGAGGTCGTTGACGATGAAGTCGTCGGCCGGGGCTCCGTTGCCCAGCAGGGTCTGTACGACGTCCCAGGGCGCGATCTCGAAGTCGCCGGTGCCGATGAGCACGACGGCCAGCAGCAGCGTCGCCACGGCCAGGACCAGCCCGGTCACCAGCGCGCGCGGCTCGACGCGCAGCGAGATCCGGCCGGGTCCGCGCAGGGCCCGGAGCCGGGAGGTCGGGGCGGCGGGGGTCGCGGTCACAGCTGGGCCATCCTCTTGCGCCGAACCAGGTAGATGAAGACGGGGCCGCCGACGAGGGCGGTGACGATGCCGACCTGGAGCTCGGAGGGCCGGGTGACGACCCGTCCCACCACGTCGGCGCCCAGCAGCAGCACGGGCGACAGGACCGCCGAGTAGGCGAGCACCCAGCGCATGTCGGGGCCGGTCACCAGACGGGCCAGGTGCGGGATCATCAGCCCGATGAAGACGATCGGCCCGCAGGCGGCCGTCGCCGCCCCGCACAGCAGGGTGATGGCGGCCATCGCGAGGATCCGGGTCCGCGTCAGGTGCGCGCCGAGCGCCCGCGCGGTGTCGTCGCCCATCGCCATCGCGTTGAGCGGACGGCCCAGCAGCAGGGCGAGCACCGCGCCGACGAGCAGGAAGGGTGCCACCTGCCGGACGGTGTCCATGGTGGCCGAAGCCAGCGAGCCCACCGTCCAGAAGCGCAGCTTGTCCAGCGCCTTGGTGTCCATCAGCTGCACGGCGTTGATGTAGCCGACGAGCGCCGCGCTGGCCGCCGTACCGGCGAGCGCGAGGCGCACCGGCGTCGCGCTGCGGCTGCCGCCGAGTACGTAGACGGCGACGGAGACCACGGCGGCGCCGAGGAAGGCCCACCAGACGAACTCGCTCAGCGTGGCGGCCCCGAAGAAGCTGATCGCCGAGACGACGGCGGCCGCGGCGCCCGCGTTGACTCCGAGGATGCCGGGCTCGGCCAGCGGGTTGCGGGTCAGCGCCTGCATCACCGCGCCGGACAGGCCGAGTCCGAGCCCGACCATCACCCCGAGGACGGTGCGCGGGACCCGCAGGTCCCGTACGACCACGTCGTTGGTGGTGCCGGAGTAGTGGAACAGGCCGTGCCAGACCTGGTCCAGCGACATGGGCTTGGCGCCCACGGCGATGCTCGCCACCGCGACCAGGGCCAGCACGGCGAGGGCGATCAGCAGGCCGGCGACGCGCACCGCGTGCCGTGGACGGGCCACGGGCGACGGCGCGCTCCGCTCGGATTCGGGGGGACTCTCGACCAACACGATGGTTAGGTTAGCCTACCCTGCCTCTGCTGATCACCCGGGTGGCCGAGACAGCGTGCTCAGAACCCCAGCCGCGCCAGCGCCTTCTCCACCTCACCCGTGTACACCCCGTCCCCGGCCCGCGACCAGGCCACCGCGCACAGCGCCCGCAGCCCGTCGACCGGATCGCCCGCCTGCCCGTCCGCGGACCCCGCCGGCTCCACGTCCAGACGGCCGTCCACGTGCACCGCGGTCCAGCCTCCGCACCGCCGGCCGCCCGCGTGCTCCACCACCTCCGGCTGCCCCGTCAGCAGCCCCCGCAGATCCCGGTCCACATACGTCGGCCGGTGCCTCGGCTCGGCCCGCAGCAGCTGCGCCGCGTCCGTCACCCCGGTCAGCACCAGCAGCGAGTCCACGTCACCGTTGAACGCGCCCTCGATGTCGGTGTCCAGCCGGTCGCCCACCACCAGCGGCCGCCGCGCCCCGGTCCGCAGCACCGTCTCCCGGTGCATCGGCGGCAGCGGCTTCCCCGCCACCTGCGGCTCCGCGCCCGTGGCGATCCGTACGACCTGCACGGCCGCCCCGTTGCCCGGCGCGATCCCGCGCGCCCCCGGAATCGTCAGGTCGGTGTTCGACGCGAACCACGGCACCCCGCGGTTGATCGCGTACGAGGCCTCCGCGAACCTCCCCCACGCCAGGTCCGGCCCGCCGTAGCCCTGCACGACCGCCGCGAGCCCCTCCTCCTCCGCGGACTCCACCGGCACCAGCCCGCGTTCGCGCAGCGCGACCCGCAGCCCCTCGCCGCCGATCACCAGCACCTTCGAACCCGGCTCCACCTGCTCCGCGATCAGCCGGGCCACCGCCTGCGCGGAGGTGATCACCTCTCCCGCCTCCGTGGGGATGCCCAGCTCGCTCAGGTGCTGCGCGACGGCGTCCGGGGTCCGCAGCGCGTTGTTCGTGACGTACGCCAGGTGCATCCCGCCCTCCCGGGCCGCGGCCAGGGACTCCACCGCGTACACGATCGCGTGCCCGCCCGCGTACACCACCCCGTCCAGATCGAGCAGCGCCGTGTCGTACGCCTGGTGCAGACTCCGCTCACTGCCCGCGGGGCCGGTCCTGCTCTGCCGGGTCATCTGGCCACTCCTTCTGAACCGTTCCAACAACGCTCAAGACATCGGGATTCTTACGATCGATCTTGTCCGAGTTTGCGCTAACCCGTAACTCCCCCGATCATCCCGCATCCCGAGACGGGTCTTACCATGCACCAATGACCACACCTGGCAACGCGGAGCACGGCCTGCGCCTGATCCCCTTCCACGGACTGCGCTACGTCCCGGAGCGCGTCGGCAGCCTGGCGGCAGTGACCTCTCCGCCGTACGACGTGGTCGTACGCCCCGACGGAGTCGACTACCTCGAATCCGCGGATCCGCACAACATCGTCCGGCTGATCCTCCCCCAGGCCGAGACCCCGGCCGCGCGCAACGAGCAGGCCGCCCGCACCCTGCGCGACTGGCTCGCCGAGGGCGTCCTCAGCGGCGACCCGCAGCCCGCGCTGTACGTCTACGAGCAGCGCAGGCCGGGCCTCCTCCAGCGCGGCATCATCGGCGCCCTCGCCCTCTCCCCCGCCGAGGCGGGCGTGGTCCTCCCCCACGAGGACGTCATGCCGGACGTGGTCACCGACCGGGCGGGCCTGATGCGCGCCACCTCCGCCAACCTGGAACCGCTCCTCCTCACCTACCGGGGCGACGGCCCGGGCACCGGAGCGGCCGCCGTCGTCGAGGACACCGCCACCCGCGAACCCCTGCTGACCACGGTCACCGAGGACGGCTTCCGCCACAGCCTCTGGGCCGTCACGGACCCCGCCGAAGTGTCCGTCATCACCGCCGACCTGGCCCACCGCCAGGCCCTCATCGCCGACGGCCACCACCGCTGGGCCACCTACCTGCGCCTCCAGGAGGAGCACGGCCCCGCCACCCCCTGGGACTTCGGCCTGGTCCTCCTCGTCGACACCGCCCGCTACCCGCTCCAGGTCCGGGCCATCCACCGGATGCTGCGCCGCCTCCCGCTGAGCGAGGCGCTGGCCAAGGTCGAGGGCTCCTTCCGGGTGCGCCCCGTCCAGGGGCCGCTGTCCCTGGCCCTGGAGGCACTCGCCGACGCCTCGGAGCGCGGCAACGCCTTCCTCCTCGGCGGCGACGGCAGCTTCCACCTGGTCACCGACCCGGACCCGTCCCTCATCGAGCGCACCGTGCGGCGCGACCGCCCCGAGGCGTGGCGCCGGCTGGACGCGACCGTGCTGCACGCCTCCCTGCTCGACGCCCTGTGGCAGATCCCGGACGCGCCGGACCACATCACGTACATCCACGACGCCGCCGCTACCGTCGCCATGGCCGAACGGCACGGCGGCACGGCGGTCCTGCTGCACCCCGTGCGCGAGGAGGTCGTCCGCGACCTGGCCCGCCAGGGCGTCACCATGCCCCGCAAATCCACCTCGTTCGGACCGAAGCCGGCCACCGGCCTGGTGCTCCGCAGCCTGGACTGAGCGGCCCCGGACACACGGAAGGGCGGCACCCCCGAGGGGGTGCCGCCCTTCCGTCGTCCTCCGACGAGCCGGCGGTTACGCCTTGCCGCGCTCGTCGTCCTCCATGACCACGATCTCGTCGGTCACGTCGACCTCGGCGTCGTCGACGGGCTCGTACTCCTCGTCGTCCTCGTCGTAGTACTCGGCCTGGTCGGAGGCGCGCTCAGCGGCGGCCACCTCGGCCGGGTCCTCGTCCTGGTCCTCGTCCTCCTCGTCGGCGTCGATGTCGACGTCGTCGAGGTCCTCGAGGTCCGCGTCGACCGCACCGGCGTCCACGAACTCCACGCCGTCGATCTCGGCGAGCCGGTCGGAGGCGTTGGTCGCGCCGTCCTTGTCGGCCTCGAGGGTCTTCGCGAACCACTCGCGGGCCTCGTCCTCACGGCCGGCCGCCAGCAGCGCGTCGGCGTAGGCGTAGCGCAGGCGCGCGGTCCACGGCTGGACGGAGCTGGAGGCCAGCTCGGGGCTCTGCAGGGTCACGATGGCGGCGTCGAGCTCGCCCATGTCCCGCCGGGCACCGGCCGCGACCAGACGCATCTCGACCTGGCCGGCCTTGTCCAGCTTCTGCACCTCGGGCTCACCGGCCATGGCCAGCGCCCGCTCCGGACGGCCGAGGCCGCGCTCGCAGTCGGCCATCACGGGCCACAGCTCGACGGAACCGGTCATCCGCTTGGCGGCACGGAACTCCGCGAGCGCCTCGCTGTACTTCTGCGTCGCGTACGCGGCGAAGCCGGCGGCCTCGCGCACGGCGGCGACACGGGAGGCCAGACGCAGGGCGATGCGGGAGTACGCGTACGCCTGCTCGGGGTCCTCGTCGATCAGCCGGGCCACCATGACGAGGTTGCGCGAGACCTCCTCGGCCAGACCCTTGGGCAGGCTCAGGAGCTCCTGGCGCACATCGGCGTCGATCTCGTGACCGGTGACGTCGTCGTCGATCGGAAGCCGCTTGACCGGGTCACGGTCGGCACGGAACTCGCGGTCGCCACGGTCGTCACGGCGGAACCCACCGCGGTCGCCGCCACGGTCATCGCGGCCGCCACGGTACCCACCGCGGTCGCCCCCACGGTCGTCGCGACGGGGGTACGACGGACGGTCGCCACCACGGTCGTCACGGCGCGGGTACGAGGGGCGGTCGCCGCCACGGTCGTCACGGCCGCCACGGAAACCACCACGGTCGTCGTCACGGCGGGGGTAGGAGGGACGCCCACCACGGTCGTCGTCACGGCGCGGGTAGCTGGGACGCTCACCCCGGTCGTCACGACGGAACGACGGACGGTCCCCGCCACGGTCATCGCGACGCGGGTACGAGGGGCGGTCGCCGCCACGGTCGTCACGGCCGCCGCGGAAACCACCACGGTCGTCGTCACGGCGCGGGTAGGAGGGACGCCCACCACGGTCGTCGTCACGGCGCGGGTAGCTGGGACGCTCACCCCGGTCGTCACGACGGAACGACGGACGGTCGCCACCACGGTCATCGCGACGCGGGAAGGAGGGGCGGTCGCCGCCACGGTCGTCACGGCCGCCGCGGAAACCACCACGGTCATCGTCGCGGCGCGGGTAGCTCGGACGGTCGCCCCGGTCGTCACGACGCGGGTACGACGGACGGTCCCCGCCACGGTCATCGCGACGCGGGTACGAGGGGCGGTCGCCGCCACGGTCGTCACGGCCGCCGCGGAAACCACCACGGTCGTCGTCACGGCGCGGGTAGGAGGGACGCCCACCACGGTCGTCGTCACGGCGCGGGTAGCTGGGACGCTCACCCCGGTCGTCACGACGGAACGACGGACGGTCGCCACCACGGTCATCACGACGCGGGAAGGAGGGACGGTCGCCGCCACGGTCATCACGACGCGGGAAGGAGGGACGGTCGCCGCCACGGTCATCACGACCGCCGCGGAAGCCACCGCCGGCGGGACGCCCGCCACGGTCGTCGTCACGGCGCGGGGAGGCCGGGCGGTCGCCACCGCGGTCATCGCGACGGAAACCGCCGCCGGCGGGACGGCCGCCACGGTCGTCACGGCGGAAGCCGCCACCGGCAGCGGGCCGGCCGCCGCGGTCGTCGCGACGGAAGCCACCGCGGTCGCCGCCACGGTCGTCACGACCGCCGCGGTAGCCGCCCCTGTCACCGCCGTCGTTGCGCCGAGGCTCGCGCTCCGGACGATCGTCGGAGTAGTTGGACATGGGTGTGACTCCTGTCTTCGGGGTACCGCTAGTCATTCTCGCGCAGCCAGCCCATGGCCGCGCTTCGGCGTAAGGATGTGAAAAACAAAAAGGACCCTTGGTCCAGCGTTGAACGCTGGACCAAGGGTCCTTTGAAAGATTGTTCGGCGGCGTCCTACTCTCCCACAGGGTCCCCCCTGCAGTACCATCGGCGCTGAAAGGCTTAGCTTCCGGGTTCGGAATGTAACCGGGC
>NZ_JBVISF010000022.1:0-65411 GCF_055575675.1 Streptomyces sp. NPDC034043
CATCTCGTTTTAGCCCCGGACGACACCCCACCCCGTCCCCGCCCCCTCGCGTAGCCGTTTGGCCGTCCCGCCGCTTTGGCCTCGCAGGCGTGCTGGTGGCAACTCCAGCCTCGTCAGCCTCGCCGGCGTTTGAGGCGCGGGGGTCTGGGGGCTGGCCCCCGGGAAACGGTCCGCACATGGACGGGCTGCGCAGGCACCCAGCCTCGCCGGCGTTTGAGGCGCGGGGCCGGGGCGGAGCTCCGGGGAACGGGCGAAGGGTGGGTTAGGGGACTTCGGCCCGCGCAGTGGTGGCCCGGCTACACGGCCAGTACCGTTCCCAGCCACGCCGCCGTAACCAGGAGGCACGCGAAAAGCTCCACCAGCACGCTCGTCCCCACCGCCCGCATCACCGCCCGGACCGACGCCCACGCCTCGCCGTGCGTGCCCAGCCGGCGGCGTTCGGAGAGGTAGATGCCGCCCATGAAGCCCGGGACCGCACCGAGCACCGGCAGTAGGACGAAGCCGGCCACCGCGCCCGCGCCCGCGTACGCCGCCATGCGGCGGGTGACCCCGGCACCCCGCAGCCGTCGCGGCGGCAGCTGCCACTTCACCACCTGCACGACCAGGAGCAGGGCCGTCGAGGCGACCAGGACCGCCCATGCGGCGGCGGACCGCTCGTGCAGGGACCACCACAGCAGCCCCGCCCAGACCAGCCACGTCCCCGGCACTCCCGGGACCAGAACCCCCAGCACCCCGAGCAGCAGCACCAGCCCCACCAGGAGCAGCTGAGGCAGATCCATGGGCTCAGCGTGACCGACCCCCGGCTATCGGGCCACCCAGCCCCGTTCGTACGCGTGCCAGCCGAGCTGGAGCCGGGTCGTCACGCCCGTCAGCTCCATCAGCCCCTTCACGCGCCGCTGGACCGTCCTCAGGCCCAGGTCCAGGTGTTTGGCCACGCTCGCGTCCGTCATCCCGGCCAGCAGCAGGGAGAGGATCTCCAGGTCGGTGGTGTCGGGGCCGCCGTCGCTCTCCTCGGGGTGGCCCGTGACGCCCAGCCTCAGGGGGAGGGACTCCCGCCACACCGCCTCGAAGAGGCCGCGCAGCGATTCGAGCAGGCCCGACGCGTGCACCACCAGGGCCGTCGGCTCCGCCCCGCGGGCCGTCAGCGGGACCATGGCGAGGGCGCCGTCCGCGATCACCAGCTTCGTGGGGACCGCGCCCGTCACCCGGATCCGTTCGCCGCGGGCCAGCGCGCTGGAGGCCTCCCGCATCCCGGTGGGCAGAGTGAGCACCTCGCGCTCGATGACCACCCGGTACTCGACGCCCCGTACGGCGGCTTCGTGGTCCAGCCCGGTCACCGCCCCGTGCCGGCCGCTGACCAGCGCGCAGACCTCTTCCGTCGCGCCCAGCCGGAGCTGGTGGAAGCGGTGGGCCACGGCGCTCGCGCCCGTCACCACCTCCACCAGGTCGTGCACGGAGGGTTCGGCCGCTTCCGCCCTGTACTGGCGCGCGAGCAGTGCCGCGGCCGTCTCGGCCTGCTCCAGTTCCTGCCGCTGCTGCGTCAGCAGGGCTCCGAGGGCGACGTCCGGCGGCGCCGCCACCCAGCGGCCCGGGCGTGCCGAGGACCGGGCCGCGAGGCCGTGGCGTTCCAGGTGCCGCAGTGCCCGCTCGGTCTGCGGCACGGGCAGCGTCAACCGGTGTGCCAGGTCGGGCACCTCCGCCGCCCCCAGTGCCACCAGCGCGCGGTACGCCGACTCCTGGCCCTCGTCCAGGCCTATCGCTCCCAGCAACCCGTCCACCCCACTCCCCAGAAGCCGTTCCCGGCGGGGAGCGGCCACGGCGCGAACCCGCCGCTGCCATCTTCGCCGCATCCCCGGCTCCGCCGTCACGGCGGCTCCCCCGCGGCTCCCTTTGCGGGGTGGATGAGGTGGTTTCGCCCGGTGAGGGCGATGCGTCCGGTGGCGGGGTGGGACGGGAGGGGTTCACCGGGTGGTGGCCCAGGGGGTCCTTTTCGTGCATTCGGGGTTTTCCGCCGCCCGGTCGGGCCGAGAATGGGGGCATGAGTCAGCAGGGCGCCGAGGACTGGTGGCAGAAGCTGTACGAGGACCCCGAGGCGGGTCCCGCCCCCGACCCGGGGGACACCCTGGACCAGCGCTTCCGCTCGGCGTCGGTCCTGGTGGCCGGCCCGGAGCCGGCCGAGCCCCCGCTGCCGGGTCCCCGGCGGGAGCCGCCCGATGTGTCCGTCGGCGCCGGGCAGGCGCAGCCGCCGCCGGCGGCCGAGGCGGCGCCCGCCCCGTCGCCGGCGGTTGCGGCCCCCCAGGGGCTGCCGTCCGTACCGCCGCCGGCCGCGCCGCCGCCCGGCTACCGCATCGCCGAGCCGCCCCCGGCCCCGCCCCTGCCCCCGCAGCGCACGGCGCCTTTTGCGGCCGATCGGCGGGTGGCGGGCGAGACCGGGTACGCGCGGGGGGACGTGGCCGTGCCGCCGGCGCCCGGCCCGGGCTGCGCCCCGCCACCCGAACGGGGGCCCGAGTCCGAGCGGCCCGCGGTGCGCCACCTCGGGGACCGCGCCCCCACCTACGCCGCCGAGCCGGGGGCACTGCCCGCGGCCGACCCCGCCGCGCTCGACTTCCTGACCCCGGACACCGTCCTGGAGGGCGCCCGCTACGGCACGTACACCCTGCGGGCCGCCTCGCTGCGCGGGGACTCCGCCCGCTACCGGGGCGAGGCCCGACGGGACTTCCTGCTCACCGCACGCTTCGGCAGCGGCGACGAAGCGCTCGTGCTGGTGGTCCTGGCGGGCGGGGACCGGGCCGCGCCCGGCGCCCGCGAGGCCGCCGCCGAGCTGGGCCATCTCGTCGCGGCGGCCGTCGGGCGCAGCCGGGAGCGGCTGGCCGAGGACATCCGGGCGGGCCGGCGCGAGGCCCTGCTGTCGGGGCTCCAGCGCCTCACCGACCGGGGTTACGGGCGGCTGCGGGCCCGCGCCGCCGAACTCGGGCTCGCGGAGGAGGCGTACACCGCCGGGCTGCGTGGGCTCCTGCTGCCCCTGGACCCGCACTGCCCCCACCGGGTCTCCTTCGGTGCCGGTGCGGGCGGGGCCTTCCGGCTGCGCGCCGGCCGCTGGCAGGACCTGGAGGCCGCCGATCCGGCCACCGGGGCGCCGGGCGGCGCCTTCCGGTTCCGGGCGTCCGTGGCCCGCCCGGGTGACACCCTGCTGCTCTGCTCCGGCGGCCTAGCGGAGCCGATGCGGGAGGAGAGCCTGCTCCCGGCCGAGCTCGCCGCCCGCTGGTCGCAGGGGGAGCCGCCGGGCCTGGCGGCCTTCCTCGCGGACGCCCAGCTCCGCCTCAAGGGCTACGCCGACGACCGGACGGCCGTCGCGCTCTGGGAGGCGTAGCCGGGCGGGACGTGCGTGGATGGAAGGCGCACACGGCTCGCGAGGAACCGGAAAGGGCGCCTTCCATGGCCAAGCAGAACGTGGCGGAGCAGTTCGTGGACATCCTCGTGCGCGCGGGCGTGCGCCGGATGTACGGAGTCGTCGGCGACAGCCTGAACCCCGTCGTCGACGCGATCCGCCGGACGGGTGGCATCGAGTGGATCCAGGTCCGCCACGAGGAGACGGCCGCGTTCGCGGCGGGCGCCGAGGCCCAGATCACCGGCCGGCTCGCCGCCTGCGCGGGCTCCTGCGGGCCCGGCAACCTCCACCTGATCAACGGCCTGTACGACGCCCACCGCTCCATGGCCCCCGTCCTCGCGCTCGCCTCGCACATCCCCTCCGGTGAGATCGGGCTCGGCTACTTCCAGGAGACCCACCCCGACCAGCTGTTCCGCGAGTGCAGCCACTACAGCGAGCTGATCTCCAACCCGGCGCAGATGCCCCGGCTGCTCCAGACCGCCGTCCAGCACGCCATCGGCCGCGGCGGTGTCAGCGTCGTCGCGCTGCCCGGGGACATCGCCGCGCAGCCGGCTCCGGAGAAGGCGGTGGAACACGCCCTGGTGACGGCCCGGCCGACCGTACGGCCCGGCGACGAGGAGATCGAGAAGCTGGTGCGGCTGGTCGACGAGGCCGGCAGGGTGACGCTCTTCTGCGGCAGCGGTACCGCGGGCGCGCACGCCGAGGTCATGGAGTTCGCCGGCCGGGTCAAGGCCCCCGTCGGCCACGCCCTGCGCGGCAAGGAATGGATCCAGTACGACAATCCGTACGACGTCGGTATGAGCGGTCTGCTGGGCTACGGCGCCGCCTACGAGGCCACGCACGAGTGCGACCTGCTGGTCCTGCTCGGCACCGACTTCCCGTACAACGCCTTCCTGCCCGACGACGTGAAGATCGTCCAGGTGGACATCCGGCCCGAACGCCTGGGACGCCGCTCCCAGTTGGACCTCGCCGTCTGGGGGGACGTGCGGGAGACCCTGCGCGCGCTGAACACGAGGGTGCGGCCCAAGGAGGACCGCCGCTTCCTGGACCGGATGCTGAAGAAGCACGCGGACGCGCTGGAGGGGGTGGTGAAGGCGTACACGCGCAAGGTGGAGAAGCACACGCCGATCCACCCCGAGTACGTGGCCTCCGTACTCGACGAACTGGCGGACGAAGACGCGGTGTTCACCGTGGACACGGGCATGTGCAACGTCTGGGCGGCGCGCTATCTTTCCCCGAACGGCAAGCGGCGCATCATCGGCTCCTTCAGCCACGGCTCCATGGCCAACGCCCTCCCGCAGGCCATCGGCGCACAGTTCACGGACCGCCGCCGTCAAGTGGTGTCGATGTCGGGTGACGGTGGTTTCTCGATGCTGATGGGAGATTTCCTCACCCTGGTGCAGTACGACCTGCCCGTCAAAGTGGTTCTCTTCAACAACTCATCGCTCGGCATGGTCGAGTTGGAAATGATGGTTTCCGGCCTTCCCTCGTACGGAACGACGAACCACAATCCGGACTTCGCCGCGATCGCCCGCGCGGCGGGCGCCTACGCGGTGAGGGTGGAGAAGCCCAAGCAGCTCACGGGCGCTTTGAAGGACGCGTTCCGGCACAAGGGGCCCGCGCTGGTGGACGTGGTGACCGACCCCGACGCCCTGTCGATCCCGCCGAAGATCAGCGCAGGGATGGTGACCGGATTCGCACTGTCCGCAAGCAAGATCGTGCTGGACGGCGGGGTCGGCCGGATGGTCCACATGGCTCGTTCCAACCTCCGCAACGTGCCCAGGCCTTGAGCCCGAAGGAGTGCGGACCGTCGCCAGGGGCATGCATTCCGTAGACCTGTTCGAGACCACGGGCAGCGCTATACGGGGAGGTATGTCGCCGTGCGGGTGGGGGCGAAGACCGGGAAGACGTGGAGGACCGAAGGGCCCTTGGCGCGGGAGCCGTCGACGGGCGCCGGGCAGGACCGCGCCGAGATGACGCGCAGCGTGCGCCGGGCCGACCTGAAGGCCGTGGGCGAGGTGCGCCGGGCTCTGCGGGAGCTGCTGCGGCACCGCTGCCGCGGCGAGACGGCCGACGTGGCCGAACTGCTGATCACCGAGGTCGTCACCAACGCCCTCGTGCACACCGAACAGGGCGCCGAGGTGTCCGTGAGCCTCAGGGGCGGCCGCCTCCGGGTCGAGGTCCGCGACCACGCCGCACTCCTGCCCCGGCCGTACGTACCGTCCGCCGACGACGGTACGCACGGCCGCGGACTGGTCCTGATGCAGGCACTGGCCGACGACTGGGGCGTGGACCCGCTCGGGCCGGGGCGCGGCAAGGTGGTCTGGTTCGATCTGGGGGTGACGGGCACGGGCCGGGCCTGAGCGTGCGGAAGCGGGGCACCCCGGGGGCACCCCGCCTCCGTGCACGCGGTCCGGTCAGCCGAACTGCTGCTCCAGGTCCTTCAGTTTGCGCTCCAGGGAGTCGAGCCGGGGGATCGTCTGGGTGTCGTCCTCGGCGGTGAGGTCCACCGTCCGGGGGCCGGGCGGATCAAGGGGTTCGGTTCCGTTCACGGCCTGCAGTGAGGGCCTTCGGCGCAGGGGCAGCTGTCCCGCTTCCGATATGGCGGGCTCCGCGCCGACCGGCGCGGAGCCCGACCCGGGAGCGAGCCCCGGCAGGTCGACCTGACGTCCCCGGGTCCGCCCGAAGGCCCTGTTCTGCCGGCCCAGCGCCTTGATGTGGGCGCGGTCCAGGCGGTGCTGTTCCCGCCTGCGGTGCCGGTCCTGTTCGCGCTCCTTCTTGTCCTCGCGCACCTCGTCCACCGCCTCGTCGAGGGTGCGTACCCCCTCCAGCAGCATGAGCGACCAGGCGCCGAAGGTTTCCCGGGGCGCCCGCAGCCAGCGGACCATGCGGATCTGCGGCAGCGGGCGGGGGATCAGGCCCTGCTCGCGCAGCGCCGCGCGGCGGGTCTGCTTGAGGGCCCGGTCGAAGAGCACCGCCGCCGAGAGCGACATCCCGGCGAAGAACTGCGGGGCACCGTCGTGGCCCGAACCCCTAGGTGCGTGCACCCAGTTGAACCAGGCCGCCGCCCCGGCGAACAGCCAGACCAGCATTCGGGAGCCGAGGGCGGCGTCGCCGTGGCTGGCCTCGCGGACGGCGAGCACCGAGCAGAACATGGCGGCGCCGTCGAGACCGAAGGGGACCAGGTACTCCCAGCCTCCGGTGAGGTTCAGGTTCTGCCGGCCGAAGCCGACCAGCCCGTGGAAGGAGAGCGCGGCGGCCACCGCCGCGCAGCAGAAGAGCAGGACGTAGGAGGCGGTCCCGTAGACGGCCTCCTTGCGGCGGCGGCGTTCCTCGCTGCGTTCCCAGCTGTCCTCGGCCGCCGCCTTCTCGCCCTCACGCTTGCCCCGGGCCAGCACCGCCACTGCCGCAAGCACGCCCAGGATCAACAGGCTGCCGGGCAGCAGCCAGTCCAGCGATATGTCGGTCAGTCTCATGCGGATGTCCCTTGCCTCGCGTATGCGGCTTTCCGGGCGCCATAGTGGCGCAGCCGGTCAGTGGTGCACGTGGGTTTCGGGGCAAGTGGACGCCATCGGGGGGCGGGTCCCGTCGGATAGGGTGTTGTGGGTCGAACTGGCGCTCGTGCGGGATGGGTTGAGTTCGAATCCACTTCATCCGTACGAGTGGGTTCAGCCGGTGGCCGCCGTGAGCCGGGTGACGCGGTCCGCGTCGCAGGTGCGCGGGCAGGTCGTGCAGGTGTCCTCCGGGCGGATCGTGTAGAAGAAGCAGCAGCTCGCCCGGTCCCGGGTGGTGATCTCCGCCCCCTCGGCACCGGCGAGGGCCCGGAAGCCGGCGCCGGCCGTGTACGGGGCGAGCGCGCCCGGCAGCAGCAGTTCCAGCTCGCGCACGGCCCGCCGCTCCTCGCCGAGCAGGCTCCCGACGTACCAGAGCCCCTCGACCACCTCGTCGGCGGCCATCGCCCACAGCGCGCGGCGGCCGCGGCGCATCCGCGGGCCGAAACCTTCCAGCAGCGGTCCGAGGTGCTGGGCCACCGCTGCCCGCACCTCCTCGCGCAGGGCCTCCTCGCCGGGCACGACCCGTGCCCCGGGGAGGGAGGCCGCCGGGTCGTCCGGCAGGCAGGCGAACTCCTCCACCCGTACGGACATCCGCCCCTGGGTCCGGTGGAAGGCCACCCGGTCCACGGGCAGCCGGGGCACCCGGCGCTCCAGGAACCACGGAACGGTGATCAGCAGGCAGGCCGGCCAGGCGTACCGGTGGAGGCCGAACCCGGCCACCACGTCGGGCCGGCCCCGGCGCCCGTAGTCCCGCAGGACCTGGGCCTCGTCCCAGGCGAGGTGGGCGTCCAGGGCCTCGCCGCCCGCCGCGAGCTCGTGCGCGCCGACCCAGCCCGCACCGCGAGGGAGGGGTTCGTGTGCGCCGCGCTCCTCGGCCCGCAGGCCCGGATGGACGACCGCCAGGCGCTCGTACGCACGCGCCACCGGAGAGCCGGCCGGGGTGGATGCGGACGGGAGCGGGGCGGGAACAGCCGAGCCGGGCATGGCGGACCACCGAATCGCACGTCGTAAGAGAGAAGGTAAGCCTTACCTTATCGGATCTTCGGTGGTGTGGGGAGGCCGGGACCGCCCGGTTCCTCCCCGCAGCTCGCGTCCGCGACGCCCGCGGGCCCGTCACCTATCCTCGGAACCGGTCGAGACCCGGAGGAGGACCGAGTGCACGAAGCGGCCCACGCCCTGGTGTCGGAAGAGCCGGAAGGACCGGCGGCGCAGGCGCCGCCCGGCAAGCCCCTGATCCCGCCGCAGAAGGTGCTGCGCCATTCGGTGCGCGGACAGGTCCTCGAAGCGCTGCGCGCCGCCCTCGTGGACGGGGAGCTGGCGCCGGGGGAGATCTACTCGGGCCCCGCGCTCGGCGAGCGGTTCGGGGTCTCCGCGACCCCCGTCCGCGAGGCGATGCAGCAGCTGGCGCTGGAGGGGGCGGTGGAATGCCTGCCCAACCGGGGCTTCCGGGTGCTGAGCCGCACGCCGCGCACCCAGGCGGAACTGTCCGAGGTCCGGGCCCTGATCGAAGTGCCCGTGATGCTCCGGCTGGCCCGCTCGGTACCCGCCGCGACCTGGGAGTCCCTGCGTCCGGCCGCCCTCGCCACCGCCGAGGCGGCCGCCGAGGGGGACCTGCCCAGGTACGCGGACGCCGACCGGGCCTTCCACCGGGCCGTGCTCTCCCTGTCGGGCAACGGCCAGCTGGCGCAGATCGCGGAGGAACTGCACCGGCGCGCCCAGTGGCCCCTGCCCGGCGCCCCACGCGTGCGCCGTGCCGACCTGGTGGCTGACGCGGCCGAGCACTCGGCCCTGCTGGAGGCCCTGATCGCGCAGGACCTGCTGGTGGTGGAGTCGCTCGTACGCGAGCACTTCGCGGGCTCGCCGGCCTGAGACCGCCGAACGCCGGCCCGCCTCCCGACGTCGGCCTTGGACCCCCGACGTCGGCCTTGGACCCCCGACGTGGGCATGGGGCCGCCGACGCAGGGCTGAGACTCGACGCGGGCATGGGGCCGCCGACGTCGGCCTTGGACCCCCCGACGCGGGCATGAGACCGCCGGCGCAGGCCTGGGACTCGACGCCGGCTGGAGCGGCCGCGCCCGGCTGGGATGCCGACGCCCGCCCGAGAGCCGCGACGCCCGGGGGATGCCCGACGGCCGCCTGAGGGCGCGCGCCCGCCTGGGATGCCCGACGCCCGCCTGACGGCGCGACGCCCGGCTGGGATGCCCGGACACCCGCCTGAGGGCGCGACGCTCGCTCGGGATGCCGGCGGCCGCCTGAGGCGCGCGACGCCGCCGGGACGCCGGCCCACGCTCGCGCGGCGCCCCCTGCGCCGCCCTATGCCGCCGGGGCCAGCTGGTCCGCCAGCCATGTGGGGATGCCGCCCAGCAGGTGGAACAGGCGCCGGGCCTCCGCGCGCAGCCGGGCGGCCTCGGGCTCCGGTTCCACCTCGGCCAGCGCCGCCAGTGCCGGGGCCGTGCCGACCAGGAACCCCAGGTCCTCCCGGATCCGCAGGGACTCCGAGAAGCCCTTGCGGGCCTCGGCGACCTCGCCGTCCCTCAGCGCCAGCGCGGCGAGGTGGCGCCACGTGAAGGACAGCAGCAGCGTGTCCCCGTGGGCCAACGCGCCCGTGTGCGCGCGGTGGTACGCCGGCCGGGCCGCCTGCGGGGCGTCCGCCAGGTGCTCGGCGACCAGCCCCCGCCGGAAGTCCAGCAGCGGGCGCGTCCGCGACCCGGGGGACAGCAGGGCGGCCGCGCGGCCCAGCGCCGAGCGGGCCTCGTCCGCCCGGTCCCGTACGCCGAGCACGGTCGCCGCGTACGCCAGCTGGCCCCGCTCGCAGGCCGCCGCGCCCCGTTCGTCGTCGTCGTGGGCCACGGCCTCGGCCACCCGCAGCGCGTCCTCCGCGTCGGACCAGCCCTGGCCGGTGAACAGGCACCGCTCCACCAGGAGCGCGGTGCGCTGCGCCGCCGCCCCCGCCTCGTCCGCGTGCGGCGTCAGCAGGGCCGCCGCGTCCGTCCAACAGCCGCGCGAGCGCAGCCGCCATATCGCCCGCTGGAGGGGGTCATCGCCCCCCGTAGATCCCGCACCGGACATGGCGGTATCCGCCACAGTGCCCTCCCCGAAGCAACCAAGCAGCACGTCGTTGAGCCCTGGGGCGAAATGAGAGCACGGATCGGCTGCATCGGCCAAGGGGTCGGGTGAACTCTTTCACAAAGTCCGGACGGCTCGTCAGCCGCCCCGGCCCGGCCCCTCCCGGGACCACCCCCCGCGATCAGGGAATTGGTCAGCTCATGCGCAGCGCGAGGAAGAAATCGAGCTTGTCCTCCAGGCGCGAAAGGTCCCGCCCCGTCAGCTGCTCGATTCGCCCGACCCGGTAGCGCAGCGTGTTGACGTGCAGGTGCAGCCGCGTCGCGCAGCGCGTCCATGAGCCGTCGCAGTCCAGGAACGCCTCCAGGGTCGGGATGAGCTCCGCCCGGTGCCTGCGGTCGTAGTCGCGCAGCGGGTCCAGCAGGCGGGCCGTGAAGGCGCGGCGGACGTCGTCCGGCACGAACGGCAGTAGCAGGACGTGCGAGGCCAGCTCGTGGTGGCCGGCCGCGCAGACCCGGCCGGGCCGGGCCGCAGCGACCCGGCGGGCGTGCCGGGCCTCCTCCAGCGCCCCGCGCAGCCCCTCGGCGGAGTGCACGGCCGCGCTGACGCCGAGGGTGAGCCGGCCGTCGTCGGCCAGGCCGGCCGCCAGGGGCGCGCGTACGGCCGCCAGGAGCACGTCGGCGTGCAGGGCGGAGTCCGGGCCCTTGTCCTCGCCGGCGTCGCCGGAGAGCGCGGGCAGCGGTACGAGGGCGATGGCCTCGTCACCCGCATGGGCCACCGCGATCCGGTCGGACGGTTCGGGTCCGGCCATCGACGGGTCGACCAGGATCTCCTCCAGCAGCGACTGGGCCACCGGGCCGCCGGGGATGTCCCCGCCCTCCCAGTCCACCCGCGCCACCACGACCTGCCAGTGCGGGGCGCCGCCCAGGCCGGGCAGCAGGACGGGCGCGGCCACCCGCAGGCGGGCGGCGATCTCGGCGGGCGGAGCGCCCGTCTGGACCAGCTCCAGCACCTCCTGCGCCAGGCGGCGGCGCACCGTGCGGGCCGCGTCGCGGCGGTCCCGCTCCACCGCGATGAGCTGGGTGACGCCCTGGAGCAGGTCCAGGCGCTCGGCAGGCCAGTCGCCCGCGTCCGCCTCGACGGCCAGCAGCCAGTCGGACAGCACGCTCTCGCGCACGTCACGCGCGGCGGCGGCCGGGCCCCGGCCGTGTCCCCTGATCGGGAAGAGGGAGTACGTAATACCCTGGATGGACATCCGGTGCGGACCCCTGCGGCCGGTCCGGACCGCCGCGAGGTGCTCGCCGGCCAGCGCCGCGCAGATGCCCGGAGCGAGCGGCTCGCCGGCCCCGGCGATCTGCCGTCCGGTGGGCGAGAGCACCCAGGCCCGCAGATCGAGGTCCGTGGTGAGCAGATCCAGCACCACATCGGGTCCGCCGCCCGCGGGGCCCGAGGTCATCAGACGCCGGTGGCGGTCCACGACCGCCGCCAGGTCGCCCGCGCGTTCCCCGGAGACCTGCCGCACCACGTATTCCGTGATGGTGGCGAACGCGACGTCCTCGTTCACCGCGAAGAGCGGGAGCCGGTTGCGCCGACAGGCTGAAACCAGATCGTCGGGGATGTCTCCCAGTTCCGCTTCGCCGGCCGCGAGGCCCGCCACTCCCGCGCTCGCGAGGATTCGTACGAATGGCTCGGAGTCGGCTGAATTTCTTCGCCATGCCAGCCCCGTGAGGACAAGTTCTCCCCCCGACAGGTATCGGCTGGGATCCCTCAGGTCGGTCGTCATGACCCCGCGGACCGTCCGGTCGAGTTCTTCCTCGCCGCCCAGCAGCCGCAGCCCCAGCGCCTCGGTTTCCAGCAGTGCGCGCAGCCGCATGATGTCGCCGCCGATCTGTCTCGAATGTTGCCGTTGGAAATCGGGCAGGTCGTCGCATCCTGCCTTTCATACGAATCTACAAGACGAAGGAGGCCGCCAGCCAACTCCTTCATGGTTTCGGTGACTGCACCCGAGGGACGCCGGGCTTGTGTACTGGCTCCACACCGCGTTAACAGCACGTGAACGACCAGTCGAGGGCCCTTCGGCCTCCTGGCTTGAAGTGAACGACCCGATTAAGAAGAAGAGAGCCGACATGGACTTCCTTCGCCCCGCCAGCTGGGAGGAGGCACTCGCCGCGAAGGCCGAGTACCCCACAGCTGTGCCGATTGCGGGTGGCACCGACATCATGGTCGAGATCAACTTCGATCACCGCCGTCCGGAATACCTCCTGGACCTCAACCGCATCGAGCTGCTGCGGGAGTGGGAGGTCGGCGAGGAGGTCACCAAGCTCGGCGCCTCCGTCCCGTACACCCAGATCATGGAGAACCTGCGCGGTACGCTGCCGGGTCTCGCGCTCGCCTCGCACACGGTCGCGTCCCCGCAGATCCGCAACCGCGGCGGTGTCGGCGGCAACCTCGGTTGCGCCTCGCCCGCCGGTGACTCCCACCCCGCCCTGCTCGCCGCCGACTGCCACGTCGAGGTCGAGTCGGTGCGCGGCTCCCGCCTCATCCCGATCGACGAGTTCTACACCGGTGTGAAGCGCAACGCGCTCGCCGCCGACGAACTCATCAAGACGGTCCACATCAAGAACGCCACGGGCCCGCAGCAGTACTCGAAGGTCGGCACCCGCAACGCGATGGTCATCGCCGTCTGCGGTTTCGGCCTCGCGCTGCACACCGACACCCGCACCGTACGTACGGGCATCGCCTCCGCCGCCCCCACCCCGATCCGGGCCAAGGCCGCGGAGGAGTTCCTGAACGCCGCGCTCGAAGAGGGCGGCTTCTGGGACAACGGCAAGGTCATCACCCCGTCGATCGCCAAGCAGTTCGGTGAGCTCGCCTCCGGCGCGTGCAACCCGATCGACGACGTCCGCGGCACGGCGAAGTACCGCCGTCACGCGGTTGGCATCCTTGCTCGCCGTCAGCTCGTCTGGACGTGGGAGCAGTACCGCGGCGACAACGGCCGCTCGCTTGAAGGGGCTGCGTAACCATGCGCGTCAATTTCACTGTCAACGGTCGTCCGCAGGAAGCCGACGACGTGTGGGAGGGCGAATCCCTCCTCTACGTGCTGCGCGAGCGTCTGGGCCTTCCCGGCTCGAAGAACGCGTGCGAGCAGGGCGAGTGCGGTTCCTGCACCGTCCGTCTCGACGGAGTGCCGGTCTGTTCCTGCCTGGTCGCGGCCGGCCAGGTCGAGGGCCGCGACGTCGTGACCGTCGAGGGCCTGGCGGACTTCGCCAAGCAGCGCGACGCGCACGGCCACGCCTGCGGCACCGGCGCGTGCGGCGGCTCCCAGGGCGTCTCCACGGACGAGGCCAAGCAGTGGTCCGCCAAGGGCACCGACTCCCAGACCGGTGAGGGCGCCGAGCTCTCCAACATCCAGCAGGCGTTCATCGACGCCGGCGCCGTCCAGTGCGGTTTCTGCACCCCGGGTCTGCTGGTCCAGGCCGACGCCCTCCTGGAGAGCAACGCCGACCCGTCCGACCAGGACATCCGTGAGGCCCTGTCCGGCAACCTCTGCCGCTGCACGGGCTACGAGAAGATCCTCGACGCGGTCCGCCTCGCGGCCGCCCGTCAGGGAGAGGCTGTCTGATCATGGCCAACACCCGCACCACTCCCTCCGGTACGCCGACGAACGTCACCCAGAAGCACAACAAGGGCGGCATCGGCGAGTCCACGCTGCGCCCCGACGGCACGCTCAAGGTCACCGGCGAGTTCGCGTACTCCTCGGACATGTGGCACGAGGACATGCTGTGGGGCCAGACCCTGCGCAGCACCGTCGCCCACGCCGAGATCGCGTCCATCGACATCTCCGAGGCGCTCGCCACCCCCGGCGTGTACTCCGTGCTCACGTACGCGGACCTGCCGGCCGAGATGAAGAACTACGGCCTCGAGATCCAGGACACCCCGGTCCTCGCCAACGGCCGGGTACGTCACCACGGTGAGCCGGTCGCCCTCGTGGCCGCCGACCACCCGGAGACCGCCCGCCGCGCCGCGGCCAAGATCAAGATCGACTACCGTGAGCTGCCGCTCGTCACCGACGAGGCCTCCGCCCTCGCCGCCGACGCGCCGCTGATCCACGAGGGCCGCGACGACCACCACGCCGGTCACGTCCCGCACCCGAACATCGTGCACCGCCAGCCGATCATCCGCGGCAACGTGGAGGAGGCCCGCAAGCGCGCCGACGTCATCGTCGAGGGCGAGTACACCTTCGGCATGCAGGACCAGGCCTTCCTCGGCCCCGAGTCCGGTCTGGCCGTGCCGTCCGAGGACGGCGGCGTCGACCTGTACGTCGCCACCCAGTGGCTGCACTCGGACCTCAAGCAGATCGCCCCCGTCCTCGGCCTGCCCGAGGAGAAGGTGCGCATGACGCTCTCCGGCGTCGGCGGTGCCTTCGGCGGCCGCGAGGACATCTCGATGCAGATCCACGCCTGCCTGCTGGCCCTCGCGACCAACAAGCCGGTCAAGATGGTCTACAACCGCTTCGAGTCCTTCTTCGGCCACGTGCACCGCCACCCGGCGAAGCTGTACTACGAGCACGGCGCCACCAAGGACGGCAAGATCACGCACATGAAGTGCAAGATCGTCCTCGACGGCGGTGCCTACGCGTCGGCCTCCCCGGCCGTCGTCGGCAACGCGTCCTCCCTCTCGGTGGGCCCGTACGTCATCGACGACGTGGACATCGAGGCGATCGCGCTCTACACGAACAACCCGCCCTGCGGCGCGATGCGCGGCTTCGGCGCTGTCCAGGCCTGCTTCGCGTACGAGGCCCAGATGGACAAGCTCGCGGCGAAGCTGGGCATGGACCCGGTCGAGTTCCGCCAGCTCAACGCCATGGAGCAGGGCACGATCATGCCCACCGGCCAGGTCGTGGACTCCCCGGCCCCGGTCGCCGAACTGCTGCGCCGGGTCAAGGCCCGCCCGCTGCCGCCGGAGCGCCAGTGGGAGAGCGCCGGCGAGGGCGCGGACGTCCGCGCGCTGCCGGGCGGTCTGTCCAACACCACGCACGGCGAGGGCGTCGTCCGTGGCGTCGGCTACGCGGTCGGCATCAAGAACGTCGGCTTCTCCGAGGGCTTCGACGACTACTCGACCGCCCGGGTGCGCCTGGAGGTCATCAACGGCGAGCCCGTCGCGATGGTCCACACGGCCATGGCGGAGGTCGGCCAGGGCGGTGTCACCGTCCACGCGCAGATCGCCCGTACGGAGCTGGGCGTCACGCAGGTGACCATCCACCCGGCCGACACGCAGGTCGGCTCCGCCGGTTCCACGTCCGCCTCCCGGCAGACGTACATGACCGGTGGCGCCGTGAAGAACACCTGTGAGGCCGTCCGCGAGGCCGTGCTCGAGATCGGCCGCCGCAAGAACGGCTCCTACCACCCGGCGTGGGCGACCGCCGAGCTGCTCCTGGAGGGCGGCAAGGTCGTCACCGACGGCGGCGAGGTGCTCGCGGACCTGGCGGACGTCCTGGAGGGCGAGGACCCGATCGACCTCGAGCTCGAGTTCCGCCACCGCCCGACCGTCCCGTTCGACCTGGTCACCGGCCAGGGCGACGGCCACGTCCAGTACACCTTCGCCGCGCACCGCGCGGTCGTCGAGGTGGACACCGAGCTCGGCCTCGTCAAGGTCGTCGAGCTGGCGACCGCCCAGGACGTCGGCAAGGCGCTGAACATGCTGTCCGTGGTCGGCCAGATCCAGGGTGGTACCACCCAGGGTCTCGGCGTGGCGGTCATGGAAGAGATCATCGTGGACCCGAAGACCGCGAAGGTGCGCAACCCCTCCTTCACGGACTACCTGATCCCGACCATCCTGGACACCCCGACCATCCCGGTCGACGTCCTGGAGCTGGCCGACCCGAACGCGCCGTACGGCCTTCGCGGTCTCGGCGAGGCCCCGACCCTCTCGTCCACCCCGGCCGTCCTCGCGGCGATCCGGCAGGCGACGGGTCTGGAGCTCAACAAGACGCCGATCCGTCCGGAAGCCCTCACCGGCACCCTCTAGGACGGCGTGGTCCGGGGGCCCAAGGCCCCCGGACCGTCACACCCCGGATTTCCGGGCGGCGCGGTTCGGGAACGTCACACTTCACGCCGCGCCGCCCGGAGCACCACGCACCAGTACCGCACCGCTCGCGGTCAGCGTCACCCGCAGAACCCCTGCGAAACCCCCACGTAGTACCAGCGGTCACCCCGCACTACCCGCAGTACACGCAGTGCACATTTCGCGTCGCCTCGGGCCGTCACCCCGGGTCGTGCAGCCAACGCAGTTTCCCAAATCCCGCGTCTCCAATCTTTATGCGGGTGCCCCTTTGAACCTTGGGAGTTAGGCACCATGACCCAGTCGTCTGTGGAGCCCAAGACCACCGCGGAAGAGGCCGGCGACGGCTCTCTGAACCCCGCGGGGCGTTCTTGGCTCGACCGTTACTTTCACATCACCCATAGAGGGTCGAGCGTCGGCAATGAAATTCGTGGCGGTATCACGACTTTCATGGCCATGGCGTACATCCTCCTGCTCAACCCGCTGATCCTCTCCGGCAAGGACGCCGCCGGCGACACGATGAGCCAGAAGGCGCTGATCACGGCCACCGCCTTCGCCGCGGCGCTGACCACCCTGCTCATGGGCTTCGTCGGCAAGGTCCCGCTGGCGCTGGCCGCCGGCCTGTCCGTCTCCGGCGTCCTGGCCTCGCAGGTGGCCCCGCAGATGACGTGGCCGCAGGCCATGGGCATGTGCGTGATGTACGGCGTCGTGATCTGTCTCCTGGTCGTCACCGGCCTCCGCGAGATGATCATGAACGCCATCCCCCTCGCGCTCAAGCACGCGATCACCATGGGCATCGGCATGTTCGTCGCCCTGATCGGCCTCGTGAAGGCGGGCTTCGTGCACGCCTCGCAGGTCGGCGGTCCCGTCACCCTCGGTCCTGCCGGCGAGCTCGCCGGCTGGCCCGTCCTGCTCTTCTGCCTCACCCTGCTGGCCATCTTCATGCTCCAGGCCCGCCGGGTCCCCGGTGCGATCCTGATCGGCATCATCGGCGGCACCGTCCTGGCGGTCGTCCTCAACGCCGTGGCGGACATCGACGCCAAGGCCTGGCGCAGCGGCCCGCCGGCGCTCAACGGCTCCGCGCTCTCCATGCCCGACTTCTCGCTCTTCGGCGACGTCGAGTTCGGCGGCTGGGGCGACGTCGGCGTCATGACGATCGGCATGATCGTCTTCACCCTGGTGCTCGCCGGCTTCTTCGACGCGATGGCCACCATCATCGGCGTCGGCACCGAGGCCAAGCTCGCCGACGACAAGGGCCGCATGCCGGGCCTGTCCAAGGCGCTCTTCATCGACGGCGCCGGTGGCGCCATCGGTGGCGTCACGGGCGGCTCCGGCCAGACCGTGTTCGTCGAGTCCGCGACCGGCGTCGGCGAGGGTGCCCGCACGGGTTTCGCCTCCGTCATCACCGGTCTCTTCTTCGCCGCCTGCCTCTTCTTCACCCCGATCACGCAGATCGTCCCCGGTGAGGTCGCGTCCGCCGCCCTGGTGGTCATCGGCGCGATGATGATGCAGAACGCCCGCCACGTGGACTGGTCCGACAGCGCGACCGCGATCCCGGTCTTCCTGACCGTCGTGATCATGCCGTTCACCTACCAGATCACCGCCGGCGTCGCCGCCGGCGTCATCTCCTACACCGCCATCAAGGTCGCTCAGGGCAAGGCCCGTGAGATCGGCGGCTTCATGTGGGCGCTGACCGGTGTCTTCCTGGTCTTCTACGCGCTCCACCCGATCGAGGGCTGGCTCGGGGTCAGCTGACCCGGGGCGGCTCCGGCCGCCCCCCAGCGGCCCGCACCCTCCACGCCCGATACTGGAATCCGACACCCTCTCCGAGGAGGCCGCACATGCTGGACATCGCCGAAGAACTGAACCGGTGGGTCGAGCAGGGACGGGACTTCGCCGTCGCCACCGTGGTGGCGGTCGGCGGGAGCGCCCCCCGGCAGCCCGGGGCGGCGCTCGCCGTCGACAGCGAGGGCACGGCCATCGGATCGGTTTCCGGCGGATGCGTGGAGGGTGCGGTGTACGAGCTGTGCCGGCAGGCGATCGAGGACGGCGAGACCGTCACGGAGCGCTTCGGCTACAGCGACGACGATGCCTTCGCCGTGGGCCTGACCTGCGGCGGAGTCATCGACATCCTGGTGACCCCGGTCCCGGTCGGATCCCCCCTGCGGGGGGTGCTGGCCGGCGGGCTGCGCGCCGCGGCCCGGGGCGAGACGTCCGCGCTGGCCCGGATCGCCGAGGGCCCGGCCGAGCTGACGGGCCGCGCCCTGGTGGTCGGCCCCGACGGCTCCTTCGAGGGCGGCTTCGGCGGCCACCCGGAGCTGGACCGCACCATCGCCGAAGAGGCCCGCGCCATGCTGGACGCCGGCCGGACCGGCGTGCTGGAGATCGGCGCCGACGGCCGGCTCTGCGGAGAGCCGCTCAAGGTCCTCGTCGAGTCCAGCGTCCCGCCCCCGCGGATGATCGTCTTCGGTGCCATCGACTTCGCCTCCGCCCTGGTGCGGATCGGCAAGTTCCTCGGCTACCACGTGACGCTGTGCGACGCCCGGCCCGTCTTCGCCACGAAGAAGCGTTTCCCCGAGGCCGACGAGATCGTGGTCGACTGGCCGCACCGCTACCTGGAGAGCGCCCAGGTGGACGGCCGGACCGTGCTCTGCGTCCTCACCCACGACGCCAAGTTCGACGTACCGCTCCTCGAACTGGCCCTCCGGCTCCCCGTCGCCTACGTCGGCGCCATGGGCTCCCGCCGCACCCACGAGGACCGCAACAAGCGGCTCCGCGAGGTCGGCGTGACGGAGCTCGAACTGGCCCGGCTGCGCTCCCCGATCGGCCTGGACCTCGGCGCCCGCACCCCGGAGGAGACCGCGCTGTCCATCGCCGCCGAGATCGTCGCGAACCGCCGCGGCGGCAGCGGCGCGGCCCTCGCCGGCGCGCACATCCCGATCCACCACGACAGCTCGGACGCGGTGGCCGGCAGGATCGGCTCGGTCGCCTGAAGGGGCGGCCCTCCCGCGTAACAGAAGGCGCGGCCCCGCGGGGGTTGCGCCTTCGTGCCGTCCCGCCTATTTTACCGGCCGGTAACAGCTGTTCCTCGTATCGGAGTTGAGCGGATGTCCCGGACCGGCCGTACCCCTGCACGCACCCTGCGCCTGATCGGCGCCGCCCTGGCGATGGCAGGCCTCGCGGCCGTCCCCGCCCCCGCCTCCCAGGCCGCGACGCCCCCGGCCGCGGGCCTGCGCGAGGTGCTCTTCGTCGGCAACAACTGGGAGGGCACCGCCGACGTCCTCGCCTCCACCGGCGACCTCGCCCGCGTGGGCCGGATCAACGTCGTCCCCGACAAGGAGGAACGGCTCCGCGAGATCTACCTCAACCCCGTAAGGCTCGGCTTCTTCCTCGGGATCCGCGCCACGGCCGGGGAGGGCCACGACCAGTTCGTGGACGACATGTACACCACCCCCGACGGCTCCGCCGTCGTGGTCTCCCGTCCCAGCTTCGCCGACGTCGTCTCCATCGACGTGCGCTCCGGACGGATCAACTGGCGCTTCCCCGTGGCCGGGTACCGCTCCGACCACATGGCCGTCTCGCCCGACGGGACCCGCGTCGCCGTCTCCGCCTCCACCGCGAACACCGTCCACGTCCTGGACGTCGCCACCGGCCGCGAGGCCGGATCCTTCACCACCGGCGACAAGCCCCACGAGAACGTCTTCACCGAGGGCGGCCGCTACCTCTGGAACAGCGCCATCGGCGACGTCACCTCCGCCCTCGACGCACCCTGGCTGGACTGGACCAAGGGCGACCGGAAGATCACCGTCGTCGACACCCGGACCTTCCGCACCGTCCGCGTCATCGACATGCGCGAACGCCTCGACGCCTTCGGCCGCAAGGACCTCTCCGACGCCGTACGGCCGGTCTCCCTAAGCCCCGACGAGTCCAAGCTCTACTTCCAGGTCTCCTTCTTCAACGGATTCCTCGAGTACGACGTGGCCTCCGACCGGATCACCCGCGTCAAGACCCTCCCGGAGAACCCCGCCACCACCACCGACCGCACCAAGTGGGTCAACGACTCCCGCCACCACGGCATGTCCATGAGCCCCGACGGCAGCAGGCTCTGCGTCGCGGGCACCATGGACGACTACGCCACCGTCGTCGACCGCGCCACCCTCGCCGAGGGGCCGCTCGTCCCCGCCGCCAAGCCCTACTGGGCCACCGTCGACGGCGACGGCACCGCCTGCGTGATCTCCGAGAGCGGCGCCGACCAGGTCACCGCCATCGACTTCGCCACCGGGGCCAAGCGGGTCTCCGTCCCCGTCGGCGACCACCCCCAGCGGATCCGAATCGGCCACGTCCCCGCGGGCTGGACCGGCCCCGAGAGCCGCTGACGGCAAGCCCCCGGACCGGCCGGACCCGGCACCGGGACCGGCCGGACGGGCAGATCCGGCCATTATGGTGCGAGCAGTCCGCGATGACCGATTAGTCTCCCGATCATGGTGGACATCCGCGAGGTACCCGAGGCCGACATCGACCGCGCCCAGGAGCTCGCCTACCTGGTCTTCCACGACCGGCCCGAACCGGAGGCGCGCGAGCGGCACCACTCCCTGCTCACCCGCTGCCGACGCCTCGGCGCCTACGACGGCGACGCACTGGTCGGCTTCATGGCGGCCCACTCCTTCCGCCTCTCCGTCCCCGGCGGCACCGACCTCGCCTGCCCCGGCCTCACCTTCGTCTCCGTCGCCCCCACCCACCGCCGCCGGGGCGTCCTCACCGCGCTCATGGACGAACAGCTGCGCCGCGCAGCCGCCGAGGGCAGCCCGCTCGTCGCCCTGTGGGCCTCCGAGGCCGCCATCTACGGCCGCTTCGGCTACGGCTCCGCCACCCAGGGCCTCACCATCGAGATCGACTCCACCCGGCCGCTCGCCCTGCGCATCGACCCCGATCCGCGCCCGCTGCGGCTGGTGGACCGGGACGAGGCCCTCACCGTCATCGCGCCGTTCCACGAGGCCGCCCGCCGGACCCGGGCCGGACGGCCGACCCGGAGCGCGCGGCGCTGGGCCGAGGAGTGGCTCTGCGAACAGGACGAGGAGGACGAGGAGCTGAGCCCGCCCAGGATCATCGCCGTCGGGGAACCGGGGGAACCGGTGGCGGGCTACGTCCTCTACCGCACCAAGCACGAGGACGACGGCGCACCCGCCCGCAGCCCGGGCCTGGTCCGCGTCGACGAACTCGAGGCCGCCACCCCGGCGGTGGCCGCCGCGCTGTGGCAGTGCCTGGCCTCCCTCGACCTGACCGGCAGGGTGTCCGCGTGGGGCCGCCCCCTCGACGACCCGCTGCTGCACTTCGCCGCCGACCGGGACCAGGTCCGGGTCACCGCCCAGTACCCGGCGCTGTGGCTGCGGCTGGTCGACGTACGGGCGGCGCTGACCGGGCGGTCGTGGGCCGCGCCCGTGGAACTCGTACTGGAAGTCTCCGACACCCGGCTGCCCGCGAACGCCGGGCGGTTCCGGCTCAAGGCCGGGCCGGGCGGGGCGGCGTACGAGACGGCCCGCGCGGCCCCCGATCTCACCCTGGACGTACGGGAGCTGGCCGCCTGCTACCTGGGCGGGACCCGCCTCGGAGAGCTGGTGGCGGCCGGGCTGGTGGCCGAGCACACTCCCGGCGCGGCGGCGGCCCTGGACGCGGCCCTGTACCCCGGGCGACTGCCGCACACGTCCGACGAGTTCTGACGGCGGCCGGCGAACGGCCGGTGCGGGCGAACGACGGGTGCGGGCGGCCGGCGGGTGCGTGGGCCGGCGAGTGCGGGGGCGGGCGAGCGGACCGCCCCCGCGGCCTTCAGGATCGGGCGGCCGGGCCGATCCGCGCCGCCGACATGCCGAAGCCGCCGGAGAGGATGCCGGTGGACAGGGCGTCGCCCGGCCGGTGCAGGTTCTCCTCGCGGTAACGGCTCGTCATCCGGTGCCAGTGCAGGACCCCGGCGAGCCAGTCCTGGAGCTCGCCGACGTACGCGTCGAGCCCGGCGCGGGCGTCGGCGTCCAGCTGCCAGTCGTCGTAGAGCACGGGCAGCTGGTTCGCGACGATGTGCTGGAACTCCTCGATGCGCTGCGTCATGAGGGAGTGGCAGATGTGCAGGGCCTCGGGGTACCCGATGTCGAAGAAGTTCCGGGTGACGAGGACGTGGTTGTGCACCTCGCCCTCGAACTCCACCTCCTTCTGGTAAGAGAAGACGTCGTTGACGAGGGCGCCGGCGTCGGCCGCCGCGTTCTCCAGCGACCGGATGGTCCCCGAGCGGTAGATCTCGTCGGGGATGCCCCGGCCGTCCTGACCGAGCCGGCACATGTACATCGTCATCTGGGCGCCGAAGGTGTGCCGGCGCATCTCGGCGTAGTCCACCGGATCCGGGATGCGGTGGTGGAACTGGTTCTCCACCTCCCACACCCAGCTGTCCAGCATGCTCACCATGGTGGCCCGGAACTCGGCGCGGGCGGCCGGGGTCATGCCCCGGCAGGTGCGAAGCCACAGGTCGGCGAGTGAACGTTCCATCGCGATGACCGGTACCGGCGCCGTCCCGCCGGGGTCCAGCGGCATCATCGCGACCAGCCGTGCGGTGGCCGCCTTCGCGGCGGCGAGGTTCCCCGTCTGCCCGAACACCAGCGGGTAGTAGTCGTCCGCGTACGTCCCCCAGGCCAGCCAGGAGGCGTTCAGCAGCAGTGCCTCCGGGGTGGCGTCCGGGTCGATGCCGGCCGAGCAGAGGGCGAAGTCGAAGCCGCGCATCTTGCGTTCGTCCCAGATCGCCGAGCCCGGGTCCCCGGGCTGGGGGTCCAGCAGCCCCATCCCCCGGCACCATCGCACCAGCCCCTCGCGGGCGTCGTCCAGGTGCGGGCTGAGGGACAGCGCGTAGGGCATGTGGATGTCCGGGATGACGGACGGGCCGGTCTTCTCGAAGGGGACGTGGCTGAAGGACCGGCGGCGCAGTTCCATCGAGCGCCGGGTGAAGACCGAGCCCAGGTCGAAGGCGCTGGTGCCGAGCCCGGCGGGGAGGAAGGGCAGGGTCAGCCGGCCGGTGGCCCGGGCACCTTCGTTCATGTAGCGGCTGGAGGCCATGTGCCATTCGTGGCCGCCGGACTGCCAGTCCTGGAGGCCCTTGGTGTAGGCCAGTACGGCCGCGATCTCGGCCGGGGTCAGGGCGTGATCGGCGAAGAGCCGGGGCAGTTCGGTGAGCGCGGTCTGCTCGAACTGCTGGAGCCGGGAGGTGATCAGGTCGTTGGAGAGGTCGGCGGCCTCCTGGGTGGTGCAGCCGAGGAAGGTCTCCAGCACCAGGACCGCGTTGGAGAGTTCGCCCTCGTCCTCGACCTCGCGCTGGTAGGAGAAGAGGTCGTTCCTGATGTGCACGGCGTCGGAGAAGGCGTCGCGCAGGACGCCCAGGGGCCGTGAGTGCGCCACCCGCGCGGGGACTTCGGCCGACACGTACTCGACCAGCCCGGCCGACCAGGGGGCGCCGCCGACCTTGCGGCGCATCTCGATGTATTCGAGGGGGTTCGCGATCCGCCCGATGCCGATGTTCGCGAGCTCCCACATGGACTCGTCGAGCAGGTTCTTGGTGGAGAGGGAGAACCGCTCCCGCCAGTCGGCCGACATGGCGGGGACCGTACGCGCCCACAGGTCGGCGAGCCCCGCCTCGACGGGGTTGGTGGCCTCGGGGAAACCTTCCGCCAGGTCCATCGGCATGAAGGCGGCCAGCCGGTCGAGGTAGGCCTTGGCGCCGGCCCGGTCCTGGGAACGCTTGAACATCTCCAGGAAGTGGTCGTCGAAGAAGAACACCCACACGTACCAGTCGGTGACCAGGGACAGGGCGTCGGCGTCGCAGTCGGGGTGGGTGTACGAGCAGAGCAGCGCGTAGTCGTGCGAGTCCAGGTCCGACTCCTCCCAGACGCCGGAGCCCTCCAGCATTCCGAGGGCCCGTGCCCATCGTTTGCTGTGGGCCCTCGCGCTCTCCAGGTGGGGGTTCAGGCGTGCCGGGTAGGGCACGTAGAACTCCGGCAGTTGAAACGGCTGCGTCACGGGCGGGCCGGCCTTTCCTCACTGGATGCGGGACCGGCGCTCCGGCCCCCGCACGAGATGAGCACCGCCCCGCCCCCGGCGTCGCCCGGACGGGCCGGAGTTCACCGCTTCAGGTGACGGCGGGGCAGTTCGGGGCGCGTGGGCCTGACGGGCGGCGGACGCGCGACGGCCCGGCCTCCGCGGGAGGCCGGGCCGTCTGCGTACGGGCGGCGGTCAGCCGGACTCGCCCTCCAGGTCACCCTCCGTGTCGAGGTAGACCTGGCGCAGGGCTTCGAGGACCTGCGGGTCCGGCTTCTCCCACATGCCGCGGGACTCGGCCTCCAGGAGGCGTTCCGCGATGCCGTGGAGGGCCCAGGGGTTGGCCTCCTCCAGGAAGGCGCGGTTCTCCGGGTCCAGGACGTACGTCTCCGTGAGCTTGTCGTACATCCAGTCCGCCACCACGCCCGTCGTGGCGTCGTAGCCGAAGAGGTAGTCGACCGTCGCCGCCAGTTCGAAGGCTCCCTTGTAGCCGTGGCGGCGCATCGCCTCGATCCACTTGGGGTTCACGACGCGGGCCCGGAAGACGCGGGAGGTCTCCTCGACGAGCGTGCGGGTCTTGACCGTTTCCGGGCGGGTGGAGTCGCCGATGTACGCCTCGGGGGCCGTGCCGCGCAGGGCGCGGACGGTGGCCACCATGCCGCCGTGGTACTGGAAGTAGTCGTCGGAGTCCGCGATGTCGTGCTCGCGGGTGTCGGTGTTCTTGGCGGCCACCGTGATCCGCTTGTACGCCGTCTCCATCTCGGTGCGGGCCGGGCGGCCCTCCAGGCCGCGGCCGTACGCGTAGCCGCCCCAGACCGTGTAGACCTCCGCCAGGTCGGCGTCCGTACGCCAGTCCCGGGAGTCGATCAGCTGGAGGATGCCGGCCCCGTACGTGCCCGGGCGGGAGCCGAAGATGCGGGTGGTGGCCCTGCGTTCGTCACCGTGGGCGGCGAGGTCGGCCTGGGCGTGGGCCCGGACGAAGTTGTCCGAGGCCGGCTCGTCCAGGGAGGCCGCCAGCCGGACCGCGTCGTCCAGGAGGCCGATGACGTGCGGGAACGCGTCCCGGAAGAAGCCCGAGATGCGCAGCGTCACGTCGATGCGGGGGCGGCCCAGCTCCGCGAGGGGGATCGCCTCGACGCCGGTGACGCGGCGCGAGGCCTCGTCCCAGACGGGGCGGACGCCGAGGAGGGCGAGGGCCTCGGCCACGTCGTCGCCCGCCGTGCGCATCGCGCTCGTGCCCCACAGCGACAGGCCGACCGAGGCCGGCCACTCCTCGTCGTGGTCGGTGCGGTAGCGGGTCAGCAGGGAGTCCGCGAGGGCCTGGCCCGTCTCCCACGCCAGCCGGGACGGGACGGCCTTGGGGTCGACCGAGTAGAAGTTGCGGCCGGTCGGGAGGACGTTGACCAGGCCGCGCAGCGGCGAACCCGACGGGCCCGCCGGGACGAAGCCGCCGTCCAGGGCCCGCACGACGTGGGCGATCTCGTCCGTGGTGCCGGCCAGGCGGGGGACCACCTCGTGCGCGGCGAAGGCGAGGATGTCCGCGACGGCCTGCGGACGGCCCGCCGCGACGGTGGCGACCGCGTCGGGGGACCAGCCGGCGTCCTCCATGGCCTGGACCAGGGTGCGGGCGGTTTCCTCGACCTCGTCCGCCGCCGTGCGGGTGGCCGCCGACTCGTCGAGGCCGAGGGCCTCGCGCAGGCCCGGCAGGGCGGAGGCGCCGCCCCAGATCTGGCGGGCACGGAGGATGGACAGCACCAGGTTGACCCGGGCCGGCCCCGTCGGGGCGCCGCCGAGGACGTGCAGGCCGTCGCGGATCTGGGCGTCCTTGACCTCGCACAGCCAGCCGTCGACGTGCAGCAGGAAGTCGTCGAAGCCGTCGTCGTCCGGACGCTCGTCGAGGCCCAGGTCGTGGTCGAGCTTCGCGGCCTGGATCAGCGTCCAGATCTGGGCGCGGATCGCCGGGAGCTTGGACGGGTCCATGGCGCTGATCTGGGCGTACTCGTCCAGGTGCTGCTCCAGGCGCGCGATGTCGCCGTACGACTCCGCGCGGGCCATCGGCGGCACGAGGTGGTCGACCAGGGTGGCGTGCACGCGGCGCTTGGCCTGCGTGCCCTCGCCCGGGTCGTTCACCAGGAACGGGTAGACGAGCGGGAGGTCGCCGAGCGCCGCGTCCGGCGCGCAGGACGCGGAGAGGCCGGCGTTCTTGCCCGGCAGCCACTCCAGGTTGCCGTGCTTGCCCAGGTGGATCATCGCGTCGGCGCCGAAGCCGCCGTCCTCGGCGGCCGCCTGGATCCAGCGGTACGCCGCCAGGTAGTGGTGCGAGGGCGGCAGGTCCGGGTCGTGGTAGATCGCGATCGGGTTCTCGCCGAAGCCGCGCGGCGGCTGGATGAGGATCAGCAGGTTCCCGCGGCGGAGCGCGGCGAGGACGATGTCGCCGTCCGGGTTCGAGGAGCGGTCCACGAACATGTTGCCGGGGGCCTCGCCCCAGTGCTCCTCGACGCTCTCGCGCAGCTCGGCCGGGAGTTCGGCGAACCAGCGCCGGTAGTCGGCCGCCGGGATGCGGACCGGGTTGCGGGCCAGCTGCTCCTCGGTCAGCCAGTCCTGGTCGTGGCCGCCGGCCTCGATCAGGGCCCGGATCAGCTCGTCGCCGTCGCCGGAGACCAGGCCGGGGATCTCGGCCTCGGGACCGAAGTCGTAGCCGTGGGCGATGAGGGTGCGCAGGAGCTCGACGGCGCTGGCCGGGGTGTCCAGGCCGACCGCGTTGCCGATGCGGGAGTGCTTGGTGGGGTACGCGGACAGGACGAGCGCGATCCGCTTGTCGGCGGGCTCGATGTGGCGCAGCCGGGCGTGGCGCACGGCGATGCCGGCGACGCGGGCGGCCCGCTCCGGGTCGGCGACGTACGCGGGCAGGCCGTCCTCGTCGATCTCCTTGAAGGAGAACGGGACGGTGATCAGACGGCCGTCGAACTCGGGGACGGCGACCTGGGTGGCGGCGTCGAGCGGGGACAGGCCCTCGTCGTTCTCCTCCCAGTTGCCGCGCGAACCGGTCAGGCACAGCGCCTGGAGGATCGGCACGCCGAGCCCGGCCAGCGCGCCCGCGTCCCAGGACTCGTCGTCCCCGCCGGCGGAGGCGGTGGCGGGGCGGGTGCCGCCGGCGGCGAGCACGGTGGTGATGATCGCGTCCGCCGGCTCCAGCGCCTGGAGCAGCTCCGGCTCGGGGGAGCGCAGGGAGGAGACGTAGAGGGGGACGGGCTGCCCGCCCTTGGCCTCGATGGCGTCGCAGAGGGCGTGCACGAAGGCGGTGTTGCCGCTCATCTGGTGGGCGCGGTAGTACAGCACCGCGACCCGGGGGCCGGTGGCCGTGCCGGCGGGCCGGTCCAGGGGACCCCAGGTGGGGGAGGCGGCGGCGGGCTCGAAGCCGTGGCCGGTGAGCAGCACGGTGTCGGAGAGGAAGCGCGCCAGCTGGCCGAGGTTGGCCGGGCCGCCGTGCGCGAGGTAGCGGTGCGCCTCGGCGGCGATGCCGATCGGGACCGTGGAGGCCTCCATCAGCTGGGCGTCGGGGGCCTGTTCGCCGGTCAGCACGACCACCGGGCGGGTCTGGCCGGGGGCGAGGAGCACGTCCAGGCCCTCCTGCCAGGCGCGCAGGCCTCCGAGGAGGCGTACGACGACCAGCCCGACGCCGTCGAGCAGTCCGGGGAGATCGTCGAGGGGAAGGCGGGAGGGATTCGCGAACCGGTACGGCACGGGGCCGCCGGCGACGTTCGCGGCGCGGGCGCTGAGCAGATCGGTGTCGGACGTCGACAGCAGCAGGATCATGCGGCGGCAGGCCTTCCTCGGGGTTTCCGCGCCCCGGGCAGTGAGGACAGCGGGAGTTCCTGACTCACCCGGCCGATCGCTCCGCGGGGTTCACAGTGGCGGGACCGCGCCGGAATCGCACCGGGCTTCCTCCCATGTCGCCGTCCTCGGCGATGACGGGCCGAGCGGCCCGTCGGAAGGTCATCTTAGGCGGCCTTTCCCCTGGCCGGGAGTGGGGGTGGGATCGGGGCCGCCCCGTCGCCGCGGCCCCGCCCCGGACCCCGCGCCCCGCACGCGGGCGGCGCCGCGTCCCGGCCCGGCGCGGCGGGAGGCGGCCCGGGCCGGGGTGGCGACGGACACAGGCCGGGGCCGCGCAATCGTGGGTATGCTCGCGGCCATGCCCCAGCCCCCCTCCGCCGCGTCACGGGACGAACCCGTCATACGCGACCGCGGCGACGCCTGCCCCGGCGCGCTGCGGCTGCACGCCGCCGATGACGGCTACCTGGCGCGCGTCCGGATCCCCGGGGGACTGCTCACCGCCGCCCAGGCGTTCGTGCTCGGGGCCGCCGCCGACCGGTTCGGCGACGGGCACCTGGAGCTCACCTCGCGCGGCAACGTCCAGCTGCGCGGCCTCTCCGACGGCTGCGGCACCGGGCTCGCCCGGCTGCTGGACGGTGCCGGGCTGCTGCCCGCGCCGAGCCACGAGCGGGTGCGCAACATCGTGGCCTCCCCGATGGGCGGCCCCCGCGTCGCGCACCGGGTCCGGGAACTGGACCGGCTGCTCTGCGCGAGCACCCGGGCGACGGCCCTGTCCGGGCGGTTCCTCTTCGCCGTTGACGACGGGCGCGGGGACGTCGCCGCCCTCGACCCCGATGTCACGGTGCTGGGGGACGGCGGTGACGGGGACGGCGGTGACGGCGGTGACGGCGGCAGCGGTGACGGCGGCCGCCGGGTGCTGGTGCGGCTCGGAGCCGCCGCCGACGCCGTCGGCGTGGCCCCGGCCGACGCGCCCCGGGCGGCGCTGCTGGCCGCCGAGTACTTCCTCGACGCCGCCGACGCCGCCGGCACCCGGGCCTGGCGGGTCGCCGAGCTGCCCGACGGACACGCCCTGGACGGCGGGGAGTTCGCCCTGCGACTGGCCGCCGCCGGGATCGACGCGGCCCGCGTCCCCGAGGTGGCGTGGCCCTGCGCGGAACCGCCCCGGCCGCGGGGGGCCGGGGGCGCGCTGTGCGTCCTGCCCCCGCTCGGCCGGCTGAGCTCCGCCCAGTGGCGGACCCTGGCCGAGGTCGCCGAAGCCGGCGGCCGGGAGCTGCGCGTCACCCCGTGGCGCAGTGTCGTCCTGCCCGACGAGGGCACCCCCGTCCCCGCCGACGGCTGCGCACGGCTCGAGGCGGCCGGCCTGGTGGTCCGCCCCGACAGCCCCTGGCAGTCCGTCACCGCCTGCACCGGCAAGCCCGGGTGCGCCAAGTCCCTGGCTGACGTACGCGCCGACGCGCGTGCCGTCGTAAAGGAAGTCGTCAAGGAAACGGAACCGGCGCCCGCACTGCCCGTGCACTGGTCCGGCTGCGCCCGCCGGTGCGGGCACCCCCGCGGCACCGCCTGGGTGGACCTGGTCGCCACCCCCGACGGTTACGCGCTCGACGGGCGGCCCACCCCGTACGCACACCTGGCGGCCGCCCTCACGGCCGCACGCACCACCACAACACCCGCATCGCAGTGAAGAAATGAGCGAGTACACCGTGTTTGAGTACGAGAAGGACGGCGCCGCGATCTACCGCCAGTCCTTTGCCACGATCCGCGCCGAGGCGGACCTCTCCGGGCTGCCCGCCTCGGTCGCCCAGGTCGCGGTGCGCATGATTCACGCCTGCGGCATGACCGACCTCCCCCAGGACCTCGGCTACACCGCCGACGTCGTCCTGCGCGCCCGCGCCGCGCTGCACGCCGGCGCGCCGGTCCTGTGCGACGTACAGATGGTCGCCAGCGGCGTCACCCGCAAGCGGCTGCCCGCCGGCAACGAGGTCATCTGCACCCTCTCCGACCCGGCCGTGCCCGCGCTCGCCGCGAAGATGGGCACCACGCGCAGCGCCGCCGCGCTCGAAGTCTGGCGGGACCGGGGCCTGCTGGAGAACTCCGTGATCGCCGTCGGCAACGCGCCGACCGCCCTCTTCCGGCTGCTGGAGATGATCGAGGAAGGCGCCCCCCGCCCGGCCGCCGTCATCGGCGTACCGGTCGGTTTCATCGGCGCCGCCGAGTCCAAGGACGCCCTCGCCGCCCACCCCTCGGCCCTCGACCACCTCATCGTGCGCGGCCGGCGCGGCGGCAGCGCCATCGCCGCCGCCGCGGTCAACGCGATCGCGAGCGAGGAAGAATGAGCGACCGTCAGAGCGCCGTGAACGGCGGCCCGGACGTGACGAAGGGCAAGCTGTACGGAGTCGGCCTCGGCCCCGGCGACCCCTCCCTGATGACGCTGCGGGCCGTCGAGGTCATCGCGGAGGCGGACGTCGTCGCCTACCACAGCGCCCGCCACGGCCGTTCCATCGCCCGCTCCATCGCCGCGAAGCACCTGCGCTCCGACCACGTCGAGGAACCGCTGGTCTACCCGGTCACCACCGAGACCACCGACCACCCCGGCGGCTACCAGGGAGCGATGGAGGAGTTCTACGAGGCCTCCGCCGCCCGCCTCGCCGCGCACCTGGACGCGGGCCGCACCGTCGCCGTGCTCGCGGAGGGCGACCCCCTCTTCTACGGCTCGTACATGCACATGCACAAGCGCCTCGCGGACCGGTACGAGGCCGAGGTGATCCCCGGCGTCACCTCCGTCAGCGCCGCCGCCGCCCGCCTCGGCACCCCGCTCGTGGAGGGCGAGGAGGTGCTGACGATCCTGCCCGGCACCCTGCCCGAGGAGGAGCTCACCGCGCGCCTCGCCGCCACGGACTCGGCGGTCGTGATGAAGCTCGGCCGTACCTTCCCCGCCGTCCGGCGGGCGATGGAGGCCGCCGGCCGGCTCGCCGAGGCCCGCTACGTCGAGCGCGCGACGATGGAGGGGGAGCGGGTCGGGGTCCTGGCGGACACCGACCCGGACAGCGTCCCGTACTTCGCCGTCGCCGTCGTGCCCAGCCGGATCGGGAACCCGGGCAGTGTCCCCGAGGGCCCCGGCGAGGTCACGGTCGTCGGCACCGGCCCCGCCGGGCCGCTGTGGCTGACCCCGCAGACCAGGCGGGCGCTGGCCGACGCGGAGGTGCTCGTCGGGTACACGACCTACCTGGACCGGGTGCCGGTCAAGCCGGGCCAGATCCGGCACGGCTCCGACAACAAGGTGGAGTCCGAGCGGGCCGAGTTCGCCCTCGACCTCGCCCGGCGCGGCAAGCGCGTGGCCGTCGTCTCCGGCGGCGACCCCGGGGTCTTCGCCATGGCCACCGCCGTCCTGGAGGTGGCCGGGCAGCCCGAGTACGCGGACGTGCCCGTGCGGGTGCTGCCGGGGGTGACCGCCGCCAACGCGGCCGCCGCCGCGGCCGGCGCCCCGCTCGGCCACGACTACGCCACCATCTCGCTCTCCGACCGGCTCAAGCCGTGGGAGGTCATCGCGGAACGGCTGCGCGCGGCCGCCGCCGCCGACCTGGTCCTCGCGCTGTACAACCCGGGCTCGCGCAGCCGGACGTGGCAGGTGGCCCAGGCCCGCGAACTGCTGCTGGAGCTGCGCGCGCCGCAGACCCCGGTGGTGGTCGCGCGGGACGTGGGCGGCCCGGAGCAGTCGGTGCGCGTCGTGACGCTGGCCGAACTGGAGCCGTCGGAGGTGGACATGCGCACGATCCTGCTGATCGGGTCCTCGCAGACGCAGGTCACGCAGCGGCCCGACGGCTCCCGGGTGACGTGGACCCCGCGCCGCTACCCGTGATCCGGTAGCCGGGCCGGGGCGGGCGGCCCGGAGGAGTCCCCGGGCCGCCCGCCGGTGCTTCGGCGCCGGCGGCGGGTCCGGCCTCAGGTCCGGGTCCGGCCCCGGCGGTGGGTTTGCGGCCTCAGGACCGGGTCCGGCCTCACGGGCGGGTCCGGTCCCGGCGGTGGGTCCGGGGCCCGGCGGTGGGTCCGGTCTCAGCCCTGGCGGAGCCAGTCCATGACCGCCTCCACCGAACCGGCCTGCTCCACGTGCTCCGGGACCGCGGGCCGGCGTACGACCAGCACCGGGATCTGCGCCTCGCGCGCGGCGGTGAGCTTGGGGGACGTCGCGTCGCCTCCGCTGTCCTTGGTGACCAGCACGTCGATCCGGTGCCGGGCCAGCAGCTCGCGCTCCTCGGCCAGATCGAACGGGCCCCGCGCCAGCAGTACTTCCAGGCGCGGCGGCACCGGGGCGGCCGGGGGATCCACCGAACGCACCAGGAACCAGGTGTCGGTGAGGTGCGCGAAGGCGTGCAGCCCCATCCGGCCCGTGGTCAGGAACACCCGCGCACCGAGCCGGGGCAGCACGGCGGCCGCGTCGGCGAGGGAGTCCGCGAACGTCCAGTCGTCCCCCGGCCCCGGCGTCCAGCCCGGACGTCGCAGCGCCAGCAGCGGGACACCCGTGAGCGCCTCCGCCCCGGACGCGTGGAAGCTCATCCGCTCCGCGAACGGGTGCGTCGCGTCGACGACGTGCGTGACGCCGTGCCCGGCGATCCAGCCGGCCAGCCCCGCCACCCCGCCGAAGCCGCCGATCCGGGTCTCGCCCGGCGGCAGCACCGGCGAGGAGACCCGGCCCGCGAGCGAGGTCGTCACCCGGTACGAGGTCTCGCGCGCCAGCGCCTCCGCCAGCCGGCGGGCCTCCGTCGTACCGCCCAGGATCAGGACGTGCCGCGCCGGCGCCCGCTCAGCAGACATGCCGGTCGCGCTCGGGCGAGTACAGGTGGCTGTCCCGGAACTGCTCGGCGCCCAGCGTCCGGCCCACCACGATGACGGCGGTGCGCACCAGTCCCGCCGCCTTCACCTGCGCCGCGATGTCGGACAGGGTGCCGCGCAGGATCAGCTCGTCGGGGCGGCTGGCCATCGCCACCACCGCCACCGGGCACTCGGCCCCGTAGTGCGGCAGCAGTTCGTCCACGACACGGTCGACGTAGCGGGTGGCCAGGTGCAGCACCAGCAGCGCACCGCTGCGGCCGAGCGTCGCCAGGTCCTCGCCGGGCGGCATCGGCGTGGCCTGCTGGGCGATCCGGGTCAGGATCACGGTCTGGCCGACGGTGGGGACGGTCAGCTCCCGCTTCAGGGCGGCCGCCGCCGCGGCGAAGGCCGGCACGCCCGGGACGACCTCGTACGGGATGCCGGCCGCGTCGAGGCGCCGCATCTGTTCGGCGACCGCGCTGAAGATGGACGGGTCGCCCGAGTGCAGGCGCGCCACGTCGAGGCCCGCCGCGTGGGCCCGTACGCACTCGGCGATGATCTCGTCCAGGTTCAGCTGCGAGGTGTCGACCAGCCGGGCGTCCGGCGGGCATTCGGCGAGCAGTTCGCGCGGGACGAGGCTGCCCGCGTAGAGGCAGACGGGCGCGGCGGCCAGGGTCCGGGCACCGCGCACCGTGATCAGGTCGGCGGCGCCGGGGCCCGCGCCGATGAAGTACACGGTCATTGCGGATCTCCTTGTGTCTTCGCGGGGGAGGGGGCCGTCGTCGCGGACGCGGTCTCGGAGGTGGGCGCGGCGGGTGCGGTCCCGGGGCTGGGCGCGGACGGCTTGGTGACCGACCACTGGGTGACCGGCATCGCCTGCCGCCAGCCCGTGAAACCGCCGACCGGCACGGCGTGCGACACGGCCAGCTTCACCAGCTCGCCGCCGTGGCGCCGGTGGCGCTCGGCGAGGACCGCCTCCGACTCCAGGGTGACCGTGTTGACCACCAGCCGGCCGCCGGGCGCCAGCGCCGCCCAGGCCGCGTCCAGCAGGCCCGGCGCGGTCAGCCCGCCGCCGATGAACACCGCGTCGGGCTCCGGGAGCCCGTCCAGGGCCGCCGGGGCCGCGCCGACGACCACGCGCAGGGCGGGGACGCCGAGCGCGGCGGCGTTGCGGGCGATGCGCCCGGCCCGCTCCGGCACGCGCTCGACCGTCACCGCGCGGCAGGACGGGTGCGTACGCATCCACTCGATGCCGATCGACCCGGAGCCGCCGCCGATGTCCCACAGCAGCTCGCCGGGGGCGGGGGCCAGCGCGCACAGGGTCGCGGCGCGCACGTGGCGCTTGGTCAGCTGGCCGTCGTGCTCGTACGCGGCGTCGGGCAGGCCGGGGGTCGCGCCGAGCCGAGGCACCCGGGCGCCGGGGTCCCGGCGGCAGTCCACGGCGACCACGTTCAGGGGGTCGCCGGGCGCGTGGTCCCAGTCGTCCGCGGTGCCCTCGTACGCGTCCTCGCGCTCGGAGCCGAGCTGTTCGAGGACCCGCATCCGGCTCGGGCCGAAGCCCCGCTCCCGAAGCAGAGCGGCGATCTCGTCCGGGGTCGCCGCTCCGGCGCTGAGCACCAGTACCCGCCGGCCCTCGTGCAGCGCGGCCGCCAGCCGGGCCACGGGGCGGCCGACGACGGTCACCACCTCGGTGTCCTCCACCGGCCAGCCCAGGCGGGCGCACGCGTACGACACGGACGAGGGGTGCGGGTGGACCCGCAGGGCGTCCGGGCCCAGCTCCTCGGACAGTGCGCGGCCGATCCCGTAGAACATCGGGTCCCCGCTGGCCAGTACGGCGATGCGGCGCCCCGCGTGCTCGGCCATCAGCTTCGGCACGGCCGGGCGCAGCGGGCTCGGCCAGGAGACCCGCAGCCCGGCGCAGTCCGCCCCCGGCAGCAGGTCCAGCTGCCGGGGACCGCCGATCAGCACCTCGGCCGAGGCCAGCGCGGACCGCGCGCCGGCGGTGAGCCCGGCCCAGCCGTCGGCGCCGAGGCCGACGACCGTCACCGGTATGGGGGGTGCTGCGGAGCTCACTGCGCGGTACCTCGGGGAACGGGAGAAGGGGAATGCGGCGGATGGACCCGCAGCTTAGCGGGGCGCAGGCCCGGCTCCAGTGCCAGGGTGACCGCGACGGACGCGGCCGCCAGCACGGTGATGGCGACCGCCGGGGAGGTGTACTGGGCGACCGCCCCGGCGAGCGCCGCGCAGACCCCTTGCATCGTGAGCATCCCCGCCGAGTGCAGCCCGAGGGCCTGCCCCTGGGTCCCTTCGGGCAGCAGCGGCACGAGGCGCTCCTGCATCAGCAGCCCGGCCGCGTAGCCGGTGGAGGCCAGGGTCACGGCGGCCGTCGCCACGAGGGGACCGGGCTCCAGGACGAAGACCAGGTACGGGAGCGCGAGCAGCAGGCGCAGCGGCGCCGCCAGCCGGATCCGCAGCCGCTCCGGCAGCCACCGGCCCGCGACGGTGTCGCCGAGGAGCATCCCGGCGGCGGCGCAGCCGAAGAGCAGCCCGGCGTGCGCGGGGTCGTACGGGACGAAGAGCGACTCGCAGCCCACGATGAGCCCGTTGGGCACCCAGAGGGCGAGGTACAGCGTCCGGCGGGCCGGATCGGACAGCAACAGCCTGTTGACGCGCCGGGTCTCGGCGGGAGACGGCCTGCCCCCGGCCCGGGGCGCGCGCCGGCGCAGCCCGAAGCGGACCGTGAGCGCGGCGGCCAGCCCGAGCGCCGCCGACACCAGCAGCACCCCGCGCGGGGACAGCGCGCCGAGCAGCACCCCGCCGGCGGCGAAGCCGACGACCTGAGTGACACCGGCGGCGACGGCGAGGAGGGAGCGGCCGAGGAGGTAGTCGCCGGGCGGCAGGATCTCGGTGAGCAGCCCGTAACGGACCCCGCCCGCCAGGGAGTCGGCGATCCCCTGCCCGAGCAGCACCGCGAACACCGCCCACAACGGCAGGCCGGGGGCGGCGAGCAGCCCGCTCCCGGCGGCGGCGAGCGCGGCGAGCCCCGCGAGCGCGGCCCGCGGGGGCAGCCGGTCGGCGGCGGCCATGAGCAGGGTCGCGCCGAGCACCTGGGCGAGGGAGGGCCCGAACATGGCGAGGGCGGAGAGCAGCGGGCTGCGGGTCCGGCCGTAGACCAGCACCCCGAGGGCGAGCCCACCGGTGGTGGAGGCCCCGACGCGCAGGGCGGCGGCGAGGAAGAAGGGGACGAACTCGGGCGTACGCACGACGAGGGAGCGGTAACTGCGTGGCATGCGGGGAGTCTCCGACCGGAACCCGGCATCACCCAGAGTTTCGCCCCGACGCGAAAGCTCGCCGCGGCGGTCGCGGCCGCGGCTTCCGCTGCCTCTGATGTCCCCCGCCCGCCCGGATGACGTCAGATGCGTCTGCGTGCGGGTCGGATGTCCGAGCGGTGCGCTTCACTTTCCGCCATGGACCTCACGCAATCGACGCTCAGCGACCTGCTGGCCCGGCTCGCCGCCCCGGGCGGGTCTCTGCACCTGCCTCTGGACGTCGACCCGCACAGGCTGGTCGAGTTGATGGCCGATCGCCACGGGGCCCCGCGCACCCTTGTCCTGGACGGCTTCACGGACCCGACCGTGGACGAGTCCTGCGGTGCGGCTCTCCTCGCCCTGCTCGAAGGCCGGGCCGTGACGATACGCGCATGGGCGTACGGGGACCGGTGGATCGGCGCCGGGACCGCGCGGGACGAGGAAGGCGTCGTCCGGCCGGTGCTGGCGACCGCTCTGCGGCAGACGCAGATGCAGATGCAGACGCAGGCGCCGCGGGCCAAGGCGCCTGTGGCGGCGCTCGACCAGGGCGAGGACTGGGTCGAGCGGCTCATCGGCATCACCGGCTGGACACTGCCGCCGCGACGGCCGGACATCGACTGGGCGCAGGCCGAGGCGCGCCTGGGCACGCGCCTTCCCGGGGACTACACACGCATGGTGGAGACGTTCGGGGAGGGCGCCTTCGACGCCTACCTGAACCTGAACCAGGAGCCGTGGTCCGACCTCAGGGAGGACGGCCTGCTCATCTGGGCGGGTACCGAGCACGAGGACCTGTACTGCTGGCGGACCGACGACGGCGACCCCGACCGCTGGCCCGTCGCGGTCCGGACCTTTGACGGCCAGGTCGTCCCCTTCGACTGTTCGGCCGCGGAGTTCGTCTGTCGCATCCTCCTCGACCCGCACCACCCGTTCACGATGGCCCGCTACTTCGACACCCACTGGTTCATGAACTACCGGGAGAGCCAGTAGCCGAGGCCCCCCACCCCCGGCCAGGGGTGCGGCATGATCAGGTCAGTGCCGCCGGAGGGAGCCGCGGCCCGGCTGGGGCGGGAGGGGCGGGGCGGTATGGGGTGGTGGCGGATCGATGCCGACGCGCTCGCGCGGAGCCGGTTCCTGGTGTCCCCCCTCGCCGAGACCACCGCCGCCCTCATGGCCCTGGAACGCCGCACCCCCGCCCACCCCGCCGAGCGGGCCTGGCTCGCGGACCGGCTCCCGCACTACCGGGCCCACCTGGCCGCCGAGCCCCTCACCGCCGCCCTGGTGCGCTCCGCCCTCGGCCGGCAGTGGATCGCCGGGTACCTGACCCCGCCGGCCCACCAGGACGGCCGTGCCTTCGCCGAGGAGCTCGCTCCCGTCCGCGCCGCCCCCGACGCGGTCGTCCGTACCGACCTGCGCGCCGCCACCGGCCGGCTCCCCGAGGGCCTCGACCGGGCGCGCGGCCTCGGCCCCAGGACGGCCGAACTGCTGGAGTGGGTCTGGGAGGAGGCGGTACGCCCCGACTGGGAGCGGCGCCGCCGGATCGCGGAGGCGGACATCCTGGTGCGCACCGCCCAGCTCGGCCAGGGCGGCTGGGCGGCCGCCCTGTCGGGGATGCGGCCCGGCATGGCCTGGCTGGGCGGGGGGCGGCTGCGCGTCAACCTCCAGCAGCGGCGGCCGCGCGAGCTGTCGGGGGAGGCCGGGCTGGTCTTCGTGCCGGTGACCCATGCCCACGGGTGGGTCGCCTGGACCGGTACGCACCGGCACGCGCTCGTGTACCCGTGCGCGGGCCAGCTCACCCAGCCGGGTCCCGGGCCCGCCGCGCCGCAGGCCCTCGTACGGCTGCTGGGCCCGGTACGGGCGCGGGTGCTGGTGCTGCTGGCGAGCCCGAAGTCCACGACGCAGCTGGTGGCGCTGACCGGGCTCAGCCTGGGCGCGGTGGCCGGGCAGCTGAAGGTGCTGCTGGCGGCGGGGCTGGTCCTGCGCCGGCGCACGGGCCGCACGGTGCTCTACAGCCGGGTCGCGGCCGGGGACGTGCTCGTGGCGGCGGCGGCGGGCCGGGCGGACCCGGGGCCCGACCGCGGCGCCGGCCCGCTCCGCTGAGGAACGCGAGCACGCGCCGCGGGCGGGGTGCGCCCACGGCGCGTGCCGCGGGCCTGAGTAGGGTGGCCGGGAAAGGGCGTGCAGGAACCGTCGAGGGAGTCGTCGTGACCGGCTGGGACGCCACGCGCATACCCGATCAGAGCGGCCGCAAAGCCGTCGTGACCGGGGCCAACAGCGGGATCGGGTACGTCACCGCCCGCGAACTCGCACGGCGCGGGGCGGTCGTGGTGCTGGCCTGCCGCAGTGCCGCGCGCGGGCGCGGAGCGGCGGCCCGGATCCGCGCGGAAGTCCCGGGCGCCGAGGTGGAGCCGGCGGACCTGGACCTCGCGGACCTGGGCTCGGTGAGGGAGTTCGCGCGGCAGTACGCCCGGCGCCACGGCGCCCTCGACCTCCTGGTCAACAACGCCGGGGTGATGGCCCTGCCGTACGGGCGCACCGCCGACGGCTTCGAGACGCAGTTCGGCGTCAACCACCTCGGGCACTTCGCCCTGACCGGCCTGCTGCTGCCGAGGCTGCGGGCGGCCGCGCCCGGAGCCCGCATCGTCAACGTCTCCAGCGGCTTCCACGCCCTGGCCGACATCGACCTCGACGACCTCGACCCCCTTCGGGGAGAGGCCTCCTACCGCCGCTGGACCGCCTACGGCCGCTCCAAGACCGCCAACCTGCTCTTCACCCACGAACTGGCCCGCCGCTTCACCGCCGCCGGCGCGACGGTCACCGCGGTCGCCGCGCACCCCGGCTACGCCTCCACGAACCTCCACGCCGGAGCATCCCGCCCCGGAGGCCGCCGCACCTTCGCCTCCCGCGTCATGGCCCTCGGCAACGCGGTCCTCGCGCAGCCCGCCTCCTCCGGCGCGCTGCCCACCCTCTACGCGGCCACCGCGCCCGGGGTGGAACAGGACGGGTTCTACGGGCCGAGGCTCGGCTGGCGCGGGGCGCCCGTACGCTCCTGGCGGGCCAAGTGGACCCTCGACGACGCCTCCGGCGCACGGCTGTGGGTGGTCTCCGAGAAGCTCACGGGCGTCTCGTACGCGTCCCTCCCGCGCTGACGGCGCGCCGTTCACGCCGCGCGCGCCGTGCGCGCCGCGCCCCGGGAGCAACCGGCGGCTCCCGCGCGCGGCCGCGAGCCGACGATCCGCAGTGCGCGCCCTGCTCCCCCCTCCGCCCCCGCGACGGCGTGACGTACCGCCCCGGGCACGCTCCGTCCGCGCCCCCGCCCGCTCCGCCCGCGCCCCCGTCCGCCCCGTCCGCGCCCCCGCCACGCCCCGGTACGCAACCGTCCGCCCCGGCCCGGGCCTGACCCCCGCCGTCCCGGCGGCCGGACACTCGTCCCATGGACGACACTCCGGACAACCACTCAGAATCCCCCGGGGACCACGCCGTGGTCCTCGGGGCCGGCCTGGCAGGGCTGCTGGCGGCACGGGTCCTGGCGGGGCGGTTCGCCCGCGTCACCGTCGTCGAGCGGGACGAACTGTCGCCGCACGGCCCGGAGTTCCGCCCCGGCCTGCCGCAGTCCCGGCACGCGCACGTGCTGTGGGCGCGGGGCGTCGAGCTGATGGAGCAACTGCTGCCCGGCACCACCGCCGAGCTGATGGGGGCTGGCGCCGCGCTGCTGGAGTCGCCGCGCGACTTCCTGTGGCTGAGCCCCGCCGACTGGTTCCAGCCCGTGCCCGGGGCGGGAATGCTGATCGGCAGCCGCGAACTCCTCGACTGGACCCTGCGCCGGGCCGTGCTGCGCGACGGCCGGATCCGGATGCTGGGCGGCCGGCTCGCCACCGGACTGGTCGGCGGGGCGGACGGCCGCTCCGTGACCGGCGTGACCCTGCGCGACGGCGGCCGCCTCACCGCCGCGCTCGTGGTCGACGCCACCGGCCGCACCTCCAAGGCCCCCGCCTGGCTGGCCGCCCTCGGCTACCCCGCCCCGGCGGTCACCCGCTACGACTCCCACCTCGGCTACTCCAGCCGCCCGTACGCCATCCCCAAGGCCGCCCGGGACAGCCCGGAGCGCCGCTGGCACGGGATGTACGTACAGGGCCGCCCGGACAGCCCGCGCGGGGGAGTGCTGGTGCCGCTGGAAGGGGACCGCTGGCTGGTCACCCTGATCGGCAACGGCGAACACGCCCCGCCCACGAAGGACCCCGAGTTCCTCGGCTTCGCCCGCAGCCTGCGCAGCCCCGCCCTCTACGACGCCATCCGCGACGCCGAGCCGCTCGGCCCGCCCGCCGGCTTCCGGGCCACCGCCAACGAATGGCGCCACTACGAGCGCATGGACCGCTGGCCCGAGGGCCTCCTGGTCGTCGGCGACGCGGCCTGCCGCTTCAACCCGGTCTACGGGCACGGCATGACGGTCGCCGCCATCACCGCCCAGGCCCTGGGCGACGCCGTCAAGGGCCTCAGCGCCGCGCAGATCCCGGCGCAGGCCCGGCGCGTCCAGCGGCACACCGTCACCGCCGCCAACGTCGCCTGGCAGATCGCCACCAGCGAGGACCTGCGCTACCCGGGCACCGAGGGCCCGCCGCCCGACCGGGCGACCCGCGTCCTCCAGGCGTACATGTCCCGCGTCATGGCCGGCGCGAACACCGACGCGGCGATCTCGGCGCCCTTCTTCGGCGTGCTCTCCCTCTCCGCCCCGCCGAACACCCTCCTCGCCCCGGGCACGATGCTCCGCGTCCTGTCGAAGTGGCGCCTGCCCACCTCACCCCGCACCACGGCGGACTACCCGCCGCACCACAAGGAGGCCTAACCGCCCGCGGCCCGCTCGTACAGGTCCCGCACACCGTCCCCGAAGTAACTGCTGTACGAAGTCACCTCGTCCCCGCCTCCATCGCGGCCGCCGATCACCCCGATCAGGGTGTCCGCTCCGGTCAGGACGGGGCCGCCACTGGTGCCGTTGGGCACGTCCGCGCAGTCCAGCCGCAGCTGCGCGGACCCGGCGGCCACGGCCGTGTTGGCGCACCCCAGCGGCTGCTCGGCGTCATTGGGGTAGCCCACCAGCCGGGCGGGGGCGGGCAGCTGCTGCCCGAAGCGGATGGCGTGTGCCCCCGTGACGTCCTCCAGCCGCTGCCCGGGATGCCCGGGCCGGCGCACCCGGATGAACGCCACGTCGTAATCGGGGTCCGCGGACCGCACCCACCGCGGGTCGACGTCGATGCGCGTCGGCACCCACACCCCGAACGGCGCCTTCCCCTCCGCGTACCCGGGCACGAAGGCCAGGTTGGTCCGGAACCCGCCGGCGTAGACGCAGTGCGCGGCGGTGACGACGAGGTCCCCGCCGGGCGAGTGGACGACGCTCCCCGAACAGTGGTGCTCGTCGTCCCAGTCCAGGCCGGGGGAGAAGAGCGCCCCGATCGCCGGCTCCGGCTCGGCGGTCCGCGCCCGCAGCGGCTCGGAGACCCGCCACACGGCCTCGGCCGGCGCCCGCCGCTCCCCGCCGCCCTCGACGAGCGTCTCCAGCGCCTTCGCGGCGGCCTCGTCCGCCTGCCGCCGGTCCTGCGCGTAACTCCCGCGGTCGGCGTCCCCGTCGGCGACGGTCCCGAACCGGCCGATTCCGAAGGCCACCCCGGCGGCGACCAGCGCACAGCAGACCCCGGCCAGCACACAGCCCCGCACGACCCTGCCCGTCATACCCGGCTCCCGCCCCTCGCCACCACCACCCCACCCCCAACGCCAACCCCGCACCCCGGGTTCCCCCGGACGACGTGTCCGTCCTCACAGGACCCGGAAGCACGAGCGCCCTGCCGGGAGGTTCCGGCAGGGCGGCTCGCGCGTGCGCCGGGGGTCAGGGGGAGGAAGGGGTGAGCTGGAGGGTGGTGCGGGTGGGGGTTTCCTTGGTGATCTCGATGCGGGTGCCCGTGTCCGGGACCTTGACGCCGAGTTGGGGGAGGTCCGGGGTCCAGTAGGAGGTGTGGCGGTCGTCGAAGGCGCGGACGCCCGGGCGGGAGGGGATGGTCAGGGGGGTGCCCGCCTTGTGGAGGGTGATGCGGTCGGTCGGGCGGGTCGAGAAGGGGGCGTCGAAGGTCTGGGCGCGGGCGTTGAGGAGGGTGCCGTCCTGGAAGCGGAGGGGGGCCGGGCGGGCGTCCACCGGGAGGAGGAGGCCGTTGCCCGGGTGCGCCTTGGTGGTGTTGTCGCTGTAGGCCGTGTCCCAGAGCCAGATCAGCACGCCCTGCTGGTACGGGTAGAACTCCACCGTGTCGCCCGTGAAGCCGAAGTTGTACGGTCCCGACTTCAGGAGGGAGCCGTAGCCCGTGTGGCGGCGGTTCTCCACGAAGTAGACGCGGGGGTGGTCGGTCGTGCCGGTGCGGCCCTCCGTACGGGACCACTTGACCGGGGTCCAGCCGTTGTCGCCCTGTTCCGCGCCGTCCCGCAGGAGGGCGTCGCCGCCGCCGGCCGGGGTGACGCGGATGTCGTCCAGGGTGACGCCGCGGCCGTGGGTGTTGCTGTCCGAGGTGGCGCGGAGGCGGAGGTGGACGTGTTGTCCGGCGAACCGGTCCAGGGGGACCGAGAGCTCCGTCCAGCCGGCTGAGGTGCCCGAGACGCCCTTCGGCGGGACGGGGGTGCCGTTGACCGTGCCCGGCAGGGCGGTCCAGGTCCTGCCGCCGTCGGTGGAGGCCTCCGCCGTGAGGAAGTCGAAGTCCTGTTCCAGGTCGTACCAGAGGCGGGCCGTGAGGGTGGCCGGGCCCGGGGTGAGGTCCAGCGGGCGGGTCAGGGTGTTGTCCATGAAGTCGCCCGTGCCGCTCCACCACTGGCGGGTGCCCTCGTAGGGGTCGGTGAGGTCGGTGCGGGTGGTGGAGGGCGGCAGGTGCACCAGGAGGGCCTGCGGGTCCTCGGTCCGGTAGCCCGAGACGCCCAGCGTGGCGCGGGTCCTGCGGCCGGCGTCGGCCTCCGTGTAGTCGGGCCAGCCCAGCTGGAGCTTGCTCCACGGGTCCAGGTCGCCGGGGAACATGCCGGTGGTGTTGGGGCCCTTGCCCAGGTAGGAGGCCGAGGACATCAGCGACCAGAAGTTGACGCTGTTGTCCCCGTCCGAGCTGTAGAGGTCCGGCAGGCCGAGGTCGTGGCCGAACTCGTGGGAGAAGAGGCCGGCGCCGCTGTTCTCGCCGCCCGTGAGGTAGTCACCGGCCCAGATGCCGGTGTCCCCGACCGGTGTGCCGCCGGCCTTGTTGCCCTCCGGGCCCGCGCTGCCGGCCTGGTTCCAGTACGCGAACCAGCGGTGCGCCCAGATCGCGTCCTTGCCCTGGGCGCCGCCGCCCCAGGTCTGGTCCTTGCCGGCGTGGACGACGACCAGGTGGTCGAGGTAGCCGTCCGGTTCGTCGAAGTTCCCGTCGTGGTCGGCGTCGTAGCGGTCCCACACGTCGTACGGGGCGAGCTCGGCCTTGATGTCGGCCGGTGTACGGCCCTTCGCGCGCTCGGCGTCGTACCAGGCGGCCGTGGAGTCGCGCACCAGGTCCCAGTTGGTGCGGCACTGGCCCGGCTCGGTGCAGTTGTCCGTGCCGTAGCGGGCTTCGTTGTAGGGGAGCTTGACCCAGTCCGTGACCGTGCCGTCGATGTCGTAGCGGCCGGAGGACTGGAGGTTGTAGTAGGCGCGCATCGACGCCGAGCCGGGCTGGTCGGAGAAGAACTGCCGCTGGTAGAAGGCCCGGTCGAAGTCCTTGCGCCAGAGGGTGTGGTTGTCGTCCGCGGCCGGCTCGCCGATGGTGTTGTGCAGGGGGCCGGGGGTGCCGCCGAAGCGGGGGTCGGTCCGGTCTCCGAACTCGGCCAGGATGACGAAGACCTTGTCCTGGCGCTGCCGGGCCAGTTCGACGTACTGGTTGCCGATCTTCACCGTACGGGGGAGGGGGCTGGCCGGACGGGCGGCGGCGCCGCCGGCGCCGCCGGCCGCGATGCCCTCCAGGGCCTGCCGGCGCAGGGCCTGGCGCTGGAGTTCCAGCGGGGCGAGGGGCGGGGAGGCGGCCTGTTCGCCGCCGTGGGCGGCGTGCGGCGGGGCGGGCGGGGGTGCGGTGGCCGCCAGGGCGGCGGGGACGGGCAGGAGGGCGAGGGCGGCGAGGGATATCACCGCTCCCGCCGAGGCGAGTCTGCGCAACGGAGGGGCCCTTTCGGGGGGTTGGGTGCGTGGGGTGCGGCCCGTGGGTGCCGGGGGCCGAGGCGAAGGTAATATTTCACATGGCACAGGGGATGGATAGGGGGCCCGTCCGTGACGATTCCGGGCGGCGCCGCCGTGAAAGGCGCCCCCGCCCGTGTCCCGCAGGGCGGGCCCGTCGTTGGGCCCCTGAGGGCTCGTGTGCCGACGGGCCTCCGGGCCGCGGCCGCCCCGCACCGCCCACACCGTCCCGGCACCCGAACGCACAGGGGGAGACGAGCGCATGTCCCTCGAACCGCCGTACCCCGCCCTGCCCCCCGACGCCCCCTGGGAGCGTCCCGGCATCGGGGCCGACGCCGACGACGGGCCGCCCGGGCCGTGGCACCTGCCCTGGGACCGGTTGGCCCCCGCCGAAGCCGCCCGCGCCCGCGAGCGGCTCACCGGCCGCGACTACGCGTTCCTGGCGTCCGACGAAGCCACCGGTGACCCCGTGCGGCGGATCTTCTCCGGGGCCCGGCTGCGCGCCGACGCCGAGCAGACCGCCCGCCTGCTGGCCCCGTACGCCCCCGGGGCGATCGTCAGCTCCGCCCCGCCCCGGCACGCCTACGGGGCCTGCGCCACCGTGCTGCTGCCCGCCGTCACCGGACTGCCCGTGTGGTTCTGGCCCGCCGCCGACTGCCCGCCGCCGGCCGTCACCGCCCGGCGGATCGCCGTCGTCGCCATCCCCGCCACCTTCCGGACCCTGGCCCGCTACCCCCGCTGGACCGCCTCCTTCGAGCAGCTCACCTTCCTGCACAGCTCCGCCGAACTCCCCCCGGAGGCACACCGGTTCCGGGCCGACCCCCGCGCCGTCCTGATCGAGCTGCTCGGCTCCACCGAGACCGGCTCCGTCGCCCACCGCACCGGCTGGGACCCGGCCGGGCCCTGGACCCTGCTCGACGACGTCGCCTTCGTCGCACCCCGCACCGGCGCGGAAGGCCCGCTCACCGTGACCGGCCCGCGCCTGTCCGCCCTGCCCGACGGCAGCCGGCCCGGCCGGCACGAGATGGACGACCTCGTCCGCCGCCTCGGCGACCGGATGTTCCTGCGCCTCGGCCGCCGCGCCCAGCTCGTGCGGATCAACGGCATCCGGTACGACCTCGGCGCCATCGCCGCCCGGCTGCGCGCGGCCCTCCCCGGGGCCGACGTGGCCTGCGTACGCGTCGCCGGCCCGCAGCACGAGGAGGCGTACGACCTGCTCGTCGCCGGGGGCGGCCCCCTGACGGCCGACGGCGTACGGGCCACCGCGCGCGGCCTCGGCGCCGAACCCCGCCTGGTACGCCTCGTGGACCGCATCCCGCGCGGCCCCCTCGGCAAACCCCTCCCCGCCCAGACCGCCCCGCCCCCCTGACCGAGAGGACGTACGCCATGAACAGGCAGCCCGACGACGTGAAGACGGTTCCCCTCACCCCCGAGGTGTACGCCTACCTGCTCGCCCAGGCGGAGCCCCAGAGCGAGGTCCAGCGGCGGCTGGTCGAGCGCACGCGCGCCCTCGGCGACCGGGCCGTGATGCAGATCCCGCACGAGCAGGGGGTCCTGCTCACCCTCCTCGCCAAGCTCGTCGGCGCCCGCCTGATCGTGGAGGTCGGCACCTTCACCGGCTACTCCACCCTCGCCCTCGCCGCCGGACTGGCCCCCGGCGGGCAGGTCCTCACCTGCGACGTCTCACCGGAGTGGACCGGGATCGCGCAGGAGGCCTGGAAGGAGGCCGGGCTCGCCGACCGGATCGAGCTGAGGCTCGCGCCCGCCCTGGACACCCTGCGCGCCCTGCCGGCCGAACCGGTCATCGATCTCGTCTTCCTGGACGCCGACAAGGGCGGCTACCGGGACTACTGGGAGGAACTGGTCCCCCGGGTACGGCCGGGCGGGCTGCTCCTCGCCGACAACGCGCTCTTCGGCGGTGACGCGGCGGACCCCGCGGCCCGGGGCAACGGCCTGGCCGTCCGCGAGTTCAACGCCCACGTCCGCGCCGACGACCGGGTGGAGTCCGTCCTGCTCCCCGTCGCGGACGGGCTGCTCTTCGCACGCAAGCTCTGAGACGAGCCCGTCCCCCTGGTGGAGAGGGGCCGCCGGCACCGGGGGGACGGCGGCCTCACCCGTCCTCCGACACGCAGAGGTCGCGGCGCATGGCGGTCCGCATCGTCCGCAGCAGGTCCCAGATCTCGTACTGGGCGCGGGCCGCCGCCTCCAGTGTCTCGCCCGCTTCGGGAGCGCCCCGTTCGAGGCGCTTGACCTGGCCGTAGACCGTGGTCAGGGCCCGGTTGACTGCGCTCGCCGTCGCGAGGACCTCATCGGGGGCGATCATCTGGGCTTCCGAGTAGCGGTCGCGGTGCGCGTCCTTCGCCACGTCGAGCGCCTCCCGGTCGGCGTCCTGCGCGCCGCGCTCGCCCAGGACGTGCAGATGGCGGTTGAGCGCGGTGGTGAACTGCCGAGCGTCCCGGTTCAGTTCCGCGTAACAGGCGCGCCGCAGCGAACGGCTGTCGCGGATCTCGTCCTTGGCGTGGACGAGCTCTATCTCGCGGCGCCTGGCCCGTTCGGAGCCCCGTTGGGTGAGCAGGGCGCCCCCCAGGGTTCCGGCGACGCCGGCCACCGCGATGACCACCGAGTTGAGATCCATCCGCGCGCTCCGTGAGATCCTCCGGCCCCGTGCCCGCCGCACACGGCCCAGACCTCCCAGTGTGCCGAACCGGCCTTTCCACGCGCCGCATTGGCCGCTCGGCGCCATCGTGCCCGGCGGGGGAGTGCGACGAGGGGGCGGTGCGGGACATGCGGTTTCCGTTCGTTCACGGTACGGGGGTGCGGCGGGCGCGGCACGACGCGCTGTTCGGGCTGGTGCGGGAGCGGCTCGCCGACCGGTTCCCCGGGGCGGAGGGCGAACGCTGCTTGTGGGGCGAGCGGTTCGGCGCCGGGCCGGGAGCCGGCGCCCGGTTCGTGCCCGGGACGGCCGTCGAGGCGGACGGGGGCGGCGAGACCGCCGAGTGGGGACTGCTGCCCGCCGACCCGCTGTGCGAGCTGCGGGCCCTGGCCGAGGCCGGCTGGGGCGAGGAGGAAGGCGCCGAGGAGGAAGGCGGCGACCCCTTGGCGATGCCCGGCTCACGCCCCGCCGGGGAGCGGGTACTGGTGCTGCTGCACCGGCTCGCCGAAGCCGTCCCGGACCCCGGAGCCCCCGGCGAGCTGCGGTCCCTGCTCGACGGCACCGGCCTCGCCGCCGCGTTCCGTCCCGCGCCGGAGGCCACCGCCGGCTCCGCCGAAGCGGCACGCGCCGCAGCCCGCGCCACCACCGGACCGCAGGTCCGCGAGCCGGCAACCGCCCTCGCCCGTCTTCCACGGGCGGGTCACCTTCACCGGGGTCCCCCTCGCCGGCCCCCCTCGGCCTCCCCGGCGGCTGGACCGCGGCCGGGACGGACGGGGTGGGGGAGATCACCTCCCCCGCCCCTGAGGAACCCGGTGATCACTGAGGCATCCTGGCCGCACCAGGCCCACCACCCCACCCAGGAGCCCCTGTTGACCCACGAGCCCGCCCACGAGGAACGCCGCCACGTCCCCTTCGAACGCCTCCACAACTTCCGCGACATGGGCGGCTACCGTTCGGCCGACGGCCGGGTCGTCGCCTGGGGCCGCCTCTACCGGGCCGACTCCCTCGGCAAGCTCCACGGCGCCGACTGGGACCGGTTCCTCGGGCTCGGCGTCCGGACCGTCATCGACCTGCGCTACCCCTGGGAGATCGAGGCCAAGGGCCGGATACCGGAGCCGGAGCGGTTCACGTACGCCAACCTCAGCATCGAGCACCGCCCCTACGACCAGGCCGAGATCGACCCCTCCCTCGACCCCTGGCGCTACCTCGCCGACCGCTTCGCGGAGGTGGCCGAAGACGGCGTGGACGAGATCGGCCGCGCCATCGGGCTCATCGCCGACGGCCCGGGCCCCGCCGTCTTCCACTGCACCTCCGGCAAGGACCGCACCGGTCTGATCGCCGCCCTGGTCCTTACCCTCCTCGACGTGCCCGAGGAACAGATCCTGGCCGACTTCGCCCTCACCGAGCTCGCCACCGAGCGCCTCACCGCCGACTGGCACGCCGCCCACCCGGGACGCACCATGCGCTGGCCCTCGTACGGCAGGGCCCCCGCCACCGTCATGTCCCTGGTCCTCGCCGACCTCACCGCCCGGTACGGCTCCCCGTCCGCGTACCTCACCGACGCCGTCGGGATCACCCCGGACACCACGGCGCGGCTGCGCGCCCGCCTCCTGACCGGGGCCGGATAGCCCCCGGAAAACCAGGTGTCCCGGCCGGCGCGCACCGCCTACAGTCGCGGTGCGCGCCGCCGCCGGGGCGGTGTCCGCCGATGCCGAGCGAAGAGAAGGGGGAACCGGGCCATGCGTACGTACCGCACCGCCGCCGTCGTTCCCCCCTGCCGGTACGACGTGATCCCGGTGTCCCGCAGCGCGCGGTAACAGCCGCGCGGCTGTCACCGTACGCCCGTCGACGCATCCCCCGTCCCCAGCACGGCCCCGCCCTCCCGGGCCCGGCCGTGTGCCCCGCGGCTCCGCCGCGCGGCGGACCGGCGTCCGGGAATCGCGCTGCCCTCTTCCCGCCCCAGGCATCCGAAAGGCCCCGGGTCATGCGCACCAACCGTCACACCAGCACCAGCAACACCACTGCGGCCGCTGCCGTACGCAACCTCGGCATCCTCGCCCACGTCGACGCCGGCAAGACCACCGTCACCGAACGGATCCTCTTCGCCACCGGCACCATCCACAAGCGGGGCGAGGTCCACGACGGGACGACCGTCACCGACTACGACCCCCAGGAACGCGACCGGGGCATCACCATCTTCGCCGCGGCCGTCAGCTGCGCCTGGGACGGGCACCGCGTCAACCTGATCGACACACCGGGGCACGTGGACTTCTCCGACGAGGTCGAGCGCTCCCTGCGCGTCCTCGACGGGGCGGTCGCGGTGTTCGACGCCGTCGCCGGTGTCGAACCGCAGAGCGAGTCCGTGTGGCGGCAGGCGGACCGGCACGGCGTACCGAGGATCGCGTTCGTCAACAAGCTGGACCGGGCGGGCGCCGACCTCGACACGGCCGTCGCCTCCATCCGGGAGCGGCTCGGCGCCGTCCCGCTGGTCGTGCAGCTGCCGGTCGGGCGCGAGGACGGTTTCACCGGGGTCGTCGACCTGCTGCGGATGCGCGCGCTGCTCTGGCGCGCCGGCGACGGCGGCCCGTACGAGACGGTGCCCGTGCCCGGACCGCTGCTGGAGGAGGCCCGGCGAAGGCGCCTGCTCCTGGAGGAGACGGTCGCCGGACTCCACCCGGACGCCCTGGAGGAGTTCTGCGCCCGCTCCGCGCTGAGCGAGGGGACGCTGGTGCGCGCCCTGCGCGAGCTGACGCTCGCCGGGGACGGCGTGGTCGTGCTGTGCGGCTCGGCGTACCGCAACCGGGGGATCGAACCGCTGCTCGACGCCGTCGTGGCGTACCTGCCCGCGCCCGGGGACATGCCGCCGGTGCGGGAGCGGGCCGCCGACCCGTCGGAGCCCCTGGCCGCGCTCGCCTTCAAGGTGACGGCGACGTCGACGGGGCGGCTGACGTACCTGCGGGTCTACGCGGGCACCCTGCGCAAGGGGGACTCCGTACTGGACCCGGCCACGGGCAGGACGGAACGCGTCGGGCGGATCCTGCGGGTGCAGGCCGACCGGCACGAGGAACGGGAGGAGGCGGTGGCCGGTGACATCGTCGCCGTCGTCGGGCTGAAGTCGGCGCGGGCCGGAACCAGCCTGTGCGCGCCGCAGGCGCCCCTGCTCCTCGAACCGCCCACGGTGGCCGACCCGGTGGTGTCGGTCGCGGTCGAGGCGCGCGGCAGCGCGCAGACCGGGCGGCTCGCCTCCGCACTGGCCCGGCTCGCCGAGGAGGACCCCTCCCTGGTGGTGCGGACCGACGCGGAGACCGGGCAGACCGTGCTGTCGGGGCTGGGCGAGCTGCATCTGGAGGTCGCGGTGGAGAAGGTCCGCCGCTTCCACGGGGTGGAGGTGGTCGTCGGACGGCCGCAGGTCTCCTACCGGGAGACCGTCGTGCGCGGGGTGTCCGGCTTCGTGTACCGGCACGTCAAACAGGACGGCGGCGCGGGGCAGTTCGCGCACGTCGTGCTGGACGTCGAGCCGCTGGAGGAGCCCGGTTTCGAGTTCCGCACGGCGGTCGTGGGCGGCCGGGTGCCGCAGGAGTACGCGCGGGCCGTGGAGGCCGGCTGCCGGGACGCCCTCGCCGAGGGCCCCCTCGGCGGGCATCCGGTGACGGGCCTGCGGGTGGTCCTCACGGACGGGGCGACCCACTCCAAGGACTCCTCGGAGATGGCGTTCCGCGCGGCGGGCCGGTTCGCGCTGCGGGACGCCCTGCGCGCCTGCGCGCTGGAGCTGCTGGAGCCGGTCGCGGAGGTCACGGTGACCGTTCCGGACGACGGCGTCGGCGCGGTCCTCGGGGACCTCGCCGCACGCAGGGGCCGGGTCACGGGCTCCGCCGGGCAGGGCGGGACCTCGGTGATCACGGCGACGGTGCCGCTGGCCGAGCTGTTCGGGTACGCGTCCCGGCTGCGCGGCCGCACCCAGGGCAGGGGCAGCTTCACCAGCCGTCCGGCGGGCCTGGCGGCCGTCCCCGCGGCGGTGGCAGCGGTCCTGACGGCCCGTTAGCAGTCGCGTGTGCCCCGCCCCGGTTCCGGCCGGGGCGGGGCACACGTGTGTCGCGGGCGGGGATCCGTACGCCTTCCCACGCCTCTCTTACATACCCCCCACGGGTATGCTACGTTGCTACGCGAAGGTACCCCCCAGGGGTATATGACAGAGAGAGGTCAGGGCATGTCAACCGTCAATCCCCGGCGCTGGTGGGCACTTGGCGTGCTCGCCGCCGCTCAGTTCATGGTCATCATGGACACCTCGATCATCGGGGTCGCGCTCCCCGAGATGCAGAAGGACCTCGGCTTCTCCCAGGGCGAGCTCCAGTGGGTCTTCAACGCCTACGTCATCGTCTTCGGCGGATTACTGCTGCTCGGCGGGCGGCTCTCCGACCTGTTCGGAGCGCGCAAGATCTTCGCCACCGGCTGGGTCGTCATGATCGTGGGGTCGGTGCTCGCCGCCGCCGCGCAGAGCGCCTCGGTCGAGATCGCCGGCCGGGCCGTCCAGGGAGTCGGCGGCGCGCTCATCGCGCCCTCGGCCATGACCCTGCTGATGATCCTCTTCGGGCACAACCCCAAGGAGCTCGGCAAGGCGATGGCCCTCTACGGCGCGGCGGCCCCCGCCGGCGGTACGGCCGGCGTGTTCCTCGGCGGTGTGTTCACCGAATGGGTGAGCTGGCCGTGGGTGTTCATCATCTACGTCCCGATCGGCGTCGCCACCCTCGCCGCGACCAAGCTGCTGCCCGCCGTCCAGTCCCGCCGCGGTTCCGTCGACGTCCTCGGCGCCGTCGCCGTCACCGCCGGGCTCGCGCTCGCCGTGTTCGCCGTCGTCCGGGCCCCCGAGGTCGGCTGGGGCGCCACCGCCACCGTGCTGGAGCTGATCGGCGCGGCCGTCCTGCTGGTCCTCTTCTTCGTGATCCAGAAGACCGTCCGCGAGCCGCTCATGCCGCTCAGCGTGTGGCGGATCCCGCGCCTCGGCTCCGCCAACCTCGCGATGACGCTGCTCGGCGCCGCCTGGATCCCGATGTGGTACTTCCTCAACCTGTACCTCCAGCAGGTGCTGAACTACGGCGCCTTCGCCTCCGGTGCGGCACTGCTCCCCATGACGGTCCTGCTGATGATCTTCATGACGGCCATCACCGCCCGCCTCATGGGCCGCTTCGGGGCGAAGCCGCTGATCGTGACCGGTCTGCTCGCCCTCGCCGCCGGGCTGGTCTGGCTGTCCGCCGTCGAGCCGACCGGCACCTTCCTGGTCGACGTCCTGCCCGCCTCGCTCGTCGCCGCGCTCGGCATGGCGCTCGCCTACATCCCGGCGATGATCGCCGCGATGTCCGGCGCCCCGCAGGAACAGGCCGGCCTCGCCTCCGGCATCGTCAACACCACCTACAACGTGGGCTCCGCCCTCGGCCTGGCCGCGCTGACCGCGCTCGCGACCACCCAGGGCGCCGGTGAGCTGGGCAACCTGCCCGCCCTCACCGACGGGTTCAGCGCCGCCTTCATCGGCGCCGCCGGCATCGCCGCCGCGGGTGCGGTGATCACCCTGCTCGTGATGAAGGGCGACAAGTCCGCCGCCCGGGCCGCCGCTCCCGCCGCCGACGCCCCCGCGTCGCGCAGCGAGACGGCGGGGGTGTGACGTACGGGGTCGCCCCCGCTCACCCAAGGGGTCGCCCGACGTCCTTCCCGGACGTCGGGCGACCCCTTTTTCCGTACCCGAACGAAAGGCAGACCCCTCGATGAAGGACACCGCGATGAAGGACCCCTCAGTGAAAGACCCCTCGGTGAAGGACCCCTCGGTGAAGGACGCCGCGATGAAGGATCCCTCGGTGAAGGACATCCGCACCCGGGCCGTGCACGTGGCCCACGAGCTCGAGGTCCCGGGCAGCCGGCCGCTGTCCGTGCCGCTCGTCCAGTCCTCGGCCTTCGCCTTCGACTCGGCCGACGAACTGGCGCGGGCCATGTCCGGACCCGACGGGGCGTACGTCTACAGCCGCCGCGGCAACCCCACCGTGCGCGCGCTCGAACGCACCCTCGCCGGCCTGGAGGGCGGTGCCTCGGCCATCGCCTTCGCCTCCGGGATGGGCGCGATCAGCGGCGTCCTGCTCGCCCTGCTGCGCCCCGGCGACCAGGTGATCGCCCAGCGCTGCCTGTACGGGGGGACGTACGCGGCGCTGAACGACCTGGCGGAGCGCTACGGGGTGCGGGTCGACCACATCAGCGGTGACGACGTGGGGGAGTTCGAGGCGCTCGCCGGACCGCGCACCCGGCTGCTCGTCCTGGAGACCATCGCCAACCCGACCGGGCAGGTCCCGGACCTGCCCGGCCTGCTGGCGGCGGCCCGCAGGCTCGGCGTGCTCAGCGCCGTGGACAACTCCCTGGCCTCGCCGGTCCTGTGCCGTCCCGTCGAGCACGGCGCGGACATCGTGTTCCACTCCACCACCAAGTACCTCGCCGGGCACTCCGACGTCCTGGGCGGCGCGGCCGTCTTCGCGGACGACGCGCTGCGCCGGGAGGTCTGGCCGCGCACGGTCGAACTGGGCGCCACCCCGGACCCGTTCGCCGTCTGGCTGACCTTGCGCGGGATCGCCACCCTGCCGCTGCGGATGCGCGAGCACTGCGCCAACGCGGGCCTGCTCGCGGAGCGGCTGGCGGCGCATCCCGCCGTGGCGGCCGTCCACTGGCCCTGGCTGGGAACGCACCCTTCGTACGCGAGGGCCCGAGAGGTGCTCTCCGGCGGCGGCGGGCTGCTCTCCTTCGAGCTGCACGGCGGCCGCGACGCGGGGCGCGCCTTCGTCGAGAGGGTGCGGCTGGCGCGGCTCGCTCTGTCGCTGGGCGGGGTGGAGACGCTGGTAACCCACCCCGCCAGCACCTCCCACCGGGAGCTGGACGAAGGGGCGTTGGCGCGCGCCGGGATCGGTCCGGGCCTCGTCCGGATGTCGGTCGGCATCGAGGACGCGGAGGACCTCTGGCAGGACACCGAACAGGCACTGCGGTCTTCTTTTGGGTTGACAAAATAATCGGCTGATTCGTAGATTGGTTCACGCCAGAGAAACCACTCCTCTCCGTCAAGGGGGTCGCGTGATGCGCTACTTCGAGGACTTCCGGACCGGTGACGTCCACGAACTGGGCACCGTCACCGTCACGACGGAGGAGGTGCTCGAGTTCGGCCGGCGCTTCGACCCCCAGCCCTTCCACACCGACCCCGAGCTCGCCGAGCGGTCCCCGTTCGGCGGCCTGATCGCCAGCGGCTGGCACAGCGCCTCGATGTTCATGCGCCGTTACGTGGACGGGCTGCTCGCCTACAGCGCCTGTACCGGCTCCCCCGGCGTCGACGAGATCCGCTACCTGCGGCCCGTCCGCCCCGGGGACGTGCTCACGGCGCGCGTCGAGATCCTGGGCTCGCGCCCCTCGCCGTTCAACCCGCGCACCGGCGTCGTCCAGCCCAAGTGCACGCTGGCCGACGCCGACGGGAACGTCGTGTTCAGCATGGTCCTGCACAGCATCTTCGAGCGGCGGCCCGCCGAGTGCGACGCGCCGCACCCCGCCGCCGCCGAGGACCCCGTCGTCCGCGCGGGCTCCCCGGCCTGACCCCCGCCCCCCTGCCCGACGAAGCGAAGGGAGCCTCCCGTGGAGGCCGTATCCCGCACCGCCCAGTGGACCGCCGCCGCGCGGGCCCTGGAAACCGAGCGCGAGGACCGGCTGTTCGCCGATCCGTACGCGCGAACCGTCGCCGACACCATCGGCTTCGACCTGCTCGAGCGCTACGCCGGCGCCGGCACGGTGCCGTTCCTCGCCATCCGCACCACCTACCTGGACCGGGCCATCGTCCGCGCCGTCCAGGAGCACGGCATCCGCCAGGTCGTGTTCCTCGCCGCCGGCATGGACACCCGCTTCTACCGCCTCCCGTGGCCCGACGGCGTCACCGTCTACGAACTCGACCGCCCCGCCCTCCTGGAGGCGAAGGCCGAGATGCTCGCCGGGGAGCCGGCCCCGGCCGGACGCACCCGCGTCACCGTGCCCGTCGACCTCACCCAGGACTGGACGGGCCCGCTGGAGGAAGCCGGCTGGCGCGCCGACGAGCCCGTGCTGTGGGTCGTCGAGGGCCTCCTCTTCTTCCTCCCCGAGCAAGCCGTGCGGGGACTGATCTCCACCCTCGCCGTGCACTCCGCCCCCGGCTCCGTCCTGCTCGGCGACGTCATCAGCAAGGCGGCCCTGCAGAACCCGCTGTCGCGGCCCTTCCTCAACTGCCTGGAAGAGGACGGCAACCCGTGGCTCTTCGGCACGGAGACCCCCGAGGAACTGCTCGCCGAATGCGGCTGGGACGTACGAGAGGTGCGCCAGCCCGGCGAGGACGGCGCCGACTTCGGCCGCTGGCCCTACCCGGTACCCGCCCGCAGCGTGCCGCGCGTCCCGCGCTCCTTCCTGTTCACCTGTGACCTCCCCACCGCCGAGGTGAAAGCAGCATGACCGCCGTCGAGGACTTCCACCAGCGCGTCATCAGCGACGCCGGCGCCGCCGTACGCGGCCTGACCGTCGCCCTCGGCGAGCGGCTCGGCCTCTACCGCGCCCTCGCCGAGGCCGGCCCGCTCACCCCCGCCGCCCTCGCCGAGCGCACCGGGATCAACGCCCGCTACGCGGAGGAGTGGCTGCACGCCCAGCTGAGCGCAGGGTACGTCGAGCGCCACCCGAGCGCCGGCACGTACACCCTGCCCGCCGACCACGCCCCGGTGCTGGCCGACCCGAGCGCGGTCACCTTCGCCGCCGGGTTCTTCACCGCGCTCAAGGCCCTCTACGGCACCGAGGACCTGCTCGTCGACGCGTACCGCACCGGCGACGGCGTCGGCTGGGCGGAGCACGACCCCGCCCTCGACACCGGCATGGGCAGCTTCTTCCAGCCCACCTACGAGCACCGCCTCGTCGCCGACTGGCTGCCCTCCCTCACCGGCGTCACCGGCAAGCTGGCCGCCGGCGGCACCGTCGCCGACGTCGGCTGCGGCGTCGGCCACACCACCCTGCTGATCGCGAAGGCCTTCCCGCAGGCCACCGTCCACGGGTTCGACTACTCCGAAGAGGCCATCTCGATCGCCTGCCGGCTGGCCGAGGAGGCGGGCCTCTCGGACCGCGTCGTCTTCGAGGTCGCCTCCGCCGACGACTACCCCGGCACCGGCTACGACCTGGTCACCTTCTTCAACGCCCTGCACGACATGGGCGACCCGGTCTCCGCCGCCCAGCACGTGCACAAGTCCCTGGACGCGGACGGCACCTGGATGCTGGTCGAGTCGAACGTCTCGCCCGACGACATCGACACCCAGACCCCGGCCGCCCGCATGTTCATGGCCCTCTCCGCCGTGATGTGCCTGCCCGTGGCCGTCGCCCAGCGCGGCCCCCACGCGCTCGGCAACCACTCCGGCGAGAAGGCCTTCCGCGCCATCGCCGAGGAGGCCGGCTTCACCCGCTGGCGCCGCGCGGCCGAGACCCCGGTCAACGCCGTCTACGAAGTCCGGCCGTAGCCGGCCGCCGCACCGGCCGCGCCGCCCGGGCCACGGCCCCGGTCCACACCACACCACCCGAGGAGTCCCCATGGGAGTCAGCGCCCCCCTGCCGGTCAGCGACCGGTTCCTTGAAGTCCTCGAGCGGCTCAGCCACCGCTCCATCGAGGAGTACTACAACCCGTACCAGCAGTTCGACTGGCCCGAGAAGCTCGACGAGGGCCGCATGTGGATGACCCCCGAGCTGCTCACCGTCTACGGCACCCCCTTCTACGAGGAGCTCGGCGAGGAGACCCTCCAGCGCCTCTCCAAGTGGGAGAGCATCAACTTCTACAGCCTCAACGTGCACGGCATCCGCGAACTGCTCATCGAGGTCGTCGGCCGCATCCACATGCCCGGCTTCGAGGTGCCCTCGGACTTCTTCCACCACTTCATCGGTGAGGAGAACGAGCACATGTGGTTCTTCGCCGAGTTCTGCCGCCGCTACGGCGACAAGATCTACGGCTCCACCGCCCTGCGCGCCGACTCCGCCTGGGAGCCGGAGGTGGAGAACTTCCTCGTCTTCGCCCGCATCCTCTTCTTCGAGGAGCTCGTCGACCACTACAACACGCGGATGGCACGGGACGAGGACCTCTGCCACACCATCCGCGAGGTCAACCGCATCCACCACCAGGACGAATCCCGCCACATCGCCTTCGGCCGCGAGCTGGTCTCCCTGCTCTTCGACCGGATGCGCCAGGCCGTACCCGCCGCCCGGGTCGCCGAGGTCGAGGCGTACCTCAAGCGGTACGTGGTCTACAGCCTCAACTCCCTCTACAACCCGCACGTCTACCGCGACGCCGGCATCGCCGACCCGGTGGGACTGCGCAACGCACTGGTCGCCGACGAGCGCCGCCGGCCCTTCGAGCGCAAGACCATCCGCAAGCCGCTCGGCTTCTTCCTGAAGACCGGGATCTTCACGGACGACGTCCTGCCCGTCGTCTGAGAGGCCCCACCGCCGCCCGAGAGGTGACTCCCCATGACCGCCATGACCACCGACAGCGCCAGAGACACCCGGGGCCTGCCGTCGCTCGGCCCCGAGGGCACCGCCCTGCTGCGGCTGCTCGACGACACCTTCGAGAGCTGGGGCGTCCAGGCGGGCGCCCGCTCGATGACCATGCCCCCGCTGCTGCCGGCCGCCGACCTGGCCCGGCTCGACTACTACGACAACTTCCCCCACCAGGCCGTCGTCGCCGCGCCGCTGAACCTGGACGTCCGGGAGACCAGCGAGTTCTGTACCGACACCGGCTGCTTCCCCTGTGACGCGCTGGAGCCGGCCGCCCTCGGCCTGCCCTCCGCGTCCTGCTACGCCGTCTACATCGACCACCAGGGCCGCCCGGCCGCCGACGACGAGCTCTTCACCGTGGTCGGCTGGTGCTTCCGCAAGGAGGCCCACTACGAGGGACTGCGCCGCCAGCTCGGCTTCCGCATGCGGGAGATCGTCGCCATCGGCACCCGCGAGCACGCCGAACAGCACCTCGCGGCCTTCACCCGGCGGATCAACTCCTTCGCCGAAGCCCTGGACCTGCCGCTGAGCCGCGAGGCCGCCTGCGACCCCTTCTTCGACAAGGGCAGCTCCAAGGCCGTGCTCCAGCGCCTGACCCCGGTCAAGCACGAGTTCCTGTACGAGGACCTCGCGATCGCCTCCGTCAACACCCACCGCAACTTCTTCGGCGACCGGTGCGAGATCCCCCTCGCCTCCGGCGGCGGCCCCGCCTTCACCAGCTGTGTCGCCTTCGGCCTCGAACGCTGGCTGTCGGCGCTCACCCGCCGCCACGGCAGCTGGGGTGCCGCGACCGCCGCCGTCCTGCGCGCGAACGCGGCCGGGCCGGCGATCTGAGGTGCCGACCCGACCCGTCGCCGCCCCGCCGGCGGGTGGCCTGGGCTGGGCGAACCTCGGCATGGACATCGTGTCCGTCACCCGTGTCCGCCGGCTGCTCGCCCTCTACGGCGAGGACTTCTTCCAGCGCATGCTCACCCCCGGCGAACTCGCCGACTGCCGTACCTCCGCCAGGCTCGACGTCCTGAGCCTGTGCGGACGGATCGCCGCCAAGGAGGCGGCGTTCAAGACCCTGCGCGTCCGCGCCGTGTTCCTGCCCTGGCGGGACATCATCGTGCGGCGTTCCGAGGGCGGCTGGCCGCTCGTGGAGCTCCACCGGTCCGCCGCCGAGATGGCGACGCGGTCCGGTATCGCCGGGATCACCGTGACCATCAGCCACGACGTGGACTACGCGGTGGCGGTCGCCGCCCCCGTACTTGATCCCCTCGCCGTCCCCGAGCCGCTCCCGGTCCCGGAGACCGCGCCCGCCGCGCCCGCGCTTCCCCCCACCCCACCCGTACACAGCACTCCAAGGAGAAACACCATGTCCGAAGGCCTGCAGCTCGTGAAGAACTGGCTCCTCGCCCGCCACGAGGAGCTCGACGACATCGCCGGTGACCTCGACCTCATCGAGAACCGGCTCATCGACTCGCTGTCCTTCGTCGAGTTCGTGTTCCTGCTGGAGCAGCACAGCGGCCGCCCCATCCAGCTGGAGACCCTGGAGGTCGACGAGATCCGCACCCTCGACGCCATCCGCACCCACTTCTTCAGTGCCAAGGCGGTCCAGGCATGAGCAAGCGCCTGTTCACCTCGGAATCCGTGACCGAGGGCCACCCCGACAAGATCGCCGACCGGATCAGCGACACGATCCTCGACGCGCTCCTGCGCGAGGACCCGGCCTCCCGCGTCGCGGTCGAGACGCTGATCACCACCGGCCAGGTCCACATCGCCGGAGAGGTCACGACGACGGCGTACGCGCCGATCGCCGAACTGGTGCGCGGTGCCATCCTCGACATCGGCTACGACTCGTCCAAGAAGGGCTTCGACGGAGCCTCCTGCGGCGTGTCGGTGTCCATCGGCGCGCAGTCCCCGGACATCGCGCAGGGTGTGGACACGGCCTACGAGCAGCGCGTCGACGGCGAGGGCGAGGGCGACGAGCTGGACCGGCAGGGCGCCGGGGACCAGGGCCTGATGTTCGGCTACGCGACGGACGAGACGCCGGAGCTGATGCCGCTGCCGATCCACATCGCGCACCGCCTGTCGCGCCGGCTGACGCAGGTCCGCAAGGACGGGATCGTGCCCTACCTGCGCCCGGACGGAAAGACGCAGGTCACCATCGAGTACGACGGTGACAAGGCCGTCCGCCTGGACACGGTCGTCGTGTCCTCGCAGCACGCCGCCGACATCGACCTGGACTCGCTGCTGACCCCGGACATCCGCGAATTCGTGGTCGAGCACGTGCTGGCGCGGCTGGCCGAGGACGGCATCAAGCTGGACACCGAGGGCTACCGGCTGCTGGTGAACCCGACGGGCCGTTTCGAGATCGGCGGTCCGATGGGCGACGCCGGCCTGACCGGCCGCAAGATCATCATCGACACGTACGGCGGCATGGCCCGTCACGGTGGCGGCGCGTTCTCCGGCAAGGACCCGTCGAAGGTCGACCGTTCCGCCGCGTACGCGATGCGCTGGGTCGCGAAGAACGTGGTCGCCGCCGGTCTGGCCGCGCGCTGCGAGGTCCAGGTCGCCTACGCGATCGGCAAGGCCGAGCCCGTCGGTCTCTTCGTCGAGACCTTCGACACCGGCACCCTGCCCGACGAGCGCATCCAGGAAGCCGTCTCCGAGGTCTTCGACCTCCGCCCGGCCGCGATCGTCCGCGACCTCGATCTGCTGCGCCCCATCTACGCCCAGACCTCCGCCTACGGGCACTTCGGCCGCGAGCTCCCCGACTTCACCTGGGAGCGCACCGACCGCGTGCACGCGCTGCGCAAGGCCGCCGGGGTCTGACATGCGCATCGCTGTCACCGGATCCATCGCGACCGATCATCTGATGGCCTTCCCCGGCCGGTTCGCGGAGCAGCTGCTGGCGGACCGGCTGGACCGGGTCTCCCTGTCGTTCCTCGCCGACGACCTGGAAGTGCGGCGGGGCGGAGTGGCGGCGAACATCGCATTCGGCCTGGGCATGCTGGGACTGCGCCCGCTGCTGGTGGGCGCGGTGGGCGGGGACTTCGAGCCGTACCGGCTGTGGCTCAAGGAACACGGGGTGGACACCGACTCCGTACGCGTGAGCGACACCCGCCACACCGCGCGTTTCGTCTGCACCACCGACCGGGAGCAGAACCAGATCGCGACCTTCTACGCCGGCGCCATGGCCGAAGCCCGCGAGATCGACCTGCGGGAGGTCGTCACCCGCTGCGGCAGGCCCGACCTGGTCCTGGTCTCCCCGGACGACCCCGAGGCCATGCTCCGCCACACCCGGGGCTGCCGCGAGCTCGGCATCCCCTTCGCCTCCGACCCCTCGCAGCAACTGGCCCGGCTCGGCCGGGACGAGGTACGGGAACTGGTGGACGGCGCACAGCGGCTGTTCACCAACGAGTACGAGGCCGCCCTGCTGTGCGAGCGTTCCGGGCTCACCGAGGAACAGATCCTCCGGCGGGTCGGCTCCTGGGTCACCACGCGCGGCGAGGCCGGCGTGCAGATCCGCGGCGACGGGCGCGAGCCGCTGACCGTGCCCGCCCTGCGGGTCGCGGAGGTCGTGGACCCGACGGGCGTCGGCGACGCCTTCCGGGCCGGTTTCCTCGCCGGGACGGCCTGGGGCGTCCCCGAACGGTGCGCGGCCCAGCTGGGCTGCGCCGTCGCGGCGACCGTACTCGACCACGCGGGCACGCAGGAGTACCGCCTGGAACGGGAACCCCTGCTGGCCCGGCTGGACGCCGCGTACGGCCCGGCCGCCGTGACGGAACTGTCCGCACACCTGGGGGCCCTGGAATGAGCCGGACACTGAGGGAGGAACTCGCGACCCGCGTGGTGGTCGCGGACGGAGCCATGGGCACGATGCTCCAGGCCGCCGACCCCACACTGGACGACTTCCTGGGGCTGGAAGGCTGCAACGAGGTCCTCAACCTCACCCGCCCCGACATCGTCCGCTCCGTCCACGACGAGTACTTCGCGGTCGGCGTGGACTGCGTCGAGACCAACACCTTCGGCAGCAACCTGTCCGCCCTCGCCGAGTACGGCATCGAGGACAAGGTCTACGAACTGTCCGAGGCCGGGGCCCGCATCGCCCGCGAGTCGGCGGACGCGCACACCGCGAGGGACGGCCGGCCCCGCTGGGTGCTGGGCTCCATGGGCCCGGGCACCAAGCTGCCCACCCTCGGACACGTCGGGTACGAGCCCCTGCGCGCGGCCTACCAGGAGAGCGCCGAGGGCCTCATCCGCGGCGGCGCGGACGCGCTCCTCATCGAGACCACCCAGGACCTCCTCCAGACCAGGGCCGCCGTCATCGGCGCGCGGCGGGCGCTGGACTGGTGTGGCACGGAGGACCTCCCGCTGATCGTCCAGGTCACCGTGGAAGCGACCGGCACGATGCTGCTGGGTTCGGAGATCGGTGCGGCGCTGACGGCGCTGGAGCCGTTGGGGATCGACATGATCGGGCTGAACTGTGCGACGGGTCCGGCGGAGATGAGCGAGCACCTGCGGTATCTGGCGCGTAACGCGCGGATTCCGCTGTCGTGCATGCCGAACGCGGGGCTGCCGGTGCTGACGAAGGGCGGTGCGCATTATCCGCTGTCGGCGGTGGAGCTGGCGGATGCGCAGGAGACGTTCGTGCGGGAGTACGGGCTGTCGCTGGTGGGCGGCTGCTGCGGCACCACACCGGAGCATCTGCGGCAGGTGGTGGAGCGGGTGCGGGGTGCGGCCGTGGTGGCGCGGGATCCGCGGCCGGAGGCGGGTGCGGCGTCGCTGTACCAGACGGTTTCGTTCCGGCAGGACACCTCCTATATGGCGATCGGTGAGCGGACGAACGCGAACGGGTCGAAGAAGTTCCGTGAGGCCATGCTGGAGGGCCGTTGGGACGACTGTGTGGAGATGGCCCGGGATCAGATCCGTGAGGGCGCGCACATGCTGGATCTGTGTGTGGACTATGTGGGCCGTGATGGTGTGGCGGACATGGAGGAGCTGGCGGGCCGGTTCGCGACGGCTTCGACGCTGCCGATCGTTTTGGACTCGACCGAGGTCGCGGTGATCCAGGCGGGTCTGGAGAAGCTCGGCGGGCGTGCGGTGATCAACTCGGTGAACTACGAGGACGGTGACGGGCCCCAGTCGCGGTTCGCGAAGGTGACGGCGCTGGCGCGGGAGCACGGTGCCGCGCTGATCGCGCTGACGATCGACGAGGAGGGCCAGGCACGCACCGTCGAGCACAAGGTCGCGATCGCCGAGCGTCTGATCGGCGATCTCACCACCAACTGGGGGATCCGTGAGTCGGACATCCTGATCGACACGTTGACGTTCACGATCTGCACGGGTCAGGAGGAGTCCCGTAAGGACGGGATCGCGACGATCGAGTCGATCCGTGAGCTCAAGCGCCGCCACCCGGACGTGCAGACGACGCTGGGTCTGTCGAACATTTCCTTCGGTCTGAACCCGGCCGCGCGTGTGCTGCTGAACTCGGTGTTCCTGGACGAGTGCGTCAAGGCCGGCCTGGACTCGGCGATCGTGCACGCATCGAAGATCCTGCCGATCGCACGCTTCGACGAGGAGCAGGTGACCACGGCGCTGGACCTGATCTATGACCGGCGGACCGAGGGTTACGATCCGCTGCAGAAGCTGATGGCGCTCTTCGAGGGTGTGAACACCAAGTCGCTGAAGGCCGGCCGGGCTGAGGAGCTGTTGGCGCTGCCGTTGGACGAGCGCCTGCGGCGGCGGATCATCGACGGCGAGAAGAACGGTCTGGAAGCCGACCTGGACGAGGCGCTGCGGACGCGTCCGGCGCTGGACATCGTCAACGACACCCTGCTGGAGGGGATGAAGGTCGTCGGTGAGCTGTTCGGTTCCGGTCAGATGCAGCTGCCGTTCGTGCTCCAGTCGGCGGAGGTGATGAAGACGGCAGTCGCCTATCTGGAGCCGCACATGGAGAAGACCGATGACGAGGGCAAGGGCACGATCGTGCTGGCCACCGTCCGCGGTGACGTCCACGACATCGGCAAGAACCTGGTCGACATCATCTTGACCAACAACGGCTACAACGTCGTCAACATCGGCATCAAGCAGCCCGTCTCCGCGATCCTGGAAGCGGCGCAGGAACACAAGGCCGACGTGATCGGCATGTCCGGTCTCCTCGTGAAATCGACCGTGATCATGAAGGAGAACCTGGAGGAACTCAACCAGCGCAAGCTGGCGGCCGACTACCCAGTCATCCTCGGCGGCGCCGCCCTCACCCGCGCCTACGTCGAACAAGACCTCCACGAAATCTACGAAGGCGAAGTCCGCTACGCCCGCGACGCCTTCGAAGGCCTGCGCCTGATGGACGCCCTGATGGGTGTCAAGCGCGGCGTTCCCGGCGCCCAACTCCCACCCCTCAAGCAGCGCCGTGTCCCGCGGCGGACCGCGGTCCTCGACGTGCGCGAGCCGGAAGACGCCGGCCGCTCGGACGTGGCCGTCGACAACCCGGTGCCCGAGCCGCCGTTCCTCGGCACCCGGGTCGTCAAGGGCATCCAGCTCAAGGAATACGCGGGATGGCTGGACGAGCAGGCGCTCTTCAAGGGCCAGTGGGGCCTCAAGGACGCCGGCTCCATCGAGACGGAGGGGAGGCCCCGGCTGCGCGGCTGGCTGGAGCGGATGCACACCGAGCGGCTCCTCGAGGCGGCCGTGGTCTACGGCTACTTCCCCTGCGTCTCCAAGGGCGACGACCTGATCGTCCTCGACGAGGACGGGGGAGAGCGGACCCGGTTCACCTTCCCGCGCCAGAGCCGCGGGCGCCGGCTGTGCCTCTCCGACTTCGTGCGCCCGGACGACTCCGGCGAGATCGACGTCGTCGGCCTCCAGGTCGTCACCGTCGGGTCGAGGATCGGCGAGGCCACCGCCAGGCTCTTCGAGTCCGACTCCTACCGCGAGTACCTGGAGCTGCACGGCCTGTCCGTCCAGCTCGCCGAGGCCCTGGCCGAGTACTGGCACGCCCGCGTCCGCGCCGAACTCGGCATCGCCGGCTCCGATCCGGCGGCCATGGACGGCATGTTCCGTACCGAATACCAGGGCTGCCGCTACTCCCTCGGCTACCCGGCCTGCCCCGAGCTGGCGGACCGGGCCAAGATCGCCGACCTCCTCCGGCCGGAGCGGATCGGCGTCCACCTCTCCGAGGAGTTCCAGCTGCACCCCGAGCAGTCCACCGACGCCATCGTCATCCACCACCCCGAAGCCGGTTACTTCAACGCGGGAGGCCGCCGATGACCTCCGGTTCCAGACGAGTTCAAGGAGCACGACCCATGCCTGCCGAGTTCACGGACTTCAAGGTCGCCGATCTTTCCCTCGCGGCTTTCGGCCGCAAGGAGATCACCCTGGCCGAGCACGAGATGCCGGGTCTGATGTCGATCCGCGAGGAGTACGCGCAGGCGCAGCCGCTGGCCGGCGCCCGCATCACCGGTTCGCTGCACATGACGGTGCAGACGGCCGTGCTGATCGAGACGCTCGTCGCCCTCGGCGCGCAGGTCCGCTGGGTGTCCTGCAACATCTACTCGACGCAGGACCACGCGGCGGCGGCGATAGCGGCCGCAGGCATCCCGGTCTTCGCCTGGAAGGGCGAGACGCTGGAGGAGTACTGGTGGTGCACGGAGCAGGCGCTGACCTGGCCCGGGCACGCCGGCCCGAACATGATCCTGGACGACGGCGGTGACGCCACCCTGCTGGTCCACAAGGGCGTCGAGTACCAGAAGGCCGGCAAGGTCCCGGACCCCTCGACCGCCGACAACGAGGAGATGGGCTTCGTCCTGGAACTGCTGGGCCGCTCCACGCTGGACTGGACGCGGATGGCCTCGGAGATCCGCGGTGTGACGGAGGAGACCACGACCGGTGTCCACCGCCTGTACGAGATGATGGCCGAGGGCACGCTGCTGTTCCCGGCGATCAATGT
>NZ_JBVISF010000023.1:0-62628 GCF_055575675.1 Streptomyces sp. NPDC034043
GCTCGCCGACCGCTACCGCGCCGGAGCCATCCTGGCCTCACTGATCCTCTGGCTCCGCGAACCAGTCCGTGATCATTTGTCAGACACCCCCTAGCGGTCTTGATCCGGGCGCAGCGGGACCGTGCGGCCCACCGGGCGCAGCCGGCCCGCCTGGTCGTAGCGGCCCAGAAATAGGAGCTGGGGTCGGGTGAGGCTGCCGGTGATCGCGAAACTCTCGATGGTCCGAGTGCGCTCTCCCCCCGACGGCGGCCAGAGCCCGGCCGGGTGACTACGTCCGGCCGGGCTCTGTGTGCGTGGGATTGGCCTGTCTTGCTGTCAGCGTGGGATGGCGTCGACAGCTAGGCCCTGGCGGTGGAGGTGATGGTCACCGTGCCGCCGGTTCAGTCAAGGATGTCGGGGATCGGTTCGGTGTGGCTGCGCTGGAGGGCGTTCTTGGAGCCGGCGGCCGGGCCGAGGGCCCAGTCGGAGAGTGCCATGGAGTCCATGTAGCGCTCTTCGTCGTTGAGCAGGACGCCGATGATTGTCTTGCCGTTGCGGGTGACAGTGAAGACGAGGCACTTGCCGGAGGCGGTGGTGGTGCCGGTCTTGACGCCGAGGGCTCCGGGGACTGCGTAGCCGGTGGGGCGCGGCTGGATCAGGAGGTTGGTGTTGCTCCAGCTGGCGAGGGTGGAGGTGCCGCCGGTGCTGTAGGTGGTGGTCTTGACCAGGGTCTGGAACAGAGGGTTGGTCATCGCGTGCTGGGTGAGCTTCGCGAGGTCGCGTGGGCTGGAGAGGTTGTTGCCGGTCGGGGAGATGCCGTCGAAGGAGTCGAAGACGGTGTTGGTCATGCCGAGTTCCTTGGCCTTGGCGTTCATCTTCGTGATGAAGTCCGCCGTGCGGGCCGCCGTGGTTGTGCCGGTGCCGAAGGTGTCGGCGAGGGCGTAGGCGGCGTCGCAGCCCGAGGGCAGCATCATTCCGTACAGCAGCTGACGGACCGTCGGTGTCGCCCCGGTCTTCAGCTGGGCTGAGCTGGCGCCCTGCCTGGATACGTAGTCCAGGTACTCCTGCTTGACGGTGACCTTCTGGTCGAGGTTCAGGCCCGGCAGGGTGGTGACCACCATGGCGGTCATGATCTTCGTGGTGCTGGCCATCGGGCGTTTGGTGTCGGCGTCCTTGGCCATGAGCGTGGTGCCGTTGGTGCCGTTGATCACGATCGCGCCGGCTGCGGTGAGGGACGGCGCGGGCGCGGCGTGGGCGGGTGTCGTGGCTGTGAGGAGGGCGCCGGTGGCGATGGTCACTGCGAGCGCGCCCTTGGCGCGCCGCATCAGGGTGGAGATCACTTCTGTCCTTGATCGTGTGGAAGAACTCCGGAGGGTAGGCGCCGCGAAGGCGCTCCCGTCCGGGGGAACGCATGCCGGATGCCGGCGTTGGTGTCAGCCGGAGTCGTCGTGATCCGGTGGGCGGGCGCCGCCGCATCGCAGGAGGTGTCCTGCTGCGTGCGACGGCGGGTGTGAGTCAGGGCTGGACGCCCTCGAAGGTGCCATTGCCCCTGCCGCGGTGGAAGGACATTTTGTTGCCCTTCCAGCTGACGATGTCGAGCTTGCCGTCGCCGTCGACGTCACCAGTGACGATCTTCAGATCCGTCCAGGTGCCGGCCGCGGCCAGACCGCCGGAGTCCAGGGTTCCGGCGGCGTTGCCGGTCCAGCGGACCAGGGCGCCGTTCTCCCAGACGCCTACGACGTCATCACGGCCGTCGCCGTTGAAGTCACCGGTGCCCAGGATGATGACGCTCTGGAAGGAGGCGTCGGGCCAGATCTTCTTGCCGCCGCTGAAGTCGAGCTGGTTGTTCGCACCGACCTTGTAGGCGTACAGGTCGCCGTTGGGGCGGGTCGCGAGGACGCCGTCCTTCGGGCTGGCAGGGTCGAGCTTGTAGCGGGTGAGGTGCTTGAGCTGCGCCCAGGTGGCGTTTTGGGGGCTGAGGGTGACGGTGGTGGCGAAGGTGCCGTCGCCCTTGCCGGCGTGCAGGAGGATGCGGTCGCTCTCCCAGACGGCGGCGATGTCGCGCTTGCCGTCGCCGTTGAAGTCGCCAGTGAAGATCCGCTGGACCGTCTTCCACACACCCGGGGTGCCGACGGCCGTCGGGGCCGTCTCGAAGGTGCCTTCGGCGCGGCCGCGGTAGACCTGGAGGGTGCCGTTCTTGTCGACGGCGACCAGGTCGGCCTTGCCGTCCCCGGTGAAGTCCGCCAGCGCACGGTGGTCGGTCAGGTTGGTGGTGTCGGGGCCGGGCACGGTGAAGTAGCCCTTGATCCACTGTCCGATGTCATCGACACGGACGTCGTAGGCGCCGGCGGTGGGGTTGGCGGCGTCCAGGCAACCGGTCTGGCCGGAGCGGGCGGTGATGCCGACGAGGGCCAGCTTGCCGTCTTCTGTTCGGACGGCTGGGCCGCCTGCGTCGCCCTGGCAGATGGTGGCGTCGGCGGGGGCCTTGGGCGCGAGGAGCATTCCGGTGGCGTCGGAGGCACCCGTGGTGAAGGTCGCGGCGTGGAGCTTGGAGGGTACCCAGTCCGTCTTCGTACGGCCGAACCCTGCGATGGTGAGGTCCTGGCCGGCTGCCGGAGGGGCGGTGGACAGGGCGACCGGGGTGACGGTGGAGGCGGGCTTGTCCAGGCGGGCCATGACGAGGTCGCGGTCAGCGCGGGGGACGAGTTCGACGATGTCCGTGGTGTGGCCGCCGGACGTGGTCAGGTCGGTGCGGCCGACAGTGACGGTCGTCTTCTCCTTGGGTGTGCCTGCCGTCACGGTGCTGGTGTCCGCGGGGTTGTCCGCGAGGCAGTGTTTCGCGGTGAGGACCCAGCGGGGGTCGACCAGGGTGGCGGTGCAGGACCGCTTCCCTTCGCCGATGGTGATCTTGCCGGTGAAGGCGAGGGTGGTGTCCCCGGTGGGTGCGGGCGGATTGGTGTTCTCGCTGGTGACGCGGAGCTCGATCAGGGTGGAATTGACGCGGTCCGAGGTTGCCTCGCCGTAGCCGGTGAAGTCGTTGGCGGGTGCGTCGATGACGGTCTTGGTGCCGTTGGTCTCGATGGTGGTCTTGACCGGGTAGGCACCGGTCCAGATCCCGAACGCGGACGGCAGCTCGAGGGAGAGGTAGGCGGGCTTCGCCTTGACGTCGAAGCAATAGTCCTTCAGGCCACGGGTGTTGACGATCACGTCCTGCGTACCGTCACACGCCTGCAGCATCAGGTTGCCGTCACCGCGCTTGAGCGTGACGCCCTTTTCCGCCTGGATGGCCGCCGCGCCGGGGTAGGAGAAGTCCTCAACCGCGTAGGACATCGCGTCCACGCCCGGCAGGGCAGTGTCAGCGCTCGCCGGGGGTGCGGCCGCGAGAGACAAGCCGGTCAGTGCGAGCGCTGACGGAACATTCACTATCAGATATCTGCGCGCGCGGGATATAGCCATCACGGACCTTCCAAATAAAGCAGGATACGGGACACACAGGCCCCTATAAAATTTCCCCAGCAAGCTAATCACAACCAAGATCAAACCTCTGCCGAATAAGCGATGATCAACGTCTCAAAAAAACTTTGCGCCGAAGTACAACCATCGACACTACTGACTAGTAGTCAGATCAACGACCCCCGTCCACACCAGGAGCGACCCCCGGCACACCCACCCATGGCTGAGATTGTATGGCTGAAAATGCAGGTCACCGGCCTAGCGTGACGACGGGGCAGGGTGCGGAGGAGGCCTGTCGCGGCTGTACGATCTTCCGGACCGAGCCCCTCTCGAACGGCATGACGGGCAGCCCTCAGGCGCATACATCACAACCCAGAGTTCCGACCAACTCATCCCCTTGGGTCAATTCCATGCCGTTCTAGAGGGCTTAAGTTCGATATTCCAAAGGGGGCGCTGTAATGAGACGGCGAATATCCTCCCGACCATTCGATTCGGGAGCATTGAAAAGTTTTTCCGCGCGCAACTTCGGCCTACGGGGGCTTCTTGCGGTCGGCCTGTTGTCTGGGCTGCTGGGTACGCCCGCGGCAGCGGCAGCGGATGCCCCACCCCTGTCGCCGCAGGAGGTGCGCGCGCAGGTCGTCACCCTCTGGGAGACCGGCGGCCCGGGCATCAAGGAGGCCGCCGAGCAGGCGCTGCTGGGCGGGCCGGAGGCGATAAGGAAGTTCCTGGACGAAGCCGGCTCCATTGAGCACGACGACAACAGGGTCGACGCGGCCCGGATGGCCATGGCCGGCGGACCCGCGGTCCGCCAGGCCGCCAAGAACGCCATGTCCGGGTCACCTGCCGACTTGGAGGAGTTCCTCCTCGACGGATACGAGGATCCGCTGGATGACGACCGCAGGGTCGACATCGCACGGATCGTCACCTACGGCGGTCCCGGCGTCCGTGAAGCCGGCAAGGCGGCACTGCAGGGCAGCTTCGCCGATCGCGAGGAGTTCTTGAACTCCGGCCAGTACGCGGCCCAGCAGGACGACAACCGGGTGGATGTGGCCCGGATGACGAACACCGGTGGACCGAATGTCAAGGCGGCGGCGAAGGCCGCGCTGAAGGGCACGCCCGAGGACATCGTCGAGTTCCTTGAGGTCGGGCAGTTCACCGCTCGCAGCCGTGACCAGGTTCACGCCTCGATCGAAGAGCTGACCGAGCAGGCCAAGCAGGCCGGCAAGCAGGCCGAGGGCGCAACCAAGCTGGCTGAGGAAGCCTCCGCCAAGGCCGTCACTGCGGCAGAGCTCGCCAAGAGCGCAGCCCAGAACGCAGCCAGGGAGACTCAGGCTGCCAAGGCCGACTCGAAGCGCGCTGCGGTCAAGGCCAGGCAGGCCGCCGACGCCGCCCGGGCCGCTGCCTCCGCCGCGCAGGAGGCGATCGGCTCGGCCAATGCCGCCAACCGCGCCGCGCGCCGTGCCGCACTGGCCGCGGCCCAGACCGCCTCGGCGGCCGCCGCGGCCGCCGACGCGGCCAACAGGGCCTACAACGCCGCGATCGCCGCGGCCGGAAACGCCGGCCAGGCCGAAGGCGCCCGGGCCGCTGCCGCCACCGCGCGTGCCGCAGCACAGTACGCACGGGAGTCCGCGGCCGCGGCGGATTCTGCGGGCAGGGCCTCCAAAGCTGCTGGTGAGGCGTCCAGCGCGGCCAAGGGCGCGGCCGCAAACGCTGATGCCGCCGCAGCCGCCGCCGAGGAAGCGAACGGATACGCCGACCAGGCGGGCGTCCACTCCGGCGAGGCCCGTCAGGCTGCGGGTGAGGCACGTCGCCACGCCACCGCCGCGCGTGCCGCCGCCGACCGCTCGTCCACGCTGGCGAGCCGCTCGGCCAGTGCGGCCTACAGTGCGAAGGACTCCGCGAACTCCGCGGCCGCGCACGCCGAGAACGCCGCTGACTTCGCCGAGGAAGCCGCCCGTCAGGCCGGCAACGCCGCCACATACGCGGACCAGGCCAAGAAGAACGCCGATGCCGCCAAGACCGCAGCAGAAACAGCAACGGCCGCGGTGAAGAAGGCCCGGGAGGTCTTCGACCTCGCCAACGAGACCGAAGCCGCCGACCTGGCCACCCGCACCGAGGCCGCCATCGAGCGCGCCCGCTCGGCAAAGTCCGCCAGTGACCAGGCCATCTCCGCCTCAGCCGCCTCCCAGCTCAAGGCCCTGGGGCTGCAGGAAACCGCCACCCTCCTCGCCCAGGAAGCGGCCCGGCCCGACGTCGACGCCGCCTCCACCGCCAAGAAGGGCCGCGAGCTGGCCATGGAGGCGATGAAGCTCCTGGGCCCCTGGCACCAGGAGGCCGCCGCCCGCGCGCTCGCCGGCACCGACCAGGAGGTCCGGGACTACCTGCGTACCCGATGGAAGGAAGCCGAGCAGCAAGACGTGCGCCAGCGCGTCCTGAACCTCAGCGCCCAGAGCCCCTACGCCGGGGTACGTGCCGCGGCCGTCGAGGCGCTCAAGGGCGCGCCGGAGCAGATCCAGGGCTTCTACACCACCGGCCAGTACTTTGCTGGCGCCGACGACATGAGGGTCGACGTCGCCCGGCTGACCAACACCGGCGGCCCCGGTGTCAAGGAGGGTGCCAAGGCCGCCCTCGCCGACGGCAGCGGCAAGGCCCTCGCAACCTTCCTCCAGATCACCCAGTACGCCCAGCGCGTCGACGACGAGAGGGTCGTCGCCGCTCAGCTCGCCACTGCGGGCGGGGACGAGGTCAGGGCCGCCGCCAAGATCGCCCTGGCCGGACCGGCCAACCAGCTGCATGAGTTCGTCGCCACCGGCCAGTACATGGCCCAGCGCAAGGACGACCTCGCCGACCACCACAAGAACCAGATCGAAACTCTCCTCGCCGAAGGCGACGCGGTCGCAGCCAAGGCGCAGGAGAACCGCTGGAAGGCCGCCGAAGCAGCCTTCAGGGCCAAGCAGGCCGCCGCGGAGGCCAACGACGCAGCCATCCAGGCCCAACAGTCCGCCAACCAGGCGGCCGGACACGCCGCGTCGGCGAAGGCCTCGGCAGACAAGGCCGCCGCGAGCGCCACCGCGGCCGCGAAGTCCGCCGCCACTGCACGCGGCGCCGCCAACCGCGCCGAAGCCGACGCCTCCGCCGCAGAAAGCTCCGCCTCCCAGGCCGAGTTCTCCGCCAGCTACGCCCGCCAGTCCGCCCACGACGCGAACAAGTCAGCAGATACCGCCCGCGCCTCCGCGATCGCGGCCGGCAAGAGCAGTGACGCCGCCGAGGCCGAGGCCCAGCAGGCCCGGGCCGCATTCTTGATCATCCGCGAGCGGGAAGAGGCCGACGCCCGCCGCCAGGCCGAAGAGGACCGCAAGCGGCAGGAGAAGAACAAGCCCCAGCGGATCTGCATCCCGCATCCCTCCCGCGAGACCATGGCACCGATCATGGCCTGCGCGCGGGAGGCCAAGATCGACTTCAGCGAGTTCGACCCCACTCTCCGGGCGATCGTGTGGGAACTCTCCGGCGCGGCCGACATCGAAAAGTGCATCAACAAGCCGACAATCCTCGGCTGCGTCATGGCCGGCGCCGGTGTCCTGCCGGTCGGCAAGCTCAAGGCCGTCGGCAAGCTCGCCGTCAACGGCATCGAGGCCGTTGTCGAGAACAGGAAACTCCTGCGATCGCACACTCAGATCAACCTGCCTGAGGTTGGCGGTCTCCGCATAAAGTCGGATACGCCGTCAGGGCATGTACCCGCATACGGTGGAATCAATTACTGGACGCCACAGACACCAGAGCTACAGAAACTGATCAACTCGATCGGCGGAAAAACCAATTGCATGGTCTGCGCAATCGAGTCAGACAGCGTACTTGCAGGCAGGGGCTGGAAAGCCGCACCAGACATAACACCCCAGTATTACTCGTCTATCGAAAAGGTTCTCGGCAAACGCTTCAGGCAAGGAGAGAGCTTCGCCGGGATCGTGCGGTCGATCGATCGGGCCGGCCACGGTGCGCAGGGTATAGTATTCGGTCAGAGAAAGAAAACCGACGCCAATCCTGAAGGTGTTGGCCATTACTTCAACGTGATCAATAGGAATGGGCAGGTCATGTTCATCGATGCCCAATCAGGCCAGGCGCGAAATGTTGCGCTTTACGAGGCCTACATGTTCATGAGGACTATATAATGGACACGAATGAGGCCAAAGAAACGGCTCAGGCGTTCATCGGCAACGGCTTCATCGCCACCGCCGTTCAGGTGCGCGGAGAGAATTTCTACGTCAGCTATCGCCCTGCTCAAGGGGATTCCAGGGGCCTTGGGGGCAACATGCCCGTCGAAGTAAATCCCACATCCGGGAAATGCCGCCATATCAGCATTGACGAGGTGTTTGAAATGGACTTGTAGAGCCGAATTCCGGGCACTGCAAGTAAGGACTGCAGCCAGTCAAAACAAAGGCGCCGCTCTGCGCACAGGGCGGCGCTTTTGGCATACCCGTCCAGGGGTGCCCGGGACCAGCCGCGGTCAGGCGCTCAGCAACCTGCGAGGCCGGGCACAGGGCACCGTGCGGCCGACCGCCCGCAGTCGGCCGGCCTGGTCGTGGCGGCCGAGGACGAGCAACTGCGGACGCGACCGCCGCCGTGACGTCGGCCCAACGCTGGCCGCTCCGGCAGGGTTACGTCAGCCAGGCGCGGGCCGTCAGTACCGTGATGGTGGCGGGTCACCCGGCCCGTGCTCCGCTTCCTACCGCACCCCGCGGTCACGCAGTCGGGCCGTGGCTATGGGCGAGGCCGTGCGTCTCGGCGCGGCACAATGGGGCGTCGGGGAGGCAGCTAAATGACTGCGATTCAGCTCAAGGAACACCAGGTCGACCAGCGATCCGCGTTTCGTAAATGGGTCGGATTCCCTGCAAGGTCACCCGTGCCCCCGCAGGGGTCCCGCGGCACCATCGTGTCCGCGACCGGCTCGGGCAAGACGATCACGGCCGCCGCGTGCGCGCTGGACTGCTTCCCGGGCGGCCGAATCCTGGTCACCGTCCCCACCCTGGACCTGCTCGCACAGACCGCCCAAGCATGGCGGCTCGTAGGCCACCGGGCCCCGGTGATCGCGGTGTGCTCGCTGGAAAACGACCCGGTGCTCAACGAGCTCGGGGTGCGCACTACCACGAACCCGATCCAGCTCGCCCTGTGGGCCGGGCACGGGCCCGTGGTCGTGTTCGCAACGTACGCCTCCCTCGTCGACCGCGAGGACGTCGACGCACTCGAGGAACAGCGGAAGGTCCGCGGGCCGCTGGAGGCCGCTCTGGCGGGCGGGGAGCGGCTCTACGGGCAGCAGATGGCGGGCTTCAACCTCGTGATCGTGGACGAGGCGCACGGTACAGTGGCGACCTCGGACGGCCCTGGGCGGCTATCCACGACAACGCCCGCATCCCCGCGGACTTCCGGCTCTACCTGACCGCGACCCCGCGGATCCTGGCCACGGCCCGCCCGCAGAAGGGCACCGAGGGCCAGGAGGCGGAGATCGCGAGCATGGCCGACGACCCGGACGGCACCTACGGCGCGTGGCTGGCCGAGCTGGGACTGTCCGAGGCGATCGAGCGGGGGATCCTTGCCGGGTTCGAGATCGACGTCCTGGAGATCCGCGATCCGTCGCCCGTTCTCGGGGAGTCCGAGGAGGCGCGGCGGGGCCGGCGCCTGGCGCTGCTGCAGGCCGCGCTCCTGGAGCACGCCGCAGCGTACAACCTGCGTACGGTCATGACCTTCCACCAGAAGGTGGAAGAGGCGGCCGCGTTCGCGGAAAAGCTGCCCGAGACGGCCGCCGAGCTGTACGTCACGGACGCCTCCGACGCCGACCTGGCAGCCGCGGAGCAACTGCCGAAGTCGTCGATCGAGGCGGAGTTCTACGAGCTGGAAGCCGGCCGCCACGTCCCGCCCGACCGGGTCTGGTCAGCGTGGCTGTGCGGGGACCACCTCGTCACCGAGCGCCGCGAGGTCCTGCGGCAGTTCGCAAACGGCATCGACGCCGACAACCGGCGCGTGCACCGGGCGTTCCTCGCCTCCGTACGCGTCCTCGGGGAAGGCGTCGACATCACCGGCGAGCGCGGAGTGGAGGCGATCTGCTTCGCCGACACCTGCGGCTCCCAGGTCGAGATCGTCCAGAACATCGGCCGCGCCCTCCGCCTCAACCGCGACGGCACCACGAAGATCGCCCGCATCATCGAGCCCGTCTTCCTGGAGGCTGGCGAGGACCCGAAGGACATGGTTGCCTCAGCGAGCTACAAGCCGCTCGTCGCCGTCCTCCAGGGCCTGCGCTCCCACGATGAGCGCCTGGTCGAGCAGCTCGCTTCCCGCGCCCTCACAAGCGGGAAGCGCAAGCTGCATGTCCGGCGCGATGAGGACGGGCGGATGGTCGGGGCCAGCGGCGAGCGCGAGGACCAGGAGGACGGCACCGATGCCGCCGTGGAGTCGGCGCTCCTGCACTTCTCCAGCCCGCGCGACGCCGCCACGATCGCCGCGTTCCTGCGCACCCGGGTCTACCGGCCGGAGTCCCTGGTGTGGCTGGAGGGCTACCAAGCCCTCATCCGCTGGCGGGCCGAGAACGGCATCACCGGCCTACACGCCGTCCCCTACGACACCGAGACCGAGGTCGGCGTCACCAAGAACTTCCCGCTCGGGCGGTGGGTGCACCAGCAGCGCAAGGCCCTACGCACCGGAGAACTCGAGGAGCGTCGCAAGACGCTGCTGGACACACCCGAGGCCGGGATGGTCTGGGAGCCCGGCGAGGAAGCGTGGGAGAACAAGCTCGCCGCCCTGCGGTCCTACCGGCGGGCCACCGGGCATCTCGCGCCCCGGCAGGACGCCGTGTGGGGCGAGGTCGACGAGATGGTGCCCGTCGGGCAGCACATGGCCAACCTCCGCAGGAAGGGAGCGAAGAACGGCCTGGGCAAGGACCCGGACCGAGCCGCTGTGCGCGCGGCGCAGCTGACCGCCATCGACGAAGACTGGGACTGCCCCTGGCCGCTCGACTGGCAGCGGCACTACCGCGTGCTCGCAGACCTGGTCGACGCCGACCGCGTCCTGCCCCACATCGCCCCAGGCGTCGTCTACGACGGCGACGACATCGGACGATGGCTCCAACAGCAGAAACAGCCGGCCCACTGGGCGCGACTGCTACCCGAACAGCAGGAACGGCTGACCAGGGTGGGCGTGCAACCCGACCAGAAGCCGTCTCCCGCCCCCGCAACCAGCCGCGGAGCGAAGCGACCGAGCAAGGCGCAGCAGGCATTCCAACGCGGCCTGACAGCCCTCACACAATGGGTCGAACGGGAAGGCGCCCACCGGCCCGTCCCCCGCACCCACGGGGAAGAGATCGCGGTCGAAGGCGAGGCCGAGCCGATCGTCGTGAAACTGGGCGTATGGGTCACCAACACCAAAAGCCGACGGGACAAGCTCACCGCCGACCAGCTCGCCTCGCTCGCGAAACTGGGCATCGACTGGGCCTGAGCCTGACCGGCGCTGAGGTGGCATGTGTGGGACCCCGGATAGAAATCGTTCCGGGGTCTCGAGCCATGGCCCATCACAGGCCGCGAAGCCGAGGCAGGAAGCCAGTGAGGCACTGCCACGTGTCCAGGGTTACGCCCCTTGAGCCAGGCCAATTCGCTCGCCAAGGACGAAAGAGTGACCTGCGGTGCCTGCTGAACTGGGATCCGGATCCGCTACGAGATCCGAGCCGACCTCCACCTCGGACTGCTCCACCTCGCCTGCAGCATCCTCTGCTTGCGACGACTCGTTCTGAATCGATCGGTCATAGGGTGACGCGCGGGCGCTTGAGGCTGCTGAATGTCGCCCCGGCGATGAGGACCGCAACGCCCGCCAGGAAGGCGGGCATGCTGGCCGCAGGGTGCAGGACGATGGCCCACGGCTGCGCGCCACGACCGCCGCTCTTCCATCCCCCCACGGCAAGAACCAGGGGTACGGCGGTCAGGACCGGCGGTGTGATCCGGGCGCCGGCGAGGGGGGCGAGGAGCAGTGCAAGTCCGAGGTAGAAGGCGGTGTTCCGGCCGATGGCCAGGGCCACGGGGGCGGCTCCCGCGAAATGCCCGAGGACGGCCATGGCCAGGGTAAGGACCGCGCATGCACCGGCGAGGAAGACATCCCAGCGGTGGACTGCCCGCACTGCCACGGTTTCCGTGGCCGTGCGGGCGCGGCCCGTGAAGGCGAGCCAGATCACGGCGGGGACGACGGTGATCAGCGCGGCGAACAGGAAGTTTCCGGCACCGCCGACCATCGCGGGGATGGGGATGCGGCTCTGCCCGAACGCCAAGCCGGCGCCGGCCGTCACCACGGTGACGGTGACGATCGTAGGAACGTTGCGGGATGCGGCCCACCAGTTCACCGGCCCGCTCCTTCAGGGTTCAAGGCTGGCTTCTGGTCGCATCCGGTGAGCGCGGCCCGGTTCGCCTCGTACCAGGCGTGCTGACGGTCAGAAGGCAGCGTGAGGACCTGCTGGGCGAGCTTCGCGTCGTCGGGGGAGACACGGCCCTGGACAGGCGCCGGGGGTGCTTGGGTGGCGATGGCCGTCAGCCATGCGGTGAGCGGCCCTCGCGCGGGGAACGCAGGGTACTTGTGGCTGGTTCGGGCGCATTCGGGTACGGGGGGCAGGAGGGTGTTAGCGAGGTTGGCGGTGATGTCCTGCTCGCGGACCTGGCCCTTGCCTCCGAAACCGGCCTGTCCGGGTTTGAGGTCACGGCTTTGGGTGAGGGAGGGGACCACGGGAAGCCCGACGCCCTTCAGTCGGCTGGTGTAGGCGCGAGTGGTCGCCACTATCCGCGTGCGCCCCGGGGTCTCGGGCCACAGGCACACTTCCGGAACGCCAGCGGTGTCACAGACCAGCGCGTCGGGGTTCCGGTCTGCGACCGGGTTGTAGCCCATGTTCACGACCATGAGCACCGAGGCTGCGGACGCGGCGACGAGGGCGGTCAGAGGCTTCCAGCGGTCGGTCTGGGCGATCGCGAGGAGGCATGCGGTGATGATCCCGCCGCTGAAGAGCAGCGGCGCCCATACCGCCACGGGGTCGATCACCGAACCGACCGAGCAGCAGCTGTCGTAGGCCCCCGCGACCAGGTGGCGGGGCCATGGGGTGTCCCAGGATCCGGGGAACGCGGTCAGGCAGAACCCGGCGACCATGGCCAGCGGTGCGGCCGCAAGGTGCGGGAGGCGGCCGCCCAGGAGGTAGCCGGCCAGCGTGGCAGCGGCCATCAGCAGCGCGTACACCGCGAGCATGCCCAGATGGGAGAGAGACGGAAGCGTTGCCGCGGCCGAGACCGCGACACCGGCCGCGATGAGCATTCCGGCAACGCCCATCACCCAGACCGGGGCCAGCAACGGCAGCACGATGGCGAGCCGGCTTCGGGAAGGAGCTTGCCCGAAGACGTCGCCCCGGCGCAGGCGTGCGCCTTCCCACGCTCCGCTCGCCGCGCACGCGGCGGCGGCGAACGGAATGGCGTATGAGGCGTTGCCGAGCACCGACGGCCCGTACCCGGGGACAGTGCCCGCGGTGATCGGGGCCGACAGGAGCAGCAGGATGTAGCCCGCCAGGAGCACGAGCATGATTCCGGCGGAGGAGGACCGCAGGAGAGTGGTGATGCGCATCGGTCAGATCTCCCGTCCGACGAGCATCATGTAGGCAGCTTCGGCCTGGTCGCGTCCGCGTGTGGCGGTCGGCGCCAGGGCGTGGAAGTCGGCGGGGCCGCCCTGGAAGCAGATCTTCCCGTGGGCGAGGACCGCCACCTGTGTGTACAGGTCGGCGAGGTCTTCCGTCTGGTGCGTGGAGACGACCACCTGCACGCTGTCGGCCAGGTCCTCGACGAGTTCGCGGAAGACCAGGCGCTGCGTGGGGTCGAGGCCGGCGGTCGGCTCGTCCATCAGGATCAGCCTGCTGCGGTGGGTCAGCGCCCCCGCGATTCCCATGCGCCGAAGCTGGCCACCGGACACCTGGTGGCTCTTGCGCCCCGCGAGGCGGGTGAGGTCGACACGGCGCAGCGCGTCCTCTGACGCTTTCCAGGCCAAGTCCTTCGGCATGCCTTTGAGCCATCCTGCATAGGCGACCTGTTCGCGTACGGTCAGCCCGGGCATGGGGGTGATCTGCTGGGGGATCCACGCCACGCGTTCACGGTAGGCGGCCAGATGGCGGCCCGTTGCGGCGCTTCCCTCGAAGGTAACCAACCCGGAGGAAGGAGACAGGTGGGATGCGGCTATTGCCATCAGCGTGGACTTGCCGGCTCCGTTCGGGCCGAGGAGGACCGTCGCCCGTGCGTCAATCCGGAGACTGAACTCGCTGAAAACGGGCGCATTCCGGCCGTAGCGGAAGGAAACGCGATCAAAGATCAGAGACATGAGGAACGCACAATCCGCCTCCCGCTGTCAGCGGTAAGGCCTTGCTCATGGGAGAGTGGACACCAGAGGGTCCCGGTGCTGAATCCACCGGGACCCTCGTACTACGTGTTCAACGTCGGCACTACCAGCCGACCTTCACGTAGCGGACGGAGATGTACGTGCCGCTGGACACGTCCGTCAGCGCGAAGTAGTAGTTGCCCGCATCGTCGGGGTCGCCGTAGTCGACCCACCCGCAGTAGTTTCTCCGGGTTCCCTTGCTCCGGTCCGGGGCGCTGGGGACGTCCTTCCACAGACGCAGATCGGCGTAGTTGAACCCACCGCCGCCGTCCGCCGTGCAGCCCTCGAAGTAGATGCCCGTGTAGTCCGAGCTGCTGTTGCTGTCATACCAGCGCCGCGACTCGTTACCTGCCCGCCACGAGCCGATGGACGACTCGAATTGACCTTCCGTCGCCCCGGCGTGTGCCGGAACCACGGACACCGCACCCACTAACGCGGCCCCCGCCATCGCACCGGCCCACGACCTTAAACCGATCTTCACTCGATCCCTCTCATGTCTGGGGCGCCACCGTATCTGAGCGCCGCCTGGGAGCCGGCAGGCCCGACTCCGGATTCGATCTGCGGCTACCAGCCGACCTTGACGTAATCGATCTTGATGAAGTCGCCCTGGCCGACGTCCGCCAGCTGGAAGTAGTAGTTGCCCGCATCGTCGGGATCGCCGTAGTCGACCCACCCGCAGTAGTTGTTCCTGGTGCCCTTGCTCCGGTCCGGGGCGCTGGGGACGTCCTTCCACAGACGCAGTGACGCGTAGTCGTAGCCCCTGAAGTCGTCCGACTGGCATCCCTGGAAGTAGACGCCGGTGTAGTCCGAGCTGCTGTTGCTGTCATACCAGCGGCGCGACTCGGTCGGGGCCGTCCACCATGAGATGTAGGACTCGAACTGGCCCTCGGTGACGCCCGCGTTCGCCGGCGTGATGCCGCCGATCCCCAGGAGCACAACACCGGCCATCAGACCGGCTGCCTTCTTTCGCCGGGTACTCATCGGATCCCCTTCCCTTCTCGTTGACCCTGTGTGAGGGAATGACGGAGGGAGGAAACATTCGCACAAGCGCCTCCCCCCAAGGCGCCTTGAACCATATCCGCAGAACACCCCATTCCGTGGCGGGTGTTCGAGTGTGGCTCAATTGCACACCTGCCCCTTACACCCCGTGCAACACGGGCCAGGTGCAAAAACCACAAGCCAGAGGGATTGCAGACAGTCACCACATTGTCTCGATCACGAGCCCGCCCCACACCCGCCCCGCTGGCGATGTCCGGACTCGGGCCCGACCCTGGCTGCTCCTCGTGGAGAACACCGCCGCGTTCACAGGCCTCCGCGAAATCCTCGGCACCTGGCCCGACCGCAGCCAGGTCGGATGGCTCGCCTTCGGCGAAGGCGACCACACTTCACTGATCTCCCGGAACGCAACCACGCAGTTTGCGAAGCAGCGGTTTCGTGACAGCGCCCGACAAGGCCCAACGCCACCCCGTGTCAGTACGGCAAGGCCAGGCACCGCCTTCGTGTCAGCGAGCGCAACACACCTGGACGCGCCGCCAGCGGAAGTCGGAGACCTCTATCGCAGCGGGGATGCCAGCGTCAGCCGTATGCCGGATACCGCCCGCCGTCGCGGGGTGGTGGCGAGGATGGACCTGCTGGGGCGTGGGATGCGGTGTCGTCGAAGGGGGCTGGTGGGATGGTGCGAGCCATAGGTGATGGGCTGGAGCGGCTCCTGTACACGCGGCCGGTGCCTGCGACCACGGCGGATCGGCTGAAGGCCCTGCTGCGGTGGGAGCGGGGCTCCACCCTGCGGGTCGCCGCCGTCCTGGGCGTGTCCCAGCGGACGGTCCAGCGATGGATAACCCGCAAACCGGGCGGCCGGGGGCGCCCCAGCCCCCGCCACGACCAGAAGATCGCCGAACTCGTACAGGCCCGCTGGCAGCCGCTGATCCGTGCCCGTCGGCGTGCAGCGGCCGAGAAAGGCGGCGTGGTCGTCCATACCCGCGCCCGGTTCGGGTTCAAGGCCGGTCCCGCAAGCTCCGACGACCCGCGCATGCGGCGCATCACCGGGCGCCTGAACCCCACGGTGACGCAGCAGATCTTCGCCGCCCTGGACGCGGGCGCCAGCGAGAAGCAGCACGAGCTGATCATCGGCCGAGCTCTGGGACACCTCTACTTCCGCGACGCCGGCCGGCGCGCCCACGGTCTGCACGTCACCCTCCTGGACATCGACTTCATCGAGTTCGGCCTCCAGTAAGACGAAGGGTGCCCGGTCTGCGGCTGCGGCGCCACGGGGCGGGCGGCGCCGGCCGTTACCCGTGTGCTTCCCGGACCTCTCGCCAGTCCCACACCGCCTTGACGGACCTGCGAGCGTTCGGGGCGTCGGGCGGCTGGGGCGGGCGGAGCCGGGCGGTCTCGGCCAGGCGCAGCAGGGCGGGACGCTCGCCCGGCTCGACCAGCAGATGCGCGGCGGCGGTGGAGTGGGCGTAGTGGATGGCCGCGCGCAGGAAGACGGCGGCCCAAGCAGGGACGGGGTGGGTGGCGCAGCCGTCGGTGAACCGGGTTTGGTCGTGGAGGGCAAGGAGGGCGGGGGCGTCGTGGAAGTCATCGCTGCGGGCGGTGGCTAGTTGTTGGAAGGAGGCGCCGGTGAACAGGGTGGAGGCCAGGGCTGCGGCCAGTCGGGGGTGGGCGGTCGCGGTGTGGATCCGGCGGGCGGCCTGGGCGGCTTGGGCGGCGGTGAGAGGCCCGGGGGCGGGCCGGTGTTTCCACTCGATCAGACCCGGCAGGCAGGGGCCCGTACACGGGCCCGGGCTGTCGTAGGAGACGAGCCGGTCGAGGGACGGCAGGGTGAGCCACCGGGCCGGCCCGGCAGGCGGTACCGCGGCCGGTGCCGTGCCGCCGGCTGCGGGCGGGCGCCCGTCGAAGTAGAGGGCGCGGGCCGCGGCCAGGGTGGCGCTGTGGGTGTAGGTGACGGGGGCGAGAGCGCGGTCGAGGGCGGCGGTCAGGCGGGGGCGGTGGACGACGAGGGTGAGGTGGATGCCGGTCTGCCGCTGAAGGGCCAGGAGGCGCTGGAGGCGGCGGTCGTCGAGCAGGTGGGCACGCAAGACGGTCAGGCGGGTCATGGCCAGAGCCGCCGTCCACGCCGCGGCTGCCTCCCACAGCGGCGGGCGGCCGTGCGGGAAACGGCCCGGGAGGTGGGCGGGCTTGCCCAGGGCGAAGAGCAGGTCCCCGGCCAGGGCGGAGTCGCTGGTCGTGCCCGGCGCGGGGTGCAGGGTGATGCGGCCGGCGTGCGGAGCGTGGGCGGCCAAGGCGGTGTGGGTGAACGCGGCGTCGTCCCCGGCGTCGAGGACGACGGCCAGGCGGGGTGTGGCGGGTGGCGTCATGCGAGGCGGCTGAAGGCCCAGCGCAGCAGGTCGCGGTCCGGTCGCGGGCGGCCGGTGCGTTCCAAAGCGGTGCGCATGTGGGCGGTCAGCTGGACCCAGGCGCGGAAGTTGCCGTGGGCGGCCTGTTCGTCGGCGAAGGTGATGTCGGCCGGGTCGGCGTCTGCCCAGACGGGGTGGAAGAGCGGGACGACGTCGAGGACCTCTTCGGAGGTGAGGCGGGTGAACTGCTGCCAGATGAAGATCCGGGAGGAGAGCATCGGCTCGCGGCGCAGCACGGTGTGTGCGCCGGCGCCGCCGACGAAGACGATCGCGATCTGGGTGGCGGGCTCGTCCCACAGGTAGCGGAAGTCGAACGCCTCGCCGTTGAGCCACTGCGCCTCGTCCACGAGAAAGGTGCGGGGCCGCTCGGACAGGGCGGTCTTCAGCAGGCGGTCGAACTCGGAGGGGTGGCGGGGCGGCTCCCCGGGCAGGCGAAGCGTCTCAAAGAGCTCGTAGCGGACCGCGCGTGCGGTCGGACGGGCCCGGAACGTGACCCGGCAGACCTCCTCGCCCCGGGTGTCCTCCAGCTCGTGCAGGCAGGTGTTGACCGCCAGGGTCTTCCTGAAGCCGGCGTTCCCGTGGATGCACATCATCGCCCGAGCGGCGACCGTGTCGGCGATGTTCTCCCGCGCGGTCAGCAGCGCCTTCGTGGTCACGATGGAGGCGTCGGGCAGGTCGACGTACTGGTAGGTGGGCGCGGTCACCGCACACCACCGCCAGCGCCGTCCCCGTCACCGGAGACATCGGCCTGCGGTCTGCCGCCGGCCTCGTTGTCATCTGGCGCGGATGGCGGCTTCGGCCGGGTACGGGCCGCGAGGGAGGCCGGGGTACGCCAGTCGGACGGAGGCGCGGCCAGCGGGATCAGGTCCGGCAGCGCCAGCCTCGACAGATCCGCACGGTCAGCCACCGCCAGCTCGGCAGCAGCCTCCGTCGTGGACACCGCGTCCAGCCGCTCCGGCTTACCCGGCCGCGTCACCGCGGCATAGCGCTCGCGCTGAGCTGCGGCGAGGTCCTTGCGCAGACGCCGGCTACGCGCGGCCCGAGCGGTGCGGACCGCGGTGATCTGCTCGGGGCTCGCCTCGTCCGCAACAGTCGCAGGTCCCAGGTAGCGGCCGGTCGCGGCGTCGAAGACCTCAACCGCACTCGCACCCCCGTACCCGCCAGGCCCGTCATCCACGGCCCCACATAGTCCCGCCGGCGAAACCGGACACCGCGGGTGGAGACCACCCGCACACGGCCGTCGTCTTCGAGCGTGAACGTCCACAACTCCTCCGGGCTGACCTCCCGCACCGGAGTCGGATCCGCCTCCCAGGCTCCCAGCGGGGTCTTCCCGCCCAGCGGACCCGGCTGGTGGACGGTGTTCCACCACTCCACCCAGCCCAGCAGCCGGGAGGTGAAGTCCTCGAAGTCGAGCAGGCCCTCGTCCTTCGGTCGACCTGGACGCCGGCCCGGGCGTGGCTGGCGCACGTAGCCGGGGAGCGCGGCGAGGAACATCGACTCCACCGCCCGGTTCAGGCCCTCGACCGTGCCCTTCAGATGTGGCGTGTAGGCGGGCAGGTCCTCCACCTCGACCACCAGCGCACCGAACGCCGCCGCGACCGTCTTCGACAAGAAGTCCCTGCCCCGGTCCACACGGACCTTCTCCGGGAGCCCTCCCTGCGGCCCGAACGGCTCCTCGCGCAACACCGCCGACCGCAGCGCAGCCAGCACCGACTCCCGCGACGGATACCCGGGCGTGACCGCGACGCCCATGACCGTGTTCGTCGCGCAGTCCACGAACCAGGTGGCCCAAGGACGACGGACGCTGCCTTCAACCTCGACCAGAACGGGGGCCTGGACGTGATCGGCCTCCCACACCTGATTCCGCCAGCCCCGAGGCCGAGCCAGGAACACATCGTGCTTGCGGGCCTCACGCTCACCACCGGCCAGTCCCGCCCGCTCCCCCACGGTCAGATCCCGCCGGATGGCACGGTGCAGCGTCGGAATCGACGGCGGCAGCTCACCCTCGCCCCGGGCCGCGCGAGCGGTCAGCTCGCGATGCACAGCCGCGACGTTGCCCTTCCACAGGCCGAGCAGAGCCCGGACCTCCGGGGTGACCGTGAACCGCCCGTAGTACCGGGCCCTCTCCCCCGGCACCGCAGACTCATCCTCCTCCGCGGCAGCCAGCCACCGCCACACCGCCCGCTCCTGCACGCCGAACGTCTCCCCCACCGTCCGCACATGCCCGGTGGTCAGCTTCCCCTCCCGACGCAAAGCCAACAACCGGCGCACCGCCGGCCCCCGCAACGCCCGAACCGACACCCCAGGCAACGCCCCGCCCGAACCAACCACCTGCTGTACTTCCTCGTCCACCCACCCATCACACCGACCCGGACCAGCCGATAGATCAGAACTCACGAAACTGAGACAGCGTCACCCCTGGAGCGATAAAGGCCCCAGACAGCGATCCCCCACCGATCTCTCACATCAAAGACAGCGACACCAGCCCCCTCGACATGCCCCGACCAGCATCAACACCCCAAACCCTCACTGTCTCTCACCCCACCACCCCCAAACCGAGAAATCGCACCGATCCGGTCCCGGCCGGCGGGCGCCCACCGGCCCGCCCGCGCCCGTACACGATCCGTCCACACCCGGAAACGCGCACCGCACCCGCGACGTCCGGGTATGGGAGCCGCCGCCGTCACCGCCTAAGCCCCCCGCCCCTCACCGCTCCGGCCCACTGCCGGTGGGCAGGTACCGCGGCTTCCGTCGGGGCCTGCTGTCCGGGGGCCGCGGCGGCGGGTGTGGTGGTGGAGCGGGAGCGGGCCGCCGCCGCGGAGACCCGGGGGCGGGAGGCAGGCGCGGCCGGCGCCGAGGGCGGTGTCGTCAAAGAGTTCAGGGGTCGCGTCCACGAGACGGCCGACCACAGCGGCATCCAAAGCCTCCTTGAAGGAGCTGTCGTCCTTCAAGCGGGCCAGGTGCGCGCCGAGGAGTGCGGGGCCGCCCTGGTCGCGGATCTGGTCCATGCGGGCCCCGAGCAAGGGCCAGGGGCGGAAGCCGACCAGGAAACCGACCCGCGTCTCGGACAGCACGTCCTTGACAAGTCCGACGATCATGGCGTGCGCGAGCCAGTTGACACCGAGCTGCTCCAGCGCCTCCGCGCGGTCACCGAGGCCGCGGTCCCGGGGCACGGCCAGCCCCTCGGCCAGCGGCCCCCAGGAACGCTTCGCGTCCCGGCCCGCGGGCGGCACCCACAGGTCGGCGTCCTCCCGCACCGGCGCACGTACGCCATCAACGTGCTTCACATGCTCCGCGCCTATGCGGAGAGCGGCGGGCTCCCCGGCCCAGATTGGTGCTACTCCCACTCCGGGTGGATGCGCTTGCCATGCCTCCAAAGGTCGCAAACCGGTACTTCTTGGCCGCTGGACCACAGTTCCTTATCTTGATCCTTTTCGTCGCGATACATCTCCACTACCAGCCCGATGAGCTGTTCAGAGGTGGGTTTCTCCCCCATCGACCAGCAGGTGCGCGCGTTCACCTTCGTCCCCACGAAGGAGCTCTTCGGCGGGAGATGCGCGTGGCTGAGGTTCGCGCTGTGGAGGGAGGCTTCCCGCAGGTTGGCGTTCTTGAGGCTCGCGTCTTGAAGATTCGCTCCGATCAGGATCGCCCCCCGCAGATCGGCGCCCTCGAAGTTTGCGGCAGTCAGGTCGGCATCCTGAAATTTTGCGCCAACCAGATCAGCGTTGGTGAAGTCGGCGTTGCGGAGCGACTTCCCGCTGAAATTGATGCCCTTGATGTCGTGGCCGGCGACGGTCAGGCCGGGGACACTGTCCGCGCTCTCGACACTCGCCCGCCATGCCGCGTTCTCCTGAGACTCACGCATCGACTCACTCAAGAACAAGGCGGACAGGCCTACGGCGATTCCGCACACCAGACCGCCCCCGATCCCGGCGAGTACCTCGATCCTGGGCTCCGACTCCGGCTCTCTGCGGGCCATCTGCCAGGCACGGGCAGCCAGGAAACAGCCGAGGACGAGCAACAGGGAGGTCAAGACCCACTGCCATAGACCTGCATCGGGCATGAGGAACCTCCCCAGCACACGCAAACAGGGTGACCAGTCAGAGCATGCCTTTCTTCCTCTATACGCCCTGCCAGAGGCACCTGCCATCCGAGGGCGGTCGACGTGGCCACCATCGAGGACGCGGGCTGACCACGCGGGAGTGACAGCGTTGTCAGCGGTCCCACAGCAAACGGCCTCGGATACCCGTGAGCCGCCAGTGACTGGGCGGCACGGAGGGAGCGCCATGGCTGAGCTGCCAGTCGCGCGATGCAACCGGCTACTAGGCCATGACGATGCCGGCGGCTGCGGTGGTGACGGCGGCGACGACCTGGTCGACGCCGGCATCGGCACGGTGGGCGTTGAGGAGGAGCCGGGCGACGTCGATACCGCGGGCGTCGAGCCGAGTGGACAACCTCCCGTCCCAGGAGCCGGTGCTCGCGGTCCTCCCGCACACGGGCATCGTTGTTGAAGGCGGTCACGTCCGTACCTCCTGCCAGTACCAGCGTCTGAGGGTGGCAGTGCCCCCCACCCCACGAGGGAGCGCACTACCCGGGATGTGCTGTGGGTAGTCAACCGCTTGCGGGGTAGGACAGGCTGGCCCCGGAGCGGACTTTCCGGCGGACTTTCCCGCCTCTGCCCGGGCTGAAAGTCCGGGGGCGCCCGGCTCTACCGTGCTGCCACGGGCCGCATCGTCGCTGGGCAAGGAGGCTGATGATGGCCGAACCGGCCGAGGAACAGACCGTGTTCGCCGACCTGCTCGACGGGTTCGGCTGGCGCAGCCCGCAGGCATTCATCCGCGTGTGGCCCGGCACCTACAAGTCGACGCGGGCTCCGGAGCCCGGTGTGAGCCCTCTGCGGACCTACTGCGACGCGTTGCTGGAGGAGGAGGAACCGGAGACTCCTCGGGCCCCGTACAGCCCTGGAGGGCCGCCCTCGTGGATGAAGGAGCCGGTGGTCACGTTCGATGTCCAGGGCAATCCCGTCTCCTGGGTGGACGAGTGGCCTCGCAATGAGTGGGAGCAACGCCTGGGCCGTGCTGCGGCCGAGCTGATGCTGGAGGACATGCGCGACGAGGTTCGGGTCAAGCCGGAGGCCCAATGGATCAGCAAGGAGGAGGCGAGGCGCCGGAAGGACCTGGCCGAGAAGATGCTGGCATTCATCAACCACCCGGCGAAGCTGCTGACGGTGAAGCAGCGGCTGGAGCGGAAGCTGAAGGCACCGTGGAACACGGAGGCCAAGAAGCCGTCCGCGGAGGTGCTGCCGGAGGCCGAGATGTGCTGGGCCCCCTGGTATTACCAGTGACCAGATGATGGAACGTCGCCGACCGTGCCGGTCCTCAGCTTTAGGCTTTCTGGGCTTGCTGGCCGCCGTGCGGGGCGGTCAGGGGTCCCCTATGGAGGTCTCCTTGATCCTGTTCACTCTCGCCCCGGTATCCGACTGTTCTGTGGACGATCTGATGGGGCGCCCCTGCAAGGGATGGCGCGAGGGCATGGCTCCGGAGATCGTCTACGCGCTGAACCGGGGGTGCTGGGAGCTGGGCAGCGAGGAGGCGGCGCGGCATAGCGTGGCGCTCTACGCCTCCACGGGTGACCAGATGGTGCGGTTGGCCGTGGAGATCGAGCGGATTGAACCGGTGGGTGAGGCCGACGGCCGGAAGCTGCACGCGGTGGTCGGCCAAGTTCTTTCTGCGAGCCACCCGGTGCACGAGCGGTTCGTGGGCAAGAAGGCGCCGGCTCGGCTCCAGCAGACGTTCCGGTACGTCAAAGCGGAGTGCGGTCTGCCGGTCGGTGCCATGGAAGCGCTCTGCGAGACGGCTGCGAAGTGGGTCGTGTCGGTGGAAGGCGGCTCGCAGTACATCGCCTGTGGGCAGCACGTCACCGCTCCGCTCGGCTCGAACGCCCGGTTCAGCGTCAAGCCCCTCGTCTGAGCCGGACAGCACGCCGCCCCCTGCTCCTGTGGTTCGGAGAGGGGGCTTCGTCATGCGTGGTCACACGAGGGAGGGCAGTGTGCGGCTCAGGGGGGACCGGGGGAAGGTCGTTGACGGTACGCCGGGCCTGATCGCATGCGTGGCTGTTCAGCAGCTCGACGCGGTCGAGTGCGGCCTGGGTGGATTCGATCAGTCCGGCGTCACCCTTGGCGGTTCACAGCCGCAGGGCTTCCTGGAGGTGGGCGCTGGCTGGCCCGAGGTCGCCCTGCTCCAGGAGGTGCTTGCCGAGGTGCTGGAGGGCGAAATCCACGAGTTCGGGATGCTGCTCGCGGGCGCCCTCCAGCGCGCCGCGGTAGAGCGCGTCTGCGGTCTCCGTTTCACCGGCGTAGCGGTACGCGTCGCCGAGGTTCAGTTCGGTGGCGATGACGGCCCGGGAGTTGCCGCTGGCGGTGGCCAGGCCGAGCGCCTGCCGCAGGTACACGAGTGCGTCGTCGGGGCGGCCCAGGACCACCAAGCCGATGCCGGTCCACCGGGCCAGGACCCGGGTCCGGTCGGCGTCCGTGTCTTCGGCGAGTGTCCTGAGTTCCTCGCGGATCTTCTCTACGGCGACGGTCAACTGGTCGTGGTCGGTGGGGACCATGCGCAGGTCCGCGTCTTGTGTGATGAGGTGGTGGAGCACTCACTCACCCGTCCGCGCCGACCAGATCAGCAGTGCGAGCGCCGCGCCAGCGAGCTTGATACGTCCGTCGAGGGCCGCCTGGACGGCCTCCTTGCGGGGCGTCCACACGACGGTGAGGCCCTGCTCGGCCTCGGTGACGGTGAGGGCCTGGACGCCGGACGTGAGGCTGGTGGCCGCGTACATGTGGAGGGTGAGGGTGCTGCGGGGCATCGGCACGGTGCTGCCGAGCGGCGTCCACACGGCGGCGGTGAGCCCGGCTTCTTCCTCCAGCTCCCGTTTCGCGGCGTCCAGCGGGTCTTCACCGTCCTCGATCCCGCCCCCGGGCACGGTCAAGGTGTCGCCGTGCAGGGGGATGGTGTGCCGGATCAGAGCGATGCGGTCGTCATGGTCCTGGGCGACGATGACCACGCCGCTGTCCTGGACGATGTGCTCGTACGGCTCGGTGAAGTAGCTGATGCGGCGGCGCTTGGCCTCGCGGGTCGTCATGCGGTGGCCTTTGCGGTGACCAGCAGGGTGCCGAGGGCGGCGCCGTCGGGGTTGGGGATGACGTCGGCGGAGACGTCGGTGAAGCCGTGGCGCTTGAGGAGGTCGGCCCACTGCTCGGGGGTGTGCTGCCAGCGCAGGACGGTCAGCTCGGTCTCGCGGCCCTCCAGCCACTTCCCGCCCATCTCCTGGGCACCGTACTGGCCCACAATCGGCTCGCGGTGGGAGAAGGCGAAGGTGCCGCCGGGGGCGAGGCGGCGGGCGATGCGGGGGAACAGTTCGTCGGGGTCCGTGAACCACACCGCGCCCCACGTCGAGTAGACGACGTCCCACAGCCGCATGTCCTGGTCGAGGAAGTCGAGTGCGTCCGCACAGACGAACTCCAGGTTCGGCAGGTCGCTCCAGAACTCGCGGGCGCGGTCGATCTGGACGGCGGAGAAGTCCACCGCGGTCACCTCGATGCCGGAGCGGGCGAGGAAGGCGGCGTTCTCGCCCTCGGCTGGCCCGAGGTCCAGCGCGGTCTTCGGCGTGCCAAGGATCTCGGCGCCGGGGCCGGCGTCGGGCAGGCCGGTCCAGTCGAAGCGGTCCGCGGCGGGGCGCTCGCGGTTGGGGCGGTACTTGTCCCAGTATTCGGCGGGGGTGCTGGGGGCGGCGCTGGACATGAAGGGTCCTCCGGGAGTGGTGTGGCGTGTGGAGAGGGCGCCAACCTACTCGCGTCGGGATGCGGGTAGGGGCAGAAGATGCAAACTCGCATATATTGGCATAAAAGGAGCCCGGAGGCGCGCGTGGCACCTCCGGGCGTGAGCGGGCCTACGGCCCTACGGGGTCAGTGGCACTTGGAACCGGGGTGGCACGGACCGCACTTGGCGTAGTCGGCCTCCCACAGCTTCCAGTCCACCTCGAACCCGTTGTCGTGGATGATCTGCGCGGTGCGCTCCACGGAACCGTCGTACTTGAACGCGATCTCGGGGATGTGCTCCAGGAACCGGCCGCCGAAGTGCTCGGCGCAGAACTCCCGGTAGTTCTTGGTGTCGAGGATGAACACGTGCACGGCGATGTCCACGATCCGGCCGCAGCACATCTCCAGCGGCGTCGGCTCGTCCCACTTCTCCATCGCGGTGATCAGGTAGGTAACGGCCGCGTGGAACAGGCGGGTAGCCATCACCTCGTCGAAGGGGTAGTCGCGCATGAGCAGGGTGACCTCGCGGTCCCACACCTCCGGGCTCACGTAATCCCGGGGGTTGCGGTACTGGCCGGCGCCGGACTGGACCGGAGTGGTCAGCATGACGGTCATGGCTGTGCTCCTCTCGATTGCCTTTCGAGTGGTGCGTGGGTGGCGCCGGGAACACGTCCCCAGACATGTCCCCAGCGCCGTTCCTCTCCGTGCCGACTGCCTGGTCAGGTTCGGAGAGGAAGGGGTGCACCCGCCCCGGGCGGTGGTGCTGTAGGAGTGCGGGGCGGGAGGTCTGTGTGTCTACCGGCCGGTGCTTCCGGCCAGGGCCAGGGTCACGACCACGGCGGTAACGGCCAGGGCGTAGGCGAGGACGGCCAGTCGCTGGCGCCACCCGCGTAACGGGTTCACCGGACCACTTCGAGATTCGTGGGCGCGGTGGAGATCTCCTGTCCGCCGGACGCGGGGCGGATGTAGGCGAGCCGCACGGTCATCGGACGGCCCTCGAAGTTGGGGACCTCCTCCTGGACCACGGCCATCAACTCCCCCTCGGTCCCGCTCGCGATGTCGCGGACCTGCTTGCCGATGCGGGGATCCAGCTCGTGCCCGAAGCCTGCGGCGCTCACTGCTCGTCGCCCCCGTCGTCCCGGTCCTTGCTCTGGTCGTCACCGCCGGCCGGGTCGATACGGGCGTGCAACGCACCGAGATTCCGCCAGCCGCGTCTCGCACGCGCCATGAGGGCCGGGGAGGGCTGGCCGTACTCCTCGCTGACGTCGGCCTGGACGGAGAAGGCATCCCACGGGATGCGCGGCTCGGGCTGGTCTTCGAACTGCCGGGCACTGGGTACTCGGCGAGGCAGCGGCTCGGTCATGGCGCTGCTCCTCTTCGGCGAGGGTCGCGGGGTGGCGTGGGTGTACGGTCCGGGTGCATGAGCGAGGCGTTCGCCCAGGGCGAGGATCATCCGGCGTGCGGGATCTGTCCGGCCCATCGGCTGCCCCGGGAGGGATTCGTGGTCTACGACCGGCCCAGCCCGGAATGCCCCTTCGATCCGGCCGACGGCTACCGGTACACCGCCGACCGAATCCCTGCGTGCGTGCATCCGCACAAGGTGGGGCTGGAGCCGGACCGGATCGCGCCCCCGTATGTTCCGGAGCCCGAGCCGCAGCCGGAGCCGCGCGGGCGGCGGGGTTGGTTCAGGCGGCGCTGAACTCGATGTCGTGCTCGCGTCCGGCGCGGTCCATGCCGATGCTGGCGTAGCGGGCGCTGAGGATCTTCACCCGCCGCTCGACCTCCTCGGCCTGGAGCCAGTACCGGGCCGGGGGCTCACCCCACGCGAGCCGGTAGGCGAGGGTGGTGAAGCAGCCCGCCTCGTAGTCGGTGTGCTCCTGGTCGGTCTGGTGGATCAGCGTGAAGCCGGTCCGGGCTGCGATCCGGGCGAGGAGCTGCGGCTGGGCGATCATCGCGTGCGTCATCTCGTCCACGGGAACCGCCACGGGGACCTCGGCCAGGTTCTCGTCGCCGGTCAGCTCGAAGACGGCGGCCTTGAGGGCGATGGCGCGCAGGCCCTCCGTGAAGAGCGGGGCCTTGTCGGAGTCGAGGTTCCACCGCTCGATGACCGGGAAGCCGGTGAAGCACTGCCAGTCGGAGCTGTATTCCAGGGTGGCGGCCTCGAAGGCGCCGAACTCCTCGTCGGCGCGGATCGCGGCCAGGATCTCGGTCGCGCGGGCAGCGGCCTCGGCGGGGGTGGGCATCGTCCTCGTGCTCATCGGGTGCTCCTTCGAGTGAGGTGGTACCCGGCCCTGCCGCGTGCGCGTTCGTCAACGACAGGACCGGGGACTGAGCGCCGCAGCGGCCGGAGCCCGGGGGAAGCCCGTGCTGGTAGGGGCAATGAGGCCCCGGCCGCTGCGACTGATGAACAGTCAACGTGGCCGGGCTCGTTCGGACTATGTCTGACGAAGGGTCTGCAAAGTCTGTGCATGGATCGGCACACTCTGTGCATGGGCGATTCGCTGGGGGATGTGCTGCGGCAGGCTCGGAACGCTAAGAGGCTGTCTCAAGGTGAGGTGGGCAGGGCGGTCGGCTACTCCGGTTCGTGGCTGTCGAGGGTCGAAACCGGGAAGATCCAGCCGGACGAGGACACGCTGGCCGCTTTGTGTGGTGTTCTGGGTCTGACTGCTGCTGATGTCGGACTCGAAGGGGACGCCGTGCACCGCCGAAAAGTGCTCACGCTTGGGCTGGGGGTCGGTATCGCTGCCGCGCTGCCCGGCACCGCTTCCGCCGCAGCGGCGGTCGATCCCAAGGAGCTGGTGGAACGTTCCTTGTTCTGTCTGCCCGACACCCGGCCGGCGTCGCGTGAGGCGCTTTTCTCCGCGCTGGTGGAGGCCCGGAGGGTGTTCCAGGCGGCGGAGTACAGCAAGTTGGGCCGCACCCTGCCGTCGCTGATCTCCGGCTCCCTGGCCTCGCAGGCCCATGACATCGCGGCCCGCGCGTACGTGCTCCTCGCACAGCTCGCGATCAAGAACTATCAGGGCATGGCGTGGGTGGCGGCCGAGCGGGCGCGCGCGCAGGCGGAGCTGACGGGCAACCCGGTGGTGATGGGCGAGGCCGCGCACTCCATGGGCGTCTCACTGCGCCGGAGCGGTGAGTACCAGGCCGCGATCGACCATCTCCAGGAAGCAGCGGAGCGGTTGGGCCAGCATCCGGACGAACTCGCGATGCGGGGCACGCTGATGCTGACGGCCTCGTACAGCGCTGCGCAGGCCGGTTGGCGGGGGCAGGCGATGGAGCTGATCGGCGAGGCCGAGGAGACCGCCAAACGCCGGGAAACGGCCGCACAGCGGCTCTACATCCCCGGCGAGTTCGGCGAGGCCCAGACCTGCGGTTTCCGGATCTCCGTGCACCACGCGCTCGGCGAGGACGACCAGGCGCTGACCTACGCGGAGAAGCTCGACCCGCGCCAGCTGCCGACAGCCGAGCGGCGGGGACGGATGTGCATGGACGTCGCCCGGGTATGGCAGGCAATGGACGAGCCGACGAAGACCTTCCACGCTCTCCGTGCCCTGGCCTCGTACGCCCCGGAGGAAGCCACGCGGCCCAAGGTGCGGGCGATCACCTCGGAGCTGCTGTTGATGCACCCGGAGATGCCGGGGCTACGCAGGTTCTCGCAGAAGATCGGAGCGACTGTCTGATGCCACAGGGGGACACCATGAACGAGGACGGCCGGATCTTCCGCGAGGCGTGGATCGCCGGAGTGAAGAAGCACTTCCCCGGGGATCCGAAGCCCGGGTACATCACGCCGTGGGAGGACACCCCGGAGTGGGAGCGGGCATCGGCCGCGGCCGTCTTCGGGCAGGTTCGCGACTTCGTCCAGGTGAGCGGAGGACAGACCGCCAAGCTGACCCGCGAGCAGAAGGGCCGGTTCGTCGCGCTGTGCTGGATCGCGCAGATCCACAAGCACATCCCCGACCCGAAGCCCGGGTACGTGGCCGACTGGGACAAGCTGCCTCAGTGGCAGCAGGAGACCGACGCGGACATCTTCGAGCAGATCGAGCAGAACGTCTGACCCCCTGAAACGAAGAAGCCCCGGTCCAGAGCGCTGGGACCGGGGCCATTCAGTTGTGCAACCACCGTATGCGTACGGGGCTCCGGGTTGTTACTGACTTCGGCTCGTTGGCGTGAATCTTCATGAAGTGTCTGATGGGTCCGGGGCTCGGGCTGTATCTCGTGGTGTGTGAGGTATGCGGATGGGGGAGGGCTGACCCCTGCGGGTCGTCAGCTCCGTGAATCGGTACGGCTGCAGGCAGCTGAGTTGTTCGAGCAGAAGGTGGAGCCGTCAAAGGTCGCCCGACATCTGAGGGTGAGCCTGAAGTCGGCCTACCAATGGCACCAACTGTGGCGCGACGGCGGGGCTGCGGCTCTGGTCTCGCGTGGTCCGAGTGGTTCGCGGTGTCGGCTGTCGCCGTACTGTCTGGAGAAGCTGGCGAGGTTCCTGGAGGAGAGTCCGGCGGCGCACGGCTGGGTGGAGGACCAGGTGTGGACCGCATCGCGGGTCGCCACTCTGATCGGTCGGAAATTCCACGTCTCCTACAGCGTCTCGGGTGCCACGCGGTTGATGCACCGGCTCGGCTTCAGTCCGCAGGTGCCCGCGCGGCGGGTCGCCGAGCGTGACGAGCAGGCCGTCGCCGTGTGGAAGGAGGCGACCTGGGCGGAGGTAAAAGGGCGAGGGCGGCCTGCGGGGGCTACGTCTGCTTCGAAGACGAAGCAGGCTTCACCCGACGGCCGCCCCGGGGACGGACCTGGGGCCGGCGCGGTATCACCCCGGTCGTGACAGTAAGCGGACGCCGCTCGGGACGGCTGTCGGTAGCCGGGCTGATCGCCATGCGGCCTGGTTCCCGCACCCGGCTGTGCCACCGTCTGCGGACCCACCCCGCGGGCAAGGGCAAGCGCCGCAGCATGGACGTGCGGGACTTCATCGCGCTGGTCGACGGCGTCTATCAGTTGGTCAGGGCCCCGATCGTGCTGGTCTGGGACCGGCTGAACACTCACGTCTCCCGCAGGATGCGTGACCTTGTGGCCGAGCGTGAGTGGCTGACGGTGTTCCTGCTGCCCGCCTACTCACCCGACCTCAACCCCGTCGAATGGGTATGGGCCCACGTCAAGCATAGCCTCGCCAACCTCGCCGTCATGGCCCTCGACCGGCTCGAAGCCCTCGTCCGCAACCGGCTCAAACGCCTCCAGTACCGGCCCCACATCCTCGACGGCTTCATAGCCGGCACCGGCCTGACCCTTCACGACCCTGACGAGCTGAAGTCAGTCATCGCATAGGACGGCGTGAAGGGCCGGTCGTCGCTCCCCGGCGGGAGGGGAGACCGCCCCGACCTGTAACGTGGCGATCTTCGGGCGGCGTAGGCCCCCGGAGTCCCAAAGGTGAATCCCCATGCCGATCGACGAACTGCCCGTCGCGTGGAGGCTGTCCCCCAAAGACGTCCAGGCGGGGTGGCGTGCGCTTTGGTGGACCGTGGGACCGGACGGCGAACTCGCCGTAATTCTGGTCCAGCGCCGGTACCTGAGCCGCGACAAGTATCCCCGCGGGTGGATCGGATGGCGTGCCGAGACGCCGTTCGACGGAGAGCTGGTCATCACCTCCGGGCAGGAGCAGCGGCGCATCCCGGTCGAAGGGATCGACATGTGGCCCAGCCATCTGGCCCTGCTCCCCGGGTCCCGGTTCCTGCTGGCGTCAGGCCGTACCCACCAGGACGCGGAGGGAGCCTGGCGGAAAAACGCCGTCGTGTACTCCCCCGAGGGCCGGCCGGAGGGTGCCTTCTGCCTCGGTGACGACGTCCCGGCCCTGGTCACCGACCGCAGCGGGGGGATCTGGACCGCCTACGGCGACGAGGGCATCTACGGAGGCCACCCGGAGTCCGCGGCCGGCCTGGCGGGCTGGAACACCCGGGGTGTCGCGACGTGGGCGCCGAAGGGGAGACTTCCCGACTGGCCGCTGGAGGGTTGCACGGCTGCCACGGAAGGCGAGTCGGTGTGGCTTGTCTGGTACAGCCCCAAAGGGACCTTCCTCACCCGGATCACACCCTCCACCGGCGAAGTCGCGAGCTACCGCAGCCCGGTAAAGGTCCCGGACGGCTTCGCCGTGCGCGGCACGCGGGTGGTCCTGACCAGCCGCGACCACTACAAGCGCAGGACCACCGTGACCCGCGCGGAGCTGGTCGGCGACGTATGCGTCGCCATCGGCCAGGAGCGGGTGCGGGTGCCCGGGCGGGTGGTCATGCACTGCGGCCAGGGCCGCGACGGCACCCTGTGGCTCCGCGCCGGCCGTACCTGGGTGCGCATCGACGCCTGAGACCCGCGGCAGGGCGCCCGTCAAGGCCCGCCGGTAGGCCGTCGGGGAGACGCCGATCGCCGCCGAGAGGTGCTGGCGCAGGGAGACGGCCGCGCCGAAGCCCGCGTGGGCCACGACGTCCTCGACGGATTCCTCGCGGGAACCGGCCTCTCCCTCGACCTTCCACCACCATCACCCTGAAGCGCCGACGTCAGTAACGACCGGACCTGCGTCTTACCCCAGTCCATCCGCTTCTCAACGAAACGGGGAGGTTCAGCGGACTGGACGGCAAATGCTCGTCGGCCTTCTGCGATGTGGAGCAGGTACCGGCGCTGCTCGTACCTGGTGGAACACTGCGACCGTGATCGAGACATCCACAGACCGCCGGGACCCTGCACCCGGTTCCCTGCCGCCCGCAGCACAGGCAGCACTCGTCGGCACCGCCTGGGAGGAGCTTCCACATTGCTGTACGGGTCGGCACGGTGTGCCTGACACCCCAGACATCCTCGGGGCTGTGCTCGCCACCGACCTGGCCCGCCGGGTGCGGGCGGTGGGGGATCTGTACCGGCTGCTCCTCAATCAGGAGCGGGTGTTTCCGGCGAGCGCCCCGGCGGCCTTGGTCCTCGCTCATCTTCTCGACGACCCGCGCACCCTTGCCGAGACCGGGTGGGAGCGCCGGGCGGGCCGCCGGTCGCTGCGTGCCGAACTGCTGAACTGGCTGGCTTCATTCGCAGACATAGCCCGTCTGGAAGTCGAGGCCGGCGTAGGCACGGCACAGGCTCTGGCAGCCGCCCGTGCAGCCCGGCCAGTGCTACACGTCCGCATCGCGGATTTCTGCGACGACGACGATCTGCGGGTGCGCGAGGCCGCGCTCGCGACCACTGCCCTGCTCCTGGACGACCCCGCCCTCGCCTCGTCCGTCCCCAGGTATGCGCCCGCTGTTCGCGAAGTCCTTGCCGTGAGCGTGGATTCGTACCACCGGTGGATTGCCCGGGAGCGTCTGGCGGCCTGGGGCGAGGATGTCGCCGGTCTCGTCGCGGCGGAGAATGAACGCCGCGCGGCTCTCGATCGTGCTTGGGCCTTGGCGGAAGACCCCTTCGGGGAGGGCCAGGAGCAGGCGATCCGCTGGCTGGAGGAGCAGCCTGAGGACACCGCGGCTGCGGAGCGAATGGGCCGTCGGAGTGAGAACTGGACCGGGCCCACACCAGCGGCCCCAGACGAGCCGGCACCCGAGCCGCCAGTGGCCGCCCCGGGGAGCGAGGCGGGGTACTGCGGCCCGTGGCGGATCGCCCGGGAGGAGGAGCGTGCCGAGTGGACGTTCACGCCCTACGTAGGAGTCGGACCCGTGCACTTCGGGATGACCCTGAAGGAGATCACCAGTGCTCTCGGCGAACGACCGGCCGTCTCGTCCTACTCCGATCATGGCGAAGACCAGCGGCTCGACTACGCTGACTTCACCACGAGCGGGATCAGGGCCCTGTTCCGTGACGGCCGCCTGGGGTGTGTCGCCGTGAACGCCCTCACCGGCCCCCAGGTGAGACTGGACGCAGCCCCGCTGACCGGTTGCGCGCCTGCCCGTGTGGAAGACTGGCTCGTCCACCGCACGACCCGGCCCGGCAGCCTGAGGTACAGCCCCGCCGGCGACCCCGTCTTCGGCGACCTCGGCCTGGCGATCCGGTCCCAGCGGGCTGGCGACACCACCCTGACTCGACCGCTTTTCCTGCTCCACAGCTGGCTTGACCTGTGGCATTCGCTGCCCAGCAACGAATGGAACTCTGCCTGAGTCACCGTTCACCCACTGGCCCCGCATGCAGGTGAGGGCGACGGGAGCGACACACCATCTGCTGGATGCTGGGTCCATGTGCCGCGAGCGGGGGCGGGGAAGCAACGCGAGTAACGGTGGTCCATCTCAAAGAGCCCCATAAGCGCAAGGCCACCCGCATCAGCGATAGCGCCACACCTGTTGCCCTCGCTAGCGTTCACCACACCAACCGCTGAGCTGCACAAACCACCGTCCGCCGGGGCCCTCACCACAGAGCCTCCCCCAGAGAACCCCTTCTGCGTCCCTTGCCGTACCGCACTCCAGCAGGCCCAGCAGAAGCCCCGCTCCGGAGCCTGACCGTCCAGGCTCGCGCGTTCCGGTCGATACGCCTTCAAATGGACACCGGACTGTGGATGTGCCGCATCGGCGTACCCCTGTGGCAGACCACCGAGGGCGGCGGCGCGGAGCCCGCCGAGTACAGCACGTGGGTGACCTCCGCCCAGCTGCGCCCCATCCCGGGCGTCGCCCTGGACTGCCCACCCATCGCAACCCGGCCGGCGCAGCGGCGGCCCCGGCCACGCCGTGGGTGTGGGTCCTGGATGGTCGTACCCGCCAGCGGGCCGCGACCGTGCACGCCGAGGATTGCACCCTGGCGACGGACCGGGCGGTGCCGGGGAAGACGACGGCCGCGCTCGACGCCCTCAACCATCCCGGCACGGTCGCGTGCACACCACCACACCCATTCACACGGGGTGACGTCGGCGACGACCGGCTGTGGCGCGGGGACCCCACGGGGCGGTCGCGACGGTTGCCGGGGAGGACAGGCCCAGCGCGGCGTTGTCTTTGCCGTCCCGCATGTGGTTGAGCCAGCGCTCGTACCAGCTGAGGAAGTCCCGCGCCGACGAGACGTTCGGAGGCCAGAAGCCGTCCGCGTTGCCGGTGACGACACGGCCGGCAAGGGGACCAGTCACTCCGATGAGGCACAGATCGCTGCAGCCCATCTCGATGATGTGGAGGAACAGGTCCCCCTGCAGCGCGTCCGGGTGGTCAACATGAGTGAATCCCCGGGGGCTGCCGTCCGCCGGCTTCCGGTTCATCGTGAACAGCCTGCACTCATCCAGCGGAAGAAGACCGTAGAAGGGGCCTGCACCGCTGCCCCCGAGTTCGATGAGGAACGCTCGGTAGGCCGCAGGCAAGACAATGTGGTGCTCCGCCTCGAAGGCGTCGGCTTCTGAAGCGTTGATGCGTGGGCCGAGGCGGAACCGATGGCCTTCCCCGCAGGCGGAGTGGCTGCGTTGCGCCTGGTACGGGATCTTCGCCAGCTTGGAGCGTATGCGGGGTATGCGGGAGTCCACCGGAGGATCTCTTCTCTCGTCTCCGAGACCCTACCGACCGGTCCGGCAGAGACACATCCGAGGGTCTGGAGCGCTCCTGCCTGAGGGTGCAGTCGCCAGCCTGGTTGCAGCTGGTGACGATGTCGGCAGCACGGTTCACAGCGCTCGGCGCCTGGGGTCTGGGCACGCCATCAGGTCAGCGGCAGTTGCCTCCCGAACTCGTGAACATCGACTTGGCCGCCTTCGGGGTGCCTCCCGCGCTCATCGACAAACGACTCCCGTTCTCGTGGACAAAGCCATGCACCACCTCCTGAGGGGGCCAGCCGGTCACGCCGAGCAGCATGCCGTCCAAGGCGCCGCCCACCAGCACCACGTAGTCATGACCCAGCCTGGGGCCCGGCTCCGGATCATCCGGCTCCGACCCATCCACACGCCGGTCCCACCACACAGCATCCATGCACGCAGCCTCCCACCACCAGGCCGGTGACCGGGCGGAGAAGCCCAGTCCGGCCCCGGGAGGAGTGAAGGGCGGCTACCCGACCCAGCCGACGCCCCGGGCCCGCATGCAGAACTGCGTGGTCAGCCACTGCGGCCGTGCCAGCTGGCGGGCCAGGCCAGCGTCACCCGCAGACCGCCCGATCACGAACGGAACCGCTCCACCACCCGCACCTGCCCCGACACCGTCAACCGACCCACCGACACCCCCAACTCCCCTGCCGCCAGCGCGCACAGTTCATCGGCATCCTCGTCGGTGAACCAGCCCGACAACTCGTCCTCCCCCTCCATGTCGTCGGCGAGGACCAGGTGCGGGCCGTCGAGCCGCAACGGACGGCGCCCGGCACCGGCCACGGCCAGCGAAGCCGACGGCATCCCCATGGGCACCCCGATCCTGTCGTGCGCGGGCAACCACGCCACCACCACCGCCCGATAAAACAGCGGGCGCACCTCCGGACCGCCGGCCGGGGCAGGGAAGTCGGAGTGCGCTGCGCCTCCAGTTCACCACCGTGGCCCGGCCCACCCGGGCCATCCGCGCCACGTCGCCGAGCTGCACCCAGTCGCGGCCAGGCGTCCGGGCGGGGAGCGTGACGCTCCCCGCCCGGACGCCTGGAGTGTTGCGGGTCGGCTCGGTGCTGGGCAGCGGGAGGGCGGGCATCTGCGGGTGTCGCAGGTGCTGCCCGCCGTCGTAGATGTGCAGGGTGAACGTCTCGGGCCCGAGGCGGCCCGCCTCGTCGTACGCGGACAGCACGGCCTCGACCCGTTCCCACAGCCGCACGGGGCCGCTCTCGCGCGCCTCCCACCGGTCCTCGACGGGGGTGAGGGTGGCGGCGGAGCCGGTGACGACGTCGACCAGGTGCACCACTTCGCCGACGGTCGTCATCTGGGCGTCCGGGACGGCGCTCTGGGCGAGGAATCGCAGGTGGAACGCTTCCTCGGTCGCGGCCGTGATCCGCTCCGGGCGGTGCCGGGCCGCCCGGCCCTTCTCCGGGAGACCGGCGGACCAGTGGACGGGGTTGCCGAAGACCGGCGCCGCGTGCGTACGGGCGGACATGAACGACACCATCCCGGGAAGGAGCCGGCCCTCGGCCCTGCCGTCGCCGTTCACGGTCAGCAGGACGCGCGCCTACCCGTACAGCCAGCCCGACAGGGTGAGCAGGATCTTCCCGCCGGGCCTAGCTGGGACAGCAGGCACCAGGCCATGGTCTCAACAGGAGGCCTGTCCCAGCCACCCGGAGTGCGCGGGGTGTGCTGGGTGGCCACCACCGGAGCCCTAGCGTTCGGCGAGCAGCCGCTTGCGATGGCGTCTGCGGCGGATGGCGGTGACGAGGATGGTGACGGCGCCGATGCCGATTCCGAGCATCGGGAGAAAGACGGCCAGCATCAGCCAGCCTGCAAGCGCGACAAGCCCTCCGGGGTCCCCGATGGCGTACCGGGAGATTGCCTGGGACGAGCAGGTGACCTTGTAGTCGCCTGCCCGCGGCACGTTGATGGTGTAGAGCGGCATCCAGGTCTCGTCTTGGGTGAGGAACACGTCGATTCCCGGATCGGTCGGGCCTGGGGCTTCAGGCCCGGTGATGTCGCACTTCGGGCCGGGCGACGGGCCCGGGTACTTGACCCAGATGGTCTTCTCGCTCCCCGGCTCGAGCCGCAGGGTGACGGTGTCACCATTGCCGAACTGATGGTCGGTGTCCACCGCGTCGATCGCGTCGTTGAACCGGTATGCGCCGATGGCCGCGCCCAGCACGGTCAGCATGACGGCGATCGCAACCGCCGTGGCATACCAGTGACGGCCGGGCCGCAGTTCGCCTCTGCCTGTCGCCCTCGTGCTCACGGCCTTGACCCCCATGTCCACACACTGATTCCCCCAGACCGGACGGCGGTCTGCCGCCGGACACCCCCATTTGAACATGCTCAAAAACTGGGGTGTCCTCGGGGTCGGTGTCGACGGCCTGGAACCCTCTGAGCAGCGCCGCCCGGACGCCGCCATCCGGAACCTGGTTTCCGTGGAGGACCCGTTCGAGCGCTGTTGGGTGAGGCCGTGGACGTGGGCCGGGCGCAGCGTGAGTTCGGGCCGGGTGCCCACCGCGTTTTCCAGCGTCTCCCCGGAGAGAGCACGCCTTGGCTGTGTAGGGCTGTCCCGCAAGTGCGGCCGGGCTCTGACCTGAGGCCGGCTCGATAGGGTCAGGAGCACAGCCGACGGAAGAGGATCGTTCGATGGCGACGTACGACCAGCTGACCGCGTGGGCCGGCCTGGGCCATGTCACACGAGCCGACCGGGAGCAGGGTGTATCAGGAGCAGGTGTAGTCGCTCAGGCCGCCATCGTGGTGCGACGCCCCTCCCCAGCGAACACCCTTCTCACTCCGGATGCGGGCGCGTTCGCAGTGAGGTCATAGACGGCGTCGTACAGCAGGTCCCGCGCGTCGTGGACGCGGTGCGCTGCCAGGGAGCGCACAGCCCAGCGACGGGACTCCTCGCCAAGGAGACCCGGGCCATTTGTGGACCCGGCACAGCTGAATGGCAGCCTGCGTGACGACGGCCGCGACCTGACCGCCGCCGATCACTCCGGTGCCAGACGGACACCACGGCCCAGCCCGCCTCGACCGCGAGCATCCCGACCGCCCGCCCCCAGCAGCCGGCGGCGCAGCGGGGCCAGCTCCCCGGCCGGCCCGGCCGACTGCCGCGGACTCAGATGATGGGCCGTTGTCCCAGTACAACGCGGGCCACATCGACAGCCCAGGGGTTGATGACGCCTTCATCGTCCCCCGATGCGGCATCCTCCAGCCCCCGGCGAGCGGACCACGCAGCTCAATGTCCACTCGCTGGTTCCCCTGCCGAAGGGACACCACAGCACGGCTGAGCAGCTCAGCACGAGCCTCTCCTGACTCATCGGGATACGACATGTCCACAGGTTCTCAGATACGTAGGTTTCGGGGCACACCTTCAACTCGACCTAAAGGGCTGCCCGGGCCGTAGACCGGCCGGGCGTACGCCGGGCGGCTCCCGCCCGGCGTACGCCCCCCACCTCAGCGCGCTCCGGCCGCCTGGAGCAGGCATGACCGTTCCCCCGGTGAATCCCCTCCCCCGCGCGTATGAGCCCCGCCCGGTCCGGCCCCGTAGCCGCCGCGACCACCGCTATCCGAGAAGAGCCTTTGCTGGGGCGGACGCCCATTCTCTGACGCCGCGTGATTCGTGCTCAGGCCCCGGAGTCACCGCCATCAGCCGCATGAAGGGCGAGGAACCGCGCGGCTTCCTCTCCCACGGGCGATGGCGGGTCGACCAGCTCCGAGACGATCAGAGAGAGACCTCGCGCGAGTTCCGGTGACGCCTTCCATACCTCCGGTTGGCGGGTCAGCACTGCACTGAGTAGGTCCCCCTCATACAGGTCACCTTCCGCCATCGGGTGCTCCTGCAGTACTTCAAGCGCCAGCGGCAGCACGTGGGCAAGACCGAGGTCCTGCCGGATGAGCACACGCAGGTCCTCGACCGTCAACGTAACAAGCGGCTTACGCCGAAGCGCGTGCACCATGGCAACAAGGCGGGTCACCTCGCCCAACGGAGCTGGCCAACGATCGTGTTCGAGCTCCTCAAGAGAGCAGTCACGGCTGTTCTGTCGATTCACCCACCGATGGTCCCATGCCGAAGATCAAAATCTCCGTCGGAGGACAAAGGGCAGCAGCGCGGCCATCAACCCGGTGAACATATGCGGTCACAGCACTAGGGAGCCGGCGTGAACGCCACCGGCGTGTCCCCGCAGCCGGCCGCGATGTCCAGCAGCCGGTCCCGCTCCGCCTCGTCGACCGCAAGGCCCCAGCGCAGCTTGGTCGCCGTCCACTACGCGCCGTACCGGCAGAGCGCCTGCGCCGACGGCGGCAGCCACTCCGCCGGATCCTGATCCGCCTTCGACCGGTTCGACCGCGCCGTCACCGCGACCAGGGAGGCCGGCTGGCCCTGGTCGTTCGCGTACGCCTCCCGCCTCGCCGCCGTCCACGCCGAAGCCCCGGAGTCCCAGGCCTCGGTGAGCGGCACCATGTGGTCGATGTCCAAGGCCCCGGCCGGGGTCACCTCCCGGTCGTCGTAGTACGACCACCACACCCCGCCCGTCAGCGCGCAGCCCGGTCCGATCTCCGGATAGACGACCGCCTCGGCCAGCAGCACCTCCTGGCGGGTGTTGCAGCCGTCGGCCGGCTGGTCACCGGCGTTCCAGTGCCGGAAGGAAGTGCGCTGGTAGTCGGTCCGGTCCTCGACCGCGAGGGGGAGCGCGGAGACCGCGACCCCCATGGGCAGCACCTGCGGCACGACGACCGGGCGTTCGGCGGCGAGCGCGGTCGTCGCGGGGAAGGACAGGGCGAGTGCAGCGGCCGCTGCCGCGGCCCGCATCAAGATCATCATGCGGCGGTTCTACCGGCCACCCCGACAACAGCAACAGGGCGCGGAGCAGCAGTTCACTCCCCGGGGCCGTATTTTCACCGGCGAATCGGCACTGCACCAGGGTCAGGGCACGGCCTGGCCCCGGGCCTTTCCCCGCCGGTGAGCCCCAGCAGCGGCATCTGCCCGGTGATGTGGTTCGGCGGCGACGCTGGCGTGCGCCGGAGCGCGGCGCAGGCTCTTCGTTCACTCACTTGGGTGAATCGGGGGGCTGCGGAGGGAGAAGTGCGCGGTGGGGTTCGTCTGCGGGGCGAGGACGCGATCACGCCGACCGCGTCCCGCCAAGTAGATGGAGAACCACTGAACATGCCGTCCTTGGAGTGGATCGGGTACGTCCCGACCGCCGTGAGCGCGGTGCACGCTCTGGTCGCTGTGGTGAGCCTGTGCCGGCGCGGTACGGCCGGCCGTCCGGACACCCCTGGTGAAGCGATCGCCGAGCCCGTGGTGCCGAAGCAGTGCGGTGGTGCAGCGGAGGAGGTTGTGGTGGTGCGGGTGGAGTTGGCCGTGGATGCGCAGAGCGTGGTGCGGATCGAGTTCGCGGGCGCCGCCGGCGCCCCCGCGGGCACCGGTTCCGTCACCGGCTCCGGTCCAGCGGCCGGCGGGGAGCGGGGCCCGTGGTAGGCGGAGGGGCGGAAGAGGAGTTCGCGCCGGACCCCGACGCGGAACAGCAGCTCGGACCCGGTCACGGTGCGGACGAGGAGTCCGCACCGGAATTACCCCCAACCACACTTCACTCTGCCCAAGGAGCGGCCCCAGCCACCCCATCACGTCAACTCCGAGAGCCTTCACACCATGTAGTCGAACGGGACACTCAAAGCGCTGCCTCATTCGAGCAAGATCTTTGAACAGGACCCAGAACACGAGCTACCTGCCGCTGTGCGCTCACCCAGCCGCGGCAGCTGCGCCCGTCCCGAAGCGCGGCACATCCTCCACCCCCACGTCCAAGCGCAGCCGTTTAAAGCGCAGCGGGTGCCGGTAGACGCCGCCGCGGTCCACGGCCCGATCGGCGCTGACCTCCGCCACCGCCTCAGGGCGCACCAGGACCGAGTCCAGGACGTCGCGGGACCCCCAGGCGGCCGCGAAGTGCACCCCTTCCCAGGGGTGCCCCGGGGCCGGCCGGCCGCAGGTGCTCGGCGACCTGCCGGGACTGCTCCGGGCGCAGGGCGACCGTGCGGCCGACGGCGCGCAGCCGGCCCGTGGTGTCGTGGCGGCCCAGGACCAGGAGCTGTGGGCGGGTCAGGGTGCCGGCGATGGCGCCGATGACAGCTTCGGTGGTGTCCCTGCGGCGGATTCTGGTCCAGGCGCGGCGGCCGGCCTGATACGGCGCCGCCATGGGCTTGGCTACTGCCCCTTCGAGCCCGGGCACATCGGTCCAGGACTCAAGCCAGTCCGCTGCCGTCGCGATGTCCGTGGTCATCGGACCGAGGGTCCACGGGGAGGTCAGGGCGCGGGCGGCGATTCCGGCCGCTGCCCGGAGGGCATCGTCGGCCGACTCTGTGCGGGCGTGGTCTATAGCCGTGCGGTGGCGCGGCGGGCACGGACATCGTGGTAGACGTACATGGCGATGGTCACCGCCGTCACCAGATAGAAGAGCCACAGGCCATAGACGGCTTGGGTGTAATAGCCGCTGCCGGCGTAATAGGGCGCGTCGACCATCGTCTGCCAGCCGAGGCTCACCACGGTGAGCACTGCCGCGCCATAGCCCGCCAGCCTCGCCGGCACCCGAGAGCTCAGGACGAGCAGCATGACCGCCACCAGCAGCGTCGCTATCCCGACGCCGGCTCCCACGGTGGTGAGGGCTCGCCCGGCTCGTAAGTTCCACTCGAAGAAGTCCTCTTCCTCCGCATAGACGATCTGTTTGCCGAACGACCTGACAACGCTTTCGCTCCAGCCTCCAGCTGTCCTGTAAGCGGGCTGGAACAGGACGATCGTGTGCAGCGCCAGCAGCACCGCCGGCGGGCCGAGCCGTTCCAGCCGCGCCTGCCTCGTGGACGGCACGCGCCGCGATGTCGTGGTCGTGCCGGACGCGCGCAGCAGCGAGGCGCACTCGGCGGCGGTGGGCCGCTGCTCGGGACGTGCAGCGGTCATCCGGGTAAGCAGGGACAGTACGGGTTCGCGGATGGAGGATTGGACCTGGGGCATGAGCTGCGTGACAGGCAGTCGGTGGCCGGTGAGCTTCTCGACCAGGACGATTCCCAGCGCGTAGACGTCCGAGGCGGGTGTGGCGGCACGGCCTTGCAGCTGTTCGGGGGCCATGTAGCCGGGGGTTCCGAAGTATTTTCCGGTGGTGGTGGCTGTGCGGGTGAGCGAGGCGTCGTCCCGGGCTATGCCGAAGTCCATCAGCACGGTGCGCCCGTCGGCACAGATCATGATGTTGGAGGGCTTGATGTCCCGGTGCACAACCTTCGCTGCGTGGACGTGCACGAGAACGTCCGCCAAGTGTGCCCCGGTCTCCACGACCGAGTCCACGTGCGAGAACTCCCAGGTGGCGCCGTCCAGCAACTCCATCACGAGGTAAGGCAGGGGCTGGTTGTCGTAGTCGGCCGTTCCGGCGTCGTGAACGGTCACGACGCTGCCGTGGCGAAGCGAGGCGAGCGTGCGGGCCTCACGTGCAAACCGCTGAGCCGCCTCCGGGTACTGCATGACGCCGGTGACGAACTTGATGGCGACCCGCCGGCCGAGGGTATGATCCGTCGCCTCCCAGACCTCGCCCAAGCCACCCCTGCCAAGGAGGCGTTCCACGCGGTAGCGACTCCCGACGGCCATACCCTGCTGCACCCAATCCCCCTAGCGTCAGCCGAGTCGATGAGATGGCCAATCTAAAGCAGGTCACCACGGCTGCGGAGGGACCCAAGGCCACCAGCCACTGACCCTCACCACACCCCAGCGCCTTGTGGGGGGCTGAGCTCGGCGCGCGGTCATGGGCGCAGCGGTGGGGCCTGGTCGGGGACACTATGCAGGCGCGGCGTCTGGCGGGGATGGGGCAGGGTCGGATGGCGTACTTGGGCCCGGCCCGGCCCGGCGCCCGGCAGGCTGGGAGCAGTACCGTCAAGCCTCAGGCCTCCCACACCCCCAGGCGCGGCCAGGGCCGCCTCGGATGTCGGGGCGCCCACGACCGGACAACACGAGCTGTCGGCGCCGACGCAGGCGGGCCAAGGCTCGGCTCAGCAGGGGCGGACGTACCAGACAGGCGTCCAGTCGAAGCTGGAGTGGGCGGAGTAGGCGCCGGGTGTGGTCAAGATGACGTTGTGATTCTGATCCAGAAACTGGGCGCGGGTCCCCGGGGTCTGGTTATTGATCCAGGATCCGTAACCCTCCCAGCCCGACAGCTCGTACGTGTCACACCGGTAGAGGTTGAACTGTGAGCCGGTGAAATCGGTGCCGCTGTAGAGGCAGAGGTTGCCGGCCGGGCAGTCGGCCGCAGCTGCCGGAGTGGCCAATCCGAGCAGCGTCGTGGCAGCGAGTGCCGTGGCCGCGAACAGTGCTGTGATCGGCTTGCGCAGGGTCATGTGAGGCTCTCCGTGGTGGTCCGGACGGCTGGTCCGGGGATGGCGATGGACGTCGATGACAGCAGCGATACGTCGCATCCGGCCCCCTCATCGACGGGAACGGATGGCTACCTGCGGCACCATGACATTGGGCCGCCCCCAGAACAGCAAGGATGCCGACGCCATGACAGCGACATCCTCACGATTCACCTGTTTAGGGCTTGCCTGCCCCGGCCCGGCACCTGAGCGGCGCATCGGCCGCAGTAGTGGCGTCGTCAGCAGCGTCCAGGGCTATCGGGCCCCCAGGGGCGGTGCAGCAGCTCTTCCCCGTCCAGCTGCAAGACGTCGAAGGTGACGAAGTAGGCCGGCCCACTTCCCGGCCAGGGACGGGGCGCGGCGGCCTCGCGGGGCGGCTCTGCGCTGCAACGCCTCGAACGAGAGCCGGCTCGCCGCCACGTTCCAGACGAGCAGCTCGCAGCCCAGGCGCCGGGAAGCTGCTCGGCGGCGGCCACCAGATCCGGAAACCGGTCCTGCACAAGGGGCCCGCGCCGGGTCTGGAGCCACACCCGCCCGCCCGGGCCGGCCGGGGTGAACAGCAGCGCCCGGTGCCCGTCGAACTTCTAGCCATAGGCGACCCCCGCGCGCGGTACGGCCGGGCCCGGCAGCAGCTCGGCGGCCTGCGCCAGCATCGGCTCCGCCGGGACCGCAGCACCATCCTGAAGTCCTCCTCTGCCGATCCGCCTGCCCGAGGGCCAGGCTGGGCCCCAGAGCAGGCCGGGTCCCGGCGGAGGTGCCGGGTAGGGGATCAGAAGGCGAGTTCCAGTAGGCCGCCGAGGGTGAGGACCAGCCCGGCGAGGGCCATCACGGCTCCCAGGTACCGGTAGACCTGCTTGGACATGGCTCGCTTGGGCGGGCCGAGGTCTCCCCGGGCGTGCATGGCCCGCTCGGCGTTGGCCTGGGCGTAGTGTGCCGTCGCGGCGGCGGCATCGCGGATGTTGAGAGCCAGTGCGGTGCCTGCGATGAGGCTGATGGTGCCGAGGGTCAGGAGGAAGTAGGCCAGTGTCATGCTGCACCTCTTGGGCGATGTGGGTAATGGTGCGGAGTTTTGGGTGTGTGATGAGTGCCCGGCCGGATGTTCCGGCCGGGCACTCGTTGGTGGAGCGGGGGCTGGGTTATCCGATGGCGCGGGCTGTAGCCCAGTCGTCTTCTTCTACGCGCCAGCTGGTGGTGGCGGTGGTGCGGCCTCCGTTGATGAGGTGGAGGGTGCCGTCGTTGCGGGTGGCGTAGAAGTCGGGGATCTGGTCGTTGTTGACGTCGGGGGTGCCGCGCAGGAGGGGCCAGGTGGTGCTGTCCCAGCCGGTGGTGGCGTAGGTGAGGTCTTTTCCGTCGGCGGAGTTGACGGCGAGGGCGAGGGAGTTGATGTCGGCGCCGCCGCCGGTGCCGGGTTTGCCGCGGCGCAGGGCCAGGCCGCGGTCGGGGGTGGTGTCGTCGCGGAAGAGGAGGTCGGGGACGTTGTCGCCGGTGATGTCGCGGATGTCGATGATGTCGCGCTTGGTCCAGCTGGTGGCGGAGAGCTGGCGGGCTTCGGTGATGGTGGCGCCGCTGTAGCCGGTGAGGATCCACAAGGCGTCGCCGGCGGTGGCGAAGATGTCCTCCATCTTGTCGCCGTTCATGTCGGGGACGACGACGATCTGGGAGAACGTGGCCGGGTCGGGCGCTCCTGCGGGCAGGAGGACCTGGGTGCGGCGGCTGATGTCGAAGCGGCCGTTGCCGTCGCCCTGGTAGACGTAGAGCTTGCCGTCGGGCATGCGGGCGATGAGGTCGGTGATGCCGTCGCCGGGGTACCAGTCGTGGGAGTGCGCGATCAGTGCGCTCTTGCCGGCGGCGTCCTTCCAGTAGCCGGCCGGGACGGGCTTGCCGTTGTCGGTGGCCGCCGGCATCCAGGCGTCGACGTCACCGATCTGGTCGGCGGGGTAGACGCGCAGGTCGCCTGCCGCGTCGATGGCGAGGAGGTCGGCTTTGCCGTCGCCGGTGGTGTCGCCGGGGCCGTCGAGGCCGGGGCGGGGGCGGACGTAGAAGGTGTAGGTGACGGGGTTGGAGGGGTTGCCGGCTTTGTTGACGACGCGGACGTAGAAGAGGTTGGGTCCGGCGTTGTCGGGGTTGACGTCGACGGTCACCGTGTCCGACCCGGTGGCGGGGACGGCCTTCTTGTCGTAGACGGGGTGGTTGAGGGACCACTGGAACTCGGTGATGTCCGCGGGGCTGGTTCCGCCCGCGATGACGGTGATCTTGCCGGGGCCGAGGGTGTTCTTGCTCCACTCGGCGCCGTCGGGGCCGGGAGCGGGGAAGTCCTCGGAGCGGATGGTGGGCGGTGTGGGCTGGGTGTGGTCGACGGTGAAGCTGCACCAGCCGCCACCGCCGGAGTCCATGGGGCCGCTGCCGGACCACTGTCCGTCCCAGTCGATGGCCTGGGCGAGCCAGTAGTACGTCTTGCCGGGGGTGAACTTCTCCCACGGGATCGTCACGTTCGCGGCGCCGTCGCCGTTGGTGTCGCGGAGTTCGTCAGCGACGGGCGAACCGTCGGCGGCCCAGATCCGGAAGCTCAGCCGGCGCAGGTTGCCGTCGCCGTCCGAGGCCTTGGCACGGAAGTCGACATCGGACTTGCCGATCTTGGTGAACGGCTGCCCGGTGACGCACGCACCGCCCGGGGAGGTGCTCATGTTCGCCTGGACCGGGGTGTCGGGGACCTTGGTGTACTCGACCTCGATGTACGGGGCGCTCTCGCCGTTGGCGAGGAACTTCTTCCAGTAACTGGCGTCGTTCTCGTTCGGCGAGCGCAGGCCGAGCGTCAGGTTCTGCCAGGCGCCGCGGGCGCCTTCCTCGACCTTCGCCTTGATGTCGATGCCGACCCAGGCGTCAGGGCAGGAGCTGTTGTATCCGTGGCCGGTGGACGCGCCGGCGATGCGGTTGCTCCAGAACGCGCTGGTGTTGGTGTTGTTCCAGGTGCTGGAGCTGGTGATCAGCGGGGTGTGGTAGACGTCGAAGGCCCTGGCATCACAGCCCCAGGAGTAGGTCTGCAGCATCCGCAGGTTCGCCGAACGGATCTGGCTGCCGTGGATCTGGCTCCCGAAGTCGAAGATGAACGCCGCCCGGGAGGTGCCGTAGGTCGTCGTCTCATAGCCGACACGGGCCTCGGGAGTACCGGATCCGCTGTTGTAGTTCTGCCCGTTCCAGAAGCTCGAGCCGCCCTCGGTCTTGTAGAACGCGGTCCAGTTCTGCTTGTGACCCTTGAACGAGGGGTCGATGAAGACCGGATAGACGGTGTCCGCGTCCTCCAGCAGCTGCCTGCTGGGCGTCACCGTCAGGATGTTCTCAGCCGACAGGGCCGCACCGGCGACCTTCGCGTGGTTGCCTTCCGCACCGTTGAGTCCGGGCAGCGCCAGGGTGGGGTGGTCCTTCGCCTCCGGCGCCGGCGCCGGCTGCGCCTCGCCCTCGGTCACGGCCACCTTGCCCGCCGAATCCCACATGTACGGGGTCGGCGAACCGGCGATCTCCACGCCCTTGGAGTCCTTCGCGCTCACCGAACGCGAAGCCTCGTCCAGGTGGAAGGTCAGATCCGGGGAGGAGAGGCGGTAGTTCAGCTGCCCCAGCAGCGGGTCGGCAGCGGCCTGCTTGTCCTTCACGACCAGGACGTGCGTGTAACCGGCATCCTGCGCCGTCATCACCAGGTCGATGCCCGGGCGGACGTTCTCGTACAGGGCACGCGGACCGGAGATGACCGGCTCCGGAAGGGAACCAGGCCAGGCCACGACCAGGTCGTGCCCCTCCGTGGTGAGCCGTACCAGCTCGCTCCACACAGGGGTGGGCCCGTCCACCGTCACCGCGGCGGGGCGGGCCAGGACCACACGGGAGACGCCACGTGAGGCTCGCTCACCGCCCCCGCCCCCGCCCCCGCCGGTCTGCGCCTTCGACCCCGCGCTGAACACCACACGCCCATTGACGGCCTTGGGCGCGAAGCCGCCCTCCACCCGCTCCAGCGTCGTGTCGATCGGCTTCCACGCCTGGCCCACCTTCGCCCGCGTCGCCGCACTCGACACCCGCAGCTTGAACGTCCCACCCGGCTGCGCGAACGTGCTGGTGTGCGCCGTGCGCTCCGCCGTGACCTCAACCTCCTTGCCACTCTCCTTCGCCAACCGACGCGCCTCGGGCGCGGCGACAGGGGTGTCGGGGTTCTGCGACGGCGTGGCCTGAGCCGGTGTGCTGGTGTCGCTGCGGTTAAGGACGACCGGGACGGCGACGGCAACAGCCAGCAGCGCCGAGAGGCCGCCCAACGTCCTGCGTCGACGGAGCCAGCTATGTTGGCCAACTCCGGTTATTTTAGACTTCTTTGACGAACCGACGGTCGTGGGTTCGGTTTTTGACACGCTACTTCTTCTCCCCCCTCGGGTATGCGATTCCGCCACCCCTGGGTGTTTTCAGACAAAGGAGCCCGATGGCCGGGCAGCACGAAATACCCGGCTCCCCATCCGGACGTTCGCGCACGGAATGTGCGAGCAGAGCATGACTGATTCAACAGATGGCGTCACCTGCGAGAATGTCGCAACTGTGCCCTTTATGCGAGCTTTTTCATGATGTATTCCGCCTGTAAGTGATAAAGGCCACACTGCCTGATCGCTATGGCTTTTCTCCTCGCGCGAGCCCGAGAATCAGCGGACTATTTGACAGTTTCCTGCCACACGTGTGTCTTCACCGTGGGCAGATCGTGGGGGGTCTACATGTCGCCGTTCTCGGCGCATCATTTCCGCCTGCCCGGAAGCAAGAGTGCGCGCCAAAGACGCGCGCGTCTCGCCGGGCATGCCGGCATCACCGTCTCGGTGGCGCTAGTCGCATCACTCCTGCCCGTCCAGGCCTGGGCGGCGTCACCGGGCGACCGCAGCGGGGTCCAGCTGCCCGGGCTCCAGCAGGACATTAAGGCCAGGCTCGACCAGGTCGAGGCCGCCAAGCTCGAAGGCTGGGCTGGGGCTCCCGTCCAGCCGCCCTCCGAGTACGAACCAACCAAGATCACGCCTCCAGCTGGTGGGACGGTGAGTGTCGCTCTGTCGGGCGACCAGCTGGTCCAGGCGGGCACCCTGCCGGTGAGCATCGGCAAGGCCTCGCCGACCGCCGAGAACCCGACGCCGCCCGCACCGTCGGGCACCTGGTCGGTGGCAGTGGAGACTCGCGCCGTGACAGAGGCCGCAAACGTCGACGGCGCGCTGATCAAGGTAACTCCGCCGGCGGAAGGGTCAACGCCTGTTGACGTCCAGCTGGACTACAAGAAGTTCAAAGACCTCTACGGCACCGAGTGGGCCACGCGCCTGGAGCTCAAGCAGCTTCCCGAGTGCTTCCTGACCACTCCGGACCTGCCCGAGTGCTCCGTCGCCCAAGATGTTCCCAGCGTCAACGACCCCGCCACGGGCACAGTGCGCGCGACCATCGACCCTGCCACTGCACCGAGCCAGGGTCTGCGCACGATGGCCGGCGGCAGTGGCGGCCCAACCGTCCTGGCCGCCTCCGACGGCGCCTCCGGCGCGGGCGGCACCTACAAGGCGACGTCCCTTTCTCCTTCGGGATCCTGGTCGGCGGGTGGCAGCGGCGGCGGGTTCTCCTGGTCGTACCCCCTGACTGTCCCCCCCGCGCCCGCAGGACCCACACCAACGGTCACCTTCGGGTACTCATCGCAAGCAGTCGACGGCAAGACCTCCGTAGCCAACGGGCAGGCATCCTGGATCGGCGACGGCTGGGGCTACGAGCCCGGCTTCATCGAGCGCCGCTACCGCTCATGCTCTGACGACCTCAAGGCCAGCCCGGCCAAGCCAAACAACGACAACAGCACGGACAAGAAGAAGAGTGACCTGTGTTGGGTCGGCGACAACGTCGTCATGTCCCTGGGCGGCTCCACCACCGAACTGGTCCACGACGCCACCACCGGTGCCTGGGTCCCGGCATCGGACGACGGCTCCCGCGTCGAACGCAAGACGGACGCCGGTATCGCCAACGGGGCGAAGGACGGTGAGTACTGGGTCATCACCACCCGGGACGGCACCCGCTACTTCTTCGGCCGCCACGACCTCGACGGCGCCGGCAGCCGACCTGTCACCAACTCGGTCCTCACGGCACCGGTCTTCGGCAACCACCCCGGAGAACCCTGCTACCAGACCTCCTTCGCGGCCTCTTCGTGCAATCAAGGGTGGCGGTGGAACCTCGACTACGTTGAGGACGTCCACGGCAACGCCATGATCATCGACTGGGCCAAGGAGACCAACCGCTACGCCAAGAACGGCAAGTACAAGGAACCGGTTTCCTACACCCGCGCCGGGTACCCGACTCAGATCACCTACGGGCTACGCAGTGACAACCTGTCTGGCGCCCCGGCCGGCAAGGTCGAGTTCACCGCCGCCGAACGCTGCATCAAGGAAGGCGTCACCCAGTGCTCGGACGCTGAGTTCGAAGGCAACAACTACGGTGCCAAGCAGCCCTGGTGGGACACCCCAGCCACCCTGCACTGCAAGGCAGACGCCAAGGACTGCTACAGCGGCGCGCCGTCCTTCTGGACGCGCAAGCGGCTGACCGCTGTCACCACCTACGCCCAGCGCACTGCGGGCTCCACCGCGCTGTCCCTGGTGGACCGGTGGACGCTCGCGCAGTCGTTCCCGAGACAGCGCACGGACACCCACCCGCCGCTGTGGCTGGAGTCGATCACCCGCACCGGTTTCGGCACCACCAAGGACGCTGCTGGCAACCAGGAGAGCATCGCGCTTCCGCCCGTCTCCTTCCTGCCCAATGTCCAGGACATGCCCAACCGCGTCGCGACCAGCGCCACCGACGCGACCCCAGACTTCGACCGCCTGCGCGTGGAGACCATCCGCACCGAGACCGGCGGCGAGATCTCCGTCGACTACTCCTCGCCCTGCCCCGTCGGCGGAGCACATCCGAAGCCTGAGGAGAACACCACCCGCTGCTTCCCCGTCCACTGGTCCCCGGACAGTGAACTGGAGAAGCCCCAGCTGGAGTGGTTCAACAAGTACGTCGTCGACAAGGTCACCGAGAAAGACCGTGTCGCCCGCCAGCCCGACGTCACCACGAGCTACACCTATGAGGGGGACACTGCCTGGGCCAAGGACACCGACGAGTTCACCAAGCCCGAACTGCGCACCTACAACGAATGGCGCGGCTACGCCAGCGTCGTCGTGAGCAAGGGCGTCACCGCCAACACGGGCAAGAGCGACGCGACCGAGCAGTCCCAGACCCGTACCCGCTACTTCCGCGGAATGTCCGGCGATGCCGGCCGACCCAAGATCACGATCAAGGACTCCACCAACACCGAAGACCTCGGCGAGGACCTGCGTCAGTACCAGGGCAATGCTGCCGAGAGCATCACCTATACCAAGGCAGGCGGCAGCGTCGTCACCCGGGTCCTGACCTGGCCCTCGAGCCAGAGAACAGCAAGTCGCCCACGGGAGGGGACCACACCGCTTGAGGCCTTCCGAGGCGATGTCACGCGCACGGACGAGATCACAAACGTCAGCGCCGGCAAGTCCCGCATGGTCCGGACCCGCAACGCCTACGACACCACCTACGGCCTGCTTCTCACCACGCAGACCGAAGCCCTGGCAAACAGCGGAACCGGATGGTCCAGCGTTGAGCAGAAGTGCACAACCACCAGCTACGTCCACAACCCCGGCCAGTACCTGATCGGTCTGCCAAACAGGGTCCGCACGACCCAAGGGGACTGCGCACAGAGCGCAACCGGCACCGTCCTTGCAGACTCCCGCACCTCATACGACGCTCTGAACTCCTTCGGCACTGCACCGACCAAGGGGCTCGTCTTCCAGGCCGACACACTCGACGCGGCAGGGACCGGCTGGATCACCAGCACCCGCAGCGAGTACGACGCCCTCGGCCGCGCCGTCAAGACCTATGACCCCGCCGGCAATGCCTCCACCACTGCCTTTGCACCGGCAGCCGGTCCTGCGTTCACCGTGACGAAGACCAATGCCCTTGGGCACACCTCGACCACCACGGTCGACCCGGCCCGCGGCAGCCTCCTGGAAGCCACTGACACTAACGGGCGCAAGGTCACCACGACCTACGACAGCCTGGGCCGCTCAACCGCCGTGTGGATTCCGTCGCAGAAGCCCGGCACCGACAAGGCGGCCGTCACCTTCGGTTACCAGATCTCCGAACACGAGGCCCCAGCGGTCATCAGCAGAGCCCTGCAGGACGACGGCACCTACACCCAAACCCTCACGATCTACGACGGCCTCCTGCGCCCGCGCCAGAACCAGGGTGAGGCCGTGGGCGGCGGCCGGCTCATCACCGACACCCTCTACAGCGCGAACGGCACGGTCCGCCGCACCAACAACGGCTACTACGCCGAAGGCGCCCCGACGAACAAGATCTTCGTTCCCGAGAGCGTCTTCCAGGTCCCCAACTCCACGGAGACGGCGTACGACGGCCTCGGCCGGGCGGTCCGCACCACCACGCTGCACGCGGACGTGCCGCAGTACTCCGACATCGCCCAGTACGAGGGGGACTTCACCCTCACCCGCTCGGCCATGTCCACGGACGGCAACACCCCCCTCAAGGGCAGCGGTGCCACCAAGACGTGGACCGACCCGCTGGGACGTACGTCGGCCATCGAGTACGCCACGTCGACCGACCTCACCACCTGGACGAAGACCTCGTACGCCTACGACGTCCGCAACAAGCTGTCCCAGGTCACCGACGCGGCCGGCAACAAGTGGACCTACGGCTACGACGTCCGCGGCCGCAAAACGTGGTCCGAGGACCCGGACACGGGACGGTCGGAGTTCGGCTACGACAACCTCGACCAGCAGCTCTGGGCGAAGGACTCCAGCGGCCGTACCCAGTACACGACGTACGACGTCCTCGGCCGCACAACCGAGCTGCGTGACGACGCCCCCAACGGACCGCTCGTCGCATCCTTCACCTTCGACACCCTGCCCGGTGCCAAGGGCCAGCCCGTCGCGTCCACGCGCTACGAGGGCGGGGCGGCGTACACCAGCGAGGTCACCGGCTACGACGCCGAATATCGCTCCACCGGCTCGAAGAGCACGATCCCGAACGTCCCCGCGACCAAGGGCCTGGCCGGCACCTACGCCTACAGCACCACCTACACCCCGACGGGCAAGGTCCAGTCGACCACCCTCCCTGCCACTCCGGGCGGCCTGGCCGCCGAGAAGCTGGTCACCCGCTACAACGCGGACGGCCTGCCCCAGTCCCTGTCGGGGCTGAACTGGTACACCGCCGACGTCAAGTACGGCCCGCTCGGGAACGTCCTGCGCACCGCGACCGGCAACGCGCCGAACCGGGTGTGGACGACGACCCTCTACAACCAGAAATCCGGGCAGGTCACCAACCAGATCACCGACCGAGAGACCGGCGGCCCCAACCGCATCAGCGACGTCTCCTACGCGTACGACCCGGCCGGGAACATCACCTCGATCACCGATTCCCAGCCCGGCGGCCGGGAGGACCGCCAGTGCTACGCGTACGACCCGATGGGCCAGCTCACCAAGGCCTGGACGGGCAAGACCGCGTCCTGCACGGGCCCCAGCCTGGCCGACGTCACGCCCGGGCCGGACGGTGACGGCTTCTGGCAGGAGTACCAGTTCGACGCGATCGGCAACCGCACCAAGCTGATCAATCGCGACCTGACCAACAGCGCACTGGACGACGAGACCACCTACACCTACGGCGTCGCGCTCGTCGGCGGCGCCCAGCCTCCGGTCAGGACCCAGCCGCACGCGCTTTCCAAGGCCGAGAAGAACACCCGCACCCCGGGCTCCACGGTCACCTCGCTCACCGACTACACCTACGACGCATCCGGCAACACCAAAACCCGTCGGATCGACGGCGACACGCAAACCCTGACCTGGGACCGCCGCAACAAGCTGACCTCGGCCAGCAGCCCCGGTATCGGAGCAGCCCCCATCGTCGGAGGCTCCGGCAAGTGCCTCGACGTCGAACAGGGCAGCACCGCAGACGGAACCCCCGTCCAGATCTACCCCTGCAACGAAACCAAGGCCCAGCAGTGGCGCCTCACCGGCAACACCGTTCGGGCCCTGGACAAGTGCCTGACCACGAGCAGCAGCAAGCTGGTCCTGGCCACCTGTGAGGGCAGCGACAAGCAGAAGTTCATCTACCGCGCCGGTGACAAGTCGCTGAACAACCCGGCGACCAACCAGTGCGTCGACGTCCCCAACAACGCCGCCGACGGCAGCGACGTCCAGCTGTGGTCCTGCAACGCAACCGGCCCGCAGCAGTTCACCTTCGACAACACCACCACCTACATCTACGACGCCGGCGGCAACCGTCTCATCGAGGAGACCGGCAGCTCCCGCACCCTCTACCTCGGCGAAGCCGAGATCACCGTCAACAAGGCCGGCCAGGCCATCGACGCCGTCCGCTACTACAGCGGCGCCGGCGCCACCACGGTCCGCCGCACCAGCGGCAAAGCCGACAATCATCAGCTCAGCGTCCAGCTCGCCGACCACCACGGCACCGCCACCACCTCGGTGGAGCAGAGCGCCGGACAGGCGATCACCCGCCGGAAGTCCGACCCGTACGGCAACCCCCGCGGCCCCCAGCCCGGCAACTGGGCCGGCAGCCGCGGCTTCCTCGGCAGCGGCATCGACGACACCAACACGGCCCTGACGCATGTCGGCGCCCGCGAATACGAAGCAACCACCGGCCGCTTCATATCCGTCGACCCAATCATCGACATCACCAACCCGACGCAGATGAACGGGTACACGTACGCCAGCGGCAACCCGATCAACAAAAGCGACCCGTCCGGTCTCATCGAGACCGACTGCAAGAACGGCCACTGCGGCGGCCACTACAACCCGCGCGACGACAACCTCCCGGTAGGCCACCCCAGTCGGCCCACGCCGATCCGTGGCGACTTCAACAGCGCGTACACGGCACAGGACAGGATCCCGAAGCCGTACAACGGCTCCCGGGCGGGCACTGGTCCCTCGAAGGGCTCGAAGGGCTCGAAGGGCAGCAGGCCCCAGGGCCACACAAAGACGGTATGCAACCGAGCCTCTTGTAAAAGCACGTGGGTCAACCAGCCCATGGGTAACGACCGAGACCTTGCCGCCGGATTCCTGGCAGGGGTCGCCGATGGACTGACATTCGCCTGTCAAGGGTTCAAGCTGTTTGGCGAGGTCGAATGCGCAGGCGACGCCATCCGCAAGGAGGCCGTAAACGAGTACGGCGTGGACGCCGGATCCGCGGCATTTGATATGGGATATGCAGGCGGAGAGGCAGTCAGTTCGCTTCCCTTTGGCCCCATATCAGAGGGAGCCTGGGCTACACGGCTCGCCACGAGGCAATGCTTCCTGGCAGGCACCCTAGTCAAAATGGCGGATGGCTCGACAAAAAAGATCGAAGAAATCAAAACAGGCGACGAAGTTCTCTCCTCTGACCCAGAAACCGGTGAAACCAAATCTTCCACAGTAACGGCCCTGTTCCAACAAGAAGGAGTCAAGGAACTCAGCTCCCTATCTCTGTCCACAGAAAACGGAACCGAAGAGCTTACTGCCACTAGTGGCCACCCCTTCTGGTCACCCTCCGAGCGTGACTGGATAGACGCGGGATCCCTCGAAGTCGGCAGCACCCTACTGACTGACGAGGGCAAGGTTGCCGTAGTCTCGGCAAACAACCGGTTTACACAGTCTGTCACCACCTACAACCTCACGGTCGCCAGCCTCCACACGTACTATGTACTGGCTGGCTCCACGCCTATTCTGGTCCATAACGTCTGCGCCAGGCCGGGAGGTTACGACGGCGCGGCAGGTACGGGCTACGGGCCGGCTGACACGCCGGTGCGAGTTGCAGGGCCATGGGTAAAGAACGATATTGGTCGAGGAACACGCGGGCTGCGCCCGCAAAGTCTGGGAGATCGCCTACAAATCCATCACGCCGACCAAGAGGCGGGATCTCCGATTCACGAGCTGGATCAAGATTTCCACCTCAACGCCGACATCCATCGCAATAAGTTCAACCAAGGCGTCACCTCGAAGATGAGGAAGGAAGATACCCAGCTTCACTGGTGGTACAGATCAATGGAGCAAGGCTGGGGTAGCACCTACGGCCCGGAAGCATGGTTCGACAATTGGCCATCTGGTAGATAAATGAGGGGGCAAACATAGATGGACTTCGCCGATTTCGAGGCATTGATCGACGAGACTCGCAGTCTGCACCCTTGGTGGCTCGCAGGATTTGAGCCTATGCGCGCTACAGAAGAAGATTTGGACCGTATCCAGAGGGAGCTTTCAGTTTCACTCCCTGCCGACTACTTGAGGTTCATGTCGGAAGTGGGGGCAGGCTCGTTCGGATTCATGGACATTTTTCCAGCACGCCCCGACTCCCTTCAGCGCGACGATGCCGTCAGCGTGAACTCCAATCCTTGGTGGCCGGTGGAATTCTATGCATTTTCCCCAGTGGGAACTGGGGATCTATGGGGATTCCTCTGCGAGGGCAATAACGCGATCGATATGGTCTATTTTCTGGATCACGAGACCGGGGATACAACTAATGAAGGGATGAGTTTCTTGGATTTCCTTGCCGCGAATGCATTGCGACCGCGGTAGGAATCTCGAAATTCACTCGGAGACTCCTCGCTGGACCAGTCCGGCGAGGAGTCCTCGTGCATTCGCAGCACCCCTTACGGCTTCGCAAGGGCAGCCTTTCTCCAGTACCGGCTTGAACTGCGTGCAGTCCGCCCGCTGACCTGGTGTGACGACCAGCGACAGAGGGCGGCAGCATCCGTCCGCGCTCAGGTGGAGCTTGCTGGTGAACCCGCCCCGCGAGCGGCCCAGGCCCTCACCTCCCGCACCACCTCCACCAGGCGGCTGTGCAGGCTCTGCCACGCGGTTCGCCCTGATGTTCTGTCGGCGCGGCCCCCTTTGAGGCGGGTGCCGGTGGCGGGTCGGTGCGGGCACCAGCGGCGTGCTGATGAGCCCGCACGATCGTGGAGTCGACCGAGACCTCCCAGTCGATCTCACCCGCCACGTCGGCTGCGGCCTGGACCTGCTGGAGCAGACGCTCCCACGTCCCGTCGGCCGACCACAGCCGGTAGCGTTCGTAGATGGTTTTCCACGGCCCGAACCGTTCGGGCAGGTCACGCCACTGCACGCCGGTCCGCACCCGATGCAGAAGCCCGTCGATCACCTGCCGGTGATCCCGCCATCGGCCACAACGCCTATTGCTGACCGGCAGGAACGGCCGCAGCCGTTCCCACTCAGCGTCAGTCAGATCTCCCCGCCCCATGTCCACATCAACGACACGGACACCGGCTAGTCACATGATCGACCGGACAAGCCCTAATTGCACGGCAGGCCTCGGCGGGCAAGGCGCCGTGCTGGGCGATCGCCTCGCCCAGAGTAGGGCCGGGAACGAACTCCGTGGCCAGCCAGGGTGTTTCGGCATGCGGGTCGGCATCGGTCACCGACGCGATGCCCGGCCCATGGACCCGGGCGGCGAGCCGGACCTCCCGGGCGAAACGCCGCCGGAACTCAGGATCGTGCGCGCGCTCGGGATGCACCACCTTCAGGGCGAATAGCCCACCCCTCTGATCCTCGGCCAGATAGACCCGACCCATCCCGCGCTGCCCGAGCCTCGCCAGCAGCCTGTAACCCCCCAACCTCCGCGGATCCTGCTCAGTGAGTGGCTGCACGCCCGCCCCTTCCGTCCCCCCAGCGCCAGACCGTGAAAAGTCTGCACCTCGTGCTGAGCCCGGGGAAGAGCGACGTGCACCCGACATCGTTGCCGACAGCAACCGAGTGGGGCACGAAGAGCGGAACTGGCCGACTTCACAGATCCCCATCACCCCGGGGGCCTGGCCTCCCGCAGCGACCCCTGAAGCCGCGGCAAGCGAGGTCCGGTCGTCGTCCCCGTCACCGCCGTGCCCGGCCCAGAGGCCGGCGAGCCGACCACGGAGATGTTCGCCCTGGAGGCCCTCGGGCCTTCACCGCCGACCATCGCCGCCTCACCCCCGAACAGCGCCGCCACTTCCACCAGACCGCGGCCGCCTTGGTCGAGGACCTGCGCACCCGCGGGCACTTCCGCGCCGGCCTCCGCGAAGCACGCGGGTTCGCGGAATCTGGGACGTGCGCACGCTTGAACCCGCGTGGCGGAGGTGCCTGGGGCGGGCTTTGCCAGCGGGTTCGCAGAGCCGCTGGGCAGCGCCATGGGCGCCGGTACCGATCGCACGCCATGGAGCGCTTGTTACCGCGCCACCATTGCGCAGCCCAGTCGTTGCTTATGAAGTGAACAATTCAACCTGGGCGTCCGCAGGTGCCCTTCTGCGTCTCCATGACGTCCGTAAAGCTTATGGCCGGCGCCCGGTACTGTGCGGGGTAAGCCTGGACGTGCCGCAGGGCTGTCTGCTGGGCATCGTTGGCGCGAACGGCGCCGGCAAGAGCACGCTGCTGCGAATTTTGGCGGGTCAGGCCGCGGGCGACAGCGGGACGGTCCAGTGCCGAGGGCGGATCGGGTACTGCCCGCAGAACACTGTGCTGCACCCGGCATTCACGGTCGCTGAGCATGTGCGGTCCTTCCAGGCCGCCTACCGGCTCGAAAGCAGTGCGCGCGTGTGGGAGCTGCTGGAGGAGCTGGGTTTCGACGAGAGCCCTCGCAGCCGCATGCACACGCTCAGCGGCGGGACGCGGCAGAAGCTGAACCTGGCCCTGGGTTTGATGCACGACCCTGAGGTGCTGCTCTTGGATGAGCCGTATCAGGGCTTCGACTGGGAGACCTACCTGCGGTTCTGGGACATCGCTCAGGGACTGCGGGAGCGGGACCGCGCGGTCGTGGTCGTCTCCCACCTCGCCTACGACCGCGAGCGCCTGGACGTGCTGTACCAACTCCAGGACGGCGTTCTGGCCGTCGACCACAGCAGCGCCGCGGGAAGGGTCGCATGAGCCGACGGCAGTCTCCGGTCACCGCTGTACGCGATGACGCCTCCAGTCCAACGTCCGCGCTCCTGTGGCCTGCTCGCTCCGTGGGCTCCGGCGCAGGTCGGCTGGACTTGGACCGGATTGTTCGCAGCATCGAGGAGGTGCTGACCGGGTTCGTGGCCGACAAGGTCAGCGGCAGCCGTGCCGAGGAGCCTGGTCTGGAAACACTGCTTGATGCGGTGGGTGACTTCATCTCCGCGCCGGGCAAGCGGATCCGGCCCTTGATGTGCGTGCTGGGCTGGTACGCGGCCGGAGGCACAAGCCCCGTACCGCCGGTCTCGGTCCTGCGGGTGGCCGCCTGCCTGGAGATGTTCCACGCGTTCGCGCTCATGCACGACGACGTCATGGACGGCAGCGACCAACGTCGGGGCCGGCCGTCCCTGCACCGCACTCTGGCGGCGTACCACCCGAGCCATCCCAGGGCTGACCGGCTGGGCGTGAACGCGGCCATCCTCGCCGGCGACCTGGTGCTGGTGTGGTCCGATGAACTCCTCACCAGCACGCCCATGACTCCCGAGCAGCTCAAGGCCGTGCTGCCGGTGGTCTACCGCATGCGCCGCGAAATCGTCACCGGCCAGTACCTGGACTTGGTGACCACAGGCCGCCCCACCGACTCCCTGAGCACCGCCTTGCGCATCGCCCGGTACAAGACCGCCCAGTACACCGTGGAAGGCCCGCTGCAGATCGGCGCCGCGCTCGCCGGCGCGGATCAGTCGCTCCTGCACGTGCTGAGCACCATCGCCTTGCCGTTGGGTGAGGCGTTCCAGCTGCGCGATGACCTGCTGGGCACCTTCGGCGACCCCCGCCGTACGGGCAAGCCCACCCTGGACGACCTCCGCGAAGGCAAACACACCGCCTTGCTCGCCTGCGCTCTGCGCCGGGCGGACCGGGCTGGTCAGGAACTGCTTCTCCGCACGGTCGGCGCGGCGGATCTGGACGCCCATACGGCAGCCCGCGTCCAGGGGGTGCTGGAGGAGTGCGGCGCCCGCCAAGCGGTGGAAGACCTCCTCCAAGAGCGCCACCACCAGGCCCTGGAACGCCTGAACCGCGCCCACCTGCCTGTCACGGCGGCATTCGCGCTGCGCGACCTGATCCAGGCCGTACACAACCGAACCGCATGACAGGCGTGCTCTCGCAGTGACCGTGTCCTGTCACCCGTGCGCACCCCTGGGGCCAGAGTCGGCCTCCCACCGAATTCGTGGAGTGAAAGTGTCAACGACCCAGCACAACCCTGGCCACCTGCCCCGGTCGCAGGACGGCACCCCGACCGCCGCCCGACGCGGCGTCACCGGGCGTGCCGCATGAGGTGGTGGGGGCGGTGTCTGGGGACAGCGGTGTGTCACGCTGCGCTGGAGCAGGCCCGCAACCGGCTCGCGCTCGTCCTGGTGCTCTTCTTCGTTCCGCTGTGGCTGACGCTCGCCTACCAGGTCCTGCCCAGCGACCCGGTCCGGTTCTTCCTGCGCGCGGCCGATCAGCCCGTGGCCCTGGGTGCCAACACGGTCAGCCAGCTGTCCGGTGGGCTGCACTCCCTCGCGCTGATCGTCGGGTTCATGATGTTCCTCGCTGCCAGCCGCTCCGCGGAATTCGACCACCGCATGGTGCTCGCCGGCTACCCGCGCATCTGCCTGCTGCTGGCTCGCAGCACCGTACTGCTCCTCACCGCGGCACTGACCGCCTCGTATGCCACGGCATGGGTGTGCTTCTTCTACCGGCCTGAGCGCCTGGACGTCCTGGCCGCGGCGTTCATGGTGGGAGCCCTGACATACGGGGGCGTCGGGATCCTCCTGGCGGCGCTGCTGCGCAGTGAGCTCGCGGGGATGTTTGCCGTCATCATGCTGAGCTTCATCGACCTGACACTGCAGAACCCCGTCGCCAACCCTTCTGCGGACAGTCCGCTGCTGAAGTGGCTGCCCGCCTACGGGGCGATGCAGTCCGCCGTGTCCGCAGTCGACCTCACCCACACCCCCTGGCGACACCTGCTGCTCGGCCTGTGCTGGTCGGCAGGACTGACCGCCGCCGGCCTGGCTGCTTTCACCGCCCGAACCAGCCGGCGCACCATCACACAGAGACTCCTGGGCGGGCACGCCACCAGTCCCCGCGCCCGCCAGATCGCCCTGCGTCTACTGCACCCGGTCCGTATGTATGTCTACCGCCAAGTCGGTATCCACGACACCACGGTCATCACCGGCTACGAAATCTGCCGTCGCCTGATGCACCGGTCGGGTCCGGTGGAAGCAGCTCTCACCAAGCTCCTGCCCGGCCGGCTGCGACCGTTGTTCTGGGCCATGTACGGATACGGCCGGCACATCGACGACCTCTCCGACACCCAGCACCTCGACCAGCAGGAACGAGTCGAACGCGTCAGCCGGTTCAGCGGACTACTGGAGGTCGATCTGCGGGCAGGCCACAGCGAAGACCCCCTGCGCGCGGCCCTCGTGCACGCCGTATGGACTTGGGACCTGCCGAGCGACGGAGTAACGGCAGCCAACGCCGTATACCGCCAGGACGCCAAAGGCCAAAGCGCCATCACCTCCTGGGACGACTGGTACACCTACTGGCACACCATCACCTTCCCCTTCGGCGTGAAGCGCCTGATGGCCCTGCTCACCACCCCCGGCTTGGCCTTCACGCCCGACGACGCCCAGGCACTGCGCGTGTGGACCGACGCGCTCAACCTCATCGACGCGCTGCGCGACCTACGGGAAGACGCCGAGGAGGGCTTCGTCAGGCTGCCCGCCGTCGTGCTCGACGAGCACGACGTCAGCCCTGAGGACCTCGCCCACGGCCGGGCGGACGGCCGGTATGCCGACATGGTTCATGCCATGACCGCCCAGGCCCGCCAGTGGCTGGCTCAGGCCGCGACCGTCGGCGCCCAGCACCCACCCATGGCCGCAGCCCTGCAAACCGTCATCGACCTGCACCTGCTCGAACTGGACCGCATCGACCGCCAACCCCACGCACTGCTGCAGAGCCGCTCCCGGGCTAACCCGGTCCGCTTCCACCTCACGCTGGCCCGCGGCCGACTCCGCACGGCCAGGTCCTGGCACCGCCACACCCAGATCGCTGCCACCCCTCGTGCCACCATCCACCTGCCGCACCCCGCAGAAGGCGACCACGACACAGCGCGCACGCCCCCTCCGCTCCCTCCGGTGCCCCACCCCAGCGGTGTCCAGCCGCCCCAACTCCCCGCCCACCTGATCCCCCAACACGTGGCGATCATCATGGACGGCAACGGACGATGGGCCACCCACCAAGGCCAGCCGCGCACCGCCGGCCACAAAGCCGGCCAGCTCGCGGTGCGGGACGTCATCTACGGCGCCCTCGAAATCGGCCTGCCCCACCTCAGCCTGTACACCCTGTCCTCGGAGAACTGGGCACGCCCCGCCGCTGAGATCCAGGCCATCCTGCGCCTGGTCAAAGACTGCCTCGTCATGGAAACCGAGGAAGTCTGGCGACGCGACGTCCAGCTGCGCTGGTCCGGCCTCCCCGAAGGACTGCCACCGGACCTGGTGCACGCACTGCGCCAGACCGAGCACCTCACACGCCACCGCACCGGCCTGACCGTGAACATGTGCATCAACTACGGCGGCCACAGCGAAATCACCCAAGCCGCACGTGAACTCGCCCGTCAAGCGGCTGCGGGAACCATCCAGCCCGACGACATCACCCCCCGCCATCTCGCCGCCCACCTCCACCACCCCGACCTGCCGGACGTGGATCTGCTCATCCGCACCGGCGGCGAACAGCGCACCTCGAACTTCCTGCCCTGGCAGTCGACCTACGCCGAACTCGTCTTCCTCGACACCCTGTGGCCGGACACCGACCGCACCCACCTGTGGCAGGCCATCGACACCTACACCCGCCGCGACCGTCGCTTCGGCACCACCCCTACCCCACCCACCAACCCCGACGAACAAGCATCCACCAGGTGATCATGCGTGTCCCGTACCGGCCACCCTGTCCTTCGAGGACCTCGACCCCGTCCCGTTCACGGTCGAGGTCCACGGCGACCCCGGAATCACCTGCACCACGGCCAACGCCAGGGAATCCCGCTCCAACCCAATCGAGTCTGCGAGTTACTGCGGAGATCTCACGCCATCGAGTAAACGAGCCCAGCACCCCGATCTACCAGCTGAAATACGGCTTCGACGCGTCACGTGGCCACGAACGAACCCGTACGTACTCCACCAGTCAAGCGCGTCCAGCGCACATCCGGCATCTACGAGCTCACCTGGTCCATGGGCGCTGGACCCGCAGGACGCGCCACCTGGCGATACGGGCCTGCGCTCCGCCCCGGCGTACAGCACGTCATCTGGCGCCGCATCGGCACCCACGACATCCTCGCCGGCCCCTGACGGCATCAGGGGTGGTGGGCACGGCCGGTCACCCGCTGGCGGGCTCGGCGCCCGCGCCGAAGGGCGGGACGTCCGCGACGGCGACGTCCAGCCGGAGCCGGGCGAAGCTCATCGGGTGCCACCACACCCCGCGCTCCAGCGCCGTGTCCACCATGATCTCGGCAACCAGCTCCGGTTCGACCAGCACGACGCCCAGCGGCGTCCGCGACCCCCAGGAGGTCGTGAACCGCACGCCTTCCCAGGGGTGTTAAGGCCTGTCTGATAATTGATCTTGTGGCAGGTCGAGGTGAGTTGACGGATGCGGCGTGGGAGCGGATAGAGCCCTTGTTGCCGCAGGTGGACG
>NZ_JBVISF010000024.1:0-62260 GCF_055575675.1 Streptomyces sp. NPDC034043
GGCGCCTGTTCCGGGTATGTCCTGCGGAGCGGTACCGCGCGCCGAATTCATCTCGTTTTAGCCCCGGACGACACCCCACCCCGTCCCCGCCCCCTTGCGTCCGTTGTCCGGCCGCCCGCCCGTGGTTTGCCCACGCAGGTGTGCTGCTCCAGCTTGGCCGGCAACTCCAGCCTCGCCGGCGTTTGAGGCGCGGGGGTCTGGGGGCTGGCCCCCGGGAAACGGTCCGCAGGCGGGCGGGCTGCGCAGGCACATCCAGCCTCGCCGGCGTTTGAGGCGCGGGGGCTGGGGGCGGAGCCCCCAGGAGGGGGCCGCGCGGCGCGTCAGGTCAGGGGCAGCGGCAGCGTCGTGGCGTGGACCGCCGTCAGGCCGGACACGGCCCGGGTGAGGCACACGTACAGCCGGCGCAGCCCGGTCCGTTCGTCCGGCTCGCCGTCGACGATCGCCGCCGGCTCGTCCAGGACCACGTAGTCGTACTCCAGGCCCTTCGCCAGCGACGCCGGGACCAGGGTGAGGCGGGACTCCGCCGTGGTTTCCTCGCCCGGGGAGAGGTACGGCAGGCCCGCCGCCGCGAGGGCCTCCGCCAGTACCGGGATCCGGGCGTCGGCCGCGATCAGGCCGATCGAGCCCTCGTGCGCGAGGGAGGCGCGGCAGGCGGCGATGACGTCCGCCGTCAGGTCGGTGGACGGGGTCACCTTCAGGGACCCCGGCGTCTCGCGGACCGAGGAGACCGGGGCCAGCCCCGGCGAGATCGAGGGCAGCAGCCGTGACGCGTACGCGATCACCTCGCGCGGCACGCGGAAGCCCGCCGTCAGCTCCTCCAGCACCGCTTCCGGCTTGCCCAGGTGCGTCAGCGCCTCCTCCCAGCTGCGCGTCGCCCATGGGGTGGTGCCCTGCGCGAGGTCGCCCAGTACCGTCGCCGAACCCGTCGTGCAGCGGCGGCCGACCGCCCGGTACTGCATCGGGGACAGGTCCTGCGCCTCGTCGAGGACGACGTGGCCGAGCGAGGGCGTCCGTTCCACCAGGTCCGCCGCCTCGTCGATCAGCACCAGGTCCGCCGCCGACCACTTCGCCGACTTCACGCTCCGGAAGGGCTTCGGCCACAGCAGCAGCTTCTGTTCGTCGGCCGTGAGGACGCCCTCGGCGTGCAGGGCCAGGAAGTCCGCGTCCGACAGCAGGCGCAGGACCAGCTTCGCCGGCTCGACCGCCGGCCAGACCGCCTTGACCGCGGCCTTCACGGCCGCGTTGCGGGCCACCGCGTCCTGCACCCGGTCGTCCGGCGCCTCGCCCGCCTGCTCCATGCGGACGAGGACCGCGTGCGCGATCCGCTGCGGCAGCGCGTCGCGGGCGGCGCCGTAGCGGATGTCGCGGTCCTGGAGCTCGGTCACGATCTCCTCCAGCTCGTACGCGGGCACCCGCCAGCGGCGCGAACCGCGGACCACCATCAGGGGCTCGGCGGGCGGGGTGACGTGCGAGCGGACGGCACGGCGCAGGACCTCCGCCATCCGGGCGTCGCCCTTGACCACCGCCGTGGCGGCGGAGTCGGTGCCGCGTACCTCCAGGCCGTCGCGGGCGACGAGGTCGTCGACGGTGGCCTGCTTGACCTCCAGCTCGCCCAGCGCCGGCAGGACCTGCTCGATGTAGTGCAGGAAGGAACGGTTCGGCCCGATGACGAGCGTGCCGGTGCGGGCCAGGCGCTCGCGGTGCGCGTAGAGGAGGTACGCGACCCGGTGCAGGCCGACGGCGGTCTTCCCGGTGCCGGGGCCGCCCTGGACGCAGACCGAGCCGGAGAGCCCCGAGCGGACGATCTCGTCCTGCTCGGGCTGGATCGTCGCGACGATGTCGCGCATGGGGCCCACGCGGGGCCGCTCGATCTCCTGCTGGAGCAGCTTGCTGACGGCCGGGGACTCGGCGGGGTCGCTGAGGTGCTCGTCCTCGTACGCGGTCAGTTCGCCGCCGGTGTAGCCGAAGCGGCGGCGCAGCACGACGTCCTGGGGGTCGGCCTTGGAGGCGCGGTAGAAGGGCTGGGAGACCGGCGCCCGCCAGTCGATCACCATCGGGTCGCCCTCGGCGTCGTGGACGTGGCGGCGGCCGATGTAGAACTGCTCGCCCTCAGCGCCCTCGGCGAGCTCCGCGCCCGGGGCGTGCAGGTAGTCGAGGCGGCCGAAGAACAGCGGGGTGTGGGCGAGGTCGGCGAGGGCCTTGATGCGGTCGTCGATCTGGGCCTGGAGGACGATGGCGTTGACCCAGTTCGCGGTGACGTCGCGGATGTCCAGGGCCTCGACGTCCTCGCGCATGGCGCGCAGCGCGGAGCGGGAGGCGGCCAGGTGGGCCCGTTCCCGGCCGAGGGGACCGGTGGTGTCGGGTGCGGTGGTGTCGGGGGCGTGCGCGGACACGGAAGGGCCTCCAGCTGCTGGTCTGTGCGGTACGGAAGCCCCCGGTTTCCGTCCGGAAGGCGGCTCTCCCCGCTGCGGCGGCGGGGGGCGGCAAGAGCGGAGAGTGTAGTCAGCCGGGCGGGGCGGCGCGAATGGATATCCGGGCCGGAAGCCCGGAGGGGGTGGGACCTCCGTACGGGTGTCATACCGGGGAGTGTCAGACCTCCGGCAGAGCCACTAGGGGATGCCATGGGCCGCGAGGAGGAGCCGGGAGAGCTGGGGATTCCATCCCGAGGGCGATGTGCGGGGAGGGGCGGAGAAGGACCATGGACACATGAGCACCGCAACCTTTGTCCCGGTCCAGGGCGGGCCCGGGGCCGGAGGCGCCACCGCCGCCTCCGGCCCCCGTCCCCGCCACCGCGTCGGCGATGTACTGCGCGCCGCCAAGGTCTTCGCCGCCGCCGCCGTGAGCGTCGCCGTCCTCGGTGAGTACGCCCATGACGCGGGCGTCATACGCCGCTGACGGATACGCAGGCTTTGGCCTGAACCCGGCGGCAACCGCACGTTGATCCACTAGGGTCACGCGCGTGACCCGCAGCCCCGATTCCGCTTCCTCTTCCTCACCGCTCGCGGGTGTGCTGGTCACAGGCCCGCTGCTCGCGCTGGGCGTCCTGTGCATCGCCCTGCGCGTCCCCGTCGCCGACGCCGTCCTCAGTGGCTTCTCCGCCGCCGAGTGGCATCCGCCCAGCGCCTATCCGCCGTTCGCCGCGATCCTCTTCACGCCCGCCGCCTGGCTGCCGGCGGGTGTGCTCAAGGCCGTCCTCGTCCTCGGGAACGCCGGCCTGCTCGCCCTGCTGGTCCTGCTGTCCTGCCGGCTCGCCTCGGTACGGGCCCGGCGGGGCCCCGTCCTGGCCGCCACCATCGCCGGGCTGTGGCTGGAGCCCCTGTTCCAGAGCCCGCTGCCCGCCCAGATCAACCTGGCGTTCGCCTGCCTCGCCGTCTGGGACCTCGGCCGGCCGCGCACCGCCCTCGGCAAGGGCTTCGCCCTGGGCATCGCCGCCGGGATCACCCTGACCCCGGCGCTCTTCATCCCGTACCTGCTGCTGACCCGGCGCGTCCGGGCCGCTCTGACCGCCCTGGCCGGTCTCGCCGGCACCGCCCTGCTCGGGCTGCTGGTGCTCCCGGAGGCCTCCGCCGACTTCTGGGCCCACCACGTCCCGCTGACCGGCCGGGCCCTGCTGCGGGAGTGGCCGCACCTGTGGGTGTGGGCCGTACCGGCCCTCACCGCCCTGACGGGCGCGGCCTGCCGACGCATCCGCCACCGCCCGGCGCGGGGCCGGATCCCCGCCCCGCGCCCGGCTCCGGAGGACCGGGTCAGTCGCTCGCCAGCAGCTCGTCCGCGTCCATGATCCGGTAGGCGTAGCCCTGTTCCGCCAGGAAGCGCTGGCGGTGCGCGGCGAAGTCCTGGTCGATCGTGTCGCGCGCGACGACCGAGTAGAACCGCGCCTCGTGCCCGTCCGCCTTCGGCCGCAGCACCCGGCCCAGGCGCTGCGCCTCCTCCTGACGGGAACCGAAGGTGCCGGACACCTGAATGGCGACGGTGGCCTCCGGCAGGTCGATCGAGAAGTTCGCGACCTTGGAGACGACCAGCACGCTGATCTCGCCCTCGCGGAAGGCGTTGAAGAGCTTCTCCCGCTGCGCGTTGGAGGTCTCGCCCTTGATGACGGGCGCGTCCAGGTGCTCGCCGAGCTCGTCGAGCTGGTCGATGTACTGCCCGATGACCAGCGTCTGCTCGCCCCGGTGCTTGCGCACCAGCGCCTCGGTGACCTTCCGCTTCGTCGCGGTCGTCGCGCAGAAGCGGTACTTCTCCTCCGTCTCGGCGGTCGCGTACGCGAGCCGCTCGGACTCGGTCAGATTGACGCGGACCTCGACGCAGTCGGCCGGCGCGATGTAGCCCTGCGCCTCGATCTCCTTCCACGGCGCGTCGAACCGCTTCGGCCCGATCAGCGAGAACACGTCGGACTCCCGCCCGTCCTCCCGCACCAGAGTGGCCGTCAGACCGAGCCGCCGGCGCGCCTGGAGGTCGGCGGTGAACTTGAACACCGGCGCCGGCAGCAGGTGCACCTCGTCGTAGAGGATCAGCCCCCAGTCCCGGGAGTCGAACAGCTCCAGGTGCGGGTAGACGCCCTTCCGCTTGGTCGTCAGCACCTGGTACGTGGCGATCGTGACGGGCCGGATCTCCTTGCGCGTACCGGAGTACTCGCCGATCTCCTCCTCCGTCAGCGAGGTGCGCCGCACCAGCTCGTGCTTCCACTGCCGCGCCGAGACGGTGTTGGTGACCAGGATCAGCGTCGTCGCCTTCGCCTTCGCCATCGCACCGGCACCGACCAGCGTCTTGCCCGCGCCGCACGGCAGGACGACCACCCCGGACCCGCCGTGCCAGAACCCCTCGACGGCCTGCGCCTGGTACGGGCGCAGCGCCCAGCCGTTCTCCTCCAGGTCGATCGGGTGCGCCTCGCCGTCCACGTACCCGGCGAGGTCCTCGGCGGGCCAGCCCAGCTTCAGCAGGGTCTGCTTGATCTGCCCGCGTTCCGACGGGTGCACCGCCACCGTGTCGGCGTCGAGCCGCGCCCCGACCAGCGGGGCGATCCGCTTCGAGCGCAGGATCTCCTCCAGCACGGGCCGGTCGGTGCTGGTCAGCACCAGCCCGTGGACGGGGTGCTTGGACAGGGTCAGGCGCCCGTAGCGGGCCATGGTCTCGGCGACGTCGACCAGCAGCGCGTGCGGGACGGGATAGCGGGAGTACTCGACGAGCGCGTCGACGACCTGCTCGGCGTCGTGCCCGGCGGCCCGGGCGTTCCACAGCCCGAGCGGGGTGATCCGGTAGGTGTGGATGTGCTCGGGCGCCCGCTCCAGCTCCGCGAAGGGGGCGATGGCGCGCCGCGCGGCCCCGGCGAGCTCGTGGTCGACCTCGAGAAGGAGGGTTTTGTCGCTCTGGACGATGAGAGGCCCGTTCACGCCTGTCCCTTTCCGGCGGGGTGGCGGCCGCCCGGGCGCGGGCGGCCAAACCTCCAGTCTGCCGTATCCCGCCCCGGGGTGGAGGGTCCCGCCGGCCCCTGCCGGGAAAACGCGCTGACGCGGCCCACCGGTGCCGCGTACGGTCCGGTCCATGAATGAAGATCAGCAGTCCTTCGTGCCCGACGGCTTCGACGTGCCGCGCACGCTCGCCTGCGACGGTTTCCGGCTGGAGCCGCTCGGGGCGGAGCACAACGCGCGGGACCTCGCCGCCTGGAGCGGGAGCATCGCGCACATCCGGGCCACGCCCGGCTTCGAGGGCCGCGCCTGGCCGCCGCCCGAGGGGATGTCCGTCGAGGCGAACCTGGCCGACCTGGAGCGGCACGCGCGGGACTTCGCGGAGCGGCGCGGGTTCACGTACAGCGTGCTGGAGGGCGCGGACGAGGTCATCGGGTGCCTCTACGTCTACCCCGCCAAGGAGGATCCCCGGCGGGTGCACGTCAGCTCCTGGGTACGGGCCGACCGCGCCCACCTGGACGCCCGCGTCCACGGGGCGGTGAGCGCCTGGCTGCGCGAGGCGTGGCCCTTCGACCCCGCGCTGGTGGACTACGCGCCCCGGTGAGCCGGGGGCGGCGCGGCGGGCCCCGGGGCTCCGCTACGCGCCCAGGTGGGGCAGCGGGCCCGCCGGGTAGGGGGTCTCGGCCGGAAGCAGCGCGCGGGCGGCCCCGGTGTCGCCCGCGCGGACCAGGGCGTGGATCTCCCGGGCCAGCGGGGTGACGTCGCGGATGGACACCGTCCACTCGTCGGCGTACGCCCGCGAAGCCCATCCGGACAGACCCAGTTGCAGGGACCGGTGGGGCAGCGCGTTCAGGTGCAGGTCCCGCTCCGGGTCCCACTGCACCCGGGCCGGGGAGCCGGCCAGGGACGCCCGCCACGCCTCGCGGTCCGCGTGGACGCCGGGCACGTAGTGGGAGAGGCAGGCGCGGGCGAGCGCCCGGTCGAAGCCCTCGCGGGTGACCTCCACCGCCAGGACGGTCTCCTGGTCGGCCTTCGTGGCCCAGCCGCAGCGGTACATCATCCACAGGAACGACGGCTTGATCCACGTCATCCGCTCCCGCTTCCACGCGGGCGGGAAGCGCCCGTCGCGGGCCGCGGGCACGCCGAGCCGCGGGGCGTAGGCCTGGTAGACGGTGACGGTGGCACCGGTGTGGGCGGCGCGGATCTGGTACCGGGGGACGGGCGACGGGGACGGGGCCGGGGACGCGCATCCCTGTGCGGGTGCGGGCGCGGGTGCGGGCGGGGAGGCGGACGCGGATCCCGGTGCGGACGCGGGTGCGGGCGGGGAGGCGGGACCCGGTGCGGACGCGGATCCCGCTTCGGGCAGTGCTTCGGGCATGGCGCCAGAGTGCCGGTCGGCCCCCGCCCCGGCCAGCGGTTTTCCCGCCGGCCGCGTCTAGACCTGGTCCTCCGCCAGCTCCGCCACCCCCGTGATGCGGTGCAGGGCGTACGTGCGGACCTCGTCCGCCGTGTGGTCGTAGCCCGTGACGAAGCCGCCCTCCACCCGCACCGGGGCGATGACCCGCTGGCTCGCCGCGCCGTCGGCGTTCACGTACCCGATCCACACCGCCGACCCCGTCAGCGCCGCCGCCTGCACCGTGGCCAGGGTCTCCGCCGCGCTCGTGCGCGGCAGTTCCCCCGGAGCGCCCGAGGAGGCGGCCGCCGGCTCCTTGCGGACCGCCGTCGCCGCCAGATCGCCCGCACGGATCGCCCGTACCGCCGCCCCCAGCAGCGTCGCGTCCGGCACCGGCGGCCCGTCCGGCACCGGCACCGGCGCCGAACGCGCCGGGGTGCGGTGCGCGTCGGCCCGCGACACCAGCACGTCACCGGTACGGGACTCCGCCGCCGGCGCGTACCCCATCGCCCGCAGCCCGTCGAGCAGCGCCGCCGGATCCGCCTGCGCCGCCAGCACCGTCGGAGCGAGCCGCCGCAGCCCCAGCGACGCCGACCGCTTGTCCGCGAGGATCTCCCCCAGCATCGCGTCGTCGTCGCACCGTACGTACGAGGACGCCGCCCCGACCCGCAGGTGCCCGTGCCGCCGCGCCACGTCGTCGATCAGGTACGCCAGCGGCTGCGGCACCGGCGTACGGCTGTGCTCGGTGAGGAAAGCGTGCAGGTCCGAGGCCGTCTGCCCGGCGTCCAGCGCCCGCCGCACCGAACCGGGCGTGAACCGGTACACCGTCGCCCCGCCCTTGGACTCCACGTCCGCGAGCACGGCCAGCATCTCCGCCAGCGGCCGCAGCAGCGGACCGGGAGCCACCGCCGTCAAGTCCGCCTGCAACAGCACGTGGTCCACCGGCTCCGGCAGCAGCGGCGCCAGCGGCCCCGCCGCATCACGGTGCTCCAGCAGCGCGCGGCCGAACACGCTGAGCGCACCCCGCCCGGTGACCCCCAGCACCTCGGCCTCGTGCAGCGTCCACCGCGCGAGCCGGGCCCGCAGATCGCCCGTACCGCGCGCCGGACGCTCCCACGCGAGCCGCTCCAGGACCGCCTCCGGGTCCGGCACCCCGCCCTCGGGCAGCTCCCCGATCAGCTCCAGGACCCGGCGGCGCACCTCCGGCGCCGCCGAACGGTCCAGGTCGGGGCCGAGCGCCGACAGGGAGCGCCCCTTGGCGTCCTGCTCCCCGACCAGCCCCGGCGTGCGGGTGGCCGGCAGCCAGGCCCGGGCCAGCGCCGCCCACCGCTCGGCGGGCGGCAGCTCGCGCCAGCCGTCGAACGCGGGCGTGGGCGCGTACCGCTCGTCGGCCTCGCCGTCGGTGGCCAGCAGCCCCGCCGCGTAGGCCAGTTCGATCCAGAACGCCGCCGCGCTCTCGGTGGTGTCCAGCGCGGCCGCCGTCCGCTTCAGGTCCCGTACGGCCAGCCCGCCCGCCCGCAGCACCAGCGGTCCGGCGTGCTCCCAGGACTTCACCAGCTCCTCGACGGTCGACAGCGCCGCCAGCGCCTGCCCCGCCGCGTTCGCGTCCACAAGCTGTGGACGGTGCTCCCGGTGCACGCCCACCGGCGGCGGGAGCGGAGCCGTCCGCCGGTGCGCGAGCCCGCCCCGCAGGTGCAGCGCGACCTCCCGGGGCAGTACGACCGTCCGCGGCGAAGCCGGCAGCAACAGTCCCCGGTCGCGCAGCCAGCGCACCGGCGGCGTCGGATTCGGGGTCACCTCTCCGTACGGCGGCCCCCACACGAGCCGCCCCAGCACCTGGTGCGCCTCCGCCGGAGCCTCGTCCAGCAGCGCCGACATCCGCTCCGGGTCGGTGAACAGCCCGGTCAGCGCGGACACCGCGGAGACCGGGTCGTGCGTCGCGGGCAGCCCGGCCGCCGCCACGATCTCCTGGATCCGGGTCGGCGACATCCCCGCCACCGCCTCCGCCACGGTCGGCCCCAGCCCCGTCGGCGAGGGCCGCTGCGCCGACGGGGCGAGCAGCTCCCGGGCGGTGCGGACCAGCCGCAGCCGGTCCTCGTCCCCCCACACCAGAGCCTGGTCGCGCAGGGTCCCCAGAGCCCGGGGGAGCGCGTCGCGGGCCTCGGTGTCCTCGCCGCCGGTCCCGGTCAGCAGCGACTCCAGCACCGGGTACGGGCACGGGTCCGGGGCGACCGCGAGGGCCTCCGCCGTCTGCAGCGCGAACCGGTCCAGACGGTCCAGGGCGCGCACCACGGAGGCGCGGGTGCCGGCGCGGGTGGCCAGCTGGGTGACGTCGCCGGGCACCGGGTTCAGCAGGTCGGGGCGGGCGTGCAGCAGGGCGGCGAGCGCCACGTCGTCGCGGGCGCGGAGCGCCTCGGCGAGGGAGCGCGGGGCGTTCGCCGCAGCGGTACTTGCCTCGGGCACGTTGGTCGCCTCCTGGTCACGCCGGCCGGACCGCCGTCCGGTCCCCATCCGGCCAACGGTATCCGCTGAGCCGTCGGCCGCTCCACGGACGCACGCGCTACCGTCGGGGGCGTGGGGATCGAGAGCGACCATCTGGTCTACGAATACCTGAGCCGCGTCGGGGACTTGGCGCAGCGCCGGCAGCTGTCGTCCGGAGACCGGATGCGGCTGGTCGCGGGGCTGCGGGACGAGATCGACCGCCGGCGCGCCCGATACGAACCGGACACCCCGGCGGCCGTACGCGGCATCCTGGACCGGATCGGCACGCCGGAGGAGGTCCTGGACGGGGTGACCTCCACCCGGTCCGCGCCTCCGGCGGCTCCGGGGGCTCCGGAGGCTCCCGCCGCTCCGGCCGCGGTTCCGGCGCAGCGCGGGCCGCAGAACGTCCCGCAGAACGTCCCGCCGCACCTGGCCGGCCTCGACGAACTCGGCTCCTCCGCCGAAGCCGAACCCGACTGGTGGAGCCTGTCCCCGGGCGCGCTGGGGGCGGGGCCGCAGGTGGAGGGCTTCGCGGGCGGCATCGAGTTCCCGGACCACTTCCGGGAGCGGGGGGACGAGGACGCGGAGAGGGAGGGGGCGGGGGCCGAGCCGGACTCCGCCGCGGGCCCGGGCGCGGCGGCGGGGGGCCTCGTACGGTTCCTGCGCGACCGGCGCCGGAAGAAGAAGGCCGCCGCCCCGGAGGGGGAACCGAGGCCCCGCCCCCACGCGTTCCTCCTGCTGGCGGCGGTAATGCTCCTCGCGGGGGCGCTCACCGCGTACTGGCCGCTGCTCGGCGCCGGCGCGCTGGTGGCGTACGCCTCGCGCGTGCTCGGACCCCGCGAGCGCAAGTGGGTCCTCCTCGGCCTGCCCGCCTCGGTCTTCGCCCTGGCCATGCTCTGGCTCTGGGGCCGCGCCTCCGGCCACTGGGGCACCCCGCTCCCCTCCGACCAGCTCGGGCCGGCCTTCCGCTCCCTCTGGCCCACCCTGGCCCGCACAGCGGCCGCCACCACGGCGGCGTACCTCCTGTGGCGCGCGCGACGACGGTAGGGGGTGGGGGTGGGGCGGGGTTTCGGGGGGCGGGGTTTCGGCGGGGCGGTGTCGGGGCTGGTTTGGGGGTTTCCCGTCAGTCCCATCGTCCTTCCGTGTCGTGCCGGTCCCTCAAGGGCGCTCACTGCGTTCGCGTCGCTTCGCGATGGCCTTCGGCCACCCTTGACCGACCGTCCCGCCCCGGAAAGACAAGGACTGCCGGGAAGCCCCCAAAGGAACGGTCACGGGGCAGGAGAAGGGGAGCGGGTCCCTCAGTGACGAGACGAGGGGCCGGGCGTCGGCCTGCTCCCGGATCCGGGCACGCCAGCCATCGAAATCCGAGCCAGGGGCCCACTACCCGCACCAGATGCCGACCAGAACAGCCAGGGAAGCGGATGGGCGCGTCAGATCGCTACGCGCTCCTCTCGGCATAGCGTCCGACGGCCGTCCGGGGCCGATACCCGCACCAAATGACGAGCAGGGCAGCATCCGGGACTGGTGGGCGCGACAGATCGCTACGCGCTTCTGCCCGGGAGGCGTCTGCGGCCTGCCTGTGGTGATGTGGACCGGCAGCGAGGTTCGTCAACGCCGCTTCCGCGTCAGATCAGGGCCGGGAGTGTGCACCTACGACGTTCACGGGCACAGCGGGCCGCCCGGCCTGTCGTTGCAGTTCATCAGCCAGTCGGTCCACGTGCCGTTGGCCCCCCGCAGACGGAACCAGACCTTGCCGTCCGCGCCGATGGCCGAAATGATGACGGGGTCGGTGCTGCGCTCCTGCCTGGGGGTGGCGGTGATGCGGCTCTTGACCCATCCGCCCATGGACACCCAGCCGTTCCAGGAGCCGCGACCCCAGTTCGTCCACACCGCGTGGTCGGTACCGACGACGAACTCCTGCACCGTCCCGTCGGCGAGTACCGTCCGCGAGACGCCGTACTCACAGATGTACGCACCTCCGTTCAGCTGGCACGTCGAGGCCTGGGCCGGCGCGGTCGACACCGCAAGGCCGGCCAGGGCGGTGACCGCGACGAGGGCGGCCTGCAGTCTTTTCGCTCTGAACAAGGGATGCTCCCGAGGAGGGTGGGGGGCTGTCATGTGCGGAATCGGGCGGGGTGCCGCCGATACCGGTCCCAGTGTCCGGTTCGCCGCTAACGGTCCGCTGACGTTCCTCGGCCGCCCAGCCGATCTGTCAGTAACAGCAGCGCTCAGTAGTCATCCCCGTCACCAACGCCAGCGCACGGGCAATGTCTTCGCCCTCGCCGCAGGCGTCTGCTGCTACGAGCGGCGCGTCCACCTCGCCACATGGGACATCGTCTGAGCCGGGAGGGGCGCGGAGCGATCCGGTGCGCGGGGGTGGACCGTTGAGGGCCCCTGGGGGCCCGGAAGTCCGGCCGGCCGGCGCCCGGCCCGTCGTCTCGTCACCCCAACGCGGCTGTGATGCCGTCCCGACGAAACTCCGGCCCCGCAGCCCCACCCCAGCGGAGAATCCACCACGCAGCAGACATTTCGCCAAATAAGGGCATCTGCTAAGCCAACCTCCGCTTAGCTTCCCTCAGTCCGGTGGAGCCTCGGCACAATGGCGCTATGACCTCCCACATCCCGCAGCAGCTCACCGTCGGCTTCGACCTCGACATGACGCTCATCGACTCCCGCCCCGGCATCAAGGCCGCCTACCAGGCGCTCTCCGCGAAGACCGGGGCGTACATCAACGCCGACGAGGCCATTACGCGCCTCGGGCCGCCGTTGGAGGAGGAGCTCGCGTACTGGTTCCCCGAGGAGGAGATACCGGCGATGCGGGACCTCTACCGGGAGCTCTACGTCGACCACGCCATCGAGCCGACGCCCGCGATGCCCGGCGCCCGCGAAGCGATCAAGGCCGTCCAGGCCCTCGGCGGACGGGCGATCGTCGTGACGGCCAAGAACGAGCCCAACGCCCGCCACCACCTGGAGCACCTGGGCATGGAGCCCGACGCCGTCATCGGCTGGCTCTGGGCCGAGGCCAAGGCCGGGGCGCTGCGCGAGTACGGCGCGCAAATCTACGTCGGCGACCACATCGGGGACGTGCGCGGCGCCCGCACGGCCGGCGCGCTGTCGGTGGTGGTGCCGACCGGCCCGTGCACGGAGTCGCAGCTGCGGGAGGCCGGTGCGGACGTGGTGCTGGGCGACCTCACCGCGCTGCCGCAGTGGCTCGCGGAGTACGAGCGGGCCCGGGCGGCCTGAGGCGCCGGGCGGCGGCGGCCCGTCAGGCGGCCTGCGAAGCGCGGGCCGCCCGGCGCTGGGCGGCGGCCGAGCGGAGTACGCCAGCCGCGGAGATGGCGAAGCCGACGCCCATGAGCATGCAGACGGCCCACGCGTACGACGGGAACGGGTCGGTGCCCAGGAACAGCGGGGCCATCGTCGCGAGGGTCGCCACGGCGCCCACGATGAACACGATGCCGCCGGCCTTGACCAGGCCGTCGCCGGGCCGCGCTTCGTCGGGATGAGGAGTAACAGTCACCCCACCAGGGTAGTTCCCTGGCCGAAGCGGTGGAGCGGGAAGGACCGGGGAACGTCTTGTCAGCGGTTTCTGGACCATTAGCCTGGAGGTGGCGGGTCGGAGGACCCGCTGTACTGCTATCCGGAGCCGTTCACGACGGCCGACCGGACCCGACGAGCACAAGGACAGAGGACGGACGTGCCTACCGGCAAGGTCAAGTGGTTCAACAGCGAGAAGGGCTTCGGCTTTCTCTCCCGTGATGACGGCGGCGACGTCTTCGTGCACTCGTCGGTGCTTCCGGCCGGGGTCGACGCCCTCAAGCCCGGGCAGCGGGTGGAATTCGGAGTGGTCGCGGGACAGCGCGGTGACCAGGCACTTTCGGTGACGGTGCTGGATCCGGCGCCTTCGGTCGCGGCCGCGCAGCGCCGCAAGCCCGATGAGCTCGCCTCCATCGTGCAGGACCTGACGACCCTGCTCGAGAACATCACCCCGATGCTGGAGCGCGGCCGCTACCCCGACAAGGTGCACGGCACGAAGATCGCCGGCCTGCTGCGCGCGGTGGCCGACCAGCTCGACGTCTGACCGGCTCGACGTCTGACCGTCGCGGAACCACGGTGCCCCGCCGCTCCCACCGAGCGGCGGGGCACCGGCGCGTCAGGTCACGGGAAGCGCAGCGCGTCCGCCGGGATGGCCGGTACCAGCCCCTCGGCGGCGGCCCTGGTGAGCAGCCCGCGGACGGCCGCGTACCCGGCGTCGCCGAGGTCGGCGGTGAACTCGTTGACGTACAGCCCGATGTGCTGGTCGGCGACCGCCGGGTCCAGCTCCTGCGCGTGGGCGCGTACGTACGGCCGTGAGGCCTCCGGGTCGTCCCACGCCATCCGCACCGACGTACGGGCCGCCTCGGCCAGCGCACGCAGCCTCTCCGCGCCCAGCGAGCGCTTGGCGATGATCGCGCCGAGCGGGATCGGCAGGCCGGTGGTGGACTCCCAGTGCTCGCCCATGTCGGCCAGCCGGTGCAGTCCGTAGTCCTGGTAGGTGAACCGGGCCTCGTGGATGACCAGCCCGGCGTCCACCCGCCCGTCGCGCACGGCCGGCATGATCTCGTGGAACGGCAGCACGACCACCTTGCCGACCCCGTCCGGCAGTACGTCCGCCGCCCACAGCCGGAAGAGCAGGTACGCGGTGGAGCGTTCGCTCGGCACCGCCACCGTGCCGGTGCCGAGGTCCACGCCGGGCCCGCGCGTCAGCACGAGGGGGCCGCAGCCGCGCCCCAGCGCCCCGCCGCAGGGCAGCAGCGCGTACTCCTCCAGCACCCAGGGCAGCACGGCGTACGACACCTTCAGCACGTCGAGCTCGCCGCGCTCGGCCATGCCGTTGGTGACGTCGATGTCGGCGAAGGTAACGTCGAGGGCGGGTGCGCCCGGGACGCGTCCGTGCGCCCAGGCGTCGAAGACGAAGGTGTCGTTCGGGCAGGGCGAGTAGGCGATCGCGAGCGGTTCAGCGGTGCTCATGGCGTTCTCCCCAATGGACGAGTACGGGTCCCAGCGCGCGGAATCCGGCGGTGAGGGCGTCCATCGCCTCCGCGATCCGCCAGGCGGCCCGGTCACGCGGTCCGACGGCGTTGGACACGGCGCGGATCTCCAGTACCGGCAGCCCGTGCGCGGCGGCGGCCTCCGCCACCCCGAAGCCCTCCATCGCCTCGGCCCCCGCGAGCGGGTGGCGGGCGGCGAGCTCGGCGGCGCGGGAGGCGCTGCCGGTGACGGTGGACACGGTCAGGACGGGCGCCAGCAGGGCCCCGGTGGCCTCGGCGGCGCGGGCGGCGAGCCCGGCGGGCGGCAGGTGCACGTTGCGGCCGAAGCCGAGCTCCTGCACCGGTAGGAAACCCTCGGGGGTCTCGGCGCCCAGGTCGGCGGCGACGAGCGCGTCGGCGACCACCAGCGAGCCGGGCGGGGCGGCGGGAGCGAACCCGCCGCCGATGCCGGCGGAGACGACGAGGGAGTAGTCGGCCAGCGCGAGCGCGGTGGCCGTGGCGGCCGCGGCGGCGGCCGGGCCGACACCGCCGACGAGGACGTCGGCCGCGAGGCCGGGCAGGTCCCGGCGGGTGATGGGGTACCCGCCGGGCAGGGTGCGCGGCTCGGGCGTGACCGGGTCCGGATGAGGGGTCAGGCCGGCGGCCACGGAGTCTGCCTCCGCGGCCACCGCGGTCACGATCAGCGCGCGCACGCCGCCGCCCGCCTTCCGTCCGCTAGTTCTTCAGCTTGAGCTTGAAGGACCAGACGGATAGGGGCTTGCCGTCCTCGCCGACCTGGACGAAGCCCAGCAGCTTCGACTGGGGCGCCTCGCCCTGGCCGCCGGTCGCGAAGACGTCGGCGCCCTGGAAGCTGCGGTAGGTGTTGGCGGAGGGCTCGGTGATCGGCTGGCCGTCGAGGACCGCCTGCCACTTCTTGCCGTCCTCGACGATCTCGGGCTCGACGCCCAGGCGCAGCGTGTCCCCGCGGCCGTACTCGATGGTCTTGGCGTTCTTGGGGTCCGTCAGGCACTCCTGGACCCTGTCCATGGAGAGGTCCTTGCCGTCGGTGCGGCACTCGGACTCGGCGGACACCGACGAGCTGCCGACGGTCACCGTCGCGAGCGGCGTCGGCTTGTCGCAGGCGGACAGGAGGAGGAGGCCGGCGGACACGGCTCCGAGGGCCGCGACGCTGCGGCGGGCCCTACCCGGGAAAAGCGGTGCGGTCATGAGCCGAAGGCTATCGGGCCGGTGGGCCGCACCGCCGCACGGGGGTCCTGCGGCGGGGCGGGCCGCCCCGGCGGGGCTCCCGCGGGCCGGACCGGGGCCCTTACGCCACCCGGGTGCGGGAGGAGCCGTGCTGCCGTTGGTGGTGCGGGGAGGTCAGGAAGCCGCGCAGGGCCATCAGGGTGCCCAGGGCGACCACGGCGGCGGCCACCGACATGCCGAGGACGCCGTTCAGCGGCAGGGCGATCCCGATCGCACCGCCCATCACCCACGCCACCTGGAGCAGCGTCTCCGAACGGGCGAAGGCCGACGTGCGCACGGCCTCGGGCACGTCGCGCTGGATCATCGCGTCCAGCGACAGCTTCGCCAGCGCCTGGCAGAAGCCCGCCGTGCCGGCCAGGAAGGCCATGAACAGGCCGCTGAACAGGATCGCCGCCACGACCGCCACGCCCAGGGTGACCGACAGGACGGACGCGATGATCGCCTCGGGCGCCCGGGCCCGCAGCCACGCCCCGACGGCCGTCCCGCACGCGTTGCCGATGCCCGCCGCGACACCGACGATGCCCAGCGACACCGCCGCGCTCTGCCCGGCCAGCGGGTGCTCGCGCAGCAGGAACGCCAGGAAGAAGATCAGGAACCCGGACAGCCCGCGCATCGAGGCGTTCGCCAGCAGCCCGCACAGCACCGGACGGCTGACCGTCCGCAGCCCCGGCCGCTTCGAATGCGCCTCGTGCGTGGACAGCCGCGCCCGGCGCTCGCCCTTCGCCTCGTCCACCTTGTGCGGCAGCTGGAACGCCGCGAAAGTGCCCCAGACGAAGATCGCGCAGGCCCCGTACAGCGGCCACGGAGGCCCGATCGTGTGCAGTCCGGCCGCCACCGGCGCCGCCGCGCCCGTCGCGAGCAGGCCCGCCAGCGTGACCCGGGAGTTCGCCTTGACGAGTGAGAACTTCGGCGGCAGCAGGCGCGGGACCACGGCACTGCGTACGACGCCGTACGCCTTCGAGGCCACCAGGACGCCCAGGGCCGCCGGATACAGCTCCAGCCCGCCCGTGGCGACCGCGCCGGACATCATCACCGCCAGCAGCGCCCGCGTCAGCATCGCGCCCGCCATCGCCGCCCGCCGGCCGTGCGGCAGCCGGTCCAGCAGGGGACCGATCACCGGGGCCAGCAGGGTGAACGGAGCCATGGTGATCGCCAGGTACAGGGCCACCCGCCCGCGCGCCTCGTCCGTGGGGACGGAGAAGAACACCGTCGAGGCCAGCGCCACGGTGATCATGACGTCCCCGGCGCCGTTGATCGCGTGCAGTTCGATCAGCCGGCCCAGTCCCGACTCACCGGCCCCGTGGGCGTGCGTGGCACGCCGGATCCCGCGCGCCGTACCGGTGAAGGGGAGGTGCAGGGCACGCCCGACAGCCCGGCCGGCCCGCCTGGCCGGTCCCGAGCCGTCTGCGGACGACCGTGCGGGTGCCACGTGGCCCATAGTGCCCCAAGAGGCCGTGCGGAACCCCTCCCGGCACGTCCCCGGTGCGTCTCCGGGAGGTGCCGCACGGACCCGGCACGCCGGCCCCCCGCGCGTGCCGTGTCCGCGAATCGGACCTCGCATGTGGGCCGAAGGCTTCGGAGGAGGTAGCGTGCGTAGCGCGCCACCGGCGGTTGCACTTGGCCGCGCGCCTCTTCGTGATCCCGCAGAATGGATCACAGTGGGGTGCGCCCGAGGCCGATCGGGGCGCGGACGTCGACGCGGCCCTCTGGTCCGCTCCGCCCGCGCTACGTACGGACGAGACCGACGGGTCGTTGTGGACGACAGTACGGACGGCGCACTCGTGAGACGGCGTAGGAGAGAACGAGACCTGTGAGTGCTGCGACGACGCGAAGCCGTACCCCGCGTACCCCGCGTACGCCCGCCCCGGACCGCCTCTGCGCCGAGGCGGTGGAGTTCGCCCGTGCGGCGGCCGAGGAGGCCGCCCACCCCGGTGTGGTGGGCGCGCACGTCTCCGCCGTAGCGGAGGGCGACCGGGTCGTGACGCATTTCTTCGAGTGCAAGGAACCGGGCTACCGCGGCTGGCGCTGGGCCGTCACCGTGACCCGCGCCTCCCGCGCGAAGAACGTCACCCTCAACGAAACGGTGCTCCTCCCCGGCGACGACGCGCTGCTCGCCCCCGAATGGGTGCCGTGGAGCGACCGGCTGCGCCCGGGCGACATGGGCCCCGGCGACCTGCTGCCCACGGACGCCGACGACCTGCGCCTGGAGCCCGGCTGGTCCGGTGAGGACACGCCGCCGCCGAACTCGGTGGTCTCCACCGAGATGGCCGAACTGGTCGAGGCCGAGGACGCCGACGTCACCGACCGGGTGGTCGCCCCGGCGCGCGGCTCCATCACCGCGGTGGCGGAGGAGCTCGGCATGCGCCGCGCCCGCGTCCTGTCGCGGTACGGGCTTCACACGGCGGCCGACCGGTGGGACGAGGCCTTCGGCGCGAAGACCGCGATGGCGCAGGCGGCGCCCGCGTCGTGCGTCTCGTGCGGCTTCCTCGTCGCGATCGGCGGCTCGCTGGGCCAGGCCTTCGGCGTCTGCGCGAACGAGTTCAGCCCGGCGGACGGCCGGCTCGTGTCCCTCTCGTACGGCTGCGGCGGCCACTCGGAGGCCGCCGTCATGCCCAAGCCGCCGCGGCCCGCGCCGCCGGTACTGGACTCGATGGCGACGGACGAGTTCCCGCTGCGCCCCGTCCCCGACACCGGCTCCGTGCCCGCGGCGGACCTCCCCTCCGCCGACCTGGGGCACTCGTAGCGGGAACGGCGGCCGGCGGGCCGCCGGGGGCGGGCACGCCCGCCCCCGCGACCGCCGTCACCGCAGGGTGAGCGCGGTCTCGGCCTCGATCCGGCCCAGCTTCTCGGGGTTGCGGACGTAGTAGATGCCGGTGATGCGGGCGTCCTGGACGTGGAACACCATGACGCCGTCGAGCTCCCCGTCGAGGTACGCGAGGAACGCCGGGCTGCCGTTGGCCACCGTCGGGGTGACGGTGAGCCGGCCCGCGACCTTGCCGGTGCCGCCGAGGATGAAGCGGCCGACCTTGCCGGCGCCGACGACGGGGCGCAGCGCGGCCCGTTTGACCCCTCCGCCGTCGCCCACCAGGACGACGTCGGGGGCGAGGACGTCGAGGAGGCCCTGGAGGTCCCCGCTGTCGAGGGCGTGGCGGAACGATTCCAGGGCAGCCCGGGTCTGGCTCGCGGACACGGTCCGGCGCGGGCGCCGGGCGTCGACGTGGCGGCGGGCGCGGTGCGCGATCTGCCGTACGGCGGCGGGGGACTTGTCGAGGGCGGCGGCGATCTCGTCGTAGCCGACGTCGAAGGCCTCGCGCAGGACGAAGACGGCGCGCTCGGTCGGCGACAGCGTCTCCAGGACGAGCATCATCGCCATCGACACGCTCTCGGCGAGCTCCACGTCCTGGGCCACGTCCGGCGCGGTGAGCAGCGGTTCGGGGAGCCACTGGCCGACGTACGCCTCCTTGCGGCGGCTCAGGGCGCGCAGCCGGTTCAGGGACTGCCGGGTCGTGATGCGGACCAGGTAGGCGCGCCGGTCGTCGACCCGCTCCAGGTCGACGCCGGCCCAGCGCAGCCAGGTCTCCTGGAGGACGTCCTCGGCGTCGGAGGCCGAGCCGAGCATCTCGTAGGCGACGGTGAAGAGCAGGTTGCGGTGGGCGACGAAGGTCTCGGTCGCCGTTTCGCCGGCGTCGCCTCCCCCGCCGGCGCGGCCGTGGTGGCCGTCGTGGTCCGCGAGGTCCTGCTCGTCCGTGCCGGTCGCTCCGTCCATGCCGTCCATGCCGCTGGTGCCGTCGTTCCCGCCGGTCCCCGTGTCCGCCGCGCGCATCAGACGGCCGCCGCTTCCGCCGTGTCCCGCGCCCGGAGCTTCTTCTGGCGTGCCGGGCCGCCGGAGATGCGGTGGAGGCGGTAGCCGCCGGGCTTGCGGGCCTCGTCGGCGAGGTGCTGCACGACGCCCTTGCAGACGGCTTCCTTCATCGTGGCGCCGGGCCGGCCGTCGATGTGGAGCCAGATCGCGGAGTCGCCCCGGTCGGCGAACTGGAAGATGCCGTCGTGGCGGCCCAGGCTGATGCACTGGGCGCCGAAGGCCTGCTTGAGGGTGCCGGGCCGTTCGCCCGCCAGCCGGCTCAGGACGGTGTCGGCGGCCCGCGCGCCCAGGGGCATCGCGGCCTGGCAGCTCATCCGCAGCGGCACGCCCGAAGGCGCGGCCGAGTCCCCGGCCGCCACGATCCGTACGTCGTCGACGCTGGTCAGCGTCTCGTCGGTGAGCAGGCGGCCCGCGTCGTCGGTGGTCAGCCCGCTGCGGGCGGCCAGGTCGGGGACGGCGAAGCCGGCGGTCCAGACGGTGACGTGGCTGGGCAGTTCGCGGCCGTCGGCGAGGCGGACGGTGCGGCCGGTGACGGTGGTGACCTCGGTGCCGGGGCCGTCCACGACGGTGACGCCCAGACGGGCGAGGCGGCGGGCGACCGAGCGGCGGCCGCGGGGGTGCAGGTAGGGGCCCAGGGCGCCGCCGCAGACCAGGGTGACGGTGCGGCCGGTACCGGCGAGTTCGGCGGCGGTCTCGATGCCGGTCGGGCCGCCGCCGATGACGGTGAGGGGAGCGGTGGCGGGCGCGGCGTCCAGGACGGGGCGCAGCCGCTCCACGTCCTCGAGGGTGGCGACGGGGTAGGCGTGCTCGGCGGCTCCGGGTACGCGCGGCTGTGCGCCGGTGCTGCCGACGGCGTAGACGAGGTAGTCGTAGCCGAGGGCGGCGCCGGAGGCGAGGTGCAGGGTGCGGGCGGGGGCGTCGATGCGGTCGACGGTGTCGACGGCCAGGCGTACGTCCTCGGCGAGGACGTCGCGGTAGTCGACGACGGCCGTGTCGGTGCCGCCCACCAGCTGGTGCAGGCGGATGCGGTGGACGAAGGAGGCACGCGGGTTGACCAGCGTGACCGTCACCTCACCGCCCAGCGTCAGACGGTTCGCCGCCATCACGCCCGCGTAACCTCCGCCGACCACGACCACACCCGTCTTTTCACTCATGGTGTCCTCCTCCGGTTCAGGGCTTCGGACACAAGACACCGCGGAACCGGCGCGTGTGACGCAGTGTGAGGCAGGTCACCTTCAGGCGGCTGTACGCGCCTCCGCGCGGCTCAGGCCTTCGGGCGGCGGCGGAACAGCCGCTTGCCCGCCAGGACCACCGCCGTGCCCACCGCGAGGACCAGCGCCCCCTTGGCGAAGCCGCCCGAGTCCTGCCCGGCGGGCGCCCCCTGCGCACCCGGGCCGGCGGGCCCGACGGATCCCGGGGCCGCGGGCTGCTGCGGGGAGCCGGGGCGGGCCGGCCCGGACGGTCCCCCCGCCGGTGCCACCGGTACGGCCACCACCCTGCTGTTCGCGCCCTCCGCCCCGAACATCAGCGTCCGCCCGTCCGGCGCGTACGTCACGGACTCGGCCTGGCCCTGCCAGGGCGCGTCCACCCGCTCGCCCGCGCCGTCCGGGCGGCCGCCCTGCCAGGCGTACGTACGGGCCGTGAAGTACCCGCGCAGCGTCAGCCGGGTCCCGTCCGGCGAGAACGCCCCGTCCGTCACCCACGGCACCTCCGCGATCCGGCGGAAGACGTTGCGCCCGTCCGCCGACAGCCGCTCGGGGCCCTCGTACAGGCCGCCGCCCTGCTCGTTCTTGCTCGCGATGTACACCCGGCCCGTCACCGGATGCACCATCAGCGCCTCCGCGTTGCGCGGCCCGTCCGCGTAGGACACCGTGAACTGCTCCGCCCTGACGGTCTGGTCGCCCAGTTCCGCCGGCTCCTGGAAGCGGTAGATCCACACGCGGTCCCAGGTGCCGTCCCGGTTGTCGCCGATGTCCCCGACGTACAGCCGCCCGTCCGGGCCGAGCGAGATCGCCTCCACGTCGCGCGGGGTCCCGGTCCCCGTCAGCGTCACGCGCGCGACGGTCCTGCCGGTCGCCGAGTCCACCGCGTACACGTACGGGCCGTCGTCGCTGTCGTTGTGCGTCCAGTACACGCCCGGGTGGATCCGGCTGGCCGCGAGCCCGCTCGACTCCTTGATCCGCGGGTCGGCGATGGTGAACCCGGAGGCGGTGCCGGACGCGGCGGGGGTTTCGGCCGCTGCGGCGGCCCCCGGCAGCAGGGCGAGCACGAGAGCGGCGGGAACGGCGGTCGACCGGGGCAGCAGGCGCATCCCCCAAGCCTGCCAGCCCCCCGGGGGTGTCCGGCATCACAGGGGTTCCCGCGGTGTGATCCGCGATGATGACCGGATGCGTTTCATGTTCGTCGGCGACTCCATGACCATCGGACGCGCCGGCGACTACACCTGGCGCTACCGGATGTGGCAGCACCTCGGCGCCACCCTCGGCGAGGCCTCCTTCGAGATCGTCGGCCCGCGCACCGGGCTGTACGGCACCGAGGCCGGCACCGGCACCGGCTCCGGCTATGCCGCCGCGGACTTCCCCGAGCCCGCCCGCCGGCACCTCGCGGGCTGGGGCGAGGGCTGGCAGCACATGGCCCCGCTCATCGGGCCCGCCGCCGGGGACGCCCGCGCCGACGTCCTGCTCGTCTCCCTCGGCCTGATCGACCTCGGCTTCTACACGCGGGCCGACCAGACCGCCGACAACGTCCGCCGCTTCGTCGCGGCCGCCCGGGAGGCCCGCCCTGCCGTCCGGATGGTCTTCCTGCCGGTGATCCCCAACGTCCGGGCCGAGGAGGACGCCCCCTTCGCGGCGGAGGTCGCCCGGTTCAACGAGCTGCTCGCGAAGGCGGTGGCCGACCTCACCACCGACGCCTCGCCGATCCTGCTGGCCGCGCGCCCGGAGGCGTACGACATCCACCGCGACACCTACGACGGCACGCACCCCAACGCCTCGGGCGAGCACCGCCTCGCGGGCGAGTTCGCGGCCGTCCTGCACCAGGCCTGGGGCATCGGCGGCCCCTACCGTCCCGCGCCGGACGCGTAACTCCCCTCCTGGGAAGGGGTCTTGCCTGGAGCGCACTCCAAGCAGTTGGCTAGTGGCCCATGAAGTACACGCAGCTCGGACGCACCGGTCTCAAAGTCAGCCGCCTCGTACTCGGCACCATGAACTTCGGCCCCCAGACGGGCGAGCCGGAAAGCCACGCGATCATGGACTCGGCCCTGGACGCGGGAATCAACCTCTTCGACACGGCCAACGTGTACGGATGGGGTGAGAACAAGGGCCGCACCGAGGAGATCATCGGCACCTGGTTCGCCCAGGGCGGCGGCCGCCGCGACAAGACGGTCATCGCCACCAAGGTCTACGGTTCCATGTCCCGCGAGGGCGAGACCTGGCCCAACGAGGACCGGCTGTCGGCGCTGAACATCCGCCGGGCCGTCGAGGCCAGCCTCAAACGGCTCCAGACCGACCACATCGACCTCTACCAGTTCCACCACATCGACCGCCGGACCCCGTTCGAGGAGATCTGGCAGGCCGTCGAGGTCCTGGTCCAGCAGGGCAAGATCCTCTACGCGGGCTCCTCCAACTTCCCCGGCTGGAAGATCGCCCAGGCCAACGAGACGGCCGCCCGGCGCGGCACGCTCGGCCTGGTCAGCGAGCAGTGCCTCTACAACCTCTCCGAGCGGCGCGCCGAGATGGAGGTCATCCCGGCCGCCGAGGCGTACGGGCTCGGGGTCATCCCCTGGTCCCCGCTGCACGGCGGGCTGCTGGGCGGCGTCATCAAGAAGGAGGCCCAGGGCGGCCGCCGCGCCTCCGGGCGCTCCGCGGACGCCCTGGCCAACACCGCGGTACGGGCGCAGATCCAGGCGTACGAGGACCTCCTCGACAAGCACGGCCTGGAGCCCGGCGAGACGGCGCTGGCGTGGCTGCTGACCCGGCCCGGCGTCACCGGACCCATCGTCGGCCCGCGCACCGCCGGGCAGCTCGACAGCGCCCTGCGCGCGCTGGAACTGGAGCTCTCCGAGGAACTGCTGCGCTCCCTCGACGAGATCTTCCCGGGACCGGGCCCCGCCCCGGAGGCCTTCGCCTGGTAACCGCCGCACCCCCGACGGGCACCGCCCCGCCGGCGCTGCGAGCGCGGGCGGGGCGGGCGGGTACGGGCGTGCGCGGGGCGGCGGGCGTACGGGCTACTGACCCACCGCGGCCGCCACCGCCACGACGACGAACATCAACACGAGCACACCGGCCATGACACGGTTCCTGGTCTTCGGGTCCACCCGTCGAGACTAACGCCCTCCCGCCCCCGCCCCCCGCCGGGGGCTGCGAGACTTCCGTCATGGTCACCGTCGACGACGTACGGCGCCTCGCGCTCGCCCTGCCGCGCACCGAGGAGCACCTCATCCGCGACCGGGTGAAGTTCCGCATCGGCCGGATCGTCTACCTCGCCCTCTCCCGCGACGAGACCGAGCTGGGCTTCGCCTTCCCCAAGGAGGAGCGGGCCGCGCTCGTCGCCTCCGAACCGGAGAAGTTCTCCCTGCCCGGCGCGGGCGACATGCGCTACCACTGGGTGCACGCCCGCATGGCCGCCCTCGGCACCGCGGAACTCGGCGAGCTCGTCACCGACGCCTGGCGGATGTGCGTACCGGCCAAGGTGGCCCGCGCGCACCTGGAGGACGCCCTGCCGCCCGCGCCCGGACTCGACCGGCTGCGGGCCGCCGCCGCGGTGTTCGGGGAGTTCCCCGGCGTGGACCGCAGCTGGCACGCGCTCGTCGCGGACACCGCCCCCGGCCTCGACCTCTCCGGAGCCGCGCACCGCACCGCCCTGCACCGCTGGCTCAACGCCTGGGGCTGCCGCATCCGCTACCCGCGCGAGGGCGAACCGGACCCGCTGGGAGCCGGCCTCGACGCCTGGTGGGCCCGGCACGTGCTGCCCGCCGCCCCGCTCGCGGCCCTGACCGACCGGGAGATCGGCGTGCTCGCGGCCGCATACGCGGACTTGGCCGCGCTGCCGCTGGGCCGGCGCACCCTCGGCCCGACGGCCGCCGCCAAGGCCCTGTTCGCGCTGCGCCCGCGCACGGTCATGCCCTGGGACGCGGCCATCGCGGCCCGCCTGCACGGCGGCCGCGACGAGCGGGCCTTCGGCCGGCACCTGCGCACCGGCCGGGCCTGGGCCCGGGCCGCGCTGGCGGAGAGCGGCCTCGACGAGGACGCGCTCACCGCCGGGCTGGGCCGGCCCGGGCTGCCGCTGGCCAAGGTGCTCGACGAGTACCTCTACGTCACCCTCAGCCACTCACCGCAGAAGGCACAGGTACGGGCGTAGACGCCGACGCCGACACCAGTGCCGGCTCCTCGCTGATCCGGGCCGTCCTCGGCCGTACCAGCGCCCGGTAGCCGCTGGTGCGCAGGGCCACCGACACGTCGAGGCGGCCCGCGTTGAACCAGATCTCCTCGTGCTCCAGCAGCGCCGGGTCGACGACCACCTCCACGGCCGGGTCGAAGCTCACCGGCATGATCGAACCGCTGACGCAGCCCGTCAGCTCCTCGGCGACCTCGCGGACGGCGAAGGAGGCGTTCGTGCCGCCGTACTCGTCCCGTACCGCCTCCAGGTCGACGCGGCAGTGGCCCGGCACCACGGCGATCACGTAGCGGCGCTGTTTGCGTCCCAGCGCGACCCTGATGACCAGGCACTTGGCGGCCTGTTCCAGGCTGTGGCCGCGTATCAGGCTGGCGAGGTCGGTACGCCCCTCCGGGGAGTGGCGCAGCAGCCGGTAGTCGGCTCCCGCGTCGGCCAGGAGGCAGAGCAGGCGGGCGTGGCTGTCCGCGATCGCGGTCGCAGAGGTCACAACGGTCCTTTCCGGAAACTACGTCGGTGGTGACTCAGCGGTCGCGCAGCTCCAGGGTGCAGCACTTCACGCTGCCGCCCGCCTTCAGGAGTTCGGAGAGCCCGACCCCCACCGGCTCGAAGCCGCGCGCGCTGAGCTGGGCCATCAGGCCGGTCGCCGCCTCCGGCAGCAGCACGTGGCGGCCGTCGGAGAAGGCGTTCAGCCCGAAGACCGCGGCGTCCTCGGCGGTGGCGAGGATCGCGTCGGGGAACATCGTGCGGAGCACGGCCCGGCTGCCCTCGGAGAAGGCGGCCGGGTAGTACATGACCTCGTCGTCGGAGAGCACGGCCAGGGCCGTGTCCAGGTGGTAGTACTCCGGGTCGACGAGGGTCAGGCTCGTCACCGGCAGGCCGAAGAACTCCTGGGCCTCGGCGTGCGAGCGCGGGTCGGTGCGGAAGCCGGTGCCGGCGAGCAGCCGGCGGCCGACGGTGAGGAAGTCGCCCTCGCCCTCGTTGACGTACTCGGGCCACAGCACCTCGCGGTAGCCGCGGCGCCGGAACCAGCCCAGGTACGCCGGTCCCTCGGCGGTGCGCTGCGCGTGCCGGAACCGCGCGCCGTAGACCTTGCCGTCGACGACGGTGGCGCCGTTCGCGGCGAACACCATGTCGGGCAGGCCCTCGACGGGGTCGATCTCCTCGACGGAGTGGCCCAGTTCGCGGTACAGGTCGCGCAGCCGCTCCCACTGGCGGACGGCGAGGGCGGGGTCGGTGCTGTGCTCCGGGTGCATCCAGGGATTGATCGAGTACGTGACGTCGTAGTGCCGGGGCCGGCACATCAGCAGCCTGCGGCGGGTGGCGACGCGCGCGGGGGTGGCGGGCGCGGTCGTCGTCGTGTGCGGGGCCGTGGTCGGCTCGGTGAACGGCACGGGGACTCCTTCGAGGGTGGCCGGAGGGACTCCGGGCCGCCCCGCGGGGTGGTGGCGGGGCGACCGGTGGTGCGGTGCGTGCGTGCGTCAGCGGGCGGCTTGCCGGATACGTGTCCGGAGCATGCCGGGATCGCCTCTACTGCTTCTGTTTCACCGGAATCCGGATTCCGCGCCCCGAAGTGCGGGCTGCCGGGGGATGAACCGTGCCGGAACGCCGGGCTCGCGGCGGGGCTCGCGGCCGGTATCAGGGGGTTTCGGCCGGGATTGGCCGGGGATCGGCCGGGGCTCTCAGCCGGGCTCCGTCGGTCTGGCCGGGCTCAGCCCGAGAGGGGCCAGGCCTCGACGACCTCGTAGCGGGGCTGCTCGCCGGGGACCCCGGCGGTGGGGAGGTTGCTGCGGACCAGGCTGAGGGTGCCGACCTGCCAGGGGGTGCCCTCGAAGCCGGCGAGGGCGTTGAGGCAGGGCCGCAGGTCGGTGCCGGGGCGGCCGCGGGCGAGGGTGAGGTGCGGGGTGTAACGGCGGTGGTCCTCCATGGGGACCCCGGCGCGGCGGGCGGCGGCGTGGGCCCGCTCGGCGAGCAGCCGCAGCGCGTCGAGCCCGCCGGCGGCGCCGGTCCACAGGGTGCGGTCACCGAAGTGGCCGATGCCGTGGAGGCGGAGCGGGAAGGGGGTGCTGCGGTGTGCCGCGCGGGCGAGGCGGGCGTACAGGTCGGGGAGGAGGGGGTCGGGGACCTCGCCCATGAAGGCGAGCGTGAAGTGCCAGCCCGCCTCGCCGGTCCACCGCAGCCCCTCGGGGCACGGAGCGTCCGCTAGCGCGGCGCGCAGTTCCGCGGCGGCGCCCGCGGGGGGCAGTACGGCGGCGAACAGTCTCACGCCTGCGACCCTATCCCCGGCCCGGCCCCCGCACCGCCCGGCGCGGGGCCCGCGCGGAACGGCGTACGGCGGGGAAGCGGGGACGGCCTCGCGGGCCGCCCCCTCCCCGCCGGGTGGCCCCCCGGGCCGCGGCTCAGGCGGCGGTGGCCAGTTCGCGGCGGGGGGACGGGACGAAGGCGATGCCGCGGCGGTTCACGCTCAGGCGGAGGTTGCCCACGCGGGAGAGGACCACCGCGACGCCGACCGCCGCCACGAGGGAGATCAGGCCGCCGGAGGCCATGCCGAGGCGGGCCCCGTAGGTGTCCGTGATCCATCCCACCAGCGGGGCGCCGACGGGCGTGCCGCCGGTGAAGACCATCATGTACAGGGCCATCACCCGTCCCCGCATCTCGGGGCCGGTGGCCGTCTGGACGCCGGAGTTCGCCACGACGTTGACGGTCAGGCCGAACATCCCGATCGGCACCAGCAGCGCCGCGAACAGCCAGAAGCCGGGGGCGAACGCGGTGACCAGGAGCAGCACCGAGAAGAGCACCGCCGCCGTCACCAGCAGCCGCAGGCGGGAGGGTCCCCGGCGGGCCGCCAGCAGGGCGCCGGCGAGGGAGCCGGCCGCGATGAGGGTGTTGAACAGCCCGTACGTGCCCGCGTCCCCGTGGAAGACGTCGTCGACGAAGGCCGACAGCCAGATCGGGAAGTTGAACCCGAAGGTGCCGATGAATCCGACGAGCACGATCGGCCAGACCAGCTCGGGCCGGCCCGCGACGTACCGCAGGCCTTCACGCAGCTGTCCCTTGGCGCGCGGCTGCGGGGTGACGGGGCGCAGTTCGTGGGTGCGCATCAGCAGCAGGCCGGCGAGGGGTGCGGCGAAGGACAGGCCGTTCAGCAGGAAGGCCCAGCCGGAGCCGACGGCGGTGATGAGCACGCCGGCGATCGCCGGGCCGACCAGCCGCGCGGACTGGAAGTTCGCCGAGTTCAGGCTGACGGCGTTTGCGAGCTGCTCGGGGCCGACCATCTCGGAGACGAACGTCTGCCGTGCCGGGTTGTCCACGACGGTGACCAGGCCGGTCAGGAAGGCCGCGAGGTAGACGTGCCAGACCTGGACGTGTCCGGCCAGGGTCAGCGCGGCGAGTGCGACGCCGGTGAGGCCCATCGCGCTCTGGGTGACGAGCAGCAGCGGCCGCTTGGGCAGCCGGTCGGCGAGTACGCCTCCGTAGAGCCCGAACAGCAGCATCGGCAGGAACTGCAGGGCGATGGTGATGCCGACGGCCGAGGCGGAGCCGGTCAGGGAGAGGACCAGCCAGTCCTGCGCGATGCGCTGCATCCAGGTGCCGGTGTTCGAGACGACCTGGCCGGTGGCGAAGAGCCGGTAGTTGCGGATCCTCAGCGAGCTGAACGTCCCCCGGCCGCCGCCGGGGGGTGTCCCCGGGCGGCCGCCCGGGGTGCGCGTAGTGGTGGATGTATGGCCGGGTGCGGAGTCTGCTCCGGTTCCCGTACTCAAAAGCGGTCGCCTCCTGGCGTCGTTCCTATAGGTGGGCGAGCTTCTCCAGGACGGGTGCGGCCGCGCGGAGCTTGGCCCATTCGTCCTCGGTGAGCTCGGCCGCGAGCCCGGCCAGGAAGGCGTTGCGCTTGCGACGGCTCTCTTCGAGCATCGCCTCGGCCTCCTCGGTCTGGCGGACCACCTTCTGGCGGCGGTCCTCGGGGTGCGGCTCCAGCGTGACCAGTCCCTTGGCTTCCAGCAGCGCGACGATGCGTGTCATCGACGGGGGCTGGACGTGTTCGCGCCGTGCCAGCTCACCGGGGGTGGCGTGGCCGCAGCGGGCGAGGGTGCCGAGCACCGACATCTCGGTCGGGCTGAGCGATTCGTCGACGCGCTGGTGCTTCAGGCGCCGGCCCAGCCGCATCACGGCGGAGCGCAGATCGTTCACGGCGGCGGCGTCGTCGCCATGGGAGAGGTCATGCATGTATTTAGAATAACTCATTACTCTGTCTAAGGAAAAACGGTTTCAGGGATCCCGTCCCCTCACTCGTACGGGTGAGAGGGCGGCCGAAAGTGACACGCGTCCGCACGGTCTGGCCCGACCCTTTCGGGCATGGGGACACATGTGCTGAGCATGCGCATAGACGGGGAGCTGCTGGACCGGCTCCGGCACCATGCCGCCAAACGCGGAATGAGCGTCCAGGACTATGTCGTCCGGACGCTCATTCGCGATGACTTCGACGAGCGGTTCAAGGCCGCCGTCGACGAGACGGAGAAGTTCTACGGCCTTACGTGAGGCCGAGGGCGGGCATCGCGTAGTAGAAGACGAAGACCGCCGAGACGGCGTACATGGCGGCCGGGACCTCGCGTCCCCGGCCCGTGGCCAGGCGCAGCACGCAGAAGCTGACGAAGCCGATGCCGATGCCGTTGGTGATCGAGTAGGTGAACGGCATCATCACCATGGCCATGAAGGCCGGGACGGCGATGGTGAAGTCGCTCCAGTCGATGTCCCGCACCGAGCCCGCCAGGATCAGGAAGCCGACCGCCACGAGGGCGGGGGTGGCGGCCTGCGAGGGGACCATCGTGGCGAGCGGGGTCAGGAAGAGTGAGACGGTGAAGAGGCCGCCGGTCACCACGTTGGCCAGGCCCGTGCGGGCGCCCTCGCCGACGCCCGCCGTGGACTCCACGAAGCAGGTGGTGGCGGACGAGGAGGTCGCGCCGCCGGAGGCGACGGCCAGGCCGTCGACCAGCAGGACCCGGTTGATGCCGGGGAAGGTGCCGTCCGGCTTCGTCAGCTTGGCCTCGTCGCCGACGCCGAGGATGGTGCCCATCGCGTCGAAGAAGCAGGACAGCAGCACGGTGAAGACGAACAGGATGCCCGTGAGCAGGCCGACCTTCTCGAACCCGCCGAAGAGGCTGACCTGTCCGACGAGCCCGAAGTCGGGCGCGGCCACCGGGTTGCCCGGCCACTGCGGCACGGTCAGGCCCCAGGCCAGGGCGGGGAGGTCGGCGACCAGCTGCACGACGACCGCGATCACGGTCATGACCACGATCGAGATCAGGATGGCGCCGGGCGTCTTGCGGATCAGCAGGGCGAGCGTGAGCAGCACACCGATCACGAAGACCAGGACCGGCCAGCCGTGCAGGTGGCCGTTGCCGCCGAGCTGGAGCGGGACCGTGGTGTGCGCGGCGTCCGGGATGCGGGTGACGAAGCCGGAGTCGACGAGGCCGATCAGCATGATGAAGAGGCCGATGCCGATGGCGATGCCCTTGCGCAGGCCCAGCGGGACGGCGTTCATCACCCGCTCGCGCAGGCCGGTGGCGACGAGCAGCATCACGACGAAGCCGGCCAGTACGACCATGCCCATGGCGTCGGGCCAGCTCATGCGCGGGGCGAGCTGGAGGGCCACGACGGTGTTGACGCCGAGGCCGGCCGCCAGCGCGATCGGGACGTTGCCGATCACACCCATGAGGAGGGTGGAGAAGGCGGCCGTCAGGACGGTGGCGGTGACGAGCTGGCCGCCGTCGAGCTGGTGCCCGTACATGTCCTTCGCGCTGCCCAGGATGATCGGGTTCAGCACGATGATGTAGGCCATCGCGAAGAAGGTGGCGAAGCCGCCCCGGACCTCGCGGGCGACGGTCGAGCCGCGCTCGGAGATCTTGAAGTACCGGTCCAGGCCGGTGGTGGGGGCCGCGGCGGGTGCCGAGGTGCTCATGCGGTCCTCAAACGGTTCTATTGGGCGGTTCATACGAACGAATCCGGTCGCAGGCAAACCGTTTCAGTATGAACACATGAACGAAGCCCAGTCCATCTCCGCGCGTAGACCCCAAAACGCGCCACCTAGACTGGCGCCATGGCGAAGTGGACTGCGAAGCACGAGGCGCCCGAGCCCCTGGAGGGCCCGGTTGTCGCCACCATCACCGGCGGCACGATCCTCTGGTTCGCCCTGTTCCTCGTCCAGCTGCCCTTCTACGGCTGGTTCGCCGACCGCGACCTGCTGTGGTGGGTGTGGACCTGCGCCGCCGGCGGCGGTCTCGGCCTGATCGGCATCTGGTACGTCCGCGGCCGCGACGCCGCGCTCCGGGCCCACGCGGCGGAGCGCGCCGCCCGCGCCGAGGGTGGGGCGGAGGGGGCGGACGGTGCCGGCGGGCCCGGCGGCACCGGCGAGGCCGGACCCGTCGTGCGGCCGCAGAACGACGCCTGACGGGCCGAGCGCCGGCCGACCGCGGGCCGAGCGCAGGCCGACCACGGGGCGACCACGGGACGATCCGGGTCATCCTGAAGTCGGATCTTCCGCCCGCTCGGCGGGTGAAGCGTTCGAACCGCCTCTACCGTCGAAAGCATGACGCAGCGGGCGAGGATCGACCATGACGGGCCGGAACGGGCCGGCGGCGCCGCCATCGACGCGGGAGCCGAGCTCGACCCCGTCCACCCGGTGAAACCCCCCGCCCCCCGGTTCAGGCCGGGCGGCCTCACCACCGCCGAGGTCGCCGAACGCGTGGCGCGCGGCGACGTCAACGACGTCCCCGTCCGCTCCTCCCGCTCCACCGCCGACATCGTCCGGGGCAACGTCTTCACCCGCTTCAACGCCATCATCGGCATCCTGTGGGTGATCATGCTGGTCGTCGCGCCCATCCAGGACAGCCTCTTCGGCTTCGTGATCCTCGCGAACACCGGCATCGGCATCATCCAGGAGCTGCGCGCCAAGAAGACCCTCGACGGCCTCGCCGTCATCGGCGAGGCCAAACCGAGCGTGCGCCGCGACGGCACCACCGCCGAGGTCTCCACTTCCGAGATCGTCCTCGACGACGTCATCGAACTCGGCCCCGGCGACAAGGTCGTCGTCGACGGCGCCGTCGGCGAGGCCGACGGACTGGAGATCGACGAGTCCCTCCTCACCGGCGAGGCCGACCCCGTCCTGAAGAAGCCCGGCGACCAGGTCATGTCCGGCTCCTTCGTGGTCGCCGGCGGCGGCGCCTTCACCGCCACCAAGGTCGGCCGCGAGGCCTACGCCGCCCAGCTGGCCGAAGAGGCCTCGCGCTTCACCCTCGTCCACTCCGAGCTGCGCTCCGGCATCTCCACCATCCTCAAGTACGTCACCTGGATGATGATCCCGACCTCCATCGGCCTGATCATCAGCCAGCTCGTCGTCAAGGACTCCAACCTCAAGGACTCCATCGCCCGCACCGTCGGCGGCATCGTCCCGATGATCCCCGAGGGACTCGTCCTCCTCACCTCCGTCGCCTTCGCCATCGGCGTCATCCGGCTCGGCCGCAAACAGTGCCTCGTCCAGGAGCTGCCCGCCATCGAGGGCCTCGCCCGCGTCGACGTCGTCTGCCTCGACAAGACCGGCACCCTCACCGAGGGCGGCATGGACGTCACCGAGCTGCGCCCGCTCGGCGGCGCGGAACCGGAGTACGTCAAGAAGGTCCTCGGCGCCCTCGGCGAATCCGACCCCCGCCCCAACGCCAGCCTCCAGGCCGTCATCGACGCCTACCCCGACAGCGCCGAATGGCGCTGCACCGAGTCCCTGCCCTTCTCCTCCGCCCGCAAGTACAGCGGCGCGAGCTTCAGCGAGGGCGACGGCGAGAACAACACCTGGCTGCTCGGCGCCCCCGACGTGCTCCTGCCCGCCGGGGACCCGGCGCTCGACGAGATCGACGGCCTCAACGAACAGGGACTGCGGGTCCTGCTGCTGGCCCGCTCCGAGCGCGAGCTCGACGACCCCGCCGTCACCACCGGCGTGCGGCCCACCGCCCTCGTCGTCCTCGAACAGCGGCTGCGCCCCGACGCCGCCGACACCCTGCGCTACTTCGAGGACCAGAAGGTCAAGGCGAAGGTCATCTCCGGTGACAACGCCGTCTCCGTCGGCGCGGTCGCCGGCAAGCTCGGCCTGCCCGGTGCCCAGAACACCGTCGACGCCCGCGAGCTGCCCGCCGAGCGGGCCGGGATGGCCGAGGTCCTCGACGGGAACTCGGTCTTCGGCCGCGTCACCCCGCAGCAGAAGCGGGACATGGTCGGCGCCCTCCAGTCCCACGGCCACACCGTCGCCATGACCGGCGACGGCGTCAACGACGTCCTCGCCCTCAAGGACGCCGACATCGGCGTCAGCATGGGCTCGGGCTCGGAGGCGACGCGGGCCGTGGCCCAGATCGTGCTGCTCGACAACAGCTTCGCCACCCTGCCCTCGGTGGTCGCCGAGGGCAGGCGCGTCATCGGCAACATCACCCGGGTCGCGACCCTCTTCCTCACCAAGACGGTCTACTCGGTGCTGCTGGCGATCCTCGTCGTCTGCTCACAGGTCGAGTACCCCTTCCTGCCGCGCCACCTCACCCTGCTGTCCACCCTCACCATCGGCATCCCGGCCTTCTTCCTGGCCCTCGCCCCGAACAAGGAGCGCGCGAAGCCGCACTTCGTGAAGCGGGTGATGCGCTACGCGATCCCCGGCGGCGCCATCGCCGCCGTGGCCACCTTCCTCACGTACCTGATCGCCCGCGCCCACTACGGCGGCCCGGACGCCCTGAAGGCCGAGACCAGCGCGGCGACGCTGGCCCTGTTCCTGACCTCGATGTGGGTCCTGGCGATCATCGCCCGTCCGTACACGTGGTGGCGGGTGGCTCTGGTCGGCGCGATGGGCGCGGCCTTCCTCGTCGTCCTCGTCGTGCCGTGGCTCCAGGACTTCTTCCAGCTCAAGCTGGAGGGGGTCACGATGCCGTGGATCGCGGTGGCGGTCGCGGCGGCGGCCGCATCGCTGATCGAGCTCGCCTTCCGGTGGGTGGACCGGCGGTTCCCGGCATAAAGGGGGCGGACGCGGGTTGACCCTTCCGGATGATGACAGCGGCCTGCCGGGGTGTCCATAGTTGGAGTATGGCAACCAGGAAGGTCACCATCACCTTGCCGGACGAGGTGCTGGAGTACATCAAGGCGTCCGTGGACGAGCGCGGAGTCTCCGCCTACGTCACCGCGGCCGTGGAGAACCAGGTCAGGATCGACAAGCTGGGAGAGCTGAGCACCCTGCTCCAAGAGGAGTACGGCGAACTCACCGAGGACGAGATGCGCGCCGCCGACGCCTGGCTCGAAGAGCTGGACGCCAAGCACGACGCGATGAGACGCGGAGGGGAGGCGGCCCGGGACCAGGGGAAGGCAGCCGCATGACGCCACGACCCGCAGCCCGGACGGCCCTCCGGGCCAGGGTGATCGTCCTGGACTCCGAGGCGCTGTCCAAGACCGTACGGGGCAACCGCCCCATGCTCGCCCGCATCAACAAGGCGTGGCAGTCCAAGACCCCGGTCATCACCTCGTCGCTCACGACCCTGGAGGCGTGGGATCCACGTCAGGTCAGCGCGGCACGGCTCTGGGACTGGGCGATGTCGAAGATCCAGGTCGTCCACCCCGACGACGCGGGCATCGAGGCGGCCCGCTCCCTGCTGAAGGAAGCCGGCCTGCACGGCCACAAGTACGCGATCGACGCGGTCCTCGCCGCCGTCGCGGTACGAGAGGCGAAACGCGGCAACCAGGTGACCGTGCTCACCTCGGACGTCGACGACCTCCAGCGCCTCCTGCACGGGCAGCGCATCGTCGTCGCACCCGTCTAGGTGTCTCTTCCGGATCTTGCCTGACCCGCGCCGCCCGGCACCGCACCTCGCCGCGTTGTCGCGGCACCCGAGGACGTCCAGTAATCGGGAGCCGCTCCGCCTTGCGATGCACGGCGCCGGAAGACGCGGGCTTGACCGGCAAGATCCGGAAGAGACGACCTAGTCGAACCACCTGTCCCGCGCGAGTTCCGCCGTGCGGGACGGATCCTCCAGCAGGGCCGCCACCTCGAAGCGGCGCGGCCACTGGGCCGCCGCCCAGGCCAGGCCCGCCGCCACGCCCTCCAGGGTCGCCGCGTGCAGGACGCCGTCCGGGGCGAGCCGCCAGTCCAGCTCCGTACCGCCCGCCACCAGCTCCTCGTGCTCCACGTACGTCACCGGCGCCGACGGGCCCAGCAGGACCCGCACCGCGTCCGGCACCTCGTGCTCCTCGCCCGGCGTGCTCACCTCCGCCGGGACCGTCTCCGACAGGCGGCGCACCTGGAGCAGCTCCGCCAGGTCGGCGGCGCGCGCCGGGGACACCGGCAGCAGCGGCAGGCCCCCCGTCAGCGGGAGGAGGTCGGGGGCGTCGGCGACGACCGCCTCGGCCGCGTCCACCACGACCACCTCGCCGTCCACCACCGCCCGCAGCTCGTCCGGCAGGGTGACCTGCTCCGGGTCCAGGTCGGCCAGCGCCCCGTACAGGCCGTGCAGCTGCCGCCCCGACACCTCGCGCTCCGGGTCCGCGAGCCGCGCCAGCAGTTCGGCCGCGCCGCCGGGCTCCTCCAGCAGGGCGCGCACGGAGGTCCGTACGCCCAGGGCCCGCAGGACCTGCTCGTCCTCGAAGCCCGTCGCGTCCGCCGGGGTGTACAGGCCCGCCAGCAGCGGATCGCCGCCGGCCGCCCGCAGCCCGGCGGGACGGCGGCCGTCGAGCACCGGGTGGTCACGCAGCCACCAGGCGGTGTACGGGCGCACCGACCGGGTCGTGCCGTCCGGGAGCAGGATCCGCACCGGCTGGGTCAGGGCGTCGCGCAGCGGCGGCTGCGCCAGCATCGCCAGGGCCTGCGGCCAGCGGTCGTCGTCGACGAGGTCCAGGTCCCGGACGGCGATCAGCTCGGTGGCCACCGGCGGCACCGGGGTGTCCGGCAACTGGTCGAGCAGGTCCTCGCACCACACGTCGACCGCGTCCAGCAGTCCCGCGTCGTCGGGCTCGGCGAAGTCCCCCTCGCGGGGCTCCAGTTCGTCCGGGTCGAGGACCACGTCCGTGGCGCGGACCAGCTGGAACGCCGTCAGCACCCCGCACGCCGCCAGCGTGTCCGCGTCCCAGCGGGCGGCGAACCCGGCGTCCAGGTACGGGACCTCGTCCTCCCGCAGCACCGACGCCAACGGGCTCCCGGCGAGGAGCAGTTCCCCGGCCGGGGTCAGCTCCCCGTCCTCGTCCGGCAGGGCCAGCGCGCCCAGCCAGGGCTCCTCGCCCGGGGCCAGCCCGGCGGCCCGGACCAGCGTCAGGACGGTGTCGGCGAGCTCGTCCGGGTCCGGCGCGTCCTCGTCCCACACCTCGCCCGCGTCCAGGGAGGCGGCCACGGCGGCCCGGACCTGCGGGGCCGACAGCACGGCCCGCGCGGTGGCCGGGAGCGCGCCCAGCTTCTCCAGCAGCGGGTGCGCGGCGTCCGGGTGGGCCACCTTCAGGCCCAGCCGGGCCAGCTCCGCCGGGGTGTCCGGGCCGGGCAGCAGCACGTGACGCGGGCCGATGGCGGTACGGCCGTCGGCGAGCGGCACGGGAAGGCCCGACAGCCGGTCCGGGTCCACCCCGGCCAGGGTGTCGTACAGGCGGTGCCACCAGTCCGGGGTGCGTTCGATGCCCGCGATCCGCTCGATGGCGTCACCGAGCGGGAGCCGGCCCACGCCCAGGGTGCGCAGCTCGGGGCGCCGCTCCAGCCCGGCGGGCAGCAGCGTCGGGAGGACCTCCGCGAGGACCCTTACCGTGTCGGCGCCCGCGCCCTCCACCACCTCGGCCTCGAAGGGGCGCAGCGCCGGCAGCTCCTCGCTGGGGGCGGCCGGGGCGAGGAAGGCGGTGCGGGGCAGCCGCTTGAGCACGGCGGCGCGCAGGGCGCCGTCGAGCGGGCCGCTGCCGAGCGGGCCGGGCACCAGGTCGACCAGGCCGGTGCTCACCGGCTGCCAGGCGCCGAGGAGTTCGGCGTACGCGTCGGCCGCGCGCTCCACGAGGAAGTCGGTCAGCGGACCGGGCGCCGGGTGGCGGCGGGTGGTGTCCAGCGGCAGGGAGGCGATGAGCAGCGCGGGGATGCCGAGGGGCTCGTCGGTGGGGGTCGGGGCGTGCACCACGGGCGCGGTCCGGGGCCGTACGGGTGCGCCGTCGGCGTCGACGGGCGCGGCCCAGGTGACCGTCCAGTCGGGCCGCAGCCGCTCCTCGACGGGCCGGTCCGCGAGCAGCGCCGGCTCGATGGGGCCGGTGTGGCGGACGGTGCGCCAGCGGTGGGTGCCGGAGGCGGAGTCCTCGATGACGGTGTACGGGCCGTCGGTCCGCCGGTAGAGCACCCGGTGCCCGCCGGACGGGGTCTCGACGACGACCTCGCGCAGCCCGGGCAGGGTCAGCAGCAGCGCGTCGTCGATGCCGGACAGCAGGCGTTCGGTGAGGTCCTCGGCGGCGGCGTCGCGCAGCGGGAGGACCACGACGGTGTCGTACCCCTCGGGGGCGGTGCCCTCGGCCGGCAGCGGCAGCCGCAGCAGCGGTACGTGGCCGTCGCGGCGGCGGAGTTCGTCACCGAGGCCGGGGCTGCCGTTGGCGGCGTCCCGGGCCAGCTCGCGGGCCTCGGCGAGGGACCAGCGGACGCCGCCGTGGCGGCCGAGCACCGCCGGCTCGTCGGAGACGGCCAGTACGGCGGCGAAGCCGACGCCGAAGCGGCCGACGGAGCCGTGGCCCGCGTCCCGCTTGGCGGAGGCGCGCAGGGTGCTCAGCGACTCCACGCCCGTCGCGTCCAGCGGGGCACCGGTGTTGGCGGCGGCCAGCACGGCGGGGCCGTCGGGTCCGGCGGGGTGCAGGGTGAGGCGCAGCCGGCCGGGGACCCCGGCGCGGGCCGCGGCGTCGGCGGCGTTCTGCGCCAGCTCGACGACCAGCCGGTCCCGGTAGCCGCCGAGCGCGAGGTCCTCCTCGGCGTTGGCGTCCTCGCGGAAGCGGGCCGGGCCCGCGCCCCACGCGTCGAGCACCCCGCGCCGCAGCCGGGCGGTACTGAAGGGGTCCACGCCGCTCTGGGCCGCCGTCACTCGCACGTTCACGCCGCTGCCTCCACGCTGCCGCTGCCTCTGGAGTGCTGAAGGTACCGCGTGTTGAGGCCGCCCCCGCCCGTGAGGTGGGTGAACACGGCGAGGCCGCGGTCCCGTCGGCGTCCCGCGCGGGCGGCCCCGGCACGGGAGCCCCCGGCGCCGGGAAGGCGCCGGGGGCTCCACATGTCAGGACGACACGTGCGTCACGCCCGCCCGAAGGCGGGAGCCGCGGTGAAAGCCGCGGTCAGAGCCGCTCGATCACGTAGTCGACGCAGGCGGTCAGCGCCTGCACGTCCGCCGGGTCGATCGCCGGGAACATCGCGACGCGCAGCTGGTTGCGGCCCAGCTTGCGGTACGGCTCGGTGTCCACGATGCCGTTGGCGCGCAGCACCTTCGCCACCGCCGCCGCGTCGACGTCGTCGGAGAAGTCGATCGTGCCGATGACCGCGGAGCGCTTGTCGGCGTCCTGGACGAAGGGGTTGGCGTACTTCGACGCCTCCGCCCAGCCGTACAGGTTGCGCGCGCTGGCCGCCGTGCGGGAGGTCGTGAACTCCAGGCCGCCCTGGGAGTTCATCCACCGCAGCTGCTGGTCCAGCAGGAACAGCGTGGACAGCGCCGGGGTGTTGTACGTCTGGTTCTTCAGCGAGTTGTCGATCGCCGTCGGCAGCGAGAAGAACTCCGGGATGTGCCGGCCCGAGGCGTGCACGCGCGCGGCACGCTCCAGGGCGGCCGGGGAGAACGCCGCCAGCCACAGGCCGCCCTCGGAGGCGAAGGACTTCTGCGGGGCGAAGTAGTAGACGTCCGTCTCGGTGATGTCCACCGGAAGACCGCCGGCACCCGAGGTCGCGTCCACCAGGACGAGGGACCCGGCGTCCGCGCCCGCCACGCGCCGGACCGGAGCCGCCACACCCGTCGAGGTCTCGTTGTGCGTGTACGCGTACACGTCCACGCCCGCCTCGGCGACCGGCTCGGGGTGCGTACCCGGCTCGGAGGAGATCACGGACGGCTCGTCCAGCCACGGCGCGAGCTTCGCGGCCTTGGCGAACTTCGACGAGAACTCGCCGAAGGTGAGGTGCTGGGACTTCCGCTCGATCAGACCGGCGGTCGCGACGTCCCAGAAGGCGGTGGAGCCGCCGTTGCCCAGGATCACCTCGTAACCCTCGGGCAGGGAGAAGAGGTCCCGGAGGCCCTGACGCACCGAGCCGACCAGGTTCTTGACCGGGGCCTGGCGGTGCGAGGTGCCGAGCAGGGAGGTACCGGTGGCGGCGAGGGCGTCCAGCGCCTCTGTCCGCACCTTGGAGGGGCCCGCGCCGAAGCGTCCGTCGGCGGGCTTGATGTCAGCGGGAATCTGGATCTCAGCCACGAGCGGAGCGTATCGGGTACCGGACCGGGCGTCGGAGCCGCGTCCACCCGGTGAGACGGACACGGGTGGGAAGGTGGGATCCGTGACGTCTCCAGGGAAACTCGAGCGGACCTTGCGGGCCGAGCTGCGCGGGGAGGTGGACTTCGGCGCCGCCGCACGGGCCCTCGCCACCATGGACGCCTCGAACTACCGGCGGGTACCGGTCGGCGTGGCCGCCCCGCGCGACGCCGACGACGTGGCGGCCGCCCTGCGGATCTGCGCCGACGCCGGCGTGCCCGTCGTACCGCGCGGCGGCGGCACCTCCATCGCCGGGCAGGCGACGGGAGTCGGGGTCGTGCTCGACCTCACCCGGCACATGAACGCCCTCGTGTCCGTCGACCGCGACGCCCGCACCGCCGTCGTCCAGCCCGGCCTGGTGCTCGACCGGCTGCGCGACGCGCTCCGCCCGTACGGGCTGGCCTTCGGACCCGACCCGTCCACCCACTCCCGCTGCACCCTCGGCGGAATGATCGGCAACAACGCGTGCGGGGCCCACTCGGTGGCCTGGGGCACCACCGCCGACAACGTCGCGGAGCTGAACGTCACCCTCTACGGGGGCGCCGCCCACCGGATCGGCACCGGCTGGAACGGGGCCCCGGCGGGACTGCGGGAACTCGTCGAAGGCAACCTGGCCGTACTCCGCACCGGCCTCGCCGCCGGCTCCTTCTCCCGCCGGATCTCCGGCTACGGCGGACTCGACGCGCTGCTCCCCGAACGGGGCGTCCGTCTCGCCCGGGCCTTCTGCGGCAGCGAGGGCACCCTCGGCGTGGTCACGGAGGCGGTGGTGCGCCTCGTCGAACCGCCGCCCGCGCCGGTCCTCGCGGTCCTCGGCTACCCCGACGAGAGCGCGGCGGCCGACGCCGCCGCCGGACTCCTCGGACACGGGCCGCTCACCGTCGAGGGCATGGCCGAGGACCTGGTGCGCGGCGCCCGCGGGCTCCCCAGGGGCGGGGCCTGGCTGTTCGTGGAGATGCCGGACGAGGGAGCGGCCCGGCGCCTGCTGCGGGAGGCCGACGCCCTCGACGCGGCCCTGGTGACGGACCCGGAGGTGCAGCGCGCCCTGTGGCGGATCCGCGAGGACGCGGCCGGCACCGCCACCCGGACCCCGGACGGCGGCATGGCCTGGCCGGGGTGGGAGGACTGCGCGGTCCCGCCGGCCCGGCTCGGCGCCTACCTGCGCGACTTCCGGGCCCTGCTGGCGCAGCACGGGCTGCACGGGACCCCGTACGGGCACTTCGGGGAGGGCTGCGTCCACGTCCGCATCGACTTCGACCTGGTCTCCGCGGCCGGAGTGGCCCGCTTCCGCTCCTTCTCCGGAGACCTGGCCGACCTGGTCGTCTCCCACGGCGGCTCCCTGTCGGGGGAGCACGGCGACGGACAGGCCCGCGCGGAACTGCTGCCGCGGATGTACGGGCCGCGGGTCATGGAGCTCTTCGGCGCGTACAAGGACGTGTGGGACCCGGCGGGCGGCATGAACCCCGGGATCCTGGTCCGCCCGGCGCGGCTGGACGAGAACCTCCGCTTCGCGGCGGTGGCGCGGGGCGCCGCGCTGGGCGAGGAGGTGGCCCGCTGCGTCGGCGTCGCCAAATGCCGGACCGCCGAACCCGGCGGGCCCGGGGTGATGTGCCCGTCGTTCCGGGTCACGGGAGAGGAACGGCACTCCACGCGCGGCCGGGCCCGGCTGCTGCACGAGATGCTGACCGGGGAGGTCATCACCGACGGGTGGCGCTCGGAGGAGGTCGCCGAGGCCCTGGACCTCTGCCTGAGCTGCAAGGGCTGCCGCAGCGACTGCCCGGTGGGCGTGGACATGGCCGCGTACAAGGCGGAGTTCCTGCACCGCCACTGGTCCGGCCGGCTGCGCCCCCTGGCCCACTACATCCTCGGCGGCCTCCCGGCCTGGCTCCGCCTGATCTCCGCCCTGCGCGCGGCCCGCCTCGTCAACGCGGCCGGCCGCACCCTGCGCGTCCCCGGCCTGGCCCCCGAACGGCAACTGCCACCACTGGCACGGGTGCCGTTCACGCGGGGGTTGGGGCGGGGTGGGGGTCGGGGCCTTGGGGAGTGGGAGCGGGGCCGGGGGGTGCGGGAGGCGGGCCGGGGGGTGCGGGAGGCCGGCGCGGCGGCGCCCGGTCCCGACGGGGCGGTGACCGTGACCCTGTGGCCCGACACCTTCACCGAACACCTCGCCCCCGAGGCCGGCCGCGCCGCGGTCCGGGTCCTGGAGGCGGCCGGCCTCGACGTCACCGTCCCCACCCGCCGCCCGGTGTGCTGCGGGCTGACGTACGTCTCCACCGGCCGCCTGGACCGCGCCCGCAAGGTCATGCTGCGCACCCTCGACACCCTGGGGGAGGTACGCGACCCCGTGCTGCTCCTCGAACCCAGCTGCGCGGCGGCCCTGCGCACCGACCTCCCCGCCCTCCTCCCCGACGACCCCCGCGCCCACCGCCTCGCCGCAGCCGTCCGCACCTTCGCGGAGACCCTGGAGGAGTACGCCCCCCACTGGACCCCGCCCCGCCTGGACCGGCCCCTCGCCGGCCAGACCCACTGCCACCAGCACGCCGTCCTCGGGGACGCCCCCGACCGGCGGCTGCGCGAACGCGCGGGGCTCACGGGGGAGCTGAGCGGCGGCTGCTGCGGCCTCGCGGGGAACTTCGGCTTCGAACCCGGCCACCACGCCGTCTCCGTGGCGTGCGCGGAGGAACAGCTGCTGCCGTCGCTGCGCAACGCGGCACCGGACGCGGCGGTACTCGCGGACGGGTTCTCCTGCCGCACCCAGATCGCGCAGCTCTCCGGACGCCGGGCGCGGCACCTGGCGGAACTGCTCGCGGAGGGGATGGGGGATGGGGAGAGGGGAGGGCCGGATTCCGGGGCCGATGTAAGGTAAAACACGGCGGGATGGTCCTTACGGACCCCTTAGTCTGGATTCATGCCCGCGCCCTCCTCCTCGTCCCCGACGACCCCTGCCATTTCCGGTTCCGGTCCGGGTTCCGGACCGGTTTCAGGTTCCGTTTCCGGTTCCGTTTCCGGTCCGGTCGTTTCAGGTCCGGGTTCAGGTGCGGGTTCAGGTGCGGATTCCCGCCGGGGCTCCGGCGCCGCCCGGGACTCGCGGTTCGGGCCGATCGCACTGGTCGTCGCGGCCGGCGTGTCGGTGCAGTTCGGAGCCGCCCTCGCGGTGATGGTCATGCCCAGGGTGGGTGCGGCGGGCGTGGTCACGCTGCGGCTCGCGGCCGCCGCGCTGGTGCTGCTCGTCCTGTGCCGGCCCAGGGTGCGCGGGTACACGCGTGCCGACTGGGGCACCGTCGTCGCCTTCGGCGCCGCCATGGCCGGCATGAACGGCCTCTTCTACCAGGCCATCGACCGCATCCCGCTCGGCCCCGCCGTCACCCTGGAGGTGCTCGGCCCGCTGGCCCTGTCCGTGATCGTCTCGCGTCGCCTGGTGAACCTGCTGTGGGCCGCCCTGGCCCTGGCCGGCGTCGCCCTGCTGGCCGGACACGGCGGAGGGGGCATCGGCGGGCTCGACCTGCTCGGCGCGGGCTTCGCGGTGGGCGCTGGCGTCATGTGGGCGGCGTACATCGTCTTCAGCGCCCGGACCGGCCGCCGTTTCCCGCAGGCGGACGGACTGGCCCTGGCGATGGCGGTGGCCGCGGTCATCTCGCTCCCGCTGGGCGTGGTGGACGCGGGCTCCGCCCTCCTCACCCCGAGCACGCTGGCACTGGGCCTCGGCGTGGCGGTGCTGTCGTCGGTGCTCCCGTACACGCTGGAGCTCCTCGCCCTGCGCCGCCTCCCGGCCCCCACCTTCGCGATCCTGATGAGCCTGGAGCCGGCCATCGCGGCGACCGCGGGCTTCCTGCTCCTGAGCCAGGGCATGTCGGCGCTCGACGCGCTGGCGATCGCCCTGGTGATCGCGGCGAGCATGGGCGCGGTCAGGTCGCAGAGGGGGACGGGGCCCCGCGAAGCGGGGTGAGGGGCGGGGTGCCGGCGGGCGGTGTCAGGGCTGGTTCGGGGGTTTCCCGTCAGTCCCATCGTCCTTCCGGTTCGTGCCGGCCTGTCAAGGGCGCTCCTTCGTCGCGTCGCTTCGCGATGTCGCTTCGCTCCACCCTTGACAGGCCGTCCCGCCCCGGAAAGACAAGGACTGCCGGGAACCCCCCAAAAGAACGGCACGGTCCATGGCCGAAGGACGGGCGTCTCAGCGATGAGACGGGCGGCCGGGCGTCGGTCCGCCGGGCATCCGGGCCCCGCAGATCCCCGGCGGTCCACCCCCGCGCGTCAGATCGCTACGCGCTCCTCCCGGCTTGGCGTCCGGCGACCGTCCGTGGCTGACACCCGCACGAAATGACGATCAGGGCCCCTTTCGGGACCGGTGGGCGCGTCAGATCGCTACGCGCTCCTCAGATCTCGGCGTCTGCCAGCAGTCTTGGGCTGATACCCGCACCTCATGCTGACCAGGGCAGCATCCGGGAGGGTCAGGGGGCGATGGGGAGCTGGCGCTTGTGCTCGGTGAGGCGGTAGCGGTGGACGATCGTCTCGAAGGCGCGCTCGTTCACCGGCTTGCCCTCGAGGAAGTCGTCGATGTCGTCGTACGTGACGCCGAGGGCGTCCTCGTCGGCCTTGCCCGGGTCGAGGGTTTCCAGGTCGGCCGTCGGGGTCTTCCACACCAGCTCGGCGGGTGCGCCCAGCGCGTCCGCGACGGCGCGCACCCGGCGCTTGGTCAGACCGGTCAGCGGGACCACGTCCGCCGCGCCGTCGCCGAACTTGGTGAAGAAGCCCGAGATGGCCTCGGCGGCGTGGTCGGTGCCGACCACCAGACCGGCGTGCGCGCCGGCGACCGCGTACTGGGCGATCATCCGCTGACGGGCCTTGATGTTGCCGTGGACGAAGTCCTGGTGGTGGGCGTCGCGGAAGCCCACACCGGCGGCCACTGACGCGTCGAGCGCAGCATCGCTGGCGGGCTTGATGTCCACGGTCAGCACGTGGTCGGCCTGGATGAAGGACAGCGCGAGCTGCGCGTCGTGCTCGTCGGCCTGGACGCCGTAGGGCAGCCGCATCGCGTAGAACTGCGCCTCGTGCCCGGCCGCACGGGCCCGCTCGACGGCGAGCTGGCAGAGCCGGCCCGTGGTGGTCGAGTCCACGCCGCCGCTGATGCCGAGTACGAGGGACCGCAGACCGGTGGAGGTCAGCCGCTCGGTGAGGAAGGCCACCCGGCGCTCGATCTCCCGCTCGGCCTCGAAGGTCTCGGCGACCTGGAGTTCCCGCGCGATCTCCTGCTGCAGGGCGATGGCACTCACGTCTGCTCCTTGTTCCGGTTCACGATGTGCCGTTCACCCTAGCCGGAAGAGCGTTTTCCGCGAGGAACCGGTGGGCGGCCCGCAGACCCGCCTCGTCCCGCGCCCAGAGTCCCCACTGCGCCAGCCGCTCCTGCTCGAAGAGCTCCGCGAACGTCCTCCACAGGTGCACCCGGAACCCGTCGGACTCCCACCACCACTCCGTGTGGCCTGAACCCTCGATCAGCGGCAGCCGTGACGCCGCCTCCCACACCCCCGCCGTGGACTGCCGTGGCTCCGGCTCGATCACTGGAATCCACCTCTCGCACTCCCAGTACAGGGCGTCCGCCTCGATGAGGGCGTCGGGATCCGGAAACACCGCCACGTCCCGCCCGAACCGGTACACCACCGTGCCGTCACCCCGGAGCGCGACGGTGTAGGGATGCGCCACCTCGTGGTCGATGAACTCTCCCAACGGCCCGTGTTCGGCGCTGTCCACGTAGTACGGCCAGGGCTGGAAGCGGATCTCCTCCTTGAACGACCACGCCGAAGACCTGTAGACCAGCCCGCCGTAGCGGGCCTGTGCGCGCCGGAGCCCGGCGAGGACCATCGCCGTGTCCACGCCGGGGAAAGCCGCGAGCCGCTCGGCGACCTCGCCCGGGTTCTTCCTCACGGGGAAAGGAACGGCGCGGCCCTGCGCGGACAGGAAGCGCCGCCCCCTGTCGGTGAGCGCTCCTGGCGCGTTGAGTATGTGCGGCACCTCCCCATGATGGCCCTCACTCGTCAGCGCGGACAGCAACCCCAGACGGCCGTCAGCCGCCGAGAAATGAGGAGCGCGTAGCGATCTGATGCGCCCATCCGTCCCGGAATGCTGCCCTGGTCGACATGTGGTGCGGGTATCGGCCGAGGACGGTCGTCGGACGCTATGCCGGGAGGAGCGCGTAGCGATCTGTCGCGCCTGCCGGTCCCGGATGGGGTCCTGATCGTCATGTGGTGCGGGTAGCCGGGCCCCTGGCCTGGCCGGGCAGTACACGGGCCCGGATGCGGGACGTGGCCAGGGCCCGGCCGCCCGTCTCATCGCTGAGGGGGCCGCTCCCCTTCTCCTGCCCCATGACCGTCCTTTCGGGGGGGGTTCCCGGCAGTCTTTCGGCTTTCCGGGGCGGGTCGGTCGGTCAAGGGTGGCCGAAGGCCATCGCGAAGCGACGCGACGAAGGAGCGCCCTTGACGGGCCGGCCTGAACCGGAAGGACGATGGGACTGCCGGGAACCCCCCAAACCGTCTCCGAGACCGCCCCACCAGCATCCCGCTCCCTAAACACCGCCCCGCCCCGCCCCCTCCAGGAACCGGCGCACCACCGCAGCGAAGGCCTCCGGGGCGGCGGTGTGGACGAAGTGGTCGGTGTCGAGTTCCGTCAGGGTGGTGCCGGGGCGGCGCTCGGTCATCGCCCGGGCCTGGTCGGCCGGGATGACCCCCCTGGTGCCGCGGACGAGCAGTGCCGGGCAGGTGCCCGCCGTCCAGTCCGCCCAGTGGTCGCCGTGGACGTGGTGCTCGGAGTCGTACATCTCCGGGGGGCGGAACGGCAGGCGCCAGCTGCCGTCGCCGTTCTCCCGGAGCCGGTCCGCGAAGTACGGCGCGGCCGCCCCGAGGCCCGCGAGCAGCGCCTCGCGGGTCGGGGCCTCGTGGGGCAGGTCCAGCAGGAAGCCCAGCGGGTTCGAGCCGTCCAGCCCGAGCGCAGCCGGGCCCTCGGCGTTCACGAGGGCACTCACGCGCTCGGGGTGGCGTGCGGCGAACTGGTAGGCGTTGATGGCGCCGAGGGAGTGCCCGAGCAGGACGACGCGGTCCAGTCCGAGGTGGTCCAGCAGGCAGCCGATGTCGGAAAGGTAGCCCTCCCGCGTGTAGTCGGCGGCGCTGTCGGACTCGCCCTGGCCCCGCTGGTCCGGGGCGATCACCCGCCACTCGGGACCGAGGGCCCGGGCGAGGGCGGCGAAGGTGACGCCCTCGGACAGGTGGCCGTGGAGGGCGACCAGCGGACGGCCGGTGCCGCCGAAGTCCAGGTACGACAACCGCCGTCCGCCGATCAGCAGTTCAGAGCGGCTGGCGGCGGTGGTGGCGGTTTCGGCGGCCATGGTGGGTCCCTTCGCGGTTCGTTCACGCCTTGACCTGATGAACCCTACCCAGGATCTATACGGTTGTTCAATACGTTCGTATAGACATCTGTCCCGGCCTAACCCCACCGGCACCCCTCGCCCCACCGGCACCCCTCACCCCACCGGCACCTCCACGTACGACGGCGTCGGCTCCGGCGAGGTGAACGCCAGCGTCGCGCGCGGCAGGTTGGCGTCCCCGTAGAAGGGGTCACGGGCGGTCGCCACCAGCAGGAGGCGGTGCCCGCGCGGGACGTCGTACGCCGTGGCCTGGAGGTCGATGTCCGCGCTCACCAGGCTGTCGGGCGGGGAGTGCGGGTCGCTGAACGGGGCGTGGCAGATCAGCCGGGAGGAGCCGTCCGGGGCGAGGTCCAGGAGGTACGCGACGAAGGTGGAGCCGGAGTTCGCGGCGCGGTACGTGACGCGCAGGCGCGGGATCCCCCGTACGCGGAGGGTCGCTTCGGCGGCGGGGCCGGTCCAGGCGGCGGTCACCGACGAGGCCGCGGCGGCGTCGATCTCCCCGGCCGGGTACGACTTCGGCCGGCCGGCCATCTCCGCGTACCCGGAGCGCACGACCGCGTCGGCCGCGGTGACCGGGGTGTCCACCCCGCACAGCAGGTTCGCCGTCCAGCCGTGCTCGGGCTCGCCGGCCAGTTCCCCGCGCCCCGTCAGGTACAGCCGGCGGACCTCGCTGCCGGGGGCGGGCAGACCGTCGGCGGGTTCGAGGGCGCGGGTCCACATCACCTCGGAGAGCACCCGCGCCTCCCCGTCCACCCCGTTGGCGGCGTCGCGCAGGTGGTGGTCGAACCAGCGGTGCGCGTCCGTCCACACCGTGCTCGGCAGTCCGAGCAGGCCCGCGCTCTCGGGGCCTGCGTGGTCCCCGACGGACAGGTCGAGGCGCTTGGGGCCGGTGAGTTCGTCGAACAGCCGCAGCGTCTGGTTGGCGGGGAAGAGCGTCTCGTGCCAGGCGTGCGAGAAGAGGACGGGCAGCCGCCGGCGGTTGAACTCCTTGACGTGGCCGAAGGGCGAGCGCCGCTGCGCCCAGAGCAGGGTCCCCCCGGCGTCCCGGCCGGCCAGGACGTCCTCCAGGGCCCCTTCCGTCTCCGGGCTCAGCCGGGCCCGCTCCGCCGCCCTGAGCAGGGCGTGCACGGCGGCGGTACGGCGGGTGGAGTTCTCGTGCAGGACGGCGCCGAGGTCGCCCCAGGTGCTGAGCGCCGCCACCGCGTCGACCCGGGGGTCGTGCGCGGCGGTGAGCAGGCCGATGCCGGCGCCGTAGGAGACGCCGAGGAAGCCGATCCCGGTGACCGGGCCGGCGGCGCGTTCCAGGAGGTGGTCCAGGGCCCGTCGGCCGTCGGCCACGTCCAGCGGCCCGGCGAAGTCGGCCTGGCCGTCGGAGCGGCCGAACCCCCGGGCGGTGTAGGCGAGGACGTCGTAGCCGCGCGCCGCGAACGCCGTGGCCTGGACGGCGTACGCGGTCCAGCCCAGGCCGGTCCACGGCGAGGGCATCACCACCGCCGCCCGCGGCCGGGGCCCGGTGTGGCACCAGAGCGCGGCGTCGAGCAGGTCGCCGCAGGCGCCGGTCACCTCGCCCCGGCTGAAGACGGCCACGGCCCGTAACGCCTGGACCTCGGCGGCGCGCGCGGGCGGCAGGGCGCTGAGGTCGCCGCTCTCCAGGGCGGTGGCGAAGGCGGTGAGGGCGGTCGCGTCGAGCTCGGGGTAGAGGGAGGGGGCGTGGGGCGGGGAGGGGAAGGAGGCTGGGGCAGCGGGGTTCTTCACGGCGGACCGTCCTCGTCGTCGGTGGCGTGGAGGGGCGCGTGGAGGGAGGCGGTGCGGAGCCCGGCGCGGCGGCCGCACGGGCGGGAAGCCCCCAGTATCGGCCCGGGCGGGCGCCGTCAGGCCGCCTTCCCGGCGTACGGCCGGAACCGTCCCTGATCGTTGCGGACGTGGCCCGCCGCTGTCCTCGTCCGGGCCTCGGGGGATGTTCGGTACGCCCCAAATCCCCGACCGGCAGCGTGCGTTGACGGCCCTGGCGTGAATGCCGTCCACTTCAGCCAAATCATGCAAGCACGCTTGATTGTTTTAGTGGAGGCTGCCAGGCTTCCCCGCACGCCGAGAGGGGAGCACGCCGTGCCCGATCCGTCCGCCGTCGACGCCGCCGCCGTTTTCACCGGTCTTCTCGCCGACCTCCGGGAGGAGGGCCGCGAACTCGAAGCGCTCGTCACCGGGTTGTCCGGCCCCGCCTGGACGCGGCCGACGCCCGCGCCCCGGTGGAGCGTCGCCCACCAGATCGCCCACCTGCACTGGACCGACCGGGCCGCGCTGCTCTCCCTCACCGATGCCGGGGCGTTCGCGCGCATGGTGGAGCAGGCGCTGGAGTCCCCGGAGTCGTTCGTCGACGAGGGCGCCGAGGAGGGGGCCGTGCTGGCGCCCGCCGAGCTGCTGGACCGGTGGCGGGAGGGCCGGGCCGCCCTCGACGCGGCGCTCGCGGCCGCCTCCCCCGACGTCCGGTTCCCCTGGTACGGGCCCCCGATGAAGGCCGCCTCCATGGCGAGCGCCCGGCTCATGGAGACCTGGGCGCACGGCCAGGACGTCGCCGACGCGCTCGGCGTACGGCGGACCCCCACGGCCCGGCTGCGGCACGTCGCGCGGATCGGGGTGCGGGCGCGCGACTACGCGTACGCCGTCCGGGGCCTGCCGGCGCCGGACGGCGAGTTCCGGGTCGAGCTGACGGCTCCGGACGGAGACGGGGTGTGGACGTACGGCCCCGCCGACGCCCCGCAGCGGATCACCGGACCCGCGCTGGACTTCTGCCTGCTGGTCACGCAGCGCGCCCACCGCGCCGACCTCGGCCTCACCGCGACCGGCCCCGACGCCGACCGCTGGCTCGGCATCGCCCAGGCCTTCGCCGGTCCCGCGGGACCGGGCCGGGAGCCGCGGGACCGGGGGGCGCCGCCGGGGGCTCCCGGGGGAACGCCCCGGACGGCTACCGGGGGGACCGTGCGGGGGACCGCCCCGTGACGCGCCGGGCCCTGCGCGTCGGCAACGCGTCCGGCTTCTACGGGGACCGGTTCGACGCCGTGCGCGAGATGCTGACAGGCGGACCGCTGGACGTGCTCACCGGCGACTACCTCGCCGAGCTCACCATGCTGATCCTCGGCCGCGACCGCCTGAAGGACCCCGCCCTCGGCTACGCGAAGACCTTCCTGAAGCAGCTGGAGGAAGGCCTCGGGCTCGCGCACGAGCGGGGCGTGCGGATCGTGACGAACGCGGGCGGGCTGAACCCGGCCGGGCTGGCCGCGGCCGTACGGGCGCTGGCGGCCGAGGTGGGGGTGCCCGTCTCCGTCGCGCACGTCGAGGGCGACGACCTGATGCCGTACGGGAAGGACGCGCTCACCGCCAACGCCTACCTGGGCGGTGCCGGGATCACCGCCTGCCTGCGGGCCGGCGCGGACGTGGTCGTGACCGGCCGGGTCACGGACGCGGCCCTGGTGAGCGGGCCGGCCGCCTGGTGGTTCGACTGGGGCCCGCACGAGTACGACCGGCTGGCGGGGGCGGTGGTCGCGGGGCACGTCCTGGAGTGCGGTACGCAGGCCACCGGCGGGAACTACTCCTTCTTCACCGGCCACGACGTCCGGCGGCCCGGCTTCCCGCTCGCGGAGGTCTCCGAGGACGGTTCGGCGGTCGTCACCAAGCACCCGGGCAGCGGCGGGGCCGTCACCCCGGGCACCGTCACCGCCCAACTCCTGTACGAGACGCAGGGCGTGCGCTACCTGGGCCCCGACGTCACCGCCCGCCTGGACACGGTCCGCCTCGCCCCGGACGGCGAGGACCGGGTCCGGATCAGCGGGGTCCGGGGGGAGCCCCCGCCCACCACCCTCAAGGTCGGCGTCAGCCGCGTCGGCGGCTGGCGCAACGAGGTGGTCTTCGTCCTGACCGGCCTCGACATCGAGGCCAAGGCCGCCCTGGTGCGGGCACAGCTCGCCGAAGCACTGCGCGGGGTGGACTCCGTCCGCTGGACCCTCGCCCGCACGGACCACGCGGACGCCGACACGGAGGAGGCGGCGAGCGCCCTGCTGCGGCTGGTGGTGCGCGACCCCTCCCCGGACCGGGTGGGGCGGGCGCTGACCTCGGCGGCGGTCGAGCTGGCCCTCGCCAGCTATCCGGGCTTCCACGTGACGGCCCCGCCGGGCCCCGCGCAGCCGTACGGGGTGTTCACCTCGGCCCTGGTCCCGGCCGGGTCCGTCCCGCACATGGCGGTCCTGGACGACGGCACCCGCCTGCCGGTCCCGGCCGCGCCGGCCCTCTCCCTGTCTCCGGCCCCGCCGCCCACTGCCCCGGACCCGGCCCCGCCGGTCCTCTCCCCGGCCCCGCCGCCCGCGGCACCGGAGCCGGGGGCCGCCGGCGCGGCCCGGGGCGGCCACGGGCCGACCACCCGTGCCCCGCTCGGGTCGGTGGCCGGGGCCCGGAGCGGGGACAAGGGCGGCGACGCCAACGTCGGGGTGTGGGTGGAGGACGACGCCGCCTGGCAGTGGCTGTGCCACGCCCTGACGGTGGAGGCGTTCCAGAGCCTGCTCCCGGAGACCCGGGGGCTGCCCGTCGCCCGCCACGAGCTGCCGAACCTGCGCGCCCTGAACTTCACCGTCCCCGGCCTCCTCGGCGACGGCGTCGCCTCCGGCCACCGCTTCGACCCGCAGGCCAAGGCCCTCGGCGAATGGCTGCGCGCCCGCCACCTCGACGTCCCGACACACCTCCTCCCCACCGCCCCGCCCCGGCCCGGGCCCTCCGCCGGCCCGCCCCCCGCTGCCCCGCCCCCGCCCGGGCTTTCCGACAGCTCGCCTCCCGCACCTGAGGGGACCCGATGACCCGCCTCGGTACCACCGTCGATCCGCTCGCCGCCGAGCACACGAAGGCCCGTACCGCCGCCCTGGAGCGGCTCGCGGAGCTCGCGGCCGAGCACGCCAAGGCCCTCGCCGGCGGCGGCGAGAAGTACACCGCCCGGCACCGTGACCGCGGCAAACTGCTGCCCCGCGAGCGCGTCGAGCTGCTCCTCGACCCCGACACCCCGTTCCTGGAGCTGTCCCCGCTCGCCGCCTGGGGCAGCGACTACCCGGTCGGCGCCTCGATGGTCACCGGCATCGGCACCGTCGAGGGCGTCGAATGCCTGATCACCGCCAACGACCCCACCGTGCGCGGCGGCGCCAGCAACCCCTGGACCCTGAAGAAGGCGCTGCGGGCCAACGAGATCGCCCGGCAGAACCGGCTGCCCCTGGTCAGCCTCGTCGAGTCCGGTGGTGCCGACCTCCCCTCCCAGAAGGAGATATTCATCCCGGGCGGCGCGATCTTCCGCGACATCACCCGGCTCTCGGCCGAGGGCGTCCCGACCGTCGCCGTCGTCTTCGGCAACTCCACCGCCGGAGGCGCGTACGTCCCCGGGATGTCCGACCACACCGTCATGATCAAGGACCGGTCCAAGGTCTTCCTCGGCGGCCCGCCCCTGGTCAAGATGGCCACCGGCGAGGAGAGCGACGACGAGTCCCTCGGCGGCGCCGACATGCACGCCCGCGTCTCCGGCCTCGCCGACCACTACGCCCTCGACGAGTACGACGCCATCCGCCAGGCCCGCCGCATCGTGGCCCGGCTCAACCACCGCAAGCCGTACGCCGAACCGTCCCGCGCCGAGGAGCCGCTGTACGACCCGGAGGAGCTCCTCGGCATCGTCCCGGCCGACCTGAAGACCCCCTTCGACCCCCGCGAGGTCATCGCCCGCATCGTCGACGCCTCCGACTTCGACGAGTTCAAGCCCCTCTACGGCACCAGCCTCGTCACCGGCTGGGCCACCCTGCACGGCTACCCGGTCGGCATCCTCGCCAACGCCCAGGGCGTGCTGTTCAGCGCCGAGTCGCAGAAGGCCGCCCAGTTCATCCAGCTCGCCAACCAGCGTGACATCCCGTTGCTCTTCCTCCACAACACCACGGGCTACATGGTGGGCAAGGAGTACGAGCAGGGCGGCATCGTCAAACACGGCTCGATGATGATCAACGCGGTGTCCAACTCCCGCGTCCCGCACCTGTCCGTCCTCATCGGGGCGAGCTACGGGGCCGGGCACTACGGCATGTGCGGGCGCGCCTACGAGCCCCGCTTCCTCTTCGCCTGGCCCAGCGCCAAATCCGCCGTCATGGGCCCCCAGCAGCTCGCCGGAGTGCTGTCGATCGTCTCCCGCCAGTCCGCCGCCGCGAAGGGCCTCCCGTACGACGAGGAACAGGACGCCGGGATGCGGGCCTTCGTGGAGGCGCAGATCGAGTCCGAGTCCCTGCCCCTCTTCCTGTCCGGGCGGCTGTACGACGACGGCGTCATCGACCCCCGCGACACCCGCACCGTCCTCGGCCTGTGCCTGTCGGCCGTCCACAACGCCCCCGTCGAGGGCGCCCGCGGCGGCTTCGGCGTCTTCCGGATGTGAGCCCCCACATGACCGCACCCATCACCTCCCTCCTCGTCGCCAACCGGGGCGAGATCGCCGTCCGGATCTTCCGAACGGCCCGCGACCTGGGCCTGGCCACGGTCGCCGTCCACTCCGACCCCGACGCCGACGCCCTGCACGTCCGCAGCGCCGACGCGGCCGTCCGCCTGCCGGGAGCCGCACCCGCCGACACCTACCTGCGCGGGGACCTGCTGATCGAGGCGGCCCGCGCGGCCGGCGCGGACGCGGTGCACCCCGGGTACGGCTTCCTCTCCGAGAACGCCGACTTCGCCCGCCAGGTCCTGGCCGCCGGCCTGACCTGGGTCGGGCCGCCGCCCGCGGCCATCGAGGCCATGGCCTCCAAGACCCGGGCCAAGGACCTCGTGCGCGCCGCGGGCGTCCCCCTCCTCGACCCCGTCGACCCGGCCGCCGCCACCGCCGCGGACCTGCCCCTCCTCCTCAAGGCCGCCGCGGGCGGCGGAGGCCGCGGGATGCGCGTCGTACGCGACCTGGACTCCCTCAAGGAGGCCCTGGAAGCGGCCCGCGCCGAGGCACGGTCGGCCTTCGGGGACGACGAGGTCTTCGCGGAGCCGTACGTGGAGCGCGGCCGCCACGTCGAAGTGCAGGTCCTGGCCGACGGCCACGGCACCGTCTGGGCACTCGGCACCCGCGACTGCTCCCTCCAGCGACGCCACCAGAAGGTCATCGAGGAGGCCCCGGCCCCCGGCCTGCCCGCAGCGCTGCGCGAGCGGCTCGCCACCGCCGCCGTGGCCGCCGCCCGGGCCGTCTCGTACCGGGGCGCGGGCACCGTCGAGTTCCTCGTCGGCGCCGACGGCCGCCCGTACTTCCTGGAGATGAACACCCGCCTCCAGGTGGAACATCCCGTCACCGAAGCCGTCCACGGCCTCGACCTGGTCGCCCTCCAGCTGCGGATCGCCGAGGGCGCAGCGCTGCCCGCCACCCCGCCGGAGCCCGCCGGCCACGCCGTCGAGGCCCGCCTCTACGCGGAGGACCCCGCCCGGGACTGGCGCCCGCAGACCGGAGTCCTGCACACCCTCGACGTGCCCGGCCGCGTCCGCGTCGACTCCGGCTTCGCCGCCGGGGACACCGTCGGCATCCACTACGACCCCCTGCTGGCCAAGGTCGTCGCGCACGCGCCCACCCGCACCGAGGCGGTCAGGATCCTCGCGGACGCCCTGACGCGGGCCCGGATCCACGGGCTCACCACCAACCGCGATCTCCTCGTACGCTCCCTGCGCCACCCGGAGTTCGCCGCCGGCCGGCTCGACACCGGCTTCTACGAACGCCACCTCGCCGCCCTCCTCCAGGACGCCCCGGACCCCACGCTCGCCTGCCTCGCCGCAGCGCTCGCCGAAGCGGCCCCGGCCGCCGGCGCCGGCCTCGCCGCCCGCCTCGGCGGCTGGCGCAACCTCCGCTCCCAGCCGCAGAGCCGCCGGTACACCGTGGCGGGCACCGTCCACGAGGCCCGCTACGCACCCGTGGAACAGCCGGGCGTCCGCGTCCTGGCCGCCACCCCGGAGGCGGTCACCCTCGAAGTCGACGGTGTCCGGCGGGTGTTTCACGTGAAACACAACGCGAACGACGAGGTCTACGTGGACTCCCCGCTCGGCTCCCACACCCTCGTGCCCGTCCCCCGGTTCCCCGACCCCCAGGACCGCACCGAACCGGGATCGCTGCTCGCCCCCATGCCCGGCACCGTCGTCCGCATCGCCGAGGGCCTCGCCCCCGGCAGCACCGTCACCGCCGGGCAGCCCCTGCTGTGGCTGGAGGCCATGAAGATGGAGCACCGCATCCTCGCCCCCGCCTCCGGCACGCTCACCGCGCTCCACGCCGTCACCGGCCGACAGGTCGAGTTCGGCGCCCTGCTCGCCGTAGTCCAGGAGGAACAGCCGTGATCGAGACCGAAGAGCACCAGGCCCTGCGCACCGCCGTCGCCGCCCTCGGGCAGCGCTACGGCCGCGACTACCTCGCCCGCGTCGCCCGCGAGGGCCGCCACCCCGACGAACTGTGGGCCGACGCCGCCAAGCTCGGCTACCTCGGCGTCAACCTCCCCGAGGAGTACGGCGGCGGGGGCGGCGGCATCACCGAACTCTCCATCGTCCTGGAAGAACTGGGCGCGGCGGGCTGCCCCCTGCTGATGATGGTCGTCTCACCGGCCATCTGCGGCACGGTCATCGCCCGCTTCGGCACCGAGGCCCAGAAGAGCGCCTGGCTCCCCGGCCTCGCCGACGGCAGCCTCACCATGGCCTTCGGAATCACCGAACCCGACGCCGGCTCCAACTCCCACCGCATCACCACCACCGCCCGGCGCGACGGCGACGACTGGATCCTCACCGGCCGCAAGGTCTTCATCTCCGGCGTGGACATCGCCGACGCCACCCTCGTCGTCGGCCGCACGGAGGACGCCCGCACGGGCCGCCTGAAGCCCTGCCTGTTCATCGTCCCCCGCGACTCCCCGGGCTTCTCCCGCTCGGTCATCGACATGGAACTGCAGGCGGCGGAAAAACAGTTCGATCTGGTCATCGACGAGGTCCGGCTGCCGGCCGAAGCCCTGGTGGGCGACGAGGACGCGGGCCTGCTCCAGCTCTTCGCCGGGCTCAACCCCGAGCGCGTCATGACGGCCGCCTTCGCCATCGGCATGGGCCGCTACGCCCTGTCCAAGGCGGTGGAGTACGCGAGGACCCGCCAGGTGTGGAAGGAGCCGATCGGTGCCCACCAGGCCGTCGCCCACCCCCTGGCGGCGGCGCACATCGACCTGGAACTGGCCCGCCTGATGATGCAGAAGGCGGCGCACCTGTACGACGCGGGGGACGACATGGGGGCCGGGGAGGCGGCGAACATGGCGAAGTACGCGGCGGGGGAGGCGTGCGTCCGCGCGGTGGACCAGGCGGTGCACACCCTCGGCGGCAACGGGCTCACCCGCGAGTACGGGCTGGCGTCACTGATCACGGCGGCCCGTGTCGCCCGCATCGCCCCCGTGAGCCGGGAGATGATCCTCAACTTCGTCTCCCACCAGACCCTGGGCCTCCCCAAGTCGTACTGACCGGCCCGCGCGTCTCCGGCCGGCTGCCGCTGCGCGGAGTCCCCTACCCACCCTTCGCCCGTTCCCCGGAGCTCCGCCCCGGCCCCCCTCCTGGGGGCCAGCCCCCAGACCCCCGCGCCTCAAACGCCGGCGAGGCTGAAGTTGCCGGCCGAGCTGGAGCAGCACACCTGCGTGGGCAAACCACGGGCGGACGGGCGGCCGGACAACGGACGTAAGGGGGCGGGGACGGGGTGGGGTGTCGTCCGGGGCTAAAACGAGATGAATTCGGCGCGCGGTGCCTCGTACGACTCAGACCCGGAACGGGCGCCGAACATCGAAGCCCGCCCCGGACGACACCCCACCCCGGCACCGCCCCCGACCCACCCGAAGCCACCCCACCGAACCCGGCCCGGCAGGGCAACACCGCACCCCGGCACCGTCCCACAGGGCAACCGCCCCGACAGCGCAACCCCCACCCCCACCCCCACCCGCACCCCGCCCAGCCGGGCACCCCGCCCCACCAGACAACCGCCCGGCCAGGGCAACGGCAGCCGCGTACCCTCCCCCCAGGGGGTCCGGCCGGGCCCGCCCGCAGACCCCTCCGGAGGAGACATGGCCCCACTCGTGCACGCCGCCCCGCCGGCGACCGGCATCACCACCCTCACCCTCGACTCCCCGGCCAACCGCAACGCCCTCTCCGCACGCCTCGTCGCCGAGCTCCGCGAGGCCCTCGCGCAGGCGGCCGCCGACCCCCGCACCCGGGCGGTGCTCCTCACCCACACCGGCAACACCTTCTGCGCCGGCGCCGACCTGAAGTCCCCCTGCGACCCCGCCGACTTCCTCGCCCTGCTCCGCGAGGTCACCGCCCTGCCCAAGCCGGTCGTCGCCCGCGTCACCGGGCACGTCCGCGCCGGCGGCCTCGGGCTGCTCGGCGCCTGCGACATCGCCGCCGCCGGGCCCGGGTCCTCGTACGCCTTCACCGAGACCCACCTCGGCTTGGCCCCCGCCGTGATCTCCATGACCGTGCTGCCGCGCCTCGACCCCCGCGCCGCCTCCCGCTACCTCCTGACCGCCGAGCCCTTCGACGCCGCCGAGGCCGCCCGCATCGGGCTGCTGACGCTGCACACCGCGGAGGACGTCGACACCGCCCTGGCCCCCGTCCTCGACGGCCTGCGCAGGGCCTCCCCGCAGGCCCTCGCGGAGACCAAGGCCATGGTCGCCGCCGGTGTACGGGAGGCCCTGGACCGGGACGGCGCCCGCCTGACGGAACTCTCCGCACGCCTCTTCGCCTCCGCCGAGGCCCGCGAGGGCATCACCGCCCGCTTCGAGCGCCGGGATCCGTCATGGGTACGGTGACCGGCCCCGTCCCCAAGCAGGCCCGCAGCCGGGTCACCCGGCGCCACCTGCTGGAGGCGGCCGTGGCCTGCCTCGCCGAGCACGGCTGGGCGGGCTCCACCGTCGCCGTCGTCGCCGAACGCGCAGGGGTGTCGCGCGGCGCCGCCCAGCACCATTTCCCGACCCGCGAGTCCCTCTTCACCGCCGCCGTCGAGTACGTCGCCGAGGAACGCTCCACCGCCCTGCGGGAGCTCTTCGGGACCGCTCCCGCCCCCCGGCCACGGGCGGCGGTCGTCGAGGCCCTGGTCGACCTGTACACCGGAAACCTGTTCCGTGCCGCCCTCCAGCTGTGGGTCGCCGCCTCCAACGAGGAGCAGCTGCGTCCCCAGGTCATCGAGCTCGAAGCCCGGGTCGGCCGTGAGACGCACCGGATCGCCGTCGAGCTGCTGGGCGCGGACGAGTCGCTGCCGGGCGTACGGGAGACCGTGCAGGGCCTCCTCGACATGGCCCGGGGTCTGGGGCTGGCCAACGTCCTGACCGACGACAGGGCCCGCCGGGCCCGGGTGGTGGCCCAGTGGTCCGCGCTGATCGACGCGGCGCTGGGCTGACGGCCCCGGACGTGCGGGGGCGCCGCGTCCCGGACGGGACGCGGCGCCCGGAGGGGAACGCGGGCCCTCAGCCCGTGGCGGCGGCGTCGGTGATGCCGGCGTACCCCTCGATCTCGCGCGGGTCGCGCGGGCCCGGGCCGACGTAGCGCGCCGACGGCCGCACCAGGCGGCCGGTGCGCTTCTGCTCCAGGATGTGCGCCGACCAGCCGGCGGTACGGGCGCAGCTGAACATGGAGGTGAACATGTGCGCCGGGACCTCCGCGAAGTCCAGCATGATCGCGGCCCAGAACTCCACGTTGGTGGCGAGCACCCGGTCGGGGCGGCGCGCGTGGAGCTCCTCCAGGGCGGCCTTCTCCAGGGCGGCGGCGACCTCGTAGCGCGGGGCGTCGAGCTCCTTGGCGGTGCGGCGCAGGACGCGGGCGCGGGGGTCCTCGGCGCGGTAGACGCGGTGGCCGAAGCCCATCAGGCGCTCGCCCTTGTCGAGGGCCTTCTTCACGTACGCCACGGCGTCGCCGGTGCGTTCGATCTCCTCGATCATGCCGAGGACGCGGGACGGCGCACCGCCGTGCAGCGGCCCGGACATGGCGCCGACGGCGCCGGACAGCGCCGCGGCGACGTCCGCACCGGTCGAGGCGATGACGCGGGCGGTGAAGGTGGAGGCGTTCATGCCGTGCTCGGCGGCGGAGGTCCAGTACGCGTCGACGGCCTTGACGTGCTTGGGGTCGGGCTCGCCCCGCCAGCGGATCATGAACCGCTCGACCACGGACTCGGCCTTGTCGATCTCGCGCTGCGGCACCATCGGCAGGCCCTGGCCGCGGGCGGACTGGGCGACGTACGACAGCGCCATCACGGCCGCGCGCGCCAGGTCGTCGCGGGCGGTCTGCACGTCGATGTCGAGCAGCGGTTTCAGGCCCCACACGGGGGCGAGCATCGCGAGCGCGGACTGCACGTCGACGCGGATGTCACCGGAGTGGACCGGGATGGGGAAGGGTTCGGCGGCCGGCAGGCCGGGGTTGAAAGCACCGTCGACCAGCAGGCCCCAGACGTTCCCGAAGGACACGTGGCCGACGAGGTCTTCGATGTCGACACCCCGGTAGCGGAGCGATCCGCCTTCCTTGTCAGGCTCGGCGATCTCCGTCTCGAACGCGACGACCCCTTCGAGTCCGGGTACGAAATCGGACATCAGGCGGCTCCTCAGGTAGTGCGAACACGCGCGGCTCCCGGCGTGATTCGCGGTCCGGCGCGGTCATCCCCGTTGATGCCCGGCAGGGCCGAAGGTCATCCGTGCGGGAACCCTCGGACCGGCCCCAAGATTTTGTCCGTTCCGGTGGGCCTGCGGAAGCGTGACATACGGCACACCGGTGCCCGGCGTACTGCGGCAGGATGACCGTGTGACCGATCAGGACATTGACCCCGCCGTCATGCGCAAGCAGTACCGCTCCGAGATCGTCGAGGAAGCGGACCTCGCCGACGACCCGATGGCGCAGTTCGCCCTGTGGTTCCAGCAGGCGGCCGACTCGCACCTCTTCGAGCCCAACGCGATGGTCGTCTCGACGGCCACCGCCGAGGGGCGGCCGAGCTCCCGGACGGTCCTGCTGAAGCAGTTCGACTCGCGGGGCTTCGTCTTCTTCACCAACTACGGCTCCCGCAAGGTGCGGGAGATCGACGAGAACCCGTACGTCTCGCTGCTCTTCCCCTGGCATCCGATCGCCCGCCAGGTCATCGTGACGGGCCGGGCGGAGCGGGTCGGCCGGGACGAGACGGCCGCCTACTTCCGTTCCCGTCCGCACGGCTCGCAGCTGGGCGCGTGGGCGAGCGCGCAGTCCAGGGTGATCGGCTCGCGCGCGGAGCTGGACCGCCGTTACGCGGAGCTGGCGGAGCGCTACCCGGAGGGCGAGCAGGTCCCGGTGCCGCCGGAGTGGGGCGGGCTGCGGGTGCTGCCCGACGCGCTGGAGTTCTGGCAGGGTCACGAGAACCGCCTGCACGACCGGCTGCGGTACGTCCTGGACGGGGACGCGGGCGGGGACGGCTGGCGCGTCGAGCGCCTCTGCCCGTAGGGGCGGCGGGCCCTTCGCCGCGGGGGCGTCACGCGTGTGCCCCTGACGCAGGCGACCCGCGGGCTCGGGTTCCTCTCCTGCAGTGAGAGGAGCCGGCCGGACGTGCCGGCGAGCCCGCGGGTCGGGTGACTGCTGTGGATTGGCGCCGGGCGATTCCGCCGGGCACCGCACTGGGTGCGCTGCTGACGACGGGCCCTTAGCCCGCAGCCACCTCACGCGTCCGGTTTCCGTACATTTCGGGAACCACCTCCCTTCTCGTGTACGTCAGAGCCTAGGTCGGCCGCTCCCGGGCCCTCAAGTGATTTATCGAGGGGATTCCAACGGGGATTCCGGAGGGTCCCCAGTGGGACATTCCGGGAGGTTTCCGGGAAGCGGATGTGGCCTGGGTCACGTTCGAGTTCAATGATCTGACGTGCCGCACACGCGAACACCTGCAGGGGGTGCCAGGTGAGGGCTTCCGGACGTAGTGAGACCGCCGACGATCTGCTCGCAGCGCTGCTCGACGGGATGGACGCCGCCCTGTGCGCGTTCGACGCCGACGGCGTGATCACCCATTGGAACCGCGAGGCCGAACGGATCCTCGGCTGGACCGCCGCCGAGGCGGTGGGCCGGGCCGGATTCGCGGGCTGGGCGGTGCGCGCCGCGGACGCGGACGACGTACAGGACCGGCTGATGTCCGCGCAGGACGCGCCGGGCCGGCAGGTCCACGAGTTCGCCCTGCTGACCAAGGACGGCGGGCGGATCCTCGTACGGACCCAGTCCGCCGCGGTGCCCGGATCCGACGGGAAGCCCGCCGGGGTCTACTGCGCCTTCAGCGAGGTCCACGCGCAGATCGACCTGGAGCGGTCCATCGCCCTCAGCGAGGCGCTGATGGACGACGCCTCCTGGGGGGTCGTCCTCGTCGACGTGGACCTGCGCCCCGCGGTGGTCAACGCGCACGCCGCCCACGCCTTCGGAGCCGGACGCAGCGCGTTGCTCGGGCGGCCCCTCGGGGACCTGCTGGAGCAGGGCGTGGAGGAACTGGAGGGCGCGCTGCAGCACGTGCTGGCGGAGGGTGCGCCGCCGGCGCCGCTGGAGCTGTGGGTGTCGGTGCGGACCCCGGAGGGGGTGCGGCGGCGCTGCTGGCGGTGCGGGTTCCTGCGGCTGGGGTCGCCGCTCGCGGAGGAGCCGGTGCCGCTGGGGGTGGGCTGGCTGTTCCAGGACGTCACCGAGTCCCGGCAGGCCGAGCTGGACACCGGGCAGCTGCGGTTCCGTACCAACCAGCTGTACCGGGCGGGGCGGGCCGCCGCCGAGTGCGAGGACCCGGCGGAGGCGGCCGCCGTCCGGCTGGACTTCGCGCTGGCCGGCTTCGCGGAGCACGCGGTGGTCGACGTACTGGAACCCGGGCCGGGACGGCGTCTGGTCCGCTCGGCGGTGTCCCCGTCGGGGCTGGCCCTGCTGCTGCCCGGGCCGGGGGCGATCCCGGTCCGCTACGAGGCCGCGCACCCGGCGCTCCAGGCCCTGGACCGGATCGGCCCGGTGCGGGCCAGCGCCCCGGCCGGGGAGGCGGCCGCGGCGTGGGCCTCGGCCCGCCAGTGGCCCCCGGGCGCCACGCACGCCCTGTGCGCGGTGCTCCGCAGCCGCGGCCGCACCCTGGGCGCCCTCACCTTCCTCCGCGGCCCGTCGCGCCCGGCGTTCGAACGCGCGGACGCGCTGTACGCGGAGGAGGTGGCGGCCCGGGTGGCGGCGGACCTGGACCTGGCGATCCGCTGCCCCGGCCGGGCGGAGTGCGGCTGACCCTGGCCGGGTGGTTCGGGGGTGGGCGGGGTTGCCCGTGCCCTGGCCGGGCGGTTCGGGGGTGGCGGGGTGCCCTGGTCGGGCGGGGTTCGGGTGCGGTGTTGCCCTGTCGGGCCCCTGCCCTGGCCGGGCGTTTTCGGGGGTGGGGGGCGCTCTGCCGGGCGGGGTGCGGTGGGGTGGTTTCGGGTCGGGGGCGGTGCCGGGGTGGGGTGTCGTCCGGGGCGGGCTTCGATGTTCGGCGCCTGTTCCGGGTCTGAGTCGTACGGGGCACCGCGCGCC
>NZ_JBVISF010000025.1:0-50640 GCF_055575675.1 Streptomyces sp. NPDC034043
CCCTGCGGAGCCAGCTCGCCGAGGCCTCCCGACAACTGGACGACGAGCGCCAGGCACGCCGCCAGGCTGAGGAGCAGGCCCGCGAGGCGGAAGCGGCACGGCGTCAGGCCGAGGGTGGCCGTGCCGTCGCGGTGCAGCTCGCCGAGCAGGCACAACACGCCGCCGAGGAGGCCCACGCCGAGGCCGGCACCCTGCGGAGCCAGCTCGCCGAGGCCTCCCGACAACTGGACGACGAGCGCCAGGCACGCCGCCAGGCTGAGGAGCAGGCCCGCGAGGCGGAAGCGGCACGGCGTCAGGCCGAGGGTGGCCGTGCCGTCGCGGTGCAGCTCGCCGAGCAGGCACAACACGCCGCCGAGGAGGCCCACGCCGAGGCCGGCACCCTGCGGGGTCAGCTCGCCGAGGTCGAGGAGTCGGCACAGACCCGGGTGGCAGCGGCACAGACGGAGGCTGGTAAGGCTGCTGGGCGGTCGCGCCGACAGCCGCTCAAGAAGCCGCGGGGAGGAAGAAAGTAGGCTGTGGCTCCTTGGTGCCTTGCGCCCGTGGTTTCACCTCACCAAGTTGCCTCTAGAGCCATCACGGCGGGGCTTGGCACCTTGCCTCCTTGGAATCTTGAACCCACGGAGGCAAGGTGCCGGCCTGACCCGGCCCACCACACCAGCGGCACAGGACGGCCGCGGATCAGCCTCGCAACATTGGCGAGCGTGCCGACCCCGCAGGTGTTGGGGCGAGTGGGTGGCTAACCTCGGATCGTGACGACAGCAGAGACCGTCTTGTGGAACGTCCAGGCAAAGCGCGGCAACGTATGGGTCACCGTGGCGGACGGGAAAGACCAGACCGCAGAGGGAAACGTCCTGGCGTTGGGAGCACTGGCCGCCCACCTGATGACCGTGGACCACGACAACGACCTGGACGAACGGCGCGTGCTGGTGAAGTCACCCGACGGGCTTTCCACCCGGCTCCGCGCAGAGCTTACGGAAGACGACCTGGTGCGATACCTGCGCAGGCACGGCTATTACCCGCGGCGCGAAGAGGTGCCACTGTCAGCGGTCTTCCCCAAGGCAGTCCACGACGCCCTGCCGCTGTACCTCCAGTCCGAACTGAACCGGGTGGGCCCACCCCGACCGCAATACGACCCCGGCGAACTCGCCTAACCACCCCTGCTGTCTTGAACGGCTTCCGCTGGACCCGGGCGAACGGCGGGAAGTGGCCCCACCTCTCGAACGGGTAGCCGACGGCCCACCCGGACCCACTGTTCACCGTTCCGGTGTGGCCACCGGAGACCGCCGCAGACACAGCGCGATGCCATCTCTAGGCGTGCCCACCCAAACGGTGAGGGCCGCATCCTTGCTGTGGGTGCGGCCCCCTCCTGCTACGGGTCAGCAGCTGAAAGCGCCCAGCTTCAAACGCATCGACCAGCGCGGCGAAGACTGACGAGGCACCCTCCGCTTACTACAGGGCACCCGCCTTCAGCGCGTCCGTCAGCGCGGTGAAGGCCGCGCCGCGCACTGCCATCACCGGGCCGTTCACCAGCTTGGAGTCACGGACGCACGACCAGCTGTCGAACTGCGCGACCGCCACGCACTCGTTGCCGCTCCCGCCGCTGTAGCTGGACGTCCTGAAGTCCGCCGCTGCCAGCTCCTCAGGGGTGGGCCTGTGCCTCATGTGCTGTGTGCTCCTCGCGTGCGATTTCCAGAAGGTGCAGCGATTTTCCGATATCGGCTGCCTGGGTGCGAAGGTAGTCCATTGCCACTGTGTACCTGTGCACGTCCCTGGCACTATCCAGATACAGGCCGCCGCCGAGGAGCTCCACGTATACCGCACCAAGGGCGTCCCGGGTGCTGAGCGTCACGAAGTGCCCCAGACCAGCCGCGTGCGCGCCGGCGCTCCACGGGAGCACCTGGACATCGATATTCGGACTCCGAGCCTGGTCGATCAGGTGGGTGATCTGATCCGCCATCACCTTGTGATCGCCCACGACCCTGCGGAGTACTGCCTGATCCAGGATGACCCAGAGATGCAGCGGCGACGCCTTCTTGAGGACTTCCTGTCGCCGCATACGAGCGTCCACCAACGCCCTGACCCGCTCCGCAGGCAGCCGAACATGCTCTGCCAGGTGAATGGCTTCGGCGTAGGCGCGGGTCTGTAGGAGGCCCGGCACCACCGACGGCGCGAAGGCGCTTTCGTCGTCCGCCTCCTGTTCCAGGGCTACGAGCGGGTGCATCCATTCCGGCACGGCTGAGCCGTCGCCGACCCACCAGCCATCCGGCATATCCTCCGTCAGCCGCACCAAGGCGGCCACTTCGTCCGGCGTACCGCCAGCCGCCTCCGCAATGGCCCGCACCGTGCGGGCCTTGGGCCCCGAGGGATGCCGCCAGTCCTCATACCGGCTCACGGTGGACTTCCCGTACCCGGCCCGCTTGGCCACTTCCTCCAGCGTCAGCCCCGAGCGCTCACGCAGCTTCGCCAGCCCCGTGGCGATCTGCAACCGGCGTGGTCCACCCGCAGATGTCATCAGCCGTCCTTCCGTGCGGTAGCCGCCAGTCTCGCCATGCAGCGCTCGCCGCAGCAAGGTCATAGCCCGATGCAGCCATGCGCATATGCCGCCCTCGCAACCCGAAAGGCCCGGAAGGCGCAATGGGATTCCCATGGAGGGAATTCCAGTGGCACACTGGCGGTAGCCGCTACGGAAAGTTGCCGCGCAGCTGCTGATAGTGATGCACGCCCTTGCTCTGACCAGCGCAGATGGGAAAGATCCCGGATCGCGCTGCCCACGATTCGCAGGACCCAGCCCCGGTACGGCGGGCCCCGACGCGCACCAGACGACGCGAGGTGATGATGACCACCGCCCCCATCAGGCACCGTGCTTCTTTCCCTTTGCCGGTACAGCCTTCCGCCGAGCTGATGGCCCGAGCCCAAGACGGCTTCGCCCGCTTCCTGAAGCACTGGCCGGGCGCGGACAGCGATGTGCCCGACCGCACCGCACCGGAGGCCTGTGGTGAGTAAGAAGGGGAAGTACGAGTACCAGCCGCACCGCCTCCTGAATAAGCGGGTCCGCGACATCGCGTCCGGCGTCGAGGGCGTACTCATGGCCGTCGTCACCGAGAACGTCGCGACCGCCGGCGAGTACTGGATGGACCTGGCATACATCCGCGGCGCGTCCGGCCGCGAGTTCACGACCGCCGTCGACAACGTCATGGAGGCCAGCCGATGACGGCGGCTCCGCCGGCCGGGCTGCACTGGCACGCCTACTCCTACACGGGGCAGCGCGGGCACCTTCCCGACCACGAGCGGGAAGCGCCCCTTGACGCGGCTGAGTGGCTTCGCCGCCCGGCCGGGGAGATCGTGGCCACGCTTGAGACGCCCGAGGACGCCGAGGCGTGGATGCGGCGGCAGCTGGAGCTGAACCCCCCGGCTGAGGCCGAGGAGGGTCACGCGGTCGCCCTGCTCTATCTCCGCATGCGGCTCTACGCCGAGCATTCACCTCCGTGGGCGTCGTACATCGACCGACACGGACGGCATTTGCTGCGATACCTCGCCCCGTGCCCCCTGCCCGCGTGGGCCAGGCCGTTCGACCGGGAGAAGCCCCCGCCGCCGTGCCCTCTGGGCGAGCCAGCCCCCTAAGCCCCCGGCCGGCCGTGCCACGCCGCCGCACGGCCGGCCGGGCTTCACCTCGCCCCTGCCGCGCATCTTCCAGGACCACGGCCGGGCGGGTTTCAGCACCTCCGACCACGAAAATGGAGGCACCACCGCATGAGTACCACCACCCAGAGCACCGCCACCAGGGCCCGCGACCTCATCACGCCCGAGGAATTCGAGGGCGTCGCCGTGACCGTCAGCAGCAACAACCCCCACCTGTCCCACCACGACGCCGAGCGGATCACGGAGGAGGGCCTGAAGTTCGTCGCCGCTGCCGCGCAGTTCCCCGGCGGCATGCGCCCATCCCGGACCGTCGACGAAGGCTGGCACTCCCTCATCCTCCACACCGCCGTCTACGCCAGGCTGTGCGCCCACCTCGGCCGCTTCGTGCATCACCTGCCCGAGCTCCCGGACCCGAACCGGTACACCCCGGGAGCGCTTGATCACACCCTCGACCGGATCCGCGCCGCCGGGTTCGAACCGGACATGGAGCTCTGGACCAACCCCCTGGAGGGCATGCAGGTGGCCGCGACGTGCCAGCACGACAACCAGTGCGCCGACGGAAACTGTTCGGCGACTTGCCGTGACGACCACCCGAACTAGCCTTCCTCGCTAGGCTGATGGGCTGTGACCGAATCCTGGCAGTCAGAGAACCATGACGACCTGATCAAGCACCTACGGGCGCTCCGCCGGCGAGGACAGTTCGTACAGAGCCGCCGTCCCGCCGCAGGAGGGTGCGCCGGGTGCCGCGGGGCCGAGCGCGTCATCTTCGTGGATGGCCGGCGCCGGGTTGTGTACAGCGAACCGTGCCTCGCCTGCCGGGGCGACGGCACCACGGAGAAGGCCCCCACGTCAGCCTGAGAACCCGCCCCTGCCAGCACCCATCCCGCTGGCCGGGGCCCCTTTTTGTCGCGACAGGGCTGTGGGTGGGGCCAAACGAAACCGTTCCGGTGGGGCCACTGGAAGCCGTCGCAGACACATCCTCGGCTGACCAGCCCCGGCCTCGGCTTTTCCCCCTTCGCCAGTACCTCCCTCCTTTTCGCGCGCCCGCCGCCGCGCCGGCGACGGGAGGCCTGCGCGAAGGCCGGGAAGCCGGCGGCGGTCACTGATTCGCGGGCTCTGCCCACACCCGGCCACCAGTCCCAGAGGGGCCGGGGGCGCCGCTGGTGACTGCGGGCCCGTGGGTGGAACTGGTTGGGGGTCGTGGGGGGTCCCTCCGGTCTGGCCGTCCCTCCGCACCATGCCGCACGACCGCACGGGGCAGCTCCGCAAGCTCCGCCACCCCGCACGCCCGCACGGCCCACCGTGAGTGCCGCCCAGACCGGAGGGACCCCCCACTCAGGCCCGGGGCGTGGCGCGCGCGGCGCCACCACCAGACGCCCAGCAGGCCGCCGGGGCCACACCCCAGCACCCCCAACTAGCGCCCTGACCTGCGGAATTCACCCAAAGAGAGCACCGAAACGGGTTGCTAAAAACCCAAAAATTTGGTTCAATAGAGGTGTTGGTGAGGGGGAGGGCAAACCCCCGAACCGGCGTCAGAACCCCTTCACATCAAGGAGATCCGATGACCGTCGCCTACGACATCACGCAGTGGCAGGAGATGCACTGCGGCGCCTGCGACACCGGCAGCTTCACCGAGACCATGTACCGCGAGATCACCTGCATGCAGTGCGGCCACACCCTGGACCGGTCCGAGCTGGTCGACGTTGACGAGTGGAAGACCGTCAACGGCGTGATCGTCGTCCGGATGTTCGACTTCTAGTCACCGCACCCCTGAGGCGGGGACGGAGGGCAAACCGCCCCCGCCTCAGGACCAACACCCTTCACACCAAGGAGCACTCCACATGAGCACCAAGACCGCCACCTCCTGGCCGACGCTCGACACCGCCGAACTGGCCGCCGCCCACAACCTGCCGACGGCCCCCGCCGCCCTGACCGAAGACATCGCGGCCCACGGCATCCAGGAGCCGCTGTACGTGACGACCACCCCGACCGGCGCCCTGCGCGTCGTGGACGGCCTGCACCGCCTCGCCGCCGCCGTCGCCGCCAGCATCACCCACGTGCCGGTCACCTACCGTCCGCTGATCCACGTAACCGCCCTGACCGCGCACCCCGGCAACGTGCGCCGCGACCTCAAGCTGTCGGCCGACTTCATCCAGTCGATCAAGGTCAACGGCATCCGCACCGCCATCCAGGTCACCCGCACCGCTGAAGGCACCCTGCGCGTGGTCGACGGGCACCGCCGCCTTGCCGCCGCGATCAAGGCCAAGATCAGCCACGTCCCCTACACCTACGAGGACCAGTCCGAGGCCGGACAGATGCTCGACATGGTCACCACCGCCCGCCACCGCGCAGGCCTGACCGCGTCCGAGGAAACCGCCGCCCTCTTCGAGGCCGCCTCCCTCGGAGCCGATGCCAAGGCCATGGCAGCCGCCGCTTCTGTCACCGTCACCCAGGCCAGGCAGATCCAGCGCCTCACCAAGTACTGCACGGTCCGGACCGCCGCCGCCACGGCCGCCACCATGACCCTGGAGGAATACGCGATCCTGGCCGAGCTGGAGAAGACCGACCCCAAGGCCGCCTCCGAAGCCACGGACGCGATCGAGGCCGACCCCACGAGCCAGTCCCACGGCTGGATCGTCCGCCGCGCCCGCACCGAATCGGAGGCCCGCGCCAGGCTCGCCGCCCACCGCGCCGAGCTGGAGGCCACCGGCGCCCCCATCCGCATCCGCACCCTGGCCGAGCTGAAAGACTCCGCCACCCGCATCAGCCGTCTCGGACTCTCCGCCGCCGAACACGCCACCTGCCAGGGCCACGTCTGGGTAGCCGACCACATCGAATACGCGCCCTACTGCACCAACCCCGAGCTTTTCGGGCACAAGATGCCCGCCGACGCCGACGCCGACACCACGCCCCAGCCGACCGCGAGCGAGCGGCACGCGATCATCGAGGGCGGAAAGGACTGGGACACCGCCGAGGAAATCCGGCGCGAGTGGCTCGCCACGTTCTTCGGCAAGGCCCGCCGCCCCAAGGCAGAAACCGACCTCATGAACACCATCACCGCCCGCGTGCTGATGTCCGGAGCCGACGTTTTCGGCCGCCGCGCCCGCCACCCGCAGGCCATCGCCCGCCTCAACTCCTGGTTCGGCATCACGGAACACAGCGACGGCGAGACGCGCGCCAAGGCCGTCACCCCCGCCAAGGCCGCCGCCATGGCACTCGGCGCCATCGTCACCGCCTACGAGCAGCACACCGCACGCACCGTGTGGCGCACCGACGGCCGCCACGCAGACGCGTGGGTCCGCGCGGTCGCCGCCGAGTACCTCACGTGGCTGACCGAACTCGGCTACCAGCCCACGCCCATCGAACAGGCCGTGATCGACGGCCAGCCCTACCACACGGCCGCCGTCGCACTCGCCGACGCCGAAGCCAACGGCAAGACCATCAACTAGCCACCGCCGGGCGGACACATCCGCCCGGCACCCGGCCCCGGGGAGGGGGAGGGCAAACCCCCTCCCCGGGCGCCACGGCACACCACCCCTTCACACACAGGAGCAACCCACCATGCAGCACAGCAGCCGCGCCATCGCGCCCGGACCCGTCAGCGCCCTGGAACTTACCGACCTGCTGATGTCCGGCGCGATCACCTCCCTGTCCGTCACCGCTGACGGATCCTGCATCGTCGTCCCGGCCGCCGGACACCCCGTCATCCTCACCACCCCCGCCGAGGTCGCCGCCTACGTCGACCACGCCACCAACGGCACCGGCCCCCAGGCCCTCACCCCGCCCCGCACCTTCCTGCCCGCCCGCCCCGCCGCCAGCACGGCCGACGAGAACGTGTGCGGCTGTGTCGCCGGAGCCGACGCGCCCGCTCCGGTCGACTACGGCCCCGACCTCATGCAGGCCCGCGCGATTCTCAGGCTCCTCGTCCGCGAGTTCGGCATCAGCACCCACGCCATCTCCGCCGCCTACGACGAGGCCGCCCAGGCCGCCGTCGTCCGCATCCAGACCCCCCACGGCCTCTACGCGCTGCACATCCCCGCCATCGGCAGGCAGTACGTCATCCACCGCAACGGACGCCGCGACGGCGTGATCAGCGCCCGCCGAGTCCCCGCCACCAGCGACACCACCGTCACCCTGCTGACCGGCGCCTACCTCCGCGACCGAGGCGCCCTCTAAACCCCAACCCCGGCCGGGGCGGAGGGCAAACCGCCCCGGCCGAAACCACCCCTTCACACACAGGAGCAACCCCATGGACCTGACCCCGCTCGACACCAGCCAGCGCGGCCGCATCTACCTCGCCGCCAGCGTCTCCCCCACCGGCCAGTACGAGGGATCCACCGCCTTCCGACTCTGGCAGCCGTGCCAGACATGCGGCCCCCGCCGCTACGACGGCCAGCCGTTCCCCTGCCGCACCCCCCACGCCCACGCCAGCCACCTCGTACGGTCATGGCGCCGGATCCACGACGGCAGCGGCCGCACGTTCCTCCTCCTGGCCCCGCAGGTCGACACCGTCGCCCAGGCCGAGGCCTACGCCGCCCGGATGGCCCCCCTCCTCACGCGGCCCCTCCAGCCCGCCGCCGACTACCGCCGCGAGGCGCCGACCGCCCGAGCGGCCCTCTAACCGCACCACGCGCCGGGGCGGCAAAACGCCGCCCCGGCCCGCGAACGCCCAGCACAACGGCCCCCAGGGGCCGCCCAGGCGGCCCCCAGCCGCCACCCGGCCAGGTCGCTTTCCCGCCGGCCGCGCAGTCCACGGCCCCGCCGGCGCTGACGCGACGACCGGCCGTACGCGCCCCCCGGCCGCGACCCGCCCAGGGGGCCCGGCCCGGCAGGCGCCGCCCGGCCGTAGGCCCACCCTCTAGACGCGCACCCCAGCCGGGGCTGAGCCTCCTCGCTCCCCACCCCGGCCCCCCTCCCCTTCACGCACTTCACACGAAAGACAGCACGCGCCCCGAGCCCCCCACCGCCGGCGAGACCAGGCCCCCCGGCATCTGCCAGCCGTGCCAACCACCCAGGAGACACCTCGTGTTGCCCGCCGACCTCACCCCGCCCGGGGCCACGGACCCGCAGCCCTGTACCGCCTGCACCACCGGATGCCACCACTGCTACTGGACCGGCATCCACGGGGCCACAGCCGACGACTACGACCCCACCCGCAGGCGAGCCCAGTACGCCGCCGAAGACATCGGCCCGAAGCTTGCATGGACCGCCCGCCACCTGGACGCCGTTGACCACGCCGCCACCACCGGCATTGTCGTCGACCAGCAAGGCGGCTACCGGCGCCGCCCCGGCGGTCGGCGCATCGCCGCCGCAATCGTCAAAGACCTCACCGCCAGCGGATTCCTCACCGCCCCCGACGACCACGGCCGTATCACCCCCACCCCCGACGGCCGCAAAGCCGCCCTGCTGCTGCACACCGCCGGACCCGCCGCCCTGCTTTCGGCCGCCGACCAGGCCGCCCGCGTCCGCCGCATCCGCCGCGCGCACGAAGGCGACAGCCCGGAGGACAGGCAGCAGCTGATCTTTCCCTGCCTTCCCCAGGGCGACCACGCCGCCGTCCTCGCCGTCCGTGATGCCGCCCGGCTCCGCGAGCTCCAACGGACCATCGCAGCCAGCCGCGCGGAGGCCGAGGCCTGCCGGATCCGGGCTGAGGAGGAGTACGCCACCGGACAGGCCGTCACACGGGCTCGCACCCATGCCGAGCGCGAGAAGGCTGCACAGCAGGCTGTATCGGGCTGCGGTGAGTGCCCCGACACCTGGGCTGTCGCGGCCCGTTGCGGCATCTGCCGCAACTCGACCCACCCCGCTCCGCACCGTCGCGGGCAGCCCGAGGAAGTCGAGGAGGTCGAGGGCGAGTCCGGGCAGCAGGAGCAGCGCGAGCCGGCCCCACTGGCACCGGCCCCGGCCCCGGACGAAGTCGAATCGGCCCCGCCCGTTCGGGACCGGCCCATGGGAACGATCGAAGGGCTACCCCCGTCGGTCCGTATCTCCTCCCTCACGCTGCGGGACGACGCCTACGCCGTGCTGTGCCTGCCCTGTGGCGGAGGCGGAGCGTACGTAGCCGTCCAGACGGTACGGACAGGGGATTGGTCCCGCGCCGACGCCTACGCGGCCGCCCAACGACACGCCGCTGACCACGCCCGCCGCACCGAGGCCGTGCTCAACAGCCCTCTCTGGCAGGAGCAGGCCAGCGCCCTGGGCTGGACTGCCGCCCAAGCCGACGCGGTGTGGGCGGCCGGACGAGGACACCTCCACTACGACGGCACCGTCTACTACCAGATGGACCCCCACGACCCGCGGGCCCGGGGCCGCACCGTTTCCCGCCGCCGTGTCACCACCCTCACCGAAGCCGGCTTCCTACAGTGCGACGGCCGACACGTCACCCCCACCCCGGACGGGACCCAGGCACTCACCGCCTGGACCCGGATCCGCCCCGAACCCGCCCACAAGGAGGCCCGCTGCCTGCGGCCGCTTCGCGGCGGACACGAAGAAGCCCGCCGCGCCGAGCTGGAACGCGCCGTGGCCGAGCGAATCTCCGAAATCCGCCGCTCACACCACGAACAACTAGAGCTGTGGCCCCGCGAACCCGTCACCGCACACCCCCGGCCGCCCCGCCGAGCTCCCCGCCCGCACATCTCAAAGCGCTTTCCCGGTCAGCCCCATGCGACCCTCCCCGCGAACCTTCTTTTCACCTAACAACCCGGACGCGCCCACGCGACACACCCCCCGGGCCAACTAGCAAAGAACCCAGAAATTTGGTTCAATAAGAGGGTTGGCGGGGAGGGCAAACCCCGCCCACCAGGCGCTTCCGCGCCCCATCCCTTCACATCCCATCGGAGAGAACATGCAGAGCTACACGCTGCCCGGAGCCCGCCACTTGGCGGCCGCCGCCAACCGCGCCCAGGACCTGCGGGACACGGGCACCAACAGCCCCGAACTGGCCCGCCTGGCTTCCCTCATCCTCGCCGCGATCGTCCGCGACGCCGTCACCGGCTTCGACCACCGAGCCCCCTTCGACGCCGTCAGCCTTGAACTCGCACCCGGCGGCCGCGCGGGCACCGTCGAGGCGACCGGCACCTACTGGACGGCGGCAGACGAGCCCCGGCAGCTCGCCGAAGACGACGTCTACGAGCTCAACGACTGGACCCGCTGCCTCACCGCCGGAAACCGGGCAGGGTGGGCGCCGCTGTGCCGTACGGCCGCAGGCGCCCCGGCGCACAACCGGCTCGACCTGCGCCGCGCCGCCGAGCCGGTCCCGCTCGCCTGACCCCCGCCCGCCCCACCCCGTCATGGGGCGGGGCGGGAAGCCGGACCGTGCTCCGCAGCCACCAGCGGTGCAGTTCCGGTGAACACGCCGAAAGCTGAGTCAACAGGGCCGCCGTGGCGGAGGAGGGCAAACCTCCGCCCGGCAGCGGCCCGTGCCCGCCCCCCTTCACACCACCAGGAGCCCCGCTGTGCAGCACGCCGACCGCGACGACTTCAACGACCGCGCCATTCCCACGATCCCCCGCCAGCGCGCCCCCCAGTCCGGCGACGATTACGACACCGCCCGAGGCCTGCGCATCCCGCGCCAGCCGGGCCCCGACCAGAGCGACAACCACTGACCGGAGGCCAGTCATGACCGCCATCCTTGCCTCCACGGACATTCCCGGGGCCTAGACAGCAAGGCGGCCCCCGGGAGAGATCTCCCGGGGGCCGCCTGAGAAGAAGTCGCCCGGCGGCGCAAGGGCAAATGGCCGCCGGGCGTATGTCCCCTTCACACCGGAGCCCTAGGGCCCACGGAAAGGACACCACCATGGTAGACCCCCAGCCGTACGACCTGGTACGCCTGCACTCCGGTACCGCCGGCATCACCGACGGCACCACCTTGATCATCGCGGACACCGTCCCCGACCAGCCCGGCACCTATGTGGTGTGGCACCTTGAGGGCCACCCCGACCACCTCGACTGGGCGGCCGCCATCACCCGCGCCGACATCGCCGCCCTCACCCGAAGCAGCCCCCGGGGCGACGTCCAGACCTGGACCCCCGCCCCCTGACCGAAGCGGGCAGCGCCCGCCAGGAGCACCAGCATGACCGAGGACACCGGCGGCCCCCGCCGGCTCACCCGCGACGAGCTCGCCGCCGCCTACGGCTACAGCCGCAACACCCTGGCCCGCCTCTGGGAGGCCCGCGCCACCAACGGCCACCCACCGGCGCGGCCGGGGCCCGGACGTACCCTCACGTGGGATGCCGACGAGTGGCGAGCATGGGACCGCGCCCGACACGAAATCGTCGGCACCGCGCAGTTCGCCGCGCTCCTTGGACACAAGGACAGCTCCTGGGTCTCCAAGGCCACCAGCGCACCCCCTGAGGGATTCCCCGAACCCGTCGAGTGGGGAGACCCCGAGAAGCGGCAGCGTCCCAAATGGCGCCTGCGGGACATCAACCGGTACATCGATACCCGCGATACCACCAAGCCCCCCGCAGGAGCGGGGAGCCGGGCGGGGTCCACCCGTCCCTCCACCCCCTACGCCGGCGACCCCCGCTTGGCCCTCGCCCGCCAGGTCATCGCCGAACACCCCGACGAGCGCCCGGCCCGCCTGATCGAGCGGCTCCACCAGCTCCACCCCGGCCCCTCCGCCAGCACCTGGACCAAGATCCTGCAAGCAGCCCGAGACCAACCGGAGAAGTCATGACTTCCTGCCCCCGCTGCGCCGGCCCCCTTGGAGCCCGGCCCGCCCGCTCCCGCACCACCACAACCCGAGATCTGTCCATCTGCGCCCCGTGCGGTACGGATGAGGCCGTCCGTGACGCCCTACTCCTGCCGCCGGTCCCGCCTACTGACTGGGCCCAGTGATCCGTCTGACGCCCGCCCGTTTACCCGGGCGGGCGTCAGACGGCCAGTCAGATTCTGGCAACTAGTCAGATGAGTAGCTCAGCGTCAACCGGCGTGGTGAACTAGCCACTTATGGCTGAGAATCGGCAAAACATCAGCCGATTGCTGCGGGACTTGCAGCAAGAGTGGTGGGAATCTGGCATGATCGGCCCTATGAAGGATCCGAGGCGTTTGGGCCCCCCGAAGGGCACCAGGTTCCGCCCTGTCAACTATGACCCCTCTTCGGGGGCTCAGTACCGGCCCGGCAGCAACTTCGATCCCGAGGAAGCCGTCAAGTTGCTGGACATCTGCCAGGCACTGGACATGTCCGTGGCCGGCTTCTTGAACCGCGTGATTGAGCTCATGGAGGTCGACCCCGAGACGGGCAAGCCCGTGGGGTGGCCTGGGTCAGTAGTACTCAAGGAGGCCGGGTGATCTCTCCGGCCGCGTAGCCAGTCTGGAATTTCCTATCCGTTGACTGGAACGTGAGCCGCCCGGGTCTCAGCCCCTAAAACACAAAACAAGGATCCCCATCCATGTGTTGCTGAGACTCCGGGCCCTAGAAAAAGCACTCCAGCCGCCGTGTGCGCCGGTTTCCTAGGCCAACGCGCGGGGGCTCTCGTGCGTCCTCATAGCACCGAGGAGCCCTGCCATCCTAGCAGCGAGCCGCGGTGATGGCACCGGCATGCCTCTAACAGGTGTGTCGGCGGCTCGACTTGTCGACAATCCTGATGCCACCACCGCAAAAAATCCGGGCGATTCGTCCGGGCATATCCCCCATCTCCCACCCGCCGTGTGGGCCGTGGTCGACATCGACGCGGACGCCGCCGAGGCGGCGTACGTGCTGCCCCGGTTCGTCCAGGGGGTTTCTCCCGGGCGTCGGGTCCGTGCGGCCGCTGGTCAGCCGGGGGCGTGGGCGAACGTCTACCCGTCGTCAATCCCGCTTGATCAGGTGACGATTGGGCGGCCGGTCACGGTCTACCTGACCCGGTGGAGCCGCAAGGGCCGTGGGCCGTTCGTGCGACTGGTCTTCGACCTTGACGCAGGCAACGCCGGACGCGCCCAGGTCCGCGCCGACGCCGCCGCTCTGACGCGGGCTCTGAACGCACATGGCATCCGGTGCGTGCCCGTCATCTCCGGCCCCACCGGGGGCATGCACCTGTGGGCGGCGTGCCCGGAGGGTCTGGACGCCGCCGTGGTGGCGCGGATCGCCCGGGCCGCGAAGCGGCTGTATCCCAGCCTGGACACAAGCCCGCTGACCAACGGAACCACGGGCGGGGTGCGGCCGCCCGGCTCCCTCCACCGCGCCGGCGGATACGCCCGCCTCGCCGAACACACCGTGGAGGAGGCGGTGGCCGTACTACGGCAAGGCGCCAACCGAGGGGCGTGGACCTCGTTCCTCGCCTCCCTGGAGGCCATGGCCGCCTACCCGGCACTGCTGAGTGAGTCCCGCGTCCGCGCGGCCGGCCCGCAGCTCGCCCAGGTCCACCACCGCGGCCGCCCCGTCCCCCCCTCGATCGCCGCCCGGGGCCCAGTCGTCCGTTCCATCACGACCGACGACACCGGCCGGATCAAGCTGGACCGCCCTTGGCGGCCCCTGAGCGCCAAGGCCCTGGCCGCGCTCCGCAGACGCCCCGAGGACCGGCCTGATGCCCACAGCGCCGCCGTACACGCGCCCGTACGCACCCACGCACTCTCCGGAGGCACCTACCAGCAGTTGCGCGACCTCATCGCGGACGAGGAACTGTCACCGGCACTGGAGTGGTTGCGCACCGCCTCCGTCCCCGGCGGCGGCCGTGTCCCGCTGACTGAGGTCGAGGCGAGCCGCCGGGCTGAGCGGGTGTGGTGGCTTGCGGTCCAGGACGCCGCCAGGCTCCCCAAGCGGCCCGCCGACGACGGCGACGCCCCCCGCGCGGACACCGCGGGAGCGCTGGCCAGTGCCGAGCTGACGGCCCGTATCGAGGCAGCAGGGCCCGACTACTGGGCCCGCCCCTCCGGCACATCTGATCGCAACCTGCTGTACGCCGTCGCCTTCCGGATGGCGTTCAGCGGCGCCGCCGAGGTCAGCGCCGACGTGCGCGGACTCGGCGTACTCATGGCCCGCGCGAAGTCGACGGCCGCCGCCTCCATGTCCCGTGTCGTGCTGGACGGGTGGCTGCGCGTCACCTCCGCCGGCGACGCGCAGACCTTCACGGCCCGCCGGGTGGAGCTCGCCGACAGCCACGAGTGCCCGGACAGCGAACATCACCGTTGCGCCGTGCACGCCAGCCCCACCGCCGCACAGGAAACCGCAGGTCAATGCGGGTCGGACGGATACCGGAACGCCCCCCCCCCAACCACAGGAGGGCAGGTGGTTTCGATGTGGGCGGGCCGTCTCGGAGAGCGCATCGCCTTCCAGCAGTCCGGCTTGTGGACGGCTGTGGGTCACACGGTAGGCCGCACGCTGGAGGCTCTGGAGGCAGGCACGCCCACCGAAGAGCTGTCCCAGGCCACGGGATACCGGCCCGCTACCGTCAGCCGCCACCTCGACGTCCTCACCTCCGCAGGGCTCATGACGTGGTCCGTGAACGCTCAGGGGCTCCGAGTACCGGTCCGTACAAGCAAGACGCTCTACGAGGCCGCCGCGGGGTACGGGACCGCCACCAGGCCCGGGGAACGGGCCATGGCCGCGTACGTCGACCGGGTTCGCTGGGCTTGGTGCATGCGCGAGACCGAATACTGCCGCCTCAGCCTTCCGGCGAAGCGCCACATGGGTCCCCGCCCCGCGGCCGATCAGCCGGTACCTGCCGGGTTCGATCCGTACGACAGGGCCTATCCCCGCACCGCTGACGGCTACTTCGACCACGCGGCCGCCTGGCAGATCGAGGCCTTGCGCACGGGCGCCCTCGCCATCGCCCTGGCCGCAGACGCCCTGGCCCGTGCCGGACAGCCGGTCGACCCGGCACGGCTCAAGCCGCCCACCCGGCAGGCCGCCGAGAACGACTACAGGGCTGCGGCATGACGACCGATCGCCCGGCACGCCCGGGCCGGGCCCAGGCGGCCGCCGATGATCGGCAGGCCGCCCGGTGACGCCTACGTCAGAGGAGCCCGGCCCCGGCCAGGACAGATGCGGCCCGCTCCAGCAACTTGAAATTCCCCTCCCCGTCCGGGTTCGCGTCCGGATGCAGGAGCTTCGCCGCACGCCGGTAGACCGGCTTCAGCTTGACCGTCCCGTCATCGACCAGGCCGGCGAGCCGGAACAGAATCCGCCGGGCCTCTTCGACGCCCAGCCCGGAGGCACGCCGGTAGGCCCGCGAGTCCGAACCCGATCCTGAAGAAGACGTCTGCTCCCGCCTGGCTTGCTGGCGCGCCCGCTCCCGTGCCTGATGCTCCTCCCACCGGCGCCGCTCTTCCTCCCGCCGCTCCTGGGCCAGGCGGGCCCGGTAGGCAGCCTGCGAGCACCGGTTGGAGCACCAAAACCGCTCCTGCCCCGCCCGGGAGCGGATCCAGTGGAAGCCCTGCATGCAGTGCACGCAGTAGCCGAATTCGGGCACCCCCGCATCGATGCTCCCCAGCCCGTTGCGCTCCCGGTAGGCGCGTTGTTTGCAGGCCGGCGAGCAGTACAGCGACCTGCCCGTGACCCGCCGCGTGCACTGGCCGCACTGCCGCCGCTCTGCCGCCATCCGGACCCCTCACCTCTCTTGCCGCCCTGGACGTAACGCGTTGGGACAACGTGTTACCTCTAACCGTAACGTGTTGCCTCAACGCGTTACCCCTAACCGCAACGTGTTGCCCCAACGCGTTACGGATCCCCCGCCGGAGGTTCCGGTGGCAGGCGCTCAACTGGAGCCCGAAGTTTCCGACTTATCGTTTCCGGTAAGTCGGAAACTCGGATGTGTGGCAGTGTGGATGACGCCTGGTCAGTATTCTGCGACCAACCACCGCAAGGCGAGGAGTCCCACCGTGTCCGTCCAACCGGAGCTAGCCCCCGACGAGGTGCCGGAAGTCGGCGGTCAATACGGCTACTGGCCTAGCCCCTGCGTGGTCTGCGGCGAGCGGATCGAGCGGGATACGCCGGAGTCCAACGGCGGCCGCACCCCGTCCTACTGCGGCCCCGCCTGCACCAATAGCGCGAAACAGGAGCGAGCGCGTCAACGCCGCTCGCCGGGCCTGCCCGGCCAGATCCTCCGAGCCGAAGAGCTCATGGACCGGATGGAGCAGGTGGCCGCCGGACTGCGGGCCGAACTGGGGAAAGTGTCCTCGCCGGAGGGCATCGAAGCCCAGGTGGCAGCCGCCCGCGCGGCGAGCGCCGGGGACGTGGCCGAGGCCAACCAGACAGCCGCCCGCGCACAGGCCGAGGCATCTGCCGCCCGCGCGGAGACCCACAAGGCTGTGGACGAGCGGAAGTCCGCCGAGGCGGCCGCCGAGCGGGACCGCGTGGCCCGCGAGAGGGCCGAGGATGTCGCCGAGACCGCGACGCAGGCCGCCGAGGCCGCGGCCCGGCTCCAGCGGAACGCCGAGATCGCCCGCGATGAGGCCGTGCGCGCCGCCGACGCGGCACGCGAGGGGCAGCGCCGTGCCGAGGCCGCCGCCGCCGAAGCCGAGGACCAACGCCGCAAGGCTGAGGCCGAAAGGGTCCGGGCCGAGAGGAAAAAGGACGAGATTGCGGCCGGGTACGCGGATGCCCTGGAGAAGATCCAGGCCGCCAAGCGGGCCACCCAGGAGGCGGAAGCGCGGGCCACGGACGCCGCGTACTTCCGTGCGGAGGCTGACAAACGGGCGTTGCGCGCCGAACAGCGCATCGAAGCCGCGGAGAAGCGCGCCGAGAACGCCATCACCCGGGCAGACGTTCAGATCGAGCGGGCACGGGAGGACGCGGCTGCCGCCGAAAGCCGGCGTGAGGCTGCTGAGAAGGCGCGCGACGAAGCCGACGAGCGGGCCCGCGTTGCCGTCGCGGACGCCGCGGCCCGATCCGAGGAACTCCGGGCCGCACAGGCATGGATCAAGCAACTGACACGTGCGCTGGACGAGGCACGCCAGGAGAAAACGAAGACGAGGGCGCCCAAGGGAAAGACCGATCCGTCGGCTCCCGTTCCCGTTCCCGGGCAGGTTGCTATGGACGTGGTGCAGGACGCCGACGACGGCTTTGCGGGGGAAGCGGCGACGGTCGAGGCGCCGCAGCTGGACGTCCAGGGGCCGGCCGAGGCGGCAGCCGAGTAGCCGAGGACCGCTCCGCAGTCGGCCCGCCGTAACGGCCGCTCCTACGGGCGGCGCCGCGGCGGGCCACTGTCGGTGGTGTCCGACCGCCTATGAAGCGGCAGGGGGCGTGCGGGGTGCGCTGTGTTCAGGTCCCATCCGTCCAGTCTCATGCCGGAGTAACGAGCTGGCATGCCCTCCGGGTTCGCTCAGGCCCCTGAATCATGGGCCATCTCCCGCAGGCGCTCGATGACGGTTCGCGCGTCCCCGAGGGCACGGTGCCCGAGCGGTGACGTGGCCGATCGCCCACTACCGGGGCGCGGCAAAGCCGCCCGCCTGCTGATCCCGCCCGCGTACGCTCAGCCGCATGACGACAGGCAGGCGCCCCGTCCAGCGGTCCGCAGACGCTGACGAGGTCGGGGGCAGGGTGAAGGCATGGCCGCACCTGGGCAGCAAGTGGCCGCTGGCGCCCGGTGGGCTGGACGTGAATCCTTCCTGGTTCAGCAGGGCCCCGGATATGGGGGAGGACCTACGAGTGGAGTGCCGCCCCGATGGCTACGTGCGCGGATACCTAGACACGCCGTCATGGAACGAGCGGACTACCTGGGGGAACCGGCAGGTGCCAGCGGACGCGTTCATGCGGCACCAGGTGATCAACCGCGGCCGGGATATGCACCTGGGCTTCATCTACGCGGGAACACCGTGCGGGCAACTGCCGCCGGACATGCCGATCGATGAGAAGCAGGACCATGCCGATGCTCGGCACGCCCACAGCGCCATCGTCGCCGTGGTGGCTGCCGGTTGGGACTACGGGGGCCTATGGATCTCGGGGGCGGCGTCTGAGCACTTCGCGCTGGAGTGGGGCGGGGGCGACCCCATCCCGCTGGAGGCCAGAGCGGTGTCCGACCCGGCGGCCGCCGATCCGTACGAGGAGGTGCTCTTGGAGGTGGCATTCTCCCCGTGGAACCGGGACCTGTACCGGGATCTCCCGCCGCGCAACCCCTGGTGGTAAAGGGGCAGGTTGCTATGGACGTGGTGCAGGACGCCGACGACGGCCCTGCGGGGGAAGCGGCGACGGTCGAGGCGCCGCAACTGGACGTCCAGGGGCCGGCCGAGGCGGCAACCGAGTAGCCGAGGACCGCTCCGCAGCCGGCCCGCCGTAACGGCCGCTCCTACGGGCGGCGCCGCGGCGGGCCGCTGACGGCTGGTGCCATTGATGACGGTCGGGCTGACTGGACATCGAAGGACCCGCAGAGCCTGTCTCAGGCCGAGGTCAGGCACCTGCCTTCGAAGCGCGGTGGGCGCGTACACGACATGCTGTCGAGCAGTAGCGAGCGGGTCGACCTCGTCCGAAACGGAGCGGGAAGGGCCGCCCGCAGCCGATGGCTTCACAAAGAATTTCGTTACGTATTTCGTTACGCAGGTCTTCAACCGACGGTAGTTCCGGCGCATCCTTGGCCCGTTGTTCCCACAAGATGCGAGCAACACCGTCCGTGCCTCGGTCCTCACGACGCCGCGAGGGCGTGTCCCATCCAGTGCGCGGACTCAACTGCGCGATAGGGGTCCACCCAACCGCGCGCAGACTCGCGCCCGACTCGTTGTCCTGCGTGTACGTGATCACTCGGCGAAAGCCCATCCGGGACGCGGCGCCCCACGCCGCTCCATACAAGGCGCTGCACGCGTTCGGGGTTCCATCGGTGGCGACGCGGGTCACCTCGACGGTAAGCCGGTTGTCGAAGGATCGGGCGACTGGGCGTCCGACGATGGCCGCCCCGCAGAGCGAACCGTTTGGGCGCTGTACGCCGATGCTGAACCTGTGGCCCTGCGGCTTTCTGTGGTGGCGGTGAAGCCGCTCGACTACCTCGCACGCGTCTGCAAGCGTCAACGGGACGATGGTCAACCACTCCTGCCTACTGGTCATCGTCTGTGCGCTCCCCTCGACCGCCGCCGAAGGCCGTAGCTTCCGCGGCGGGATCCGCCGCGTGGCCGGCCATCTCCCGAAGGCGCTCGATGACGGTTCGCGCGTCCCCGAGGGCACGGTGCCCGCCGCCGAGCGCCTGCCACCGGTAGCTACCGTGGTAGTCCGACCACTCCCCCACCCACTCGCTGTACGGGCCCATGGCGTCCTCGAATCGCATGCAGGCCATCCATGCGGCCGCCGAGGCCGCGGGGTCGGCGTGGCCCGCCGCGGAGTAGTACCGCTTCCACTCGAATTGCAGCCGCCCAGCGTCGTATGACGCCTTCCAGGCGATGACCCGCCGCCCGTCCAGGACCCTGGTCAGCTCCACCGCGATGTCCGCGAACCCGGGCGCCCCGGCCACATCGGCATTCGAAATGCCGTGGATGGCGGAGGCGTCCGCGGGGACCGTGACGCCCTCACCCGGGTGCAGCAGGGTGTCCATCAGCACCTCGCCCCCGGCGGTCACTACCGCGATCTCCACCACGGCAGAGTCCGCCTCCAGTCCGCATGTTTCCGTGTCGAGGAAGACCGCCGAGGAGTCGGCGAGGACGTCGGCCGCCCACTGCCGCAGATCCTGCACCCGCGCCGCCCGGTGCTCGCGCGCACGCGAAAGCCGCTCCGCCTGTTCCCGCGCGTACCGCTCGGCCCGCTCCGCCTCCTCCTCACGGTGGGCCGTCTCGCAGGGAGGGCACCGGCGCGGCCATTCGCTGGGGACGTACCAGACGGCGCCAGTGCGGCGGAGCCAGTCCCGTGCGGACCGCACGGATACCACCCGCACGTTGCAGTCCGCCCCCGCACACGTCGTCACGCGCGCCAGCCACTCGGCCCGCTCCGTCCGTTCTCGCGCCAGCCACTCGGCCCGCTCCGTCCGTTCCCTGAGCCGCTGGGCCGTGCGGCACATCTGACACCGGCCGTGCTTCGGCGGGTAGGGCCGCTCCCGTACGGCCCCGCAGTCCCGGCACGTCCGGGCCGCCCGCCGCCGCTCCGCCTGGCGGTCCCGCTCCACACACAGGTCGCACCGCCGCCCGCGTACGACCTCGGGTCGGACCGTCTGACACGTGGGGCACGTGCGCCGCGCCTGCATCCGCCGCTTCACCGACGACGGCAGCGGCCGCATCCGCACCGCTTCCGCCGGCTCGTACAGGGCCACGTCCCCCCACTCCCGCGTCCGCACCCACGCCACCGGCTTCTGCCCGGGAGCCGGCTTGAGCCGGTCACCGGCCATCTGCGTGCGCGAGCGCAGGTGACCCGGCGCCCGCCCCGCGGCGTACAGCGGCACCCCGTCGATATACGCCCGGGGCCGAGGGGCAGCCGGCGGCGCCTGGCGACCCGCCGGAATACTGACATCCGTCGCCGTAACGGCATCCATGAAAACTCCCTTCCGATTGCCGACGAGAAAACGCTAGCACCGCATAACGTCCCGCGAGACGCATTCCCCTGAATTCAGCCAGTCGGGTTATGAACGAAATCAGCGCCGAATAATCCACGAAACGATCTCGTTAAAATTGCCACATCTCCAGCGCTTCGCGGATGATGCGCGGGACCGGGTAGAGCTGGGCGACGAGACGGGCGCGGGTCTCGTGCTGGGCGCGGGTCAGGCCCCCGCTGGCGAGGAGCAGGCCACGCTGCTCCAGCTTGCGCAAGGGCTCTTCCGACACCCGCCACGCCGCCGTCCGCAGCCTTTCGACCAGCGGCGACGGGAGGTCGTAGTTGCGCTCCTTGAGCACCTGGCCGGTAGCCGGCCCGGGCCACCGGCCGGAGAGCGCGAGCCGCTGCCGCTCCGGTTTCGACAGCGGCCGCCAAGGCCCCGCCAGGTCCGGTTCCGACAGACGCGCTTCCACCGCATCGGCCACGATCGAGGCGAACGACGGCCATTCTGTCGCCCGCATTTCAGCGAGCGTGATCCGCGCATCCTTCACGGACATTCCGTCTTTCCGGAGAGTCGCGAAAGTGGCCCGCTCCTCCTCTCTGTAGCGCTTTTTCAGCAGGTCAAATCGAGATGCCTGACTGGCGTAAATCCAGACCGTTACCGGAGTTTTCTCCATAACCTTTCCAGAAACGAGATCGTTTGATAGTGGCGGTGGCGCGGCCGCTGGGGTGGGGCTAGTCCGCGCGGTAGCGGAGTGGGATGGTCGGGTTGGATCCCCAGGCCACGAGATCGTCCAGGTACCGGGCGAGCGCGCGACTGGCGGGGCTGTAGCGGTACTGCCGCTCGATGACGTCCCGGCTCACACCGGCCCGTTGGGCGTGGCGGACCGCTCCGCGCCGCATCGAGTGTCCGGAGTAGCGCCGCAACTCGCGCCGTAGGGCCCGGCGTGCCAGACGCCGGCGGGTACGGACCGCCTCCCGGCCCTCCTCCGTCCAGACCAACGCCGCGAGTTCGGCGCGCTCGGCGGCCGCGGACATGATCTCGCGCTCCTCCGCCCGCAGTTCCCGGGTGAGGCCGGCCGCGAGCGCCGAGGAGGCGATCAGGTTGCGGATGGTGCGGTCCCCGATACCGCCAGCCCGGGCCGTGTCGGCCGGGGGCCGCCCCGCCGTTGTCAGCCGCCCATTGCGCACGCGCCGCAGCAGCGGCCCATCTGTGATGCCGTGGCGGTCGAGGACAGCCGTCCAGGCCCGCCAGGCCGCCACCGGGCACGTGTCGTCTTCCTGGGCCAGGATGCGGATCCGGTCCACGGTGCGACCGTACGGGTTGGTCTTGGACAGCCGGAGCGTGACCGTCATCGCCGGCAGCTCGCACACCTCGCCTGTCTCCCGGTCGACCAGGCGCACGGCCTCCCCGGTCACGTCCCGCACCCGCAGGCTTGCCGGTTCCGAGGCCCGCGCCCCCATGTACCAGGACAGGGACAGGATCAGCCGGTTGCGGATGCCCTCCACCGTCTCCGGGCTGTGCACGGCGAGGACCGCCGCGAGCTCCTCCCGGGTGAGCTCCGGCGCCTGGAGGACATCGCCGTACCCGCCGTCCTCCTGTGCCTCCGCCTGAGCCCGGGCCGCGACGATGCCGGCGATGAGTCGCCGCTCGGAGTCCGGCACCAGAACCGGTACTTCGCCGGCTGCCAGCCGTTCGGCGACGGTCGCGGTGTACACGTCGATCGTCTCGGCGGGGTGCCGCTGGAGGGCGAGCCAGTGGGCCCAGTCCGCGAGCGTTCCCGGATCGGAATGCAACCGGCCCCGCTCACGGCACCAGCCGACGAACAGGCCCATGCGCGATTGCCGGGCCCGTTCGGTGTTGTCCGGTGTGGCGGACGCGGCCATGGCGAGTGTGCCCGCGTCGACCGCGTAGCCGTCCGGGTGCCAGACCCGCCCCGGCGGCAGAGCTTCGGAGCGGGGAGCCGGCATCGACGCCGTCTCGAAGGGCGTCATCTCGTCCCCTGCCCGTGGGTCCGGTCCGCCTCCCGGGCCGTCGACCACCGGACGTACGGGATCCCACCGAGCAGGCCGGCCGCCAGGGCTGCCGTCGCCCACATGGCGACCGTGGCGGACTCCCGTACGCCGGGGGCGGTGTCCATGCCGACCACCACCCCGGCCCAGAACGCGGCCGCCGCCGCCGCGATCGACCCGCCCACGGCAAGCGCCCTCACAGCGCCGTCCGTTCGATGGCGCGGACCAGCGTCCATGCTTCCGCGTTCGTCGCTTCCCGGCCGTCCCACATCGTGTTCATGGGTCGTCTCCCTCCCGGGCCGCCCGTGCACGGCCCCACCTGCGTGTATAGGCGTACTAGTGTCGGTCGACGTCGGCAGCGCGGTTCCAGCCCGCCTCAGCCAGCGCGTACAGCTCGGGATCGTCACACAGCCCGTTTTGCAATGCGCGGCCGACGGCCTCGACCACCGGGCCCATGGGCGTCTGACCCACGGCCGGATGACTGACGGCCAACTGGAGGGCCATCATGACCGTCCAGGTGTCCCGGCGTTCCGCCGTCGCCGACACGGTGGGGGCGTCTGCCCACCGGGTGTAGGCGTCGGTCATGAGCTTTACCCCCGCCGCGTCCGGTTCGGACGGTTCGGAGTCGGCCGCCGGCGGGTTGCCGGAACCGTGGCGATCCCAGCCCCGTTCGGCCACCGCGTAGAGCTCCGCGTCATCGCAGACGGCTTCTTGCAGCTGACGCCCCCAGTTCTCCACCGCCGAGCCCATCGCCGTGCCGGCGAAGGCGGGATGGGTGATGGTGGCCTGGAGGGCGAGCAGGACCGTCCAGGCGTTGCACCGGTCCAGGGTTACGGTGGCCGGAGGCTGGTGCGCCCACCGCTGGTAGGCGGCATCCATCAGCGCGATACCGGCCGCTTCCCGCTCCGCCATCGTCTCGTCCGTCATTGTCGGGTGATTCCTTCCGTGGTGCGGGGACAGAAGCTCGCGGCCGGTCCCCGTTTCATGGATGTTCCAGCAGCTCGACGGTTGCCCCGTCGAGCATCTGCCTCGCCTCCGCCGCGTGCACGGCGCAGGCGGTGATGGAAGCGCCCGCCCGGTCCGTGATGCGGTGGGTGGCCAGCTCTGCACACGCGTGGTCGAGCCGGTCATAAGACCAGCGCCGGCCGCAGCCGGGGAAGGCGCACCACGACCGGCCAGCGCTGGAGGCGAGAGTGGGCCCATGCTGGGGGCAGATCCCCCAGGGGATGCCACACAGCGGCGCGGTGTCCGGCACACTCTCGCGGTCGTCCGTCACCGCCGGCGCTCTTCCTCGACGCCACGCGGGGCCGGGAGCCGGTCCAGCGCCAAGGGGACCCGCGGGGACGCCGGGGGTAGCCCGAGCCGCCCCGGTGCCTCCAACTCCAGTCGGCTACTGGGCCGCGCGTCCCGCCCAGGCGACAGGGCTGCGGCCGGGGTGGATCCTGCGGGCAAGGCGAGCCCGGCCCGCGGCGGAGCATCGAGGGCCGACCGGTCCACCCCAGCGACCTCGGCCCGCCGCTGGGCTGCGGGCCTCCCGGCGGCCGCCCGGCGTGCAGCCGGCGCGGACTCGCTACGGGCCGCCTCGGCCGCCCGCTTGGCCGCTGTCTTGCCCGGCACCCGGGCAGCGGCCCCGCCCGCACGCGGGGCCGGGGGCGAAGCCACCCGTACGGCGCCCACCGGCAAGGTGCCGAGCAGCGCGACGCGTAGCCCGGGCGCCACCTCCTCCCAAGACCAGCGCTCGCCCGGCCGGGCCGGCTCGAAACCAAGCCCGGCCAGCGCCGCCGTCCGCACGGCGACCGACGGCCCGTCACCGGCCCCGAGTCGCACGGAAGGCCGATCCTCCGAGGGCACCCCCGGTACGTTCACCCACAACTCCCACCGACCTGCGTTGTCCTGGCACAGATGCGCGAGCAGCGGCCGCCGACTCATCGCTTCACCCCCGCCGTTCGCGTGGTCAGCGGTACAGCGACAACGGCGAGTTTCCCCACGAGAATCGGGCCCGTCGCCGAGTCCTGGACCACCTCCTCCCACTCCCAGCCGACGCCGGAGGCCGCCGGCTGGAACCCCAGCTCGGCAAGCGCCTCCACCCGGGCCGCGAGCGTGGGCATGCATCCAGGGATCCCCTGGCCCACCGGGGCCACGGGGGCCCCTGGGCCAACCCGCCCGGCGGAGTCGGGTACCCACACCTCCCACCTACCGCCCGGCTCCAACTGCCACATACGAGCGTTTAATACGTCAGACACCTCGAAACACCACCTTCCGGACCGTCACATCACGTGCGCAGCCCTTACGTTACGTGTTTACCGATTAGGGCACGGTATCGGTAAACACGGGGCCGGGGATGCCGAATCCGGATACCTGCCTCATTGCGGTCCACTAGGCGGATCCAGCCAACCCAGCTACCTCGTAGCGAAGTTCCGAGCATGGCTACCTTGATATCCAGTAATCGGGGATCTAGGGTCCCAGGGCATGGATCACTTGAAGCTCAGAGCAGCTGTGCAGCAGCACCGGGCGGACATGCACGCCCGGCACCGACGCATCGCCTTCCTGACCCGCCAGGTACGGGAGGCCGAGGCCGACCGGGACCGCGCCGTGGAAAGGTTCGTCTCGCTCGGCGAGAAGTACGAGGCGGTCCAGCACGAGACCGGCCTACGGGCCATCGGTCGCGAACTCGGCGTCACCCACCGGGCCGTGAGCGGCATGGTCGAGCGGGCCCGCACCCGTACCCCGCACCCCGCTGCCGACGCCCCCCTGATCCCGGTCCTCACCGCCGACGAGGCCCGCGCCTACGTCGAAGACGGGGCGCTCGGCACCCTCGCCCTCGCACAGGTTGCCTTCAACCCCGCGGACATCCTCTTGGAGAGCGGCCTCGACCCGTCCGTTTTTCCCGATCTCGGCTCCCACGACGTGCCGAACATGCTTCTCCACGGCGCCGACGGCACGGTGATTGGCGTGGAGGAGTGCCTGTCCGGATACGGAGGCACCGGTCCGTCCAACACCTTCCGGCTCCTCAAAGACCTCGGTTTCGCCGAGGGCCTCGCCCGCGAGGTCTACCACCACCGCTACATCGAGCTCGCGCCAGACGGCATCGTCCGGGCGAGCGCCGAGAGTCTGCACCGCGTCGGCGGAGGCCTCGCCCTCTCCCCCGACGGCCGGCACTTCATTGTCCGCGTCCGCGAGGACATGCCCCGCGTCGTCGCCGACTGGGCCACCGAGGTCATGGCCGAGCCCGGCCGGCACCCCTGGGCGTCCGGGGTCCGGCGCGCCCGCGTCTACCTCCAGCGGGACGCCGCCGCCCCCCTCCAGGAGCCCTACCGCGCATGGCGCGGAAACCACACCTTCAGCCTCATCATCGAACAGGGCCGACTTCAGCTGTGGGTGGCCGCCTACCTCCCCTTCCGCTTTTCGGACATCCTCTCCACCGAACAACTGGCGGTCCTGGAAGCGGCCGACATGCGGCCCGCCGGCGCGGAAGCCCGCACCTGGCTTGACCGCTTCATCCCCGCACGCCGCGAGCGCCCCCCGTTCCTCGTCATCAGCGAGGACGGCCAGGACCTCACGTACTCCCCAGAGGGAAGTTCCCAGTAGCGTCCCTGAAGGCTCCGCTAACAGCGACGGCGCCCGAGCCTCACCTCTAGCCCCGCAACCCCAGACGCCCGCCCCAGGAGACCCCGATGCCCGAGAACTACACCGACCTCACCACTGCCCCACCGGTGCGAATCCTCACCGAGACCGAGTACCAGCAGGCGCATGAACGGCTGACCGGCGCGGCCAGCCGGAACGGGACCCGTCTGCGCGCGTCCTACGAGGTCCTCGATGAAACCTTGGCTGCCATCGGCGTGTTCGCTCCCGCTCCCGACCCCGATCCCGGCACGTGCACCGCCCTGTACCTGCCCACCGATCACGAGGAGTTCGACCGCCACGTGTTCGCCCAGTGGCAGCAGTGCACCGACGAGCCGGGCCACGACGGCGACGAGCACGACAGCGGAGACGTGACCTGGCAGGACGGCATGCCCGGCGCGATTCCCGCCACCGCCCCGTAGGAACCGACCAACCAGGAGCGGGCAAAGAGGCAGCCCCCCGTTGAGACGACGGCACCGCTGGTGGCGGCGGTACATCACCGCCGCGGCGCCGGTCTTCTCGGGGGTGCGGCGGTGATGCTGCGCAGACGTACCGGCATATGCCAATTTCGGCAATCTGTATACAGCTGTAGCCGTTGGTATACAGATTTCGGTAGGGTGGGACCCACCGCGCAAGACGGCGCAACCGGAGTGTGGGAGTGGACACATGGCGATGACCCTCAGCCCCTACATCAAGCCTCGCGATCTCAGCGCCCGGGATCTGGCCCGCTACCTGCGGCAGAACGGCCTTCCCGGCTACCGGACCGAGCGGGCCATCCGAGAACTGCGGGCCAGCCGTGCCGTCAACCGTCCTGCCTCCGGGGTGTTTCGCGGGTCCGTGCAGCGGTTGACGGCGAGGATCGAGCGGCAGATGCGGGCGGAGATCGAGCGCCGGGGCGGCGAGACGGTCATTGCGGGCAGCTATGAGACGTCGGTGGTCGAACTGGTGGACCGTGACCCCGCCGAGCGGCTGTACCTGCTGCACGCCGAGGGGTGGCGCCAGTACAGCAAGTCCTATGGGGCCCGCCGCGCCTCCCTGTCCTACCTGTGCGGGCGCGACGACGCCGGAACGTTCGCCGTCCGGGTGCCGGGCACCGTCACCACCGTGGCCAGCGCCCTGGCGTGGCTGGAGCCTTCCGAGGTCACCCGCGCGAAGGCAGCCGGGAAGCGCGTGCGCCGACAGGGCGACGTGTACGCGGTCGAGACGACCCGGGCCCACGACAGCAAGGGCGTGCGAGACCTGCCCGAGGCGCACGAGTGGCGGCCGGAGACCCGCACGCTGGTTCACCGCCCGCAGGACGGCCGCAAGCACCGGCCGGTACGTGTCACCTTCCCGGTCCGCTTCGTCGTTCAGCGTGCCTACGAGATGGGACGCTCAGGGGCGTTGACGAACGCCGACTAGATCGGGTGAGCGGCTTGTGTCGAAGGCGCGGCGTGATGAGGACGCCGCGCCTTCGGCACTGGTCGTTCAGCCGGCCTGTCTGCTGCTGAGGAGATGATCACGATGGCTTCACCGCGTATCCAGTTCCGGGCGATGAGCCCGCTGGACCAACACCTGGCGTCCCGCACGCGAGGCATTGACGACATGAACGACGCCGCCCGGGAACGGGCTCTGTCGGAGACGGCCCGCATGTGGCTTTCCACGCTCTTCGCTCTGTTCCCCTCGGAGCTGCGGGGCGCCGCTCTGGACGAGGCCGAAGCCGTCCTGCTTCTCCAGGCGACCCAAGGGTTGGTCCTGGATTCATCTTGGGGCAGGGCACCTCACGTCATGCTCTCTGCGGAGGTCGAGGACTACGACAGGGACGACGCGACCGGCGAGCCCGGCGAAGAGGGTACGGCCCTCGCACACAAGATTCGCACTCAGTGGGCACGGGGTAAGGCGCTGGCCGTGGTCGATGCGTGCATGCGCTTTCACTGCCGGACTGCCGAGCCCGGCGAAACGGTGGCGGACGGTGCGCGGATCGTCGGACTGCTCCAGGACAGGGACGCCCGCTGATGGCCCGGCCTCCTGCGCCCCCCGTACTCACGGCCGCCCAGCTTCCCGAACTCCGCGCCGATCTCGTCGCATGGCTCGATGCCCCGCCACCCCTGGGGGCCCGCGGCCGCGCCTCCGCACAGCTCCGGGCAGCGTCGTTCGGCAGCGGAATCGTGGACGCGCCCCACACCTCGCTCCGGGCCGCCGAGCTGTACTACGTCAATACCGACATGACCCGGCTCTGTATCGCGGCCTCCACCCAACTCCCCTCCTACCGGCTCAACCCCGAGGACCTGCCGTCTCCCCACGGCCTGGTGGTGTGGGAGCAGCCGATCACCGACGCGGCGTTGCCCCTCGGAGTGCCGTTCTGGGGGGCGATGTGGACAGCCGGCCGCAGAGGGGTCAAAGTTTGCTTCCTGGCGGAGAGGGAGGACCACGTACGCTTCACCGCTTGCGCCGATCCGGTGCAGGGCGACGCGGAGCTGACAGCTGCGCAGAAGGCCGCCATCAGACGGGCCGAACCCACGGACCTGGTCATCAGCGGCATGACGAACATGCTCTTCACCGAGGCACCCCAATGGCTACCGGATGCGCCTCTTCCGGCCGGCCTCACCCTTGGGCAGCTGTCCCGCGAGGTCAGCTCCCGGACGTTCCTTGAACAGGCCGAGCGCACAATTGTCACCACCTGGCTGCTGATGGGGCAGACCCTCACCCGAGATGAGCCGGTTGCCCCGCCGAGGTCGGCGGCGAAGCGGATTGCCCGGCTGGGCTCTTCCCTGCTTTCGCCCGCGCGGTACTGCACGCTGCGGCAGGTGTCCACCGCCCCCACCGAGCGCCCCGACGGAGACGTACTCAGCCTCTCCTACCGCCACCGGTGGATCGTGCGGGGGCACTGGCGCAACCACGCCTACGGACCCCGACAGGAATTGCGGCAACGGATCTGGATCAGCCCTCACCTAAAGGGGCCGGACGGAGCCCCGCTTATCGATCCGTCGAAACTGGTCAACGTCCTGCGCCGATAGGCGCGGCCCCACCTGCCTCCCGACGTGCACGCCGCGCGGGTCTGCCCCCTGCCGCGGACTCGCGCGGCCCGCACCCAGGGCCAGGACGACACGCAGAAAGGCCACGGCGAGAAGTGCACCGACACGGAGCGACCACACCGGCCGTGCCGCCGAAATCTGCCGCACCACCACCGAAGAGACCAGCGCCGCACCGGCGGCCCCCCGCAAAGCCGTAGGCCCGCGGCCGCGATAGCGAATACCACGAGGAGATCTGACCCGTGCCGACCGAGAACTCACCGAAGTGCGATGCCGGACCCTACGACGCCGAGGGCTGGAAGCTGCACGACGACAGCACCCGCGTTCACCGCTACAACTGCACGATCCACGACGGCCAGGGCTGTGACGGGCACTGCGGCCCCCACCCCGCAGACCTGGCCGAGCACTGCTGAACGCTCGCAAACCCAGAGCGCATGTGCCCCGCACGTGGCGACAGTGGGGAAGTGACCTGGCAGGACGGTATGCCCGGCGCGATTCCCCGCCACCGCCCCGTAGCCCCTGACCAGCATGGAGGAGACGCGGGACCTACCAGGCCTAGCGGCTCGGAGGTCCCCGCCGAGCCGCAGATGACTGCCGAACGCGCAGGGTCGACAGCGCTGGCGGATGATCTTCAAACGGCGTGCGCATCAGTCACCGCGATCGCCGGCGCCGATCCCTTCTCGGCAACCTCAGACAGATGCAAGACGGCCTGTGCAGTCCCGTCCACGATGCTTAGGCTCGTGGGTGCCCACGGGCGTGGGGGACGCTGATTACGACACGCAGGGCGGCCACGACGATGCCCGCACCGACGCGGAGCGACCACACCGGCCCCAGCAACATCGCGGCAGCAGCCAGCTCCCCCCCAGCCACGGCCGGGCGGTGCGGTCGCCTCACGCTCCCGCAGTACTGACGGCGGGGGAACGGCCTGCACCACGTACACGTCCGGCAGACGGTGAACCCGGCCCCGACCCAGGCGCCCCCCTCCCGCCGCTGGCCGTCTTTTGGACGCCCCGAGCCGCCGCAGACGGCGACGGCGCCGGCCGCGCATGCCATGTGACGGATGCCGCCCACCCCCAAACCTTCAACTGACCTGCGACCGTGGCCAAATCACCCGGGTAGCTCCTCTACGAAGCGCTTCCACGCCTGGAACCCGAAGGGCACGACCGGGCCCGTCACCCACTTCGAATCCCGAACAGCTACCCCCTCGGCGCCGTTGCGCATCGCCTCCACACAGGCATCCTCAAAGTCACTGCTGTACGTGCTCTTGCGCCATCCATCGAGGTCGAGTCCGACCCCGACACGGGCGAGATTTGGGCCGCCTACCACCTACTGGACGGCGGCAGACGAGCCCCGGCAGCTTGAGGGAAAGGAAGGAGCCCCGGCCGCGATTTGGGCGGAGCCGGGGCCCTGGCAGTCCGGGCGTGTCAGGCCGAGGGAACGGGCGACGGATTCGGCTCCGGCTCAGGCGCCCGCGGATTCGGCGGAGACGCCGGCGCGGGGGCCGAGGAGGGCGCCTTGGCGACACGAGCCCTCTTGGGCCGGCCCGGCGGTCGCCGGGTCGGTTCGCTGGCGCCCATCTGCGCGAGTTCGCTAGTGGTCCAGCCGCCAGCCTCGGCGTTCGCGTAGGCGGCGCCGTAGCGCCGCTCTACCTCGGCGAGCTGAGCTTGCAGGTTCTTGCGCTCCGCAATGATCTGCGCCAGGGGGCGCACGACGTCCAGACGGGAAGCCAAGAGGTTTTCGGCGGTTTCGATGAACGACTGCTCGTCAGGCGCGTTGCCAGTGTTCGTAGATGCGGTCATGGGCGACATGCTAGCGCCCCCCAATGGACACCAGGAAGATTTCCCCCACCCGGACGGGTGGCGGACCACAGGGGCAAGCCCCGTACCCCATACGCGGCTTCGCCGCGTGCCGCCCTACCCCGGCACCCACCCCCAGCGGCCAACTACGTCGGAGCAAGTTAGTGGATAAGGTGCCCTTATCCAGGCAGCGGCGCCCGCCTCTCGCTATGCTCGGGCTCTTATGCCGCTGCTTTTGGTCCGAGCACGGACCAACGGATGGAAGGGGTTTGATGGAGCAGAAGCCGCCCGCTCGCCGTCGTCCGAGACGAGCCGACGCCCCGCGCAAAGAGCGCTTGAACGTCCGATTTAACGAGCTTGAGTACGCCACGATCCTGACGGCGGCGACGGCCGCCGGTCAGTCAGTGGCGGCGTACATCGCAACCGTGGCCGTGGCCGTTGCCAAAGAGGAGTTGAGCCCGGCACCGGTCGACTTGAAGGACAAGTTGAGAGCCCTAGGTGACGCTCGCATCGCAGTCGACAGGATCGGGACCAATGCGAATCAGATTGCCAAAGTCATGAACAGTCGAGGTGAGGAGACTCCGGAGCGTGTGACAGCAGTCATGGACCGGGCGGACCGAGCGATTGCGACGCTGGACGCTGCCACGCTGGCAGTCATGGAGGGGCGAATTTGATCCCGAAGAAGGCGAAGGCCGGCGGCCGCACAACAGGACTTCTGTACTACCTGTACGGACCAGGTCGGGCGAACGAGCACACTGATCCGCACATGGTGGCCGCTTGGGCTAGTGGAGTGGCTGACCCCGCGTTGGATCCCGGTGCGACGATCACGACTCTGGGCATGCTGCTGGACGCCCCCGTGTTGATGCTCGACGGCCCGCAGCCGGAGCAGCACGTGTACCACGTGCCGGTCCGGTTGGACCCGGGAGACCGGATGCTGACGGATGCCGAATGGGCGGAAGTGGCGCGCGAGATTATGGACGCCTCGGGCATCGCTCCGAAGGGCGATGCGATGGCGGCTAGATGGGTTGCGATCCGGCATGCCGACGATCACATTCACATTGTGGCGACCCTGGCCCGACAGGATGGACGGGCCCCGGATGTCCGTCGAGACATGCCCAAAATGCAGGCCCGAGCGCGCGAGCTGGAGAAGCGTTTTGGACTACGTCAGCTCACCAGCGGCGACAAGACGGCGAGCCGGTGGCCGACGGCAGCGGAGCAGGCGAAGGCCAAGCGGAAAGGCCGCGAGGAGACACCGCGCGAGACCCTCCAACAGACCGTCCGACGGGCGGCCGCCGGAGCTCAGTCCGATGACGAGTTCTTCGGTGCGATCACGTCCGCAGGTCTGCGACTGAACAAGCGTGTGGCACCAGATGGGGCAGTTACCGGCTACTCCGTTGCACTGCCCGGAGACCGAACGGCCGGAGGCCGCGCCGTCTGGTTTTCCGGCTCGCGGCTGGCACCAGACCTTTCGCTGCCCCGTGTCCGCGAACGCTGGAGTGCAGGTGCCGGCTCCAGCACGTCACCGGGCGTCGGCACGGTGCCCAGCCGGGCCGCCACCTGGCAGCTCGCGGCCGGTCATGTGCACCAGGCCGCCGCCGTTCTCGGGCAGGCCGGGAACGAGGCGGGGGCCGGCGAAATGGTGGCCCTGGCGGACTTCCTGGCCACCTACGCGGCTCAGGCGCCGGAAGCGGTCCGCGACGAGTTGAGGACCGCAGCCCGCGCGTTTGAAAGGGCCGGCCGCGCGCCGACGAGCCGTCGCATGGACAGCGAAGCCAGCGCCCACCTGCGCACCGCGACGCAGCTGCTCGTCACCGGAGCATCGGCCATTGCGAGCGGAGGGGAAGCCGCCGCAGCCATCGCAATTCTGGTTGCCGTCGCCCTGGCCGTCACGGCCGCGATGCGATGGCACCAGGCCGCCCAGCACGCTGCCCAGGAACGAGCGGCGGCGCAGGCCGGTACACATCTCCGAGCCGCCACCGAAGTGGCGTACGGTGCCGCCGCCGGAAGTCGACCGGGACGAGGAAGCCGGGCCACCTGGCAGCGCACAGCGATGGAGCCGGACGGGCCGGCGCTGGTCGAGGCGTACGCCCCTGTCGTCCGTGCCGCACTCCCCCACCTGGCGGAAACAGTCCTTAGCGAGGCAGCATGGCCGGCGCTGGCGGCCACACTGCGCCAGGCGGAGAACGCTGGCTACGACCCAGGGAAGGTTCTCGCCCATGTCGGCGGACTGCGCGGATTTGGTGACGCGGACAGCACCGCCGAGGTACTGGTGTGGAGGCTGCAACGGCAGATGGACCGCGATGCCCGCAGGGCATCGGCCAGCGGTGTGCCAGGGGTTCCGGTACAGCTTCAGCCCGATCAAGAACAGAGGCAGGCCAGCGGGACACCGGTGCGGTGGACCATCAGTCATAACGAATTTGTGAGCGAGACCGAGCATCGGCCGATCGTTGACGCAGAAGACACCGGCTACCTCCCCAAGGGAGTCACCGCGGAAGAGTTCGCGGCGGAGAAACTTCGGGCCTACGTCGCCACCCTGGAGAACGAGGATCCTGCTCGCTACACGGTGAGTCTGCGTGACGCAGACGGGTGGAACCTGGCCCGCCTTTCTGCGGAGGCTGATTCCGTACGGCCGCATCGGCCATCGGAAACCCGACCCGAAGAGGCCGAGCGCACTACCGATTCCGGCCCGATGACCACCCTGCCGCCGGTCGTAGGGCAGGGCTTGGAAGGCATCGAGGAAACCCCGCTAGGTGTGGGCGCGAGAGCTGCCACTTTTGGAGATGCCGTTCGCATTGCCGTACCAGAGCATGCAGCGGTTGTGCTTGCGGACCCCGCTGCCCCAACACTGGCCGCCTACCTCATCAAGGCGGCCGGCGAAGGCCATGACCCGACGCAGATTCTTGCCGAGGTCGTCGCGTCCCGAGACCTGGCCGATGCGGACAGCGTGGCTCAGGTGCTCACCTGGCGAATGCAAGGAAGGTTGCAGAAGGCCGGCACACCAGTTGCGCTTCCCCGCATCGCCAGGAGGACTCTGCCAACCCGTCCGCAGGGTGTGGCATCAGGCGAGCGGAGTGCTGCCGAACGGGCCGCGCAGGAGGCCGCTCAGCGCCGGAACACAACGCGAGGACCCCGGCGGTAGGCCAGGTGGTCCGGGCCGTCACACGGGCGGGAAAACTGCCTACGTGACGGCCCTCTGACAGCTAGCGTCAGGTACAGGAGACCCGTGGAGATGAGGACATGATGTTGGCTCAGGAGAAGGGGAACCCGTGAGCGATACGAACCCGATGGAACAGGCCGGAGGGCAGGCGGCCCAGACGGCCGCCGTTGCTCTTCAAGTACTTGTGATGGTGGCCCAGGCTCTGCGCGAGCGCCAGCAACGCGAGGCCGCAGAACATGCTGCCGCGCCCACGCCCACATCCATCCCCGCTCGTCAGCCGGCAGACCCGGATCACGAGCGGTACGGGCACCTTGTGCGGGGCACTGTCAAGCCCGCAGAAGTGGCGGAGGCGATGGTGAGTTCCGCGCAGTGGCCGCAGCTCGCCAGCGAGCTGAAACGGCTGGAGGCAGCAGGCGTCAACGTGGCCCAGTTCCTCGGCGACGCAGCCCCCGTGATTGCGCGCATGGACTCCGACCTGCGGGCGGGGTCGACAACACCGGGTGTCACCGTGCCGACAACCACGAGTCAGCTGCGGAACCCTTGGGCGCCCCCGCCCGGCCAGGAATCCGGAAGGAACAAGGAGCCCCGGGCCGGCATCGGGGAGCGAATGAAGGAAGGAGGAAAGCACCTGTTGGACAAGGTACGGGGACAGAAACCTGTACTCGACCGTGCCAGCGAACTTGCCCGCCTCGGAATCGGACAGCAGGAGAATGCTCGCTTGGTCATCGTGGCCCGCGAGTCCCTGGCCGATGAACACGTGCTGGGTAGGCTGGTCACCTCCCGGGAGTGGCCAACCATCGCCAAGCAGATGAAAGACCTGCACGCCAGCGGGCACAATCCACGCGAGGCCCTGGCCGGTGTCCCCGTCCGGATCCAGCAGGCAGCTGCCGCCGGCATCACGCTCACGCCCGCAGAGGCGGCCCGCGGATTGCTCGGCGACCAGGCCAAGACTCCCCCGACCCCGGCCCCGACGGCCACGCCGACCCCGACGGCCGCCCCGGCCACGCTGGCCCCGGCCCGGACATCGACAGCGGCGTCCACGTCGACCCAGGCAGCGACTCCAACGGGGAGTCTGACGCCGACGGCCGATGCCCGAGCGTCGGCAGCATCCGCGCGGTCCACCACCGCTACGTCTGGTGTGACGCCGCCATCGGGGCCGACGGCCGAGCCCGTGAGCCCTTCGGCCCAGCCGACCCCGGCCCGTACTCATGGACGATAGGAGCGAGCAGCGATGAATTCGAGTTACCGTACCCCCGGCAGGCCGGCGGCCGACGAGCCGACGAGCAGGGGCGCAACGTCCGCCACCAGCAGCACAGGCGACACCGGAACGGATGACACGGAGGACCGACGGCACGCGGCCGCGCTCGCCCGCAGCAGCACAGACCAGCGGTCCCGGGCCAATGCCGCACTAGGGGAGGCCGACGAGGCCCGAGGCCACGCGGCCGAGGCCGCAGGACGCGGCGACATCGCCACGGCCGGGGCGGAATGGAGTGACGCCGCAGGCCTTGACGGACTGTCCGCGCACGAGGCCACGGGCGCAGACATCGACGCGCGCGCGGCAGCCGCAGCGGCGAAGTCTCCGAGTGTGCCGGCGGCGAAGAAGAGCGGCCGCCGGACGACCGCCGGGAAGGCGACGCCGGCTCAGACGCGCGGGCCGGAGCGCGCACCGACACCGCCGCCGGGATCATCCCGACGCAACATCGTGTAACGCCGACGACGAAGGGCCGGAGGGAGAACATCCCTCCGGCCCTTTTAGCTTGTACACGTAAACGGTCAGACCGTCGCGGGCACCGTCTTGGCGGCGGCCGCCTGAGTCGGAAACGGTTGCAACGGGGGCACGGGTAGTACGTCGTGTTGAAGCCGGGTTGGGTTGGTCATGCAGGCCGCGAACGGGCCATCCTGGGCGCGAAGCTGGATCATCGTGGGGTCCAGGTGGTCCCGGTGCCAGACGGACGGACCCGTAAGACCGCACGTCTCGGGGTCGGTGAGTGCCTGCCACGCCAGCCACAGCGCGTGGAGCCGGGCGACGGCCGCCGGGTGCTTCCACCAGCAGGCACACCAGGTGGCCGATGAGGAGACCTCACCGAGGTACGTCGGTACGAGCAGATTGGTTACCCAGCCCGCGAGCGCCGCGAGCTCTTCCGCGTACTTGTCGCCCCTCAGCAGCAGAATGAACGGCGGCGTTTTCGGCTTCTCTTCCTTCCCGTCGCCGTCTTGCCCGGGGTCGTCCTGGTCGTGGCCGGAGGCCACCGCAGCCGCCACCGAGTCCACCTTTTTTGTGGTGCTCTCCAGTTGCGAGGCGAAGGCCGACATGTTCGCCTTGATGTCTTCCAGGTCCTCGGCGAGGCCGTCGAGAGTGGGAGTGTCGGTCATGCTGAGAGCACCTTTCGACTCGCGCGGCGAGAGATCTCCGCGATTTCCACATTGGAGTCCGCCGCGAGTTCTTCGGCGTCCGGCTCCAAGTACCAGGGCCGCAGGCGGAGCATGCCGACGCGGACACCGGTCACCAGCAGCAAGGCCCGACCCTTGGGTAGGGCCCGGATGTCCGCAGCCTCCATCACGCGCTCGCGCCGGCGCGAGGTGCTGACGCTGCGGCCGGTCGATCCGTGGGAGACCGAGCTTTCGGCCACCTTGTGCTCACCGATGAGCCGGGACACCTTTTCTGCGAATTCCGCGTCATCGAGGCCGGCGCCGAGCGTCTTGACCGTGGCCGCGCTCCACATCGCATCCATGCCCGCCTCGCCCCAGACGCGGACGCCCTGGCGGTAGCTCTGGAGGATGGTGGTCACCGGGATGCCCCGCGAGCCGAGGTGCGAGTACAGGTCAGGCAAGTCCTCGATTCGGCACACGTTTGCGGCTTCATCCAGCACAGCAGGCAATGGGGGGTCGAGGCGGCCGCCCGCGCGTTCGGCGGCCGCCATCGCGGCGCGGAGAACGGCGTCAGCGGCGGCCGCGATCACGCCGGCCGCGCTGCCCCCGCCGTCCTTGGAGAGGAGATACAGGGAGTCCTTCGACCGTACGAAGTCGTCCGGGCGGAATTCCTTCGCGGCCGGATCGGGGGTGACCCATGCGAGCGTTTCGGGGTCGAGGAGGCAGGCCACGCACTGACGGGCCGTCTCGTAGATGCCATCGCGCGTATCGGCCGCACCGGCCACCGTCGAGGCGAGTTGTTGGGCAAGAGCTTCCTTGCCCGCCGCCTTGAGGGCCGCCACGGGGGCCCGGTCGCTCGGCGTCGACAGCCACACGAGCACGTCACTGACGGAGGAGCCAGAGACCGCCGCAGCGTGAAATAGCGCCGTCAGCAGATTTTTCGCCGCCCCCATCCAGAAGTCACCACGGGACTTCTCGTCCGTGGTGGCCGCGATGAAGTGGGAGGCGAGCCGCCCGGCCCCCTCGATCGTCCGCGCGCTGGACAGCATGTCCCACCACAGGGCCCGGGACGAGTGCGTGATCCCCTGGGGGTCGATCAGCCAGACCCGGCCGCGCTTGGCCCGGCGAGCCCAGGTCACCGCCCACACGTCCGGCTTGTTGCTCGTGAGCATCACGGCACCCGGAGCACGCAGGACCGTCGGCACCGCGATGGAGGTGGACTTACCCGAGCGGGGTGCCATGATCGCCAACATCACGTCTTCCCAACTTGCCCGCAGCTCGGGACCGCGCGACGCGTCGAGGTTGCCCAGGAGTACGCCGGCGTCGTCCGCGTCCACCTTCTCTACTCCCTTGAGAGAAGGCCGCAGCTGACGCGCCCGCGCTTCCATCGCCTTGGGCCCCAGCGGCGCGAGCTCGCGCACTCCAGCGAGGCCGGCGCGGTGGGAGAAGTACCGCTGCCAGACGAGGAAGCCTCCGACGCCGAGGGCGACGAGGACGAGCACCAGGAGCACGACGATCCCGACGCCGGCCGCCGTCGAGTGCCCCGGCCACAGACGGCCCGGCCCGCCGGAGACGAGGGCCACCGCGGATGTGACGCTGTAGGCGGGCGGAGCCCAGCCACCCCCGGCGAGGAGGACGCCGAGGGTGCCGCCGATGTACGCGCCGGTGAACAGGATGAAGCTGCCCCCGATGACGCCGAGGACGGCGAGGGGCGCCCCCGCGCCGGCCCCGCCGCCGTTGCTCTCGTTCACGCTGCCGCTCCCTTGCGGATCGTCTGCGGGTCGGTCTCGTACAGCCGGCGTTCTGCCTCGGTCAGGGCGAGCCGGACGGGAGTGCCGGGCCGGGTGCCGAGCCGCAGCATGTACTTGCCTCGGCCGGGGTGGACCTGGCGGGTACCGTCCAGGCCGGTGCCGGACGAGGACGACCACGAGGCGATCATGGCGATTTCCGCGTCCGTCAGAGGCCGTTGGGCAGACACCCTTTCCAGCTCGCCGACGCTCAGCGCGCCGAGAATCATCGAGTCGCAGCGGTCGATCATGCCCATGGCCTTGGCCCGGTCCTCGGGGGTGGGCAGCGACTCGGGGTCACGCAGGCTGTGCGTGATCATGAGCGTGACCTCACGCCGGGCCCGGTTGAGGCGGGTCATGCTGTCGAAGGCGTTGACGATGCCGGGGCCGGCTCGCAGCGCCCGCCACATCTCATCCAGCGGCAGCACAAGTGGCGAGTTCATCAGGCCGACCGCGCGGGCGGAGTCGATCGAGCTGTACGCGTACGCCCACGTCGCCAGGAGGCCGGAGGATACGACCTGATCGCCGGCCGTCAGCAGGGTGGACAGGTCGACGGACAGCGCGGGTGCGTCGAGGTCGAGCGGCCGGGTGGTCGGCCCGTCGAAGAGACCGGCCAAGGGACCGTCGCACAAATTCTCCAGGGCGTGTGTGACCTGGCGGACCAGGGCCCTGTAGTCGTCCTCGGTGTCCACCATGAGCTGTGCCCGCAGCTCTGCCGGTCCTTCCCGGAGCACCTTGACCACGTCGGGGATGACGGGGTCTTCTTCGCCGATGAGGGCGCCCGCGACGAGCTTGATGGCCTTTTCCACGACGTTGCGTTCGGAGGAGTCGGGCCGCCGGTCCATCTCCGTGGTCAGCAGCGCGTGAAGGAGCTCGCTACGGCGACCGTTCATCTCCGACAGCAGTGCATCCCGCCGGCCCGGGTCCAGGGTAGGCAGGACGCGCCGCAGCGGCCCGGAGTCGAGGGGGTTCAGCCGGTCGAGACCACGGCCGATGCGGACGACCTGGCCGCCGAGCTCGCGGACGAGTTCGGCGTACTCCCCCTTGACGTCGCCGGGGACCACGAGTTTGTGGCCGTAGGAGCTGTAGACGAGGGCGATGCGTTTGGCGATGGCGGATTTGCCGACGCCGGGTTGAGCCATGATCCAGACGCCGGGGTTGGTCAGCAACGTGCCGATCCATCCGGCCGGGTCGAAGCAGACGAGTTCGTGCGTCAGCTGGTCGTATCCGATGGGCACGCCCTCGGGCGGCAGGCCGCCGCCCAGAACGAAGGGATAGAGGCCGGCCGTCTGACGGGTGCTGGAGAGGTAGACGGCGCCGGGGTCCAGGAGGGCGGCCCGGCCACGGCCAGCGCCCTTCCACCCCCAGCGGGACGCGATCACGCGCGGATTGAGGCCCCCGGTGGGGGTAGGCTCCCCCTCGGTCGTCCCGGCGGTTACCGTCCGCCGGGACGACTTCTTGTCGTTGCTCATGACGCCCTTTCTCAAAGCAGGGGGTTGATGCCTACCGGCAGGCCGACGACCAGGGCCGCGCTCTGGCCGCCGAAGGCCGGCCGGAACCGCAGGCCGCCGCTGGAGCGGGCGGCCTTTTCAATCTCGCGGCGTGCGGCGGGGAGGTCCGCGATGCTGTCCACCGTGGTGGTGACGTAGATGGACCACTGGACCATCCCCGCGCCCATCGCCTCTTCCTCGGCCGTGCGCTCGGCGTGCGCGGCGTCGACCCGCTCGCGTCGGGTCGAGGTCCGCTTGGTCCTCTCCCTGTATTGGCGCCGGGCGTCGTTGGCGTTGATTTCTCGTTCAACTACCGCTTGCGCTTCGTGCGTTGGCAGTACGCGGTAGACGAGGGTGACGCGCCGGGTGAACTGCCCGGGCGCCAGGAGCTTCAGCAACACGTCATAGGCGACCAGCTTGCGCGGTGCTTCACGCAGCACCCACGACGTGCTGAAGTACCCGTCATGCTGGTAGTGCGTCCACTCGTCCTCGGCGGCGACGGGCCCGACTTCATGCCAGACGAGTTCTTCGATCTCGGCGGACGGCGCGTCCATGTCGGCCGGTACGAAGGCGCCTCGGACGAGGCGCTTGATGTCCACGTCCGTGGCGCGTCGGAGGATGTCCACGCCGGCGCCGGACAGGTCCACCGCGTCGAGGGCGCCCAGGGCGACGGCCGCGGATTCGGCGGGGCTGCCCGGCTTCTCCGGCGAGGCGGCCGGGTCGATGACGAGCGAGAACCAGGCCGCCATCTGCGCCGAGGCCCTCGGGGCGCCCTCCACGAGCTCGCGGATTGCCTGGCGGGCGAGAGGTGGGGCGGAGGGGTCGACACGGCCCCGGACGTGATCGGAGAGCGCGGCACCGCTGGACGGCGTGATTTGAAGCGTCACCGCTGCCATTTCCACACCGTCTTCATCGGCGAGCCGCGCGAGCGTCTCGCCCCACGAGTTCACCTGTGAGCGGACCGTGGTTCCGGAGGCCAGCAGCGAGCCGGCCGGGTTGAGCAGCAGGGCAGCCGTCATGGTGCCCGTCCTCTGGTTCCAGACCAGACCGGTGGAACCCCGGCCGTCCGCCGCCTCGGCGCGGATCAGCTTGGTGGGAGCGACCATCCCCGGCAGGTCGAGCGCCTCGGGCGACGGCAAAAACACCGAGCGGTAGGAGGTCTCCCCGCGCATGTTGGCCAGGGACCAGCGGGCCCGGCCGATCACGTACGACATCAGCGGCATGCCGTGCCGCTGCCACACGGTCAGGATGACGACCGCGAGGGCGATGGGCACGGTGACGGCCAGCGTGCTCAGTGGGCCGCCCAGGATGATGACCATGAGCGGCGTGAGCAACGCGCCGACGACGACCACCGTCTGACCACTGTTCAGGGTGGCGATGCCCATGGACTTCGAGCGCCGCCACCCGCCGTACAGCGGCTGCTGTGTCTCGGTACTCACCGCTTACTCCTGTCCGCCGACGGTGTTGCCGGCCTTGTTGATCGCTGCCTTGCCCGCCTCGGCGGCGACCAGGGCGATACCCACCGGCGTTGCCGCCGTGGCGGTCGTCGCGGCCGCGCTCGCGCCCGTCGAGGCCGTTTCGGTGGCCGTGGTGGCCGCTTCGGTCGCGGCTTCCGGGCTCCCCCCCTGCTGGGGGATGCTGGCCGAGGACTGCTTGACGGCAGTGGACCCCTCGGAGTCGTCGCCGGGGTTGGAGGCCGGGCCGCTGCGGTCCATGTCGGCCGCGTGCTGGGACGCCGACGTTGGGGAGCCGCCGCCGTCGCCGCTGGCACCGCCCATCTGCGAGCCCATGGCACTACCGGCGATGCTCAGCGCGCCCGCGAACCCACCGCCGGCGCTGACCGCGCCGCCGATCGAGGCCCCGATGGGCGTGAAAAGGGCCATGAGGGATTTGAGGGCGATCACCGAAAGGACGAGCGTGACGCAACCCCTGATGAAGTCGATGATGCCGTTTCCGTTGGCCATCTCGGTGAAACCAACCGCGATGATCAGGGCCGCAACCGGCTTGTAGATGATGATCACCATGATGGCGGTCATGATGCGAGGAAGCCACTGCCGGGTGTTCTCGCTGCCGAGCTGCCCGGCGCCCGCGATGGGGAGGATGAGTGCCTGAATGGGAATTGCCGCCTGCCGGAGGAAAAGCATCACGATCTGCACGCCGCCGATGATGAGAACGATTACGGCGATGGCCAGGAGACCGATCGGGTTGACGAGGGCCGGCAGCAGCATGACGGCCATGCGGTCCGGCACGTCGGCGCCCCCGAAACCGACATACAGGATCTGTTCCGTGAGCGCGTCGGAGGCCACCAGCAGGGCGTCAATGATGGCGACACCGGCCGCAGACACCAGCATGTTGACCATGAGGCCTTGGAGCAGGTGGGCCAGCGGAGCGCCCTTGCGCTGAATGATCGTTTTGATGCCTTGGAAGATCACGAGGAGCGTGGCGATAGCCGCACCAATACTGATCATCAACCCGTGAAGACTTAGTTGCTTCATTGGGTCCGAGGAGGCGGTATCGCCAAGTACCCCCGAATCCTTCACCTGCACCGAATCCGTGGTAAGCCAGAATCCGAGTCCGATCCGCATGAACTCGCCGACGAATTCGGCCATGCTCTTGGCCGCGTCGCCGAGTACGGAATCAGAGACCTTCTGGGCGGCCGCGCTCATGACCTTTCCGGGACCGTCCTTGATTGCCTTTCCGCCCTTGACGGCGGCTTTGGTGCACTCAAGCGGGCCGCCGGGGAGCTTTGGCCCATTGGGGATAAGCCAGGATGCGCACTTGGACAGACCCCACCAGTCGACGGCAGGGAGCTGAGGCGCGGCCGGTGCGGCCACCGGCCGCGAGACGGCGAGGGCACCGGGCGCCGCGAGGCCGAACAGCAGGGCGACGGCGGCCACGGTGGCCGCCAGACGGGCGAGCAGGAGGCGGGGAGTCAGCGTCAGCGTCACAGCCGGTCCCCCTCCTGGATCGCTTTCCACCGGTCCTCGTTGAAGTGCGCGGTGCCGATGTCCACAGGGTCGGGCAGCGACATGCCGGGGTTGGTGGGGGCGGCCTTCCAGTCCCCGCCCTCCCAGACGGCCCGTCCGGGGCTGACCACCAGCGTGGTGACCTGTTCCGCGCCGGCCTTGGCCGCGTGCGTGACGCGGAGCAGAACCATCACGTCCACCGTGTCGGAGTTGACGGCCGCGTACTTCACGCCGATGGGCCAGGCAACGAGGGTGGCCCCGGCCGGCAGGGGGCCGGTGTCCGGGGTGATCTTGGCGTACTGGCGGTTCCCCTTCGCTCCGTCCTCGGCGGCAGCGGCCATCTGGTCGCGGTACTGCGCGGAGGAGTACGCGAGGATTCCGGCCTTGACCTGCGCCGGGTCCAGGCTCCAGGCGTTGCGGACCGAGGCCACGGCCATGGCGGCCGCCCCCTCGGGGGTGTGCGGGAACTGCACCGGGAGGTTGCCGGAGGCCTTGGCCGTGCCGTCCGGCAGCTTCAGCGTCTCGGCCGGGGCGACGTATCCGCCGTCGTCGGGCTTGACGGTGGGCATGCTGGAGGGCCCCGCGGATTCGGAGGACTTGGAGTCCGGGGCCGCCGTGGTCGAGCCGCCGCCCCGTACGGAGATGACGACGAGCGCGGCTACGAGCACCAGGACGGTGCCGACGAGGAAGTACAGCGCCCGCCTCATTCGCCGCTGTGCTTGCTGCTGAAGGTTGAGAGTCACAGCAGCCGCCTCACGTCACGATCGAGGGGACGACGCCGGCCGCAAGGGTTACGACGGACAGGCCGCCAAGCACCCACAGCAGGCCGTTCGCGCCCTCGGCGGCCAAGTGGCTCCGGTTGCGGCGGCCCACCATCATCATGATTCCGCACGCGATGATGCCGAGGATGCCGGCGCCGATCGCGAAATACTTTGCCCAGCCAACCCACTGCGGCATGATCGTGTCCATGCCCGGAGGAGACGCCGGGCTCTGGTTCCAGGACTTGGGGTCGGCGGCCAAGACCATGTCGTTGAGCGATCCCAGCAGGTGGAAGTGCTGCATGTGCGTTCTCTCTCCTAATCAGTGAGTCCGAGCTGCCGGCGCAGAGCGTGGGCGGCTTTCTGGACGGAGCGGTGAGTGAGGCCATCGGCGGGAGTGTCGATCTCCCTCAGCCTCACGAGGTAGGGCACTTCGGCGATCCCGAGGACACGCGGCCGCACCGTCTTCATGCGGTACCGGGCCGCCCGGGGCAGCCGCAGGGGTGCGTCCCCCACGACGACCAGGTACGGCCGGGGCACATCCGGGTGCCATGCGCCCAGGAGCTGGACGGCAGCGGCGAGTCCGAATGCGGTGGACCGGCAGACCACGAGCGGGATGTAATGCGGTGGCAGGTGTGAACCCCTCTGAAGCTCGAAGGTTCCACCGCTGCCGTCCGGGTCCAGCCACCTCGCGATGGTTGACGTTCCCGCCCCACCGTGGGCACCCATGACGCCGAAGTGCCGGGAAGTAGTAGGCCGTTCGGCCGTTGAAGCGCTCTTATCGCGCATCTTCTTACCCCCGTACTGTCGTTGATCCCAGCGTGACGCTATCATGACCTACTGTCAACACGTACTTATATAAATTGAGGGTCGAATGACTCCATCCAGCGGCGTAGCGGCCTTCCGCGCTGACCTGTTGCTGACGCAACGACAGACGGCTGGGCTGAGTTGCGAGGAGCTCGCGCTACTCGCGAACGTCTCCCCGGAGACCGTCCGCAGAGCCGAGAAGGGCAGAAGCAAGCCGTCCGCCAGGGTCACGAAGGCCTTGGCGGAGGCCCTACATGTGCCGGTGGAGGAACTGGCGCCCCCCGCGCCTCAGCAGACGCTCAGACAGATTCGGCAGCAGGCCGGTGCCACGCAGAAGGAGGTGGCGAGCCGGGCGGGGGTGTCCACACAGATGGTGAGCCGGGTGGAAAACGGGGTGTATGGAGTGAAGGACAAGACGAGGTGGGCGAGCGCCTACGGGGTGAGTAAGGCGGCGTGGTCGCGAGCGTGGGCAGTGGGCCGCGCGGAGCGCCAACGCCGTATCCGGTCCCAGCCGGGCAAGGGCAGGGGCACAGCGTGAAAGCGCTGGTCAAAGCTGCCGTGGTGGTGGGCGGTGCCGTGCCGGCCGCACTGTTCGGACTCATCATCGCCGGCGCCTCGGCGGTCGACGCCTCGGGGCGCAGTACTGGTCTGGTCGGGGGGCTGAACCTGGCCGTGATGCCGGCCGTGGGCCGCCAGTTCGCGCCCTGGTACGTGAAGTCAGCCGCCCAATGCCCCGGCAAGCTGACGCCGGCTCTGCTGGCAGCCCAGGGGTACACGGAGAGCGAATTCAAACCGTCGGTCGAGGGCCCGCCCACCCAGTACGGCACTGCCAAGGGCATTGCCCAGTTCATCGACTCGACATGGGCGACGTGGGGCCGCGACGAGGACGGCGACGGGACGGCCCTCGGGGCGAAAGATCCCGAAGACGCGATCATGGCTCAAGGCCGATATATGTGCAGTCTCGTGGGTCAGGCCGAGAGGTCCGGCTACTCCGGCGACCCCGTCAGCCTCGCGCTCGCCGGCTATAACGCGGGCTGGGGATGGGTGCAGCACTACAAGGGAGTGCCCCCACCCGCTTTCGCCGCCGGCCAGACGTACGGGTACGTCAAGACCATCACCGAGCTCGCCAAGAAGTGGGCGACCGCCCTCGGCGGCCCCGGCGTCGAGGGTCTCGGCTCCGGCAGCGGCCCCGACGCGATACGGCACGCCTACACCCAACTGGGTGTCCCCTACTCGTGGGGAGGCGGCACGCCGGGAGGTCCGGGGCTCGGGTTCTGCGACGGGAGGAACGGCTATCTAAACGGCAGTTGCAGCGCGAGCGTCACCAAGGGATTCGATTGCAGCTCGCTGGTCCAATACGCGTGGTGGCCGAGCGTGAAGCTGCCCAGGACCGCAGCCGAGCAGTACGCGGCGACGGCGAGCCGGCCCGTGGACCGGGACAAGCTCCAGCCCGGCGATCTGTTGTTCTGGAGCAAGGGCGGACCGGGGTCGATATACCACGTAGCGCTCTACTTCGGGAACGGTCAGGTGCTGCACGCTCCCCGCACGGGCAAGTTCGTGTCGGTCGTCCCCCTGTCAGAGGCGATGCCGGAGCGCGACTACGTGGGGGCGACGCGCCCAGGTGCCTGAGGAGTTCGCGTGTACACGCGAATCAGGAGAAACGAGAAGAACCCCGCCAGTCCGAGGACTGGCGGGGTTCTTCTGTTCGGTCAGGCTAGCAATCCGCCAGCCATGCGTACTGCTTACGGCGGTCGACATACACCGTGTTCGTCGGCGAGTTCAGCGCGGAGACCAGGGCCACCAGGTCGTCCGCCGCCTCAGGCTCCACAGCTGGCGGCTCCTCGACAGGCTCGGACTCGACCACCGCCGGGCGAGGGGCCACCAGGTTGGCCGGCCGCAGCGGCCAACCACCCTCGGGCTCCTGCGCTGGCAGCAGGGCCCACCCAGCGACGCCGCCGCCACGCACCACACCATGCGAGTCACGCATTACAGTCACGGCAGATCCTCCATACAGGATCGAGGGCCAGGCGGAGGGAAGCAGCCGCCCAGCCCGGATGTGTCTGGGGGGTCGGGGGGCTACCCGGCCCCCCAGATAAGGGCGTTGAGACTCTGTGTCTCGGGAACCACCATACTCCTAGAGTCTTGAACTTCAAGAGTCGTGAAGTTAAGTTGTCCGCGTGTCTCAGAGTCCGGATCTGTCAGACTCGGCACCACAGACAGTTCAACCAGGTCCCTTGAGGCACTGGAGTTCCCCACTCGGGAAGTGGAGAACTTCAAGACTCTTGACGTATGGAGGTTCAAGAGAATGAAACTGCCGGAACAGCAGGCCGGCCCCCGCGCCCAAGGCCCGTACTCCGTCTCGGTCTGGGGCGGTAAGGGAGGCATCGGAAAGTCCACTGATGCATTCCTCGCGGCCTATCAGCTCGGGCTGATCGGCCCCACGTTGCTCATCAACGCGGACAAGAAGCAGGACGGCGGAGGGGTCACCGAGTTGGTGAACTCGCTCACGGGGTTGCCCGTCCCGTTCGAGCTCACTGAAACCGACACCGCCGCGGACCTCGCCGCCATCCGCCGGCTGAAGCAGTTCCGGTATGTGGTCACCGACCACGCCCCCTACCGCGACGAGGCTAAGTTGAAGCAGGCCGCCAAGGCAGACCTCACGATCGTCCCGGACCCGCCCCGCCGCCTGGACTCTCGGGCCGTGATGAGTAGTACGAAGGCGTATCTAGCCGGCACGAACTACCGACTCCACATCACGATGGTCAAGCACACCGACAAGAGCCGGGCCCGGGCGATGAAGACCAGCCTGCAAGACCTTGGCCTCCCGGTGTTCGGCGGATGGATGCGGTACTACAACGCCCACGAGATGCTGAACGGCCTCACCGTGTTCGAGGCCGCAGCAGAGGACACGCAGGCCGCCAAGGCCGCCGAGGATGCGTACTTGTTCGGGGACGAGATCCTTGCCCAGCTCGGCGAGTCGTTCACCGTGCCGAGGCTGGTGGCGAAGTGAGCACGAAGGACTTCAACGCCCTCTTCGGCGCCGCAGCGTCGGAACTGGCGGCCGCCCAGGACGTGAAGGCCGAGAACGTCCGCCCCAAGTACACGGCGATCCGAGAGGACCAGTGGGCGGACCTGGACGCCCTTGCCCGTGAACTGATGGACGCACGATCGCGCAAGGGACGGCGCATCACGTCCAACAGCCTCATCCGCGTGGCCATTGACGCCCTGCTAGCGCAGCGGGCACAGCTGGTTGGAGACGACGAGGCAGAGCTGCGGGTCAACTACCTGCGAACCCTCGGAGTACAGGAGTCCGGAAGTCAGGAAGACCCCAACGACAAGTCTTCCTGACTCGGAGACTTCAAGAGTCACGGACTCCCGCACAGTGAGAGTCCGAGAGAAGCGGCCCCGGAACGCCAGGCAAAGCAACCCCGGGGCCCGCCCCAAATGAGGAGTATCCCCATGCACCACCACAGTACGGCCAGCGGCCGCCAGCCGGTGACCACGCCCGACAGCATGGCCGGATGCGGGCGGGCGGCCGCCCGATGACCGCCTTTACACAGCTCACGGGGTGGGCTGGCTCCCACCCTTTGGCCACCCTGCTGTCCGCGTCGACCCTGGCGGCCGTGCTGATTGCCCTGGTGCTCAAGCGCCGCGGATTGAAGCCCCGCGACCCGGACCAGGGACGTCGGAAGTTCTCCGCCGGCACGATCGCCGCCAGCCTTGCGTTCATCGTCTGCACGTCGGTGTCCCTCAACACGGGCTTTCGCTTCACCGGCGATGCCGAAAAGGGCTTGGGCATGACGAGCATGCCCGAGCGGATTTTGGCCTGCGCAGCCTTTGAAAGTTTGATCGCCATGTGTGTGCTCGGCGCCCGCGAACGCATGGCCCGGGAGGACGGCGACCACAGCCCTGGTTGGTACGGATCAGCCGTGTGGATCTTCGCTGCCTTGTCGGCCGTGCCCGCCTGGGCCGAAGGCGGAGGCCTCGGCCCCAGCACGCTCGTACGGATCATCATCGGCTCGTTCGGCAGCGCTTTGGCCGCTCACTCCGCCCTCGGGCTGGAGCTGCGTCACCGCACGGGCGACGAGTCACAGACTGCCATGGCCCAGATCACGCGGGACCTGCGCGAGCGCCTGATGGCCCGTCTGGGCCTGGCTCACCGCAGCCGCTCCGCTGAGGAGATCGCCCGCGACCGCGCGCTGGACAAAGCTGTGGACCTGGACGACCGGTACAGGCGCCTGGAAGACCCCGACAAGAAGACGTGGAGGGGACGGAGGATCGCCGCTCGTCTGGCCGTCTGGCAGGACCGTGCCGGGGTCGGCACGGACAAGGCCCAAAGGGAGCTCTACCGGGCCCGGGTGGCACAGAGGCAGTACGCCACGCAACTCAGCGTCAGCGAGGCCGAGTCGCCATGGAGCCAGCCGAGCGCGGCAGAAATCCAGGCGCGTGCCCTGGACACCCTGGAGGCACACGCCCGGCACATGGAGGACGTGGCCGCCGACGCCGAGGCCGCCCTACGGTCACAGATCGGCCCACTTGGTACACCCCCGGCGGCACACGGCGGGACGCCCGTGCCGGGGCCGCGTGCCGAGGCCGCACCGGCCGCCGATCCCGAGGCGGACGAGGAGCCGGCCGACTGCATCGACCTCGCTGATGAGAAGCCCGCCGAGTCGCCCAAGGCGGCGGCGGCACAGGGCGGCACACCCGGAGTCATTACGGCCCGTGTGCCGCAGGAGGACAACGAAGACGAGGCGGAGGAGCCCGAGGCGGACGAAGAGCCGCTGAGGGACCTGCACAGCTACCCGACGAAGCGGGCCGCCCTTGAGGCGCTGTACCGCCATCACAGGATCGCGCCCGACGACCCGAGGACGACGAACGCGATTGCCGAGGAATTGATGGCCGAGCTCGCCGAGGCGGGAATCAAGCTGGATCGAGGCCCGGCCAACCGGTACGTCAGCGCCCTGCGGCCGAAGGCGAAGCGCGACAGGCAGGAGGACCAGGCCGAGGCCGACAGCCGCGAACTGGTCAACGCGTGACGCAACGGCTCGCCCGGGGTGCGGCACACCGGCCGCACCCCGGACACCAGCGGCACACTCATGTGCCGCCCCAGACCCTAGGGGGAGCGATGAGTACCAGGCCCACCACACCAGCGGCACAGGAAGGCCCCGGATCAGCCTCGCAAGCACTGGCGAGCGTGCCGACCCCGCGTGAGGCGGAATTAAGCAAGCGCCTGGCCTCGGCCGGCGACCGCGTACGACTCACGTTGGACACCAGCGCCGCCATTCAGGTGGCACGACAGGAGACGGCAGCGGCACGCCGGGACGCCATGGAGGCACGGACGGAGGCACAGAGGGCCGAGGCCGCGGCCGAGGCGGCACAGGTCGAGGCGGACCATGCTGCCGAGCGGGCGGCCGCTGCCGTTGAAGAGGCAGTGACCCTGCACCAGCGGCTTGCCGAGGCCCAGAAGGCACACCACACCGAGGAGTTGGCACGGCGTCAGGCCGAGGGTGGCCGTGCCGTCGCGGTGCAGCTCGCCGAGCAGGCACAGCACGCCGCCGAGGAGGCTCACGCCGAGGCCGGCGCCCTGCGGAGCCAGCTCGCCGAGGCCTCCCGACAACTGGACGACGAGCGCCAGGCACGCCGCCAGGCTGAGGAGCAGGCCCGCGAGGCGGAAGCGGCACGGCGTCAGGCCGAGGGTGGCCGTGCCGTCGCGGTGCAGCTCGCCGAGCAGGCACAACACGCCGCCGAGGAGGCCCACGCCGAGGCCGGCACCCTGCGGAGCCAGCTCGCCGAGGCCTCCCGACAACTGGACGACGAGCGCCAGGCACGCCGCCAGGCTGAGGAGCAGGCCCGCGAGGCGGAAGCG
>NZ_JBVISF010000026.1:0-42228 GCF_055575675.1 Streptomyces sp. NPDC034043
ACACGCGAGGTCGGGTCCTCGGTGAGGAGCGCGTCGAGGATCGTGTCGCTGATCTGGTCAGCGATCTTGTCGGGGTGACCCTCGGTCACGGACTCCGAGGTGAACAGGCGGCGGGACATTGCTCTCCGGGGGTGGCTCGAGGGGCAGCGGGTCGGTGTCGCGAAGGGGGAACGCCCCAGGCTCGCCAAGACCTCTGGAGGCTCGCTCAACCTGGAACTGCCTGACGGAGGCTCGGGCGGGCCCTGACGACGGCAGTGGGCCTGGCTCCCGACGTCCAGTGGGGGTCGAGGTGGACACGAGCCGGCCGGGTCAGCCTCGTCCCGGTCCCAGGACCGCGCCGGGACGTGTTCAACGGGAGGGGATCCATGTACGAGAACAAGAGCCAGGCGGAGCTCTACGACCGGCTCTACCAGGACCGCAAGGACTACGAAGCGGAGGCCGCCCAGGTGGCCGGGTTCATCCGCGGGCGCAAGCCGGACGCGGCGAGCCTGCTGGACGTGGCCTGCGGCACGGGCATCCACCTGGCCGCCTTCGCCAAGATCTTCGACCGCGCGGCCGGGATCGACCTGTCCCAGTGGATGGCGGACCTCGCCTTCGAGCGGCTCGCGGGCGTTCCCGTCCACCAGGGCGACATGCGCTCCTTCGAGCTCGGTGAGACCTTCGACGCCGTGGTGTGCATGTTCAGCTCGATCGGCTACCTGCGCACCGTCGAGGACCTGGACTCCGCCGTCCGGGCCATGACCCGGCACCTCGTCGAGGACGGCGTCCTGGCCATCGAGCCGTGGTACTTCCCGGACAACTTCCTCCCCGGCTACGTCTCCACCCACGCGTTCAAGGACGGCGACCAGGGCATCTCCCGCGTCTCCCACTCCACGCGGGAGGGCAACGTCACCCGGATGGAGATCCACTACGTGGTCGCCGACGCCGGGACGGGAATCCAGCACCGCAGCGAGGTCGACTACCTGACGCTGTTCTCCCGCGAGGAGTACACGAACGCCTTCCGCAAGAGCGGTCTCGACGTGGAGTACGTCGAGACGGGCGGCGGCCGTCCCGGATTCTTCCTCGGCACCCGCAAGTAGCCCGGGCCCCACGGCGGTCGGCGCCCTCCGGGCGTGCCGCCGACGCCCGTCCGGGGCGGCCGCGGCACGCGTCCGCGGGAACAGGATCGCTCGAACCGGATTCGAGGCGGAGCAGAGCGCGGCTTCGTACGGTCCTCGTATGCAGACTCCACCCCCGGAACGCCTGGACCGCAGACTGCTCATCCTCGCGGGCACCCTGCTCATAGGCGCCATCGCCTCACTGCTGGACTCCACCATCGTCAGCGTCGCGCTGAACGAGATCTCGGCCGATCTGGAAGCGTCCGAGACGGCGCTGTCCTGGGTCAGTACCTCGTACCTCCTCACCCTGGCCCTGGTGACGCCCCTGGTGGGGTGGGCCGTCGACCGGTTCGGCAGCAGACGGATGTGGATGTTCGCCCTGGCCGTGTTCCTCGGCGGATCGGTGCTGTGCGGGGTGGCCTGGTCGGTCGAGAGCCTGATCGCCTTCCGTGTCGTCAAGGGCGTCGGCGGCGGCATGGTGCTCCCGATGGTGCAGACGATCCTCGCCCAGGCGGCGGGCCCCAAGCGCTTCGGCAAGGTGATGAGCCTGGTGGGCGTACCCGGGCAGCTCGCCCCGATCCTTGGGCCGGTCGCCGGCGGCCTCATCATCGACGTCGCCAGCTGGCGCTGGATCTTCTTCGTGAACGTACCTCTGATCCTCGTGGCGCTCGTCCTGGCGCACAGGGTGCTGCCGCCCTCCGCCGGCGGAGGGGACGCCAAGGTCGACCGCGTCGGCGTCATGCTGCTGCCCCCGGGCATGGTGGCGCTGGTGTACGGGTTCTCGCGGGTACGTGACGTCGCGCAGCTGACCGACCCGCTGACGGTGGGAGTCCTCCTCGCCGGGGCGGTGCTGATCGCCGCGTTCTGCGTGCACTCCGTGCGTTCGCGGTCCCCGCTCGTCGACGTGGGGCTCTTCCGCTCCCGGGCCTTCTCCTCGTCCTCACTGCTGGTGTTCCTCAGCGGTGTGGCCGTCTACGGCCCGCTCTTCGTCCTGCCGCTCTTCTACGCCCGCTCCCTGGGCTATGACAGCTCCACCATCGGCTGGCTGCTCGCCCCCCAGGGCCTCGGCATGCTGGTCGGCCTGTCGGTCGCCGGGTGGCTCACGGACCGCTACCAGCCCCGGGTGCTGATCCTGTTCGCCACCGCCCTGTCCGTGGCGGGCACCGTCGGCTTCACCCAGCTCGCCTCAGACCCGGACGACCTGCTCCTCGGCGTCTCCCTGGGCGTACGGGGCCTGGGGCTCGGAGTGGTCGGCGTGGCCATCCTCATCACCGCCTACCTCGACATCCCGAGCGACCGGATTCCCCGCGGCACCGTCATGATCGCGGTGGTGCAGCGCGTCGGGGCGTCGTTCGGGACCGCGATGGTCGCCCTGCTGCTGTCCGTGAACCTCGGCTCCTCGGACTCCGGCGGCCCGCAGGCAGACCCGTCCGCCTACGCGAACACCTTCTGGTGGGTGCTGGGCATGGCGGCGGCGATGGTCGTACCCGCGCTCTTCATGCCGAGGCGGCCCGACGGGGAGGCCGCCGACGAGACGGCGAAGGCGGCACCGGAGTCCAGCCGCAGCTGACCAGGGGTGCCCGGCCCTGATCCGCCGGGCACTCCCTAGAACAGGGCCGCGACGGTGTCGGCCGTCGCGGCCGGAGCCGTCGCGGCGAGCCGGCCGGCCCGGGCGGACTCCGCCACGGACATGACGTACTCGCCGTAGCCGGACTTGCGCAGGAGCCAGCCGAGCCGGTGGCACTGGTCGGCGTCGATGAACCCCATCTGGAGGGCGATCTCCTCGACGCAGGCGACGCGCAGCCCCTGGCGCCGCTCGAGGGTCTGGATGTACTGGGACGCTTCCAGCAACGAGTCGTGGGTGCCGGTGTCCAGCCAGGCGAACCCCCGGCCGAGATCGATGAGCGAGGCCTTGCCGCGGGCGAGGTACTCGAGGTTGACGTCCGTGATCTCGAGCTCGCCGCGTGCGGAGGGGCGCAGTCCACGGGCGATGTCGACCACATCGCTGTCGTAGAAGTACAGGCCGGTGATGGCCCGGTTCGACTTCGGCCGGGCCGGCTTCTCCTCGATGGAGACGAGCCTGCCGAGGGTGTCCGTCTCACCCACTCCGTACCGCTCCGGGTCGCGCACGGGGTAGCCGAACAGCAGGGCCCCCTCCTTGTGCGGGACGTGGCGGTGCAGCAGCTGGGCGAATCCGGGTCCGTGGAAGACGTTGTCACCGAGGACGAGGGCGACGGAGTCACCGCCGATGTGCTCGGCCCCGATGACGAACGCCTCCGCGAGGCCGCGCGGCTCCGGCTGTTCGGCGTACGACAGATTCAGACCGAGCGCGCTGCCGTCACCGAGGACGCGGCGGAACTGCGGCAGGTCCACCGGTGAGCTGATGATGAGGATGTCCCGGACTCCGGCGAGCATCAGCACGGACAGCGGGTAGTAGATCATCGGCTTGTCGTAGACCGGGAGCAGCTGTTTCGAGATTCCCAGGGTGAGCGGATGCAGCCGGGTGCCGTTCCCGCCGGCCAGGATGATTCCCTTCACGGAAAGTCTCACCTCGTGTTGTCGTCGGCTCGTTCGCAGGGGCCCGGAGGGTTGCTCCGAGACTGTGGCAGGCCGGTCGAGGAAGCCTTGAAGCGCGCACGCGAGAGGGGGCGGCCGTGGTGGCCGCCCCCTTCGCGGTGGGGCATCGCGAGCCGGTCAGCCGATGGTCAGGACGACCTTGCCGCGGCCGTGGCCGCTCTCCACGTCCCGGTGGGCCTCGTCTGCCCTGGCGAGGGGATACGCCTCACGGATGTGGATGTTGACCTTGCCCTGGACGTACAGGCCGACGAGTTCGGCGAGCCGCTCGGCCGAGCGTGCGCCCGCCACCGACGGCAGCCCCAGTTCCTGCGCCGCTTCGTCGGCGATCATCGTGACGACCCGGTTCCGGTCCTTGGCCACCTCGACGGAGGCCCGCAGGGCGTCGGGGCCCGCCGCGTCCAGGGCCGCGTCCACGCCGTCGGGCGCGATCGCCCTCACCCGCTCGGCGAGGCCCTCGCCGTACGTCACGGGGATGGCACCCAGTGCGCGCAGGTGGTCGTGGTTGCGCTCGCTGGCCGTGCCGATGACCCGGCCCGCACCCCAGGCGAGGGCGAGCTGCACGGCGAAGGTGCCGAACCCGCCCGCGGCCGCGTTGACGAGCACGGTGTCGCCCGCGTTGACGCCCACCGTGGACAGGGCCATGTGCGCCCCCTGGCCGTTGCCGGAGAAGCCGGCCGCGACCTCCCAGGGCATGGCCGGGGGCTTGCGGACGATCTGGTCCGCCGCCACGGTGATGTACTCGGCGTAGGCGCCCAGGACGCTGTAGCCGAGCACCTCGTCGCCCTCCGCGAAGGCCGTCACCCCCTCGCCGGTCTGGTCGACCGTGCCGGCGAACTCGTTGCCGAGGACCATCGGGAACTCCCGCTTGATGAACGGCGGGGTCCAGCCGCCGCGCACCCGGACGTCGAAGGGCAGCACTCCGGCGGCCCTGACGCGTACGCGCACTTCGCCGGGTCCGGCCTGCACGTCCTTGACGGTGGTCTCCCGCAGCACCTCGGGGGCGCCGAACTCGGACAGAGCGGCTGCTCGCATCACGGGGGTCCTTTCAGTAGTTCGTCATGTGGATCAGTTCGCATCCTGCTCGAGACGGTTCTTGACCGCGTCGAGAATCAGCCGGACCTTCGAGCTCAGTTCGTTCTGTACGAATTCCCTGGCGGCCGTCAGCCCGGTGCCCTCGCCGAGCACGGCCGCGACGCCGGACTCCTTGATGACGACCGTCTGCAGGGAACGGACGACGGTGCTGCCGTCCCGCTCCGTGAGGAGCCACTGGACGTGGTGCGAGGCGCCCAGCGGCGGCAGCAGCAGCTGTTTGTAGGCGATCTTCGAACCGGGCAGCCCGACCCGGGCCGCCCGGGTGGTGAAGATCCCGCCGTGACGCTCGACGGTGTCCAGCTCCAGGACCTGGGTGTGGCCCTCGCTCCCCTCCCGGACGTCGGCCCGTGCCACGTGCGCCATGTAGGAGGGCCACTCGCCGGCCTCGTAGAGGGCGGAGAACACCGCCTCGACGGGCGCCGTGACGGTGACGCCGTCCTCCACGGTGACCAGGGCCTCGGGCCGCAGCGCGGCCAGCTCCGCGGCGTCGCGCACCGCCGCGACCTCGGTGCGGGCGATCGTCTCGACGGTGGTACGGACCGTCTCGGCCGCCGCCGGGTCCTTGAGACGGTACTCGTGTTCCAGGCGCACCACGGAGCCGCCGTCCGGGGCGGGTTCGACCACCCAGGAGCGGAGCATCGACTCCACCTGCGGCGGAAGGGATTCCGGCCGGAACTCGACGCGCAGGGCTTCCCGGTCGACGCGGCGCAGCGCCACCCAGTGCTCGACGGTTCCGTCGTAGTGCCCCCACATGCCGATCCGGTCGAACTCGCCGTCCCGGCCGAGGTTCTCCAGGTGGACGAAGGGGGCGAAGACGCGCGGCCAGTTCCCCTCGTCCGCGAGCAGCCGGTGCACGTCCTGAGCGGACGCTCGCACCGGCAGCTCGTGCGCGGAGCGGTGCGTGTGTGTCTCTCCCATGTGCTCCTCTTCCGTGGTGCCGGTCAGCTGCGCCAGCGCGCCGCGCGCAGCACGCCCGCGCCGGTGGTCAGCGAACCGACCGCCGTACCGGAGTCGTTGACGGCGTAGGCCTCGGTCGCGCCGGACGGCCAGGCGACGCCGAGGTCGGTGACCGTGCCGTCCGGGCTCCAGGTCACGGCGTGGTAGACGCCGCCGGGCGAGTACGAGAACCCGGCCGTGACCCCGAGGTTGTTGATGCCGTAGGCGGCGGATCCGGTGTGGCCGGGCAGCGGCGCCAGCGGTACGGCCTGCCCCTGCTGGTTCCAGCGCACCGCGTGGTACGGGCCGTCGTAGAACTTGCCGGCCTTGAACGAGTTGCCGACCGTGACGCCGAGGTCGTTGATCCAGCTGGCCTGGCTCGAATCGTCGCCGGGCAGGATGCCGCCGAGCGGGACGGGGGTGCCGTCGGCGTTCCAGCGGACCGCGTTCTGGAAGCCGTTCTGGAGGGAGTAGCCGACCGTGACACCGGAGTTGTTGATGGAACCCGCGGAGCTGGCGGTGCCGCCGGGCAGCGGGGGCAGGTGGACGGCCTTGCCGTCCGAGTCCCAGCGCATCGCCTTGTAGACGTTGTCCGGAGTGGCCGAGAAGCCGGCCACCGTCCCGAAGGTGTTGATCGAGTAGGCGCGGCTCTTGACCGAGCCGGGCAGCCCCTGCAGCTGGACGGGCGCGCTGTTGGGGCGCCACACGACGGCGTGCTCGGACTTGTCGGCACCGACCGAGCGGCCGGCGATCGTACCGGAGGCGTTGATGACGAACGCCGTGCCGCTGACGTCACCGGGCAGCGTGCCCAGGTCGGTTATGTTGCCGTTCGCCGCCCAGCGGACCGGGCGGCTGACGCCCTGGGCGTTGGCGGAGTAGCCGACCGTGACGCCCCAGGGGTTGATCCCGTACGCCAGGCTGGAGGTGTGCCCGGGCAGTGTGCCGAGATCCGTGACGGTCACCGCCGAGTGCGCCGGCAGTGAGGCGGCCGCCACCAGGGCCGCTGTGCCGAGCGCGAGGACGGTCCCTCGCGAAGCGCGGGACAGCAGGGTGAGTCTCATGTTCCGTGATTCCTTTCGTCGTCCGGTATGTCGCGGCGCGCGGAGGGCGCGGCCTCGCCTCCGTCAGCGCCCGCCGGCCAGTTCCACGAGGCGCGGGACCATCGCGTCCGGGCCCGGCTGGGAGGTCAGGTGCTCGGCGACGGCGGCCGCGGTCTTGCGCAGCTGGGCGTCGCCCACGAGGCTCCGCAGCACCTCGACGTCGATCTCGTCCGGCTGGAGGTTGAAGCCGATCCCCGCCGTCTCGACGATGCCGGCGTTGATCCAGTTGTCGGACCCGTACGGCATCGCGAGCTGCGGCACACCGGCGTGCGCGGAGGCCAGCGTGGTGCCCGCGCCGCCGTGGTGGACGATGCCGTCGAGGGTGGGCAGGAGCGCGCTGAGCGGGGTCCAGCCGACCGGCCGGACGTTGCCGGGGAGCGGGCCGAGCGGCTCCAGGTCCACCTGGTCACCGAGCGCCAGTACCAGTTCGGCGTCCAGGCCCTCCGCGGCGTCCAGGACGCTGCGCAGGCTGCCCACGCCCGCCACGCCGGGCACGATGGTGCCCAGGGTCACGACGATGCGCGGACGCTCCTTGGGGGCGGCCAGCCACTCCGGCAGCACGCCGCCGCCGTGGTGCGGGACGAAGCGCATGCTCCAGCCCTCGCCCTGGCCGCGCATGAACTCCTGCGGGGCGAAGTAGACGGGCTGCACCGTGGGCAGCTCCACCGGGACGCCGAGGCGCTCGAACGTGGGCGCGAGGTGCGGCAGCAGGCGCTCCGGGAGGTTCCCCTCACGAAGGAAGCTGTAGCCGTTCTCCACCGCCGGGATGCCGAGGGCGCGGGCGGTGAGCAGCGCGGTGCCCTGCAGGCGGGAGTAGACGATCAGGTCGGGCCGCCAGTCGCGCGCGAACTGGAGGGTCCGGTCCGCCATCAGGTCGTTGATCTGGCTGAACTTCTCCAGGATGAAGTCCGGCGTCTCCTCGGACCGGGTGACCTCCTCGCCCCGGGCGCGCATCGCGGTCATGCGCTCCTGCGGGGTTCCCTTCTTGGGGAAGACCATGGAGAAGTCGGCCTCGGGAGCCACGTCGTAGGCCATGAGGCCGGCGCCCACCGCCGCCTGGACGGAGACTCCGGAGGTCGCCACGGCCACCTCGTGACCGGCGGTGCGGAGGGCCCACGCGAGGCCAAGAGCGGGATAGATGTGGTCGAGTCCGGGAGAAACGTTGAACAGGACACGCACGAGTGCCACCTCGATTCGGCTGGAAGATGCTGCGCGGTCACGATGGCGGGCCCGGCTCAACTCGGACTCGAGAGGCGCGTTGGAGCCTCGGCGCGATGAGCGCGTGTGCGAGAGACGGGGAGTGCGGATGAGCGGGACCACGAGCGGCGCGGAGCCCTACGTGTCGGTTGAGCCCGATGTGTCGGCGGAGCCGTATGTGTCGGCTGAGCTGTACGCCGAGGTGCAGCAGTTCTACGCGTGGCAGATGAATCTGGTGGAGGGCCCCGGCGCGGACGCGGACGCCTGGGCGCAGACCTTCACCGAGGACGCCGTCTTCGAGTCGGCGGGCGAGCCGGAGCCGCAGCGCGGCAGGGACGCCCTGCGCGCCACCGTGCGCGCGGGGGTCGAGTACATCGCCGCGCAGGGGCTCGACTTCCGGCACTGGTTCGGGATGGTGGGTGTCGAGCAGCGGCCCGACGACACGCTGCGCACCCGCTACTACGCGCTGGCGATGGCCACCGCGCCGGGTGGCCCGCTGGCGATCCGCGGCTCACTGCTCTGCCATGACGAGCTGGTCCGCGCGGACGACGGCCGTCTGCTCGTGCGGCGGCGCAGCCTGGAGGCGGACGGCCGCGCTCGCTGAAATCCCCCTTGCCCGCACGCGGGGCGTTGGCGGTGCGGATGCCGCCAGCGCCCCGGCGTGTGCGCGGCCCGTGCGTGCGGGCCGCCGGGTCAGATGCGCTGCATCAGCAGCTCCGTGACGGCCTTCAGGTCGTCCGGGGTGAGGTGCGCGGTGAGGGCGTCCGCGATGGTCTCCGGGGAGTGGGTGGAGATCGTGAGGCGGGGGGCGGGTGCGGGAGGGGTGCCCGGCGCCGGCGTGCCGGCGGCGTTGACGGCGTTAACGCCGTCAACGGTCTGGGGTGCCGGGCGGGTGCGCTGGCGCGGGGGGTTGACGGCCTGGATGCTCTCGGTGGCGGCCGCCGCCTGTTCCTCCTGGGGGAGGCGGCCGATGCGGCGGGCCGGCTCGACCTTCAGCTCGCCCGTCTCCACCTTCCCCTGGAGCTCGGGCGTCAGGTTCAGCAGGGTCAGGCGCTGGGAGACCCAGGCCGCCGTCTTGCCGATCCGCTTGGCCACCTGGGCCTGGGAGCCGTGCACCTCGACCAGTTCCTGGAGGGCGCGGGCCTGGTCCATGGGGGCCACGTCGACCCGGTGGACGTTGGCGATGAGCGCCGATTCGAGGATGTCCGCCGCCGAGGCGGACAGGGCGTCGTTGACGTGGATGTGCATCGTCTTGAGGCCGGCCAGCTGGGCGGCCGCGAGGCGGCGGTTGCCGTCGATGACCACGTACGGGGCGCGGCCCAGGCCGTCCGTCTGGCCGGGGTGGGCCTCCATGAAGGCCAGCCGGGTCGCGACCGCGAGGGGCTGCAGCTGGCCCCGTACGGCGAGGGACTGGGCCAGCTCCTCGAGGTCGGTGAGGTCCTCGCGGAGGTTGAACGGGTTGTGGGCGAGGGCGTCGATGGGGACCTCGGACGGCGGGACCACCCCGGAGGTGGGGGCGCCGGTGGCCTCGGCGATGGCGGCGCGGCGGGGGCTGACCCCGACGGGCTGGGCCCGCGCGAAGGACGCCGAGACGCCGAGCTTGTCGGCCTTGCTGCTCATGAGATCTCCCGGGCGAGGGCGCGTAGGGCGACGGCCTGGTCGCCGTTGGGGGCGTAGACGAAGAGGGGCTGCTTGAGGCGGACGGACTCGCGCTGTTCCTTGAGGTCGGGGACGATCGCCACGACCCGCGGATCCTTTATGTCCATCCACGCCTGGAGCGAGCTCGTCGCGATGTAGCCGCGGCGGCCGTCGTAGAGGTTCACGACGAGGCCGAGGTAGTCGATGTCGAGGCTGAGGTCGTCGCGTAGATCGTTGATCTGGGAGGTGAGGAGGTCGTACGCGTCGGCGGAGGAGTCCTCCGCCTGTACGACGATCAGCGCCCCGGAGGCGCCCGGCTGTTCGGCGTCACGGCGCCGGCCGTAGTAGATCGCCGCGTCCATGCTCAGGCCGAGGCTGGGCGGGCAGTCGATGAGGATGACGTCGTAATCGGACTCGACGGGGGCCAGGGCGCGTTCGAGGGCGGCCTCGCGGGCGCGGACGGTGGAGAGGCGGACGTCGAGGAGGAAGGCGTCCGTGCAGGCGGGCAGGAGGTGGAGGCGGTCGCCGAACCGGTCGTGCGTGATGGGGGCGATGAGGTCCTGGAGGGGGCCCTTGGCCTCGCCGGCCATGTGGCAGGTGAGGCTGTCGCCGCCGATGGGCAGCGGCTGCTGGCCGAGCTGCTTGGTCAGGTGGCCCTGGGGGTCGAAGTCCACCAGCAGGACGCGCATGCCCAGCCCCGGGAGGTCTTCGAGGTCGAGGGAGGAGCCGGAGTGGCCGGCGTCCGTGTCCTCGGGGGTGGCGAGGCGGGCCAGTTGGCGGGCGACGCGGACCGGGTGCAGGCTCGCGGGGTCCTCGGCGAGGGCTTCGGCGGTGCCGGCGGTGACGGCGGTCTTGCCGACCCCGCCCTTCTGGTTGCACACGACGATGCGGCGCACGACGGAGGGACGCTTGACGGTGGGGGCCGGGTTCAGCTCCAGCCAGAGGCGCACCGCTTGGGCGAGACCCTGGATGAGGGAGACGCCGCGGTCCTTGCAGTCGGTGCGGAAGGACTCCCACTGTCCGGCGGGCAGCCAGGTCGAGAACGACTCGGCGCCGGAGGTGTCGACGGGGGAGGGGGCGGAGGCGAGGGCGCTCCAGTGGGCGATGCCCTGGTGGACGGCGTCCTGGATGTCGACCCGCAGTTGGGCGGTGCGGATCTTCAACTCCTGGCGGAGCCACGGGGGGAGCTTGGAGACGACCTTCTCTCGGTCGTTCTGGGACGAGGGCGAAGTCATGAGAGGGACTTTACTAACGTTCTGAGGTGTGCGTGGGTGCCACGCTTGGGTTTTGCTAACGAAATGGGTGGCGAAGGGTTCCGGATACGCGACAGGGCGGCCTCGCACACGCCGTAGCGAGCACCCCCGTGGTTCACCACGGCGTGCGCGAGGCCGCCCTGGAAGCGTCGTCAGCCGACCGGAACGGGCGCCTGCGGGCCGGTCAGGCCCAGCGCGGCGCGGCAGGAGGGGGAGCCCGCCGGGTCGAAGAGGGGGATGCGGGAGGCGGGCACGATGCCCGGGAGGAGGTAGTTCCACAGGTCGACGACCCGGTCGTGCAGGTCCTCGCGGTCGGCGCGGACGTGCGAGGTCACCTGGACACCGGTGAACGAGCCGACGAGGAACGTCGAGAGGTCGTCCACGTCGAGCGAGGGCATGATGTCGCCGCGTTCCTGGGCCGGCGTCAGACAGCTGCGGCAGGTCTCGATCCAGGCGTTGTACGGGGACGGGTCCGGGCTGGTGAACGACCCGAACTCGATGACCAGGCGGATGCCGGCGCGGATGCGGGCGTTGGTGCGCAGCCCGGACGCCATCTGGTGGGTCAGGTCGATGACCGTCTGGAGGCCCGGGTCCTCCAGGGCGGGGACGTCCTTGGACACCTGGAACTGCTCCTCCACCAGGGTGCGGGCGAGGGCTTCCTTGGACGGGAAGTGGAAGTAGAGGGCGCCCTTGGTGACTCCGGCGTGCCTCACCACGTCGCTGAGGCTGGTGCCGCCGAAGCCGGCGCGGTCGAAGGCGACGGCCGCGCCGTCGAGGATCGCCTGCCGGGTGATCTCGGCCCGTTCCTGCCTGACCCTCGCCACGTGTGTGTCTCCTGCTGCGGTCGCGTCCGGTGATACAGGGGGAATCTAGTGGGATTCAGTCAAAGAAAACCAGTCGACAAGTACTTTTCCAGACGTATGGAAGCCGTATTTCAGGACTGGGTGGGATTTTTTGCCGTAGCACCTTTCGTGTCGGAGTGAGCGGCGCGCGGGAGGAGTTGACGCGGGTGCGGGCTACAGGTGGGTGCCGCCCGACGCGTCGAGGCGCTGACCGGTGACCCACAGGGAATCGGGGGAGGCGAGGAAGGCCACGACGCCGGCGATGTCGGAGGGAACGCCGATCCGCTCGAAGACGGACATCCCGGCCAGCCGCGCCGCCCCCTCGGGTGTCGTACGGAGCTTCGCGTTCATGTCGGTCGCGACGAACCCGGGGGCGACCGTGTTGACCGTGATGCCCCGGGGACCGAGCTCCTTGGCCAGGGCAAGTGTGAGGGTGTCCATGGCGCCCTTGCTCATGGAGTACACGACGGACTCCGGGTAGGACATCCGGGTGGCGGCGGAGGAGATGTTGATGACCCGCCCGCCCGCCGGCATGCGGGTCAGGCCCTCCTGGATGACGAAGAGGAGCGCTTTGACGTTGACGGAGAAGATGCGGTCGACCAGCTGCGGCGTGACCTCGTGGATCCGTGCCGAGCCGCTGACCGCCGCGTTGTTGACGAGGATGTCGAGCCGGGGCTCCATGCCGCGCCGGGTCAGCTCGGAGTCGAGGGCGGCGTAGAGGGCCTGGGCGTCTCCATCGAGGCCGAGCTCGGCCCGCACGGGGAACGCGTCCCCGCCCGCGGCCCGGATGGTGTCCACGACATCGCCGGCGGCTTCACCGTTCCGCGCGTAGTGGACGGCGACGAGGGCGCCGTCGGCGGCCAGGCGCTCCGCTATCCCGCGGCCGATGCCGCGGCTGGCGCCGGTCACCAGGGCGGTCTTGGCGGACAGCGGACCGGTGACGGGCAGCGCCGGGGCGGGGCTCGCGGCTTCGTCGGCAGGGGAGGGCTTCCGGCGGGCGGGCGGACGGGAGAGGGGTGAGGTGGACACGTCGGTGCCGTTCTGGACCGGGAAGGTCCGGGTGAGTGCGCGGGCGGCTGTCCGACTGATTGTCACCTGGCCGGTACTCAACGCCGTCGGGGCCGCCACATACGATCACGGCTGTCCGGTTCCGGGGAGAGATCGAGGTACCTGATGAGAGAACCGCAGAGGCTGGTGATCACCGGCTCTACCGGGTTCATCGGCTCGGCGGTCCTGGCGGAACTCGCCCGTCTCCGGGAAGGGCCGGGTGCTGCCGTACCGGGTCTCCTCCTGCGGGCAGTGGGCCGCAGGCCTCCGCAGGCGGCCGACGGGGTGGCCGAGTGGTTCCGGGCGGACCTGTCCGATCCCGGTTCCCTGCGGGGCTGTTGCGAGGGAGCGGACGTCCTGGTCCACCTGGCCTCGCGGATCGGATCGGACGAACGCGACTGTGCCGTCGTCAACGTCGAGGGAACCGCGGCGCTGATGGCGCAGGCCCGCGAGGCCGGTGTCCGCCGGATCGTCCACCTGTCCACCTCCGCCGTCTACGGGCAAGGTCCTCACCGGGGGATCGCCGTGGACGCGGTCCCTCCCGCGCCCCTCTCGCCCGCCAGCCGCACCCGCCTGGCGGGCGAGGCCCACGCACTGGCCGCGGGCGCCGTGGTGCTCCGTCCCGGCCTCGTGATCGGGTCCGGGGACCGTTGGGTGGTTCCCGCCCTGGGCCAGCTCCTCGGATCCACCGGGGCGCTGTGGGGAGGGGCGCGGTCCCGGTTGTCGGCGGTGGCCGTCGGCGACCTCGCCCGCCTCGTCGCCCGTCTCGCGCTCGGCCGTCGCCCGGCCGGCGGGACGGTCTGGCACGCCAGCCATCCGGAGCCGGTTCGGGCCGTCGAGCTGGTGCGGGCGCTCATAGAACGGGGCGTGCTCCTCCCGGTGGACCAGGAACTCCCGGAGGCCGAGTTCCTGGCACGGATGGCGGCGTCGGGCTGCCGGGTGAGCCCGACGCAGTTCAGGCTGGTGGCGCAGGACCACTGGTACGACAGCGCGGGCATCTGGACGGCGGCCGACTGTCCGCCGGGGCCCGGCCCACTGGCGTGCCTTGACGAGGCTGCCCCCTGGTACCGGGAGCACCTGGCCCGCGTGTGAGACGCCCGCGCCGCGTGGCGGTGGCGGGCGGGGGCGTTGACGGCGTTGACGGCGTTAACGGTCCAGTGGTGGGGCCGGGGTGGGGTGTTAACGCCGTTAATGGGGGAGGGGGAGGGTGGCCGTCGTGCGGCCCGCCTTCAGCATCAGGGCCAGGCAGCCGGGGCGGCTCAGGAGGGTGTTGCGCAGGCGCAGGCCGAGGGGGGTGGCGGGGGCCAGGAAGGGGCCGGTGCGGTTGCCGCCGCGCTGGCAGGCCCGGGCGTAGGGGCGGACGAGGGACTCGTAGCGGCGGAAGGCGGCTCGGGGATCCTCGGGGGAGCGGGCCAGTTCGCCCGCCAGGACGTACGCGGCCACGACCGCGGTGCCGGTGCCCATGCCGCCGATCGTCGCGCCACAGGCGGCGTCCCCGAGGAGGACGGTCCGGCCGGTGGACCAGGCGCCGACGTCGGCGCGGCTGATCGAGTCGAAGTAGAGGTCCTCGGCGCCGGCGAGGGATTCGAGGAGCGGGCCCACCCGCCAGGGCAGGCCGGCGAAGGCGCGGGTGATGAGCGCCTTGTGGGCGGCCGGGTCGTGGCGGTCGTACGACAGCTCGGGCGAGGCGAAGAGGAAGAAGGCGCCAGCGCGGCCGGGGGTGGCGGGGGAGGAGCCGACGGAGGCGAGGCGGCCGGGGGCGTTGAAGCCGACGGAGCCGCGGCGGGCGGGGTGGGGGTCGCCCGGCAGGCTCCAGGTGGCGGCGTAGTGGCCGAGGTGGGAGACGTACCGCTCCTCGGGGCCGAAGGCCAGCCGGCGCACGGTGGAATGCAGGCCGTCGGCGCCGATGACGATGTCGAAGCTGCGGGGCGGGGCGTGCCGGAAGGTGACGTCCACACCGGCGGCGGTCTCGGTGAGGGAGGTGATCGAATCGCCGAAGAGGTACTCCGCGGAAGGGCGGGAGGCCTCGTAGAGGATGCGGGAGAGGTCGCCGCGCAGCACTTCCACGTCGCCGCCCGCGAAGGCGGCGGGGAGGTGGAGGAGTTCCCTGTCGTCGGCGTCCACGAAGGTCATCGGGGTGCCGCCGGTCTGGACGCGGCGGAGTGCGTCGAGGATGCCCATGCGGTGGAGGACGCGGAGGTGGGTCTCCCCGCGGAAGTCCACGGCGTGGCCGCCGTCCCGCAGGGCCGGGGCGACCTCGACGACGGTGGGGCGGAAGCCGTGGCGTGCGAGCCAGTGGGCGACGGCGGGGCCCGCGACGCTCGCGCCGGAGATGAGCACGGTTCTGGTGGTGGGCATACGTGTCCCCAAGTGACTGTGTCCGGTGGATACTGTTTCGGTGTGTACGGTAGACGCGGTTTTGGTGCGAGGGCAAGGGGGTCCGGTGGCGGACGGGCAGTGGGCGGCGGCGGTGCGGTTGTTGTGGGGGCCGCCGGTGACGCCGGCGCGGGGGCCGAGGCGGGGGCTGACCCTGGAGCAGATCGCGGGGGCCGGGGTCCAGATCGCCGACGGCGAGGGGCTCGGCGGTGTGTCGATGCAGCGGGTGGCCGGGGAACTGGGGGTCACCAAGATGGCCCTCTACCGGTACGTACCGGGGAAGGCGGAGGCCGTCGCGCTGATGGTGGAGGCCGCGCTGCCCGACCCGGCACGGGGACTGGACGCCGCGCTGGCGGCGGCCGGGGACGGGTGGCGGGAGCGGCTCGGGGCGTGGGCGCGGGAGCTGCTGAGCGGGTTCCGGGCACATCCGTGGCTGCTGGACGCGATGGTGGGGGCGCGGGCGATGGGGCCGCGGGAAGTCGGGTGGCTGGAGCGGGCGCTGGCCGCGCTGGAGGGGTGCGGGCTGAGCGGGGCCGAGGCGATGGACGCGGTGGTGCTGGTGGCCGGGCACGTACGGGGGATCGCCGAGCAGGAGCGGGCGACGGCCGGCGCGGGCGGCCCGGATGAGGAACTCGGGGCGGTGCTCGAAGAGGTCGTGCGGATGAGGGGCGAGGAGTATCCGGCGCTCGCGGGCGCGCTGGCCTCCGTCGCCGAGCACGGGGGGCAGGACCAGGCCCTGGAGTTCGGGCTGGAGCGGATCCTCGACGGGCTGGCGCTGTTGGTGGAGCGGCGGGCGACCTCCTGAAGCCGGGCGGCTTCTGGTTCCGGTGCGCGGTGCCCCGGGCAGGACAGGGCCGTGGCGGGTGGAGTGCTGGTCGCCGTGGCGGTGGTGGTCCTCGCGTGCGGTGCGGGCGGGGTGTCGGCGCGCGGGCTCGGGCAGCCGGCGGTGGTCGGGGAGATCGCCGTGGGGATCCTGCTCGGGCCCACCTTCCTGGGGCGGGTGTGGCCGGAGGGGCAGCGGTGGCTGCTGCCGGATGAGGTGCTGCCGTCCCTGGGGGCGTTGGGGAACCTCGGGCTCGTCGTCTTCATGTCCCTGGTGGGGCTGGAGTTCGATGTGGGGATGCTGCGGGGGATCCGGCGGGCCGTGGTGGTGGTGAGCCAGGCGAGTGTGTGGGTGCCGCTGGGGCTCGGGGGGCTGCTGGCGCTCGGGTTGTACGGGACCTTCGCGCCGGAGGGGGTCGGGCGGGGGGAGTTCGTACTGTTCGTGGCGGTGGCGCTGAGCGTCACCGCCTTTCCCGTACTGGCGCGGATCCTCACCGAGCAGGGCTTGTACGGGACGCCCGTGGGGGTGCTGGCGATGGCCTGCGCGGCGGTGGCGGACGTGGTCGCCTGGTGCCTGCTGGCGGTGGTCGTGGCCGTCGTCGGGGGCGGTGGTGCCGGGGCCGGGCTGGGGCGGGCGGCCCTGGCCGGGGTCTTCGTGGCGGGGATGTGGTGGGGTGTGCGGCCGCTGCTCGCCCGGGCGGCCGGGCGGCCGGGCGGTGGGGGGTGCGGCGGCCGGACGGGGAGCGGCCGGAGGCGGGCGGCGGGGTCGTGGTGCTGTTCGGCGGGATCTGCCTGGCGGCGTACGCGACGGAGGCGCTGGGGGCGCACGCGCTGTTCGGGGCGTGCGTCCTCGGGGCGGTGGTGCCGCGGGGGGTGGAGTCGGTGGAGTCGGCGGCGCGGCGGACGCGGGAGTTCGCGGTGCCGGTGCTGCTGCCGCTGTTCTTCGTGGGGAGCGGGCTGCGGACCGACGTGGGGGCGCGGCGACGGCGGCGGCGCGGGTGGCGGGGGTGCGGGGGCGGGACGCCGTGCTGCTGGGGGCGCTGATGAACTGCCGCGGGGTGACGGAGCTGGTGGTGCTGAACGTGGGGCTCGGGCTGGGGGTGATCGGGGTGGAGCTGTTCACCGTCCTGGTGCTGATGACCATGGTGACGACGGCCGTGACGGGGCCGGTGGTGCGGGTGCTGGGGGTGCCCCCGGCCGCGGGCGCCGGGGCGGGCGACGGGCGTTGACGCGGTCGGCGGTGGACGGCGGCTCTGGCGGGAGTCCGGTCCGGCTCCGGTGAGGGCGTCGACTGTGGCCCAGGATCACGTACCCCCTCGGCGTGGGGCGGCCCGCGGATGCGGCGATTGCGGTGTGGAGCCCCTCATGGTCAAGCAGGAGCGTGCGGTACGCACGCGGGAAGCTCTCGTGCTCGCCGCGGCGGAGGTGTTCGCCGAGGAGGGCTTCGCCGCGGCGTCGATCGCCGCGATCAGCGAGCGGGCCGGAGTGACCTCCGGCGCCGTCCAGTTCCACTTCGACGGAAAGCCCGCCCTGGCGCGGGCCGTGGAGGCCCGGGCGGCGCGGAGGCTGCGGCGGATCGCCGAAGCGGAAGGCGCGGGCGACCGGGACGGCGATCCCCTGCTGGTGCTCGTCGACGCGACGTACGCACTGCTGAAACTGCTGGCCGCGGACGTGGTCGTACGAGCCGGCTTCGCGCTGGGCGCCGACGCCGCCCACCGCAGCAGGGTGGATCTGCGGGGGCAGTGCCGTCTGTGGACGCAGGAGCTGATGGACAGCGCGGAACGGGCCGGGCTCCTGGCCGAGGGGGTTTCCCCGCAGGACGCGACGCGGGTGGTCGTGGCCATCACGTCCGGGTTGAGGGACCTGCTGTCCGTGGAACCGGAGTGGACCGCGCGGCAGGCGCTGGCCCGGATGTGGACGGTGGTGCTGCCGGGGATCGCTCCGGACAGGAAGGCCGTTGCGGCCCAAGAAACAGACTGAATGGTTTGATTGTTGGGCCCTGATGGGTGTTATATGGCTTGCGTAGCGAGGTGGCTGAACGGCTCCAAGCTGTCGTGGGTCTGTGGTGTTCACGCAAAAACCCAGGTCAGACGGGTATTTCCTAGGAGCGGCGAGATTCGCCCGGCCGAAAGCCGGTCGACCGGTTACGCATTGACAAACCGTCCGGCCTGTTTTCTACTGACTCTTGCGACTCATCCAAAGGACAGGGGAGTACGACGTGGACATCGATGTACTGGGCGCACTCGCCGTGCGGGAGAACGGGATCTCCATCACGCCCACCGCCCCCAAGCCCCGCCAGGTCCTGGCGCTCCTGGCCCTCCACGCCGACCAGGTCGTACCGGTGTCGGCGCTGATCGAGGAGCTGTGGGGGTCGATGCCCCCGCGCAGCGCCCGCACCACCCTCCAGACGTACGTCCTCCAGCTGCGCGCGCTCATCGCGACCGCCCTGGAGGGCAGCGACGACTCGGAGCGGACCGCGAAGGACGTGCTCGTGACGCTGCCCGGCGGCTACCTGCTGAACAGCGACGGCGGCACCAGCGACGTCCGCGAGTTCGACCGGCTCGCCGGCATGGGCTACCGGGCGATCGACGCGGGTGACTACCCGGTCGCCGCGCAGCGGCTGCGCGAGGCCCTCGCCCTGTGGTCGGGTCCCGCCTTCGCCGACGTACAGGGCGGCGTACAGCTGGACATGGAGACGCGCCGCCTGGAGGAGACCCGGCTGTGCGCGCTCGACCAGCGCATCGAGGCGGACCTGAAGCTGGGCCGTCACCGCGAGCTGCTGGCGGAGCTGACGGTGCTGGTGAGCCGGTACCGCACCCACGAGAACCTGCACGGGCAGTTCATGCTCGCCCTGCACCGCTCGGGCCGGCGCGGCGAGGCACTGGACGTGTACCAGCGGCTGCGCACCACGCTCGTACGGGACCTGGGCCTGGAGCCGTCCACCGCGCTGCGCCGGCTCCAGCGCTCGATCCTGATGGCCGGCCCGGAGGGTGCGGTCAAGGCGGCGGCGGTGGCCGGGGTGGTCGCCGGTACGGGCCCGCGGGCCGAACGGCTCGTACGGGCCTGACCCGTGCGAGGGCGGCGCCGGGTGCGCGCGGCCGACGGCAGGTGCAAGGACGGAGCGGGGGCGAAGGGAGACGGAGCGGTGCAGGAGAGGTCGGAGCGGACCCGCAGGCGGTTGGTCTTCGCCGGGGCCGAGTTGTTCCACCGCAACGGCTACGCCAACGCGACGCTCGGAGAGATCGCGGGTGCGGCCGGGGTGACGAAGGGGGCGCTGTACTTCCACTTCGCCTCGAAGGACGAGCTTGCCGACGCGGTCCAGCGGCGCGGTTGCGGCCTGTTGCACGAAGCGGTCCGGGTGCTGCGGGAGGGCGGGGCCTCGCCCTTGCAGACGCTGATCGACGCGACGCACTGGCTGGCGCGGACGCTGCACGAGGATCCGGCGATCCCGGCGAGCTTCCGGATCACCAAGGAGTGCGCCGGGCAGCAGCCGGCCGCGGTCGACTTCCACGGGGCGTGGCTGTCGGTGGTGTGCGAACTGCTGCGGACGGCGCGGGACGTGGGCGAGCTGCCGCTGGACCGGCCGGTCGGGAGCGTTCCCGGCGACGGTGACGGCGACCGTTACGGCGACGGCGACCGCGATGCGGTCGGGGGCGACGCCGGTTCGGCCGCCGACCGGTGGGAGAGCGCCGAGGCGCTGGTGGCCGCGGCGGTCTGCGGTATCGAGGTACTGGCCGGCACGGGGCTGTCGTACGCGGAGCTCCAGCGGAAGGTGGCCGCCCTGTGGGGGCTGCTGCTGCCGAGCCTGGTCGGTGCGGCGCGGGTGCGGGACTACCGGACGCAGGCCCCCTCCGGCGGAGCCGGTTCCGGTGCGGGCGACGAGCGGCGGTACGAGTTCCTCGGGAGCGGGGTCTAGGACCGCTTCCGGTGGATCACGTCCGGACCGGACCGGCGGGTCCGCACGACGCACGGTACGGGTCCTGCCCGGACGCGGCCCCCGCGGGTCGCGGCACGCTCGGGCACCTGCCGCCAACCGGAGCGGCGCGACGCGCGGAGAGGTACGGACCCGGCCGGTCCGGGCGTACGGGACGGGGGCCACAGCGACCCGCGTCATCGAGGTGAATCGACGAACTGCGGAGGGGGAACCGTGAGGATTCAGATTCTGGGACCGCTGAGGGCCGAGGTCGACGGGGAGTCCATCGTGCCGACCGCGGCCAAGCCGCGGCAGATCCTGGCCCTGCTCGCCCTGCATCCCGGCCGGGTGATGCCGGTGCCCACCCTCATGGAGGAGATCTGGGGCCAGGAGCTGCCCAACAGCGCGCTGACCACCCTGCAGACGTACATCCTCCAGCTCCGCCGCAGGCTGGGCACGGCCATGGGGCCGGGCCGGCCGGGGGCCGCGAAGGAGGTCCTCACGACGCGGCACGGCGGGTACCTGTTGCAGGTGCCGCCGGAGTCCGTCGACGTCCACGCGTACGAGGACCTCGTCGCGCGCGGCCTCGCCGCCTTCGAGGGCGGCGATGACGAGGGCGCGGCCACCCTGCTGCGGGCAGGGCTCGCGCAGTGGGAGGGGCCGGCGCTGGTCGACGTACGGGTGGGCCCGGTCCTCGCGATCGAGGTCATGCGGCTGGAGGAGAGCCGGCTGGTCACGCTGGAGCGGCGGATCGACGTCGACCTCCGGCTGGGGCGGCACACCGAACTCCTCGCCGAGCTCACCGAGCTGACGGCACGGCACGCGCAGCACGAGGGCCTGCACTCCCAGCTGATGGTGGCGCTGTACCGGTCGGGGCGGCAGGGCGCGGCCCTGGACGTGTACCGGCGGCTGCGCGGACGGCTCATCGGTGAGCTGGGCGTCGAGCCGGCGCCGCAGCTCCAGCGGCTGCACCAGGCGATGCTGACGGTGGATCCGGCTCTGGACGTCGCGGCCGGCCCCAAGCGGGGATCGACCTTCGACCTCTACGCGGCTTGACCGCGACCGGCGCCGGGGCGGGGCGAGGCGGGGCGGGTGCAGGCGGGCCCGAGCCGTCGGCCGGCCAGAACACCCGGGTCCACCGCCCCGGGCAGGGCTGACATCGTGGGCGCATGGAAGAAATGGGTTTCAGGCCGTTCCGGTTCGACGTGCCGCAGGAGGAGCTGGACGACCTCGACGGGCGGCTGAGGCGGGCGCGGTGGCCCGACGAGCTCGACGGGGTCGGGCGGGCGTACGGGATGCCGCTCGGGGAGATGCGGGAGCTCGTGCGGTACTGGCGCGAGGAGTACGACTGGCGGGCCGCCGAGGCGCGGCTGAACGAGTGGCCGCAGTACACCACCGTCATCGACGGGGCCCGTGTGCACTTCGCGCACGTCCGCTCGCCGGAGCCGGACGCCCTGCCGCTGCTGATGACGCACGGCTGGCCGGGGTCCTTCGTGGAGTTCCAGAAGGTGGCCGGGCCGCTGACCGACCCGCGCGCGTACGGAGGGGACCCCGCCGACGCCTTCCACCTGGTGCTGCCGAGCATTCCCGGCTTCGGGCCCTCCGGGCCGACCACCGGCACCGGCTGGGAGTTCAAGCGGGTCGCGCGGGCCTTCGGGGTGCTGATGGAGCGGCTCGGGTACGAGGCGTACGGGGTCCAGGGCGGTGACTGGGGCGCCGCGGTCTCGCGGGAACTCGGCAGGATCCGCCCCGGCGACGTCGTCGGAGTGCACCTGAACCTGCTGCCCGGGGCGGGAGCCACCGCCGAACCCGCGCCGGCCGAGCTCGCGGCGCTGGACCCCGGCGAGCGGGAGCGGACGCTGGCCTCCTGGGAGCGCTACCGGGTGTGGGCGCGGGAACGGCAGGGGTACGCCGACATCCAGGCGACCCGGCCGCAGACCCTCGCGTACGGGCTGAACGACTCGCCGGTCGGGCTGCTCGCCTGGATCGGGGAGAAGTTCGCCGAGTGGAGCGACCCCCGGACCCCCGTCGACCGGGACCAGATGCTGACCAACGTGATGCTGTACTGGCTGACCGGGACGGCGGGGTCGGCCGCCCGCATCTACTACGAGCGGGCCCACGCGGACTACCACGGGCAGCCGCCGGAGGTGTCGGACACCCCGACCGCGCTCGCCGACTTCCCCCGCGACAACTTCGTCCCGCTGCGCCACGTCGCCGCGCGCACCGACCGGATCGTGCGCTGGACCTCGTACGACAGGGGCGGGCACTTCCCCGCGATGGAGGTGCCGGAGCTGCTGGTGGAGGACGTACGGGCGTTCTTCCGGGACGAGGCCGTCCGGCATGCGGAATCCGGCGGCGGGGACCGCGTGACGCTGTGATCATCGTCCGATGGACCTCGAACAGCGCACCCCGCCCGTACTGACCGGTGACGGACGCTCCACCCTGACCAGCGTCCTGCAGTGGCAGCGGGACACCCTGCGGATGAAGTGCGCCGGCCTCACGGACGAGCAGCTGCGGCGCCGGGCCGTACCGCCGTCCGGGCTGAGCCTGCTGGGGCTGGTCCGGCACCTGGCCGAGGTGGAGCGGGGCTGGTTCCGCAACGTGCTGAACGGGGAGGACACACCGGGCCACTTCCCGGAGAACGCCGCCGGGGAGCGGACGGAGTTCCACGTCGAGGACGCCGACCCCGCCGAGTCCTTCCGGATCTGGGAAGAGGCCTGCGAGCGGTCGCGGGCCGTCGTGGCGGCCGCCGAGTCCCTCGACGTACGAGGGCACTCCGGCGGCCGGGCGTACTCGCTGCACTACATCCTCGCGCACATGATCGAGGAGTACGCCCGGCACAACGGGCACGCCGACCTGCTGCGCGAGGCGATCGACGGGGTCACCGGGGAGTAGGCGCGCCCGCCGGGGGCACGGGGTGGGCCTTGGCCGCCAGCGTTACGCGGAGACCGCTCCGGCCCGGTCCACGGCGTCGAGGGCGGCCTGCCAGGGGAAGTGCGGCGGGATGTCGGACCCGGCCGGGCCGGGCAGGAAGCCGCCCTCCCCGAAGAGAAGTTCGGCGCCGGCGCCGCGCAGGACGGCCAGCGACTGCTCGAACTGGGGGTGCGCGGCGAGGGCGGCGTTCGTACACGGCATGGCGACGACCGGGGTGCCCTTGCCGAGGGCCTCGGCGGCGACGCCGACGGTGAAGCGGTCGGTGAGGCCGAGGGCCCAGGCGTTGACCGAGTTGAAGGTGGCGGGGGCGAAGAGGACGGCGTCGGCGGCCGGCCACACGTCGGGCTCCCCGGGGAGCTTGTACTGCCAGCGCACCGGGTTGCCGGTCAGGGCGGCGAGACCGTCGAGGCTCTCCGCCACCCACTGCGCCGCCGCCGGGGTCAGGCCCAGGCACACGTCCCAGCCGCGCGACTGGGCGTCCTCGATCACATGGGCCACGTCGAAGACGGGCGGGGCGGCCGAACAGAACAGGTAGAGAGTCCTCGTCATGCGGTTATGTGATCACATTCCTGGCCCTCAACTCTCCTCGAGGGCCGGGCCGCTGACATCGCGGTGGCGGTGGAGGCGGGCCGGGAGGGGATCCCGGCCCGGTTCAGACGGCCGCCCCGGTGGCGATCCTGGCGGTGAAGGCGTCCAGATTGCCCCACATCCGCGCGAGGCGGTCCTCCACGGTCAGCGACTCCTCCTGGCGCCCGGCGCGCAGCTTCGGCTGCCGCTTGCCGCGTACGTAGAGGGGGCAGGCGAGGTCGGCGCAGATGTACGTGCCGACCGTGTTCCCCTCACGGCCCCGGGCGCCCGCCAGCGGGGCGGCGAGCAGGGTGACCCCGGACGAGGCGTGTCCCGTCAGGCAGATCTGGCACAGGCTCGACTTCACGGCGCTCGTCCGCGTCGCGGCGGGCACGCGCAGGGTGATGCCGACCGGACCCTCGGGGCGGGGGACGACCAGATGGGCCCGCAGCGGGGCGCCCGGGTCCACCCAGCCCAGGAAGTCCAGGTCCTGCCAGGGCAGTTGGGCGAAGTCCAGGGGCAGACGCAGGCGCGCCGCCTCACCCTTGGTGCAGTTCACGAAGGATGAGCGGATTTGTTTTTCGGTGAGCGGTTCCACGGGAGTCGACCCTACGGGGCGCGTGGGGCGCTCCGCACGTCATTTACGCAGGTGGAGGGCGGGGTGGGGGTGGACGGGGGGCTGGGGGCGGCGGATCTTCCGGAATCGGTGGCCGGTGCGCCGATGAGTCGGGGGGAGGGGGCCGGTCTACCCGTGTGAGAGGCGGGAGTTGCGCCTCCGGCAATATGTGGACACCGTCCACTTTATTGGATAGGCTGCGGAGCGTCTGGATGTGGACGCTGTATACATCTCTAAGGGGAACCCTCATGCGCAAGGTCATCGCCTCCGTCTTCATCTCGGTCGACGGCGTCTTCGAGGACCCGAGCTGGTCCATGCCGTTCTGGAACACCGAGGCGGAGAAGTTCGCCGGTGAGCAGCTCGCCGCCGCCGACGCGCTGCTGCTGGGCCGGGTGACGTACGAGGCGATGGCGCCTGCCTGGATGGCGCGGGCCGAGGGCGCCGACGCCGGGACCCTGCGGATGAACGCGATGCCGAAGTACGTCGCGACCTCCAGCAGCGCCGCCCCGGAGTGGAACGCCACCTTCCTGACGGGTGACCTCGCCGCCGAGGTCGCCGCGCTCAAGCAGCAGGACGGCGGCGACCTGCTCGTCTACGGCAGCGGACAGCTCGTCAACGCCCTGCTCGCGCACGACCTGCTCGACGAACTGCGGCTGTGGACCCTGCCGGTGGTGCGGGGCGCAGGGCGCAAGCTGTTCGGCGAGGACTCCCCGGTGAAGACCCTGCGCCCGGTGGGGACCACCGCGCTCGGCGGCAGCGGGGCGCAGGTGCACGCGTACGCGCCGGCGCCCGCCGCCGGGTGAGCGGCGGGGCGCCTGATCCGTCCCTGGATGCCGGTCACGCGTTCCCGTCCTGTTCTGTTCTGTTCCGTCCCGTCCCGGACTTCGTTTCCGTCCCGCGCTCAGAAGGAGCACCACGTCATGACCGAGCAGCCGGTGAAGGGCCCCGCGAGCTACTTCCCCTCGATCGAGAAGAAGTACGGCCGCCCGGTGGCCGAATGGCAGGCCCTCGTCCGGGCCTCCCCGCTGACGAAGCACATGGAGCTCGTCTCCTGGCTGAAGACCGAGTACGGCATCGGCCACGGCCACGCCAACGCGCTGGTCGCGCACACCCTCGCGGAGAAGTAGACGCTCACGCATGCGGCAGAGCGTCCGGGCCATGTCCTGTCCCGCCGGACGCGGCTTGACTGGGTGTCATGACGAACAGCACGGACAAGCGCACGGACAACGGCACGGACAACGGCATGGACAACGGCACGCGGGGCGGCACCACCCTCGTCGTCGGGGGCAACGGGAAGACGGGACGACGGGTCGCCGAACGGCTCCTGGCCCACGGGCGCGCGGTGCGCATCGGCTCCCGCACCGGTGAGCCGGCCTTCGACTGGGACCGGCCCGAGACCTGGGGACCCGCGCTGCGAGGCGTGGACCGGGCGTACGTGACCTACCACCCGGACCTGGCCTTCCCGGGAGCCGCCGACCGCGTCGGTGCCTTCGCGGAAGCCGCCGTGGCCGCCGGGGCGCGGCGACTGGTGCTGCTGTCCGGGCGCGGGGAGGAGGCGGCGCGGCGGGCCGAGGACCGGCTGCGGGACTCGGGGGCCGACTGGACCGTCGTACGCGCCAGCTGGTTCCACCAGAACTTCGACGAGGACTTCTTCCTGGACTCCGTACGGGCCGGGGAGATCGCGCTGCCCGTGGGGGACGCGGTGGAACCCTTCGTGGACGCCGGTGACATCGCCGACGTGGCGGTTGCCGCGCTCACCGACGACCGCCACATCGGCAGGACGTACGAGCTGACCGGGCCGAGGCTGCTCGGCTTCGCGGAGGTGGCCGACGAGCTCTCGAGGGCGACCGGGCGCGAGATCGCGTACGTCCCCGTCACGGAGGCGGCGTACCTGGCGGTGCTGCGGGAACGCGGCCTGCCGGAGGAGTTCGCGGAGCTGTTCGCCCTGATCTCGGACGGGCGCAACGCGCACCTGGACCACGGGGTGGAGGAGGTACTGGGACGCCCCGCCAAGGACTTCGCCGATTACGCGCGCCAAGCGGCGGCGAGCGGGGTCTGGGACGTCCGGGGGTGAGCCCGGCCGGCGGCGGTCCGCGAGCCGGTGCGGGGGGTGGGCCCGCGGTGGTTCCGGACGGGGACGGCCGCGGGCACGGTGGCAGGCCGGGCGGGCACCGCGGTGCCCGCCCGGCCCCGGCTCAGGAGAGCTCCAGGACGCCGACGGGCTGGGGGCCGCTGAGCTCGCCGGTGGGCCGGAAGCCGAGGCCCAGGTAGAAGGGCGCCGGGCTGTCGTCGCCGTCGTGCCAGGTGACGTACGCCCGCGTCCCGCCGCGACGGCGGATCTCCTCGGTGACGGCCTCCACGGCGAAGCGGCCGTAGCCCTTGCCCTGATGACCGGCGGCGATGTTCAGGCGCCAGATGCCGGAGCGGCGGTGCTCCGGGTCCTTGGCCGGGTTCCAGACGATGTCCAGGAAGGCCATGATGAAGCCGACGACCTCGTCACCGTCGACGATGGCGCGGGGCCAGGCGACCTCCCCGTGGACGTAGGCCTCGGCGAGGGACTGCGTGACGGACTCGACGAGGTGCTCCTGGTCGGGGCGGACGCGGACGGCGGTGACGGCTTCGAAGTTGTCCGGGGTCACCGGTACCAGGCGGAGTGATGAGCTGATCATTTGCGCAGCCTAGTTCCGCCGCTGAGGGCTGCAAAAAGAACAGGACGTGCGGTATATTTCTGAGTGTCGCGACACCTTCGGGAGAGGGCGTTCTGAAACGATGGGCGGGTCTTGGTGTGGTGGCCGGTAATCGTCGTTCCACGGGCCGGTCCGGAGCCGGGCACGCGGACATCAGGCGCCGTGCCGTGCCGGAGCCGCGTACCTGCGGGTCCGGGGGAGTCAGGCGGTGGCCTTCGTCAGGCCCGCCGCTTCCAGTTCCTGCGAGTACTCCAGGGCCTCGTTGTAGACGGTGACCGTCCGGCTCTCGGAGATGTCCACGGCGGTGAGGACCGAGGACTGCACGATGCTGGGCAGCAGATGACGCAGCAGTGCGGTGACCCGGATGCCGAGGTCCTGGTAGTCGGTGAGGGCCTGGGACATCGACTGGATGCCGGCGTAGGTGCCCACGATCACGTCAGCGGTCTCGGCCGGGACGACGTGGGGGAGCAGTTCGCCCCTGGTCTTGGCCTTCTCCAGGCGCTCGCACACGGGAGCGACCCAGGCGAGCCAGGGCCCACTGCGGTCGAGCCCCCGTGCCAGCTGGTCCATGGCCAGCCGCACGCTCGCCCGGACCATGGCATCGGTCTGGAGGCGGTAGGTGTGGAGCATCATGATGTCCACGACCTCCTGCACCATGGTCGCGCGACCGGGGATGACCAGGTTCTGGTTCTGGGACGCGAGGACGCCGTGGGCCAGATCCTCCTTCGACTGGAAGTGGAAGTACAAGGCTCCCTTGGTCACCCCCGCTTCGGCGAGGATCTCCGAGATGGTGGCTGCCTGGTAGCCGCGCTCCTCGAAGATCTTGGCCGCCGCTGCCAGGATCGCCCGGCGCGTGCGGATGGCTCGTACCTGCTCAGCCATGCTGGCTCCTTCCTCCACGGGAGCGGAGCGTCGGAAGCCTGGTGCAAACCGCCCGTCCCGTACGTATCTTACAGCGCGTAACTTCCACGCCAACCCTGACGCTGCGCCGACGCCTGGTACGCCGAGAGAGGAAGACGGTTCCGAGAGTGGGGTGCGACCGAAACCGCAGGGGGCAATTCTGCCCGAGGGCATGCCTCTGACCTGCTGGTTCCGCCGGTGCCCGAGCCGGCGCGAGGTGTCGTCGGCACGGGGGAAAGGGCTGGATCCGTTCAGGAGACCGTGAAGCGGGCGGTCCGGGGTCATGGAGGTGGTGCCGAGGCGCTTGGTGGAGCCGGGCGTGCCTCGGCACCGGAAAATGCGGCCGGCGTCGGAGCCGGAGCCGGCCCCGTCAGGAGTACGAGGCCGCCGTGACGAGCGCGCTGAAGGCGACCGTGCCGTTCTGGAGGCCCGTCACCCGCACGGCTTCGTCCGCTCCGGGCGTGTCCGGGTACAGGCGCTCCGCCTGGATCATGCACGGCATGTCGAACTCGACGTACCGCTTGAAGTCGCTGCTGATGCCGAGCGGCAGGAAGGACGAACGTCCGAGAGTGGCCGCCGCGGCCTGTCGGGCGGCTTCCACGAGGAGCATGCCCGGTACGTGGTCGAGGGGGTGGTCGAACAGGATCGGGTGGAGGGTGTCCACCCTGAGCTGCCAGCGGTTCGGCTCGGCCGACGGGGACAGGACCACGTCGGTCGGGGACAGCCGCCCCACGCTCTGCGGCGCGACGGGAGCCGTCAGGGGCAGCGGACGGTGGTCGGCCTGCCGGGTGTGCGGGGGGCGCAGGCGCTCGTAGACCGCCGGGCTGGTGCAGGTGGAGGAGACGCGCCCCGTCGCGACGACGTGTCCGGCGCGGCGGACCACGGCATCGTAGGTGATCTTGCTCAGCTTTCCGGCCCGGCGCTTGATCTCGGTGAAGGTGACGTCGATGTCGAGAGACGTCGACTTCGTCCGCTCAGCCTTGAGGTGCTCCGGCTGGTGGATGGTGATGCCGAGGTCCCACAGCAGGTACTGGTGGCCGAGAGGCAGACCGAACTCGGCGTGCCCCAGCAGGATGCCGACCTGCCGGATCGTCTCCACGCAGATGAGGGGATCGTGGTGGTCTCCGGCGACCTGGGTGTAGAAGCTGTGGCTGCGGGGCCACTGGGCGGTGACGGAGAAGCGGGTGTCGTCGAGACGCTGCCAGTCGGTCAGGAAGACTTCGGCGGCGGATGCCCGGTGCACCAGTTCCTTCGGAACGGTGGCGGTGAGCGACGGATAGTCGTATCCGCTCTGCCCGAGTGGCGAGAGTGCGGCCCGCAACGTCGGGTCGTAGGTCGGAGTGCGCTCTACATGAAACGTGCTCGCGCTCATTGTTCCCCCTAGACAGCGCTGGCGAGTTACAGGTGTGACCTGCGAGAAAAATATATACCAACCGGTTTTTTATCCAGAGAGAGAGTCACCCTTGCCGGAGAAATATGCGGAGGTGCCCATTCCGGCCAAACCTCCGCCCGACTGTTTTCCCAGTTCCCTGCCGGTGGGCCGACGTTGAATCTCTGCCACCCCGGCTGGAACAGCTCAACCGGGCCAAGAGTGGTTCTTGAGCCGGTGGCCGGTAGGAGGGCGGTATCCGGCGCGGGAAGCCGGCGGACCCGTGTCGGAAGAGCGCTTTGCGGTCTGCGACGGCCGGGCCGTTCGCCGCGATGCCTCGTCCCTTCCTTGGGGGGCGACGACTGCCGCCCCAGGAAGTCTCGCACCGGTCCGACCGCAGGGCTTGTGCCGTCCAGAACGGTTCTGCCGTCCGCGATGCGCGGAGCGGACCGGGCGGCCGACCGGAGGTGCTCCCCTGGATGACGACCGGCCCGATCCGCCCGTCGTGCGCGTTCGCGGTTTGCCGGGGCGAAACGTCTCGGCTGACTCCGTTGCCCGGCTCCGGCGCGCCGAGGTCTGGGTTCCCGGGCTTGCGGGTGATTGGTCTACCGGCTGGCGGAAGGGCGTCCGGTGGGCGGGCGGGATGAGGGGGCGGCCTTCCGCCGGATGGGTTCCGGCCCTGGCGGCGGCTCGCGGCCCAGGGCCGGTGGGAGTCGTTCCTCTTCGTCTTGAGTGACGTTCGAGCCGAGCTCGGGCCGGTCTCCGCCGTTCGCCAAGTGTAAATATCCTCCAGCAAACCGCTAAAGCGGTTTGTTAACTCCCTGCCGGGTGTCGCGTAGAGGTATGTCCGGCCGTTCGGCTCCTCGTGCCAGGTCCACCGATGAGGCGTCACGAGCCGACCAGGGGGTCGGTTCTCAGCCGTTTATTGGCTCGTATGGCGCGCCTCCAGCCGTGTCCTGCCCCTCCTGTGGCGACCGGAGGGGAGCCTCAGGTGTTCCGCTTGCAGGCAAACCTGCAGCTCGTGGCGCGTTCGTGGGTTCCTGAAGGGGTGTGGAGGTCAGAAAACGGTACAGCCGGTTTGGTATTGACAAACCGGCTCGTCTGTTTTTTGCTCGTTCCAGCGAAAGTCGAGGGCTCATCCATGGACGAACAGGGGAGTACGGGCGTGGACATCGATGTACTGGGCGCACTGACCGTGCGGGAGAACGGGGTCTCCATCACGCCGACCGCGGCCAAGCCCCGGCAGGTGCTGGCGCTGCTCGCGCTCCACGCCGACCAGGTGGTGCCCGTGGCCGCGCTGATCGAGGAGCTGTGGGGCGCCGAGCCGCCGCGCAGCGCCCGTACGACGCTCCAGACGTACGTGCTCCAGCTGCGCGGGCTCATCGCCACCGCGCTGGAGGGGACGGACGGGTCGCGCACCCCGAAGGACGTCCTCGTCACGCTGCCCGGCGGGTACATGCTCAACAGCGCCGGCGGGACCAGCGACGTCCGCGAATTCGACCGGCTGGCCGGGATGGGCTACCGGGCCATGGACGCCGGGGACTTCCCCAACGCCGCACGGCTGCTGCGCGAGGCGCTCGCGCTCTGGTCCGGCCCGGCCTTCGCGGACGTCGACGGCGGCGTGCAGCTGGACATGGAGACGCGGCGCCTGGAGGAGACCCGGCTGTGCGCGCTCGATCAGCGCATAGAGGCGGACCTGCGGCTCGGCCGGCACCGGGAGCTCCTCGCGGAACTGACCGTACTGGCCAGCCGCTACCGGATCCACGAGAACCTGCACGGGCAGTTCATGCTCGCCCTGCACCGATCCGGGCGTCGCGGCGAGGCGCTCAGCGTCTACCAGCGGCTGCGCTCCACGCTGGTGCGCGAGCTCGGCATCGAGCCCTCCGCCGCCCTGCGCAGTCTCCAGCGGTCGATCCTCATGAGCGGCCCCGAGACCCCCGCCGAATCCCCGGAGACCGCCCGCAAGCGGCTCGCCCGGGTGGGGTGACCCGGTATCGGGATGATCGATTTGTGAAATCGTGTACCGGGATTTAAGAAAGAGCGCGGGAGAACCTGAGAGTTAATTTGCGTTAACGGGAATCGGAACAAAGGTGAGCAGCTCAATCACTGGGCTGAGCATGGGGTTCCGTCTCCAATCGGAATCCTGTCTTTCGAATCCGCCGTCTGTTCGCCTGTTTCGGAGGTCCGCTCGACGTCGGCTCGAGCGCCCGGTGATGTTGCCCTGGGCTGCCTTACCGTCATCGGGTCGAATACTGAAAACCGAGAGTATCTCGACGAAATATGGAGGGGAGACGGGAGACCGTGAAGATTCAGGTTCTGGGTCCGTTGAGTGCCGAGGTCAACGGGGCATCGATCGTTCCTACGGCGGGCAAGCCGCGTCAGATCCTGGCGCTTCTCGCGCTCTACCCGGGCCGGGTGATGCCCGTACCGACCCTCATGGAGGAGATCTGGGGGACGAAGCTGCCCGAAAGCGCGCTCACCACCCTGCAGACGTACATCCTCCAGCTGCGCCGCAGACTCGGCACGGCCATGGGCCCCGGGGCCCCCGGCACCGCCAAGGACGTGCTCGCCACCCGGCACGGCGGCTACCTGCTCCAGATCCCGCAGGAGTCGGTGGACGTCCACGAGTACGAGGCCCTCGTGGCCGCCGGCCAGACCGCCTTCGACGACGGTGACGACGAGCGCGCCGCGGACCTGCTGCGCAAGGCCCTCGACCTGTGGCAGGGACCCGCGCTGGTCGACGTACGCGTCGGGCCGATCCTCGAGATCGAGGTGCTGCGCCTGGCGGAGAGCCGGCTGGTGACCACCGAGCGGCGCATCGACGTCGACCTGCGCCTGGGGCGGCACACCGAACTGCTCGCCGAACTCACGGAGCTGATGGCCCGCAACCCGCAGCACGAGGGCCTGCACTCGCAGGCCATGGTGGCCCTCTACCGCTCGGGCCGGCAGGCCACCGCCCTCGACGTCTACCGCAGGCTCCGGGCCCGCCTGATCGGGGAGCTCGGCGTCGAGCCCTCGCAGCAGCTCCAGCGCCTGCACCAGGCGATGCTGCGGGTGGACCCGGCGCTCGACGTGGTCGCGGGACCGCGCCGCAGCTCCACCTTCGACCTGTACGCGGCGTAGGGGCGGCGCGGGCGGGCGACCGCCTGCCGCCCCCCGCGCGGCGCCGGTGCACCGGGCGGCCGTGCCGCCGCTCCGCGGACCCGCCGCCCCGGGCCATCCTTGTGCACCGGTGGGTTCGTGGCAGGGCCGCGACCTGGTTCTTCGAGCGGTGCTCGGCCGTGGCGTGAGCGGCTCTCCAGTGCGGGCGGTCAGGCTCCTGGCGACCCGGTGTGCGTCGGTGCGCCGGCGGACGAGGAGAGAGGCGACCATGCAAGCCACGGATCAGCTGGAACTCGTCGACCTGGCCCGCATCCTGCGGGTCTGGGGCGGCGAGGAGGACTGTGTCGAGCTGAGCGAGGACGTCCAGGACCTGTACTGGATGGAGCTCGGCTACGACTCCCTCTCCGTCCTGCAGACCACCGGCTCGATCGAGCGGAAGTTCGACATCCTCATCGACGGGGACCTCCTCGAAATGGCCGACACCCCGAGGCTCTTCCTCGAACTGGTCAACGGAGTGCTGGGCAGCCGGGCCGCCGCCTGAGACTCGAGCGGCAGTCCACGCGGGCTCCGGCCGACTCAGACAGGCTCTGTGTCAAGCGTTGAGAGAGGTGTCTGATGTCTGTCGAGCGAGTGCACCGGTTGTCATGCGCGGTTGACGCGGCCGCGCCCGCCGGAGCCCTGTACACCCTGGTGGCCGACACCGCCCCCTGGCCGCTGTTCCTGCCGGACGCCGTCCACGTCGAGCGGCTGGACTTCGACGGCACCACCGACCGGTACATGCAGTGGGCGATCGCGGACGGGGAGCTGCGGCGTTCGCTCTGGCGGCGGACCCTGGACCCCGACCAGCGGCGCATCGGCTTCCGCGAGGAGCGCCCCGATGACCCCGTGGCCGCGGCGGGCGGCAGCTGGAGCGTGACGGAACTGGCCCCGGGCTGGTCGCGGCTGACCCTGGAGCAGGACGTCACCGTCTCCGGGGGCCGCGGCGCGGAGGCCGAACGGGTCCTGGCCTCCGCCGAGGAGCGGGGCCGGGCGGTGCTGCACGGTCTGCGGACCGCCGCGGAAAGCTGGCGGCGGCTCGACGAACTGCTGCTGTCCTTCGAGGACTCCGTACGGATCGAGGGCCCGGCCGAGCCGGTGTACGAGTTCCTGTACGGCGTGGACTCCTGGCCGGGCCGCGTCGCGCACGTCGTGGAGGCCGAGGTCACCGAGGACCGGCCAGGCGTGCAGCGCACCCGGCTGGTGAACCTGGCCGAGGACGGCTCCTCCTACACCACGGAGGGGGTACGGGTGTGCTTCCCGGCGGCCGGGCGCATCGTCTTCAAGCGGACCCGGCCGCACCCCCTCCTCGCCGCGCACGCCGGAGAGTGGTCGCTGGAACCGGACGCGGCGGGGGTGACCGTGGTGTGCCGGCACGACGTGCTGCTGGACGAGCGGGCCGTGGAGCGGGTCCTGGGCCCCGGCGCGGACCTCGCGCGGGCACGGCGCTCCGTGCGCGAGGTGCTCGGCCGCGAGGCCAGGGCCACGCTGGGTCCGGTGCCGCAGTCCGCCGGGGACACCGTCAGGGCCCTGCGGTCCGTGTGAGGGGCCTTTCGCGGGCCGAGCGCGCCGCGGGGGACCCGTAACGCCCGCGGGGGACCGCCCGCGGGGAACCGTAGCGCCCGCCCGTCACCCACCACCGTCTTCGCCGAGGTGGTGGGTGGCGGGCTTCTCAGGTCCGGCGACCCGCGGTGTCGAGACGGCGCAGTGTGGCGGGGAGAGCCAGGCAGGGCATGACCACCCGCCAGAAGCCGGCCAGCGTGCGCGGGGCGAGCCACTGCGGGTCGTCACGTGCCAGGGCCTCGAAACCCAGGGTGGCGGCCACCACCGTCGCCGCCACGTTGCGGAGGTTGAGGCCGGGCAGCAGGGTGCCCTCCTGCGCGGCCTCCGTGAGCAGCCGGTGCACGTACTCGTGCCACTCCCGGGGCAGGGCGTAGGCGGGGGAGTACGCCGGCTCCCGGTTGAGCCGGAACCCGGCCCGTGCCACGACGTCGGACACGAGCAGCCGGGCGAGGGCCTGCGAACTGTCGGCCAGAGCCTGGAGGGCCGACGTCCGCTGCGCGTAGACCTCGCAGGCGACCGCGCGCAGGGCCCGTGCCCCGGCGGCCTCGACCGCCTCGGCGACCGCCGCCTTGTTCTCGAAGTGGAAGTGCAGCGCGCCCGGGCTCACACCCGCCCCGACGCTGATCATGCTCAGCGTCGCCTCGGCGTAGCCGCGCTGTCCGAACACGGTCGCGGCTGACTCAATCAGTGCTCGACGGGTCCGGACGGCGCGTTCTTGTTTCATCACGCATAGCTCCTGTATCAGTTTCCTTCCATTATTAAACCGCGCCGTTGGTATAAAAGAAGGGGGTCGAAGGTCCCGGGTGGCTGGTTTGATGGTGATTCCTCCCCTGTGGTGGCCGGTTTCAGGCTATCCGTCCCTGTATCTCATGGGCTTGTGAGGCCTTTGACAAACCGGCGACGCGGTTTGTATCTTCGCTGACGTTGGCTCAACCGAGCTTGAGGGGAGGGGGGCAGATGAACCAGCGGACCATCGCTGTACTGGAACCTCACGCAGCCGCCGCCGGAGTGAACGGGGGGTTCCTTCCGGCCGAAGGACTCAGGACACCACAGCACGCGCCGACCCAGTCGGCCCTGTGGCGGATCCTCATCGTGGACAGCAACACGGCCGAGGCGGAGACGCTCGCACGCGGCCTGCGCCGCCACGGGCACGAAGTCGACATCGTCAGCACCGGAAGCGAGGGGCTGCGCGGCTACGCCGACGCCGACCTCGTGCTCCTCGACCTCGAACTCCCCGACCTCGACGGGCTGGAGGTCTGCCGGAGCATCCGCGCGGCCCACGAGATCCCGGTGATCGCGGTCACCGCCCGGGGCAGCGAACTGGACCGGGTCCTGGGCCTCCAGGCGGGCTCGGACGACTACCTGGTCAAGCCGTACGGCTTCCGCGAGCTGATGGCGCGGATGGAGGCGGTGATGCGCCGGGCGCGCCCGAGCCGGCCCGTCGCGGCGACCATCACCTGCGGCCCGCTGCGGATCGACGCGGGAACGCGCGAGGTGACGCTGAACGGGGAGCCCGTCGAAACGACGCGCAAGGAGTTCGACATGCTCTACCTCCTCGCGTCCCATCCCGACACCGTCATCCCGCGCAAGATGCTGATGCAGCAGGTCTGGGGCGACTCCTGGTCCCGCCGGACCGTGGACACGCACGTGAGCACGCTCCGCAACAAGATCGGCGCCGGCTGGATCATCACGATCCGGGGCGTCGGTTTCCGGTTCGGCCAGGCAGCCTGAGCCGGCCCCGCGGGATCCCGCGGGAGGACCGCCGACCACCGATACCAGCTGAGGGGGACGACCATGACAGCGACGTCGCTGTGCCAGGGGGAGGGCTGCCGCAGCGGGCACGCCGGCGGACGGCCCCGCAGGCGGACGGCCGACGGCAGCCTGCTGTGCCGTTCGTGCCGCGAGCACCTCACCGCCGGCCTCGCCGAACTGACCCACCTCTACGAGGAGTGCGGGCGGATGCTCGGCGGCGCGGCCCCCGGCAGCCTGCGCGAGCGGACCACCGGCGGATACCTGCCCGGGCTGCCCTTCAACGGTGCCGCGGCCGACGTGCGGGCCCGCATGGTCTCCGTCCTGGGTTCGTGGAGCGGGCTGGTCGCGCAGCAGCGCGGGTTCACCGCACCGCCCCGGACCGTCGCGGCGCTCACCGCCTTCCTGCTGCGCAACGCCGACTGGCTCGCCGCCCACTCCGCGGCCGCCGAGGCCACGAAGGAGATCGCCCGGCTGGTCCGGGCCGGACGCCGCGCGGCCTTCCCGGACCCCGCCCGCAGCATCCGCCTCGGCGACTGCCCCGAGTCCGGCTGCTCCGGTGCCCTGGCGCTGGCCGTACGCGCCAGCGCGCCCGCGGCCGGAGAGGCGATCGTGTGCGACGCCGCCCCGGCCCACCGCTGGACCAGCGACCAGTGGAGCGAGCTCAGCCGCTCCATGGACTCCGCGCGGGAGCCCGGAGCCGCCCCGGCGGCCGCCACCGAACGCTGGCTGACCGCAGCCGACATCGCGCGGCTGTGGCACACCCCGACGGGCACCGTCTACCGGCTGGCGAGCGAGGAGCGCTGGCGCAGGCGCAATCGCGCCGGCCGTACGTACTACAACGAGGGCGACGTCCGCGCCTGCTTCAGCCGGCGGGCGGCGCGCACCTGAACCACCCGCCCCGCCTGATCTTCCGCAGCGGTCAGCACGGCATCCGGTAGGACCCGGATCCAGCCGTCTGACCGCTGCTTGACGTTCCCTTGGCCGCCCTGCGACACAGCGGACCGGCCCTTGTGGAACCTGACCTACTCCTGAATCCAGGGCCATTGAACGGCCGCTCGGGTCCGAAGAACCTTGTAGTCAAGATCCGGTGCACTGTCTCCGGAGGTTGAATTCAAGGAGACGTGATGGACGCCCCAGTGATCGTCGTCGGCGCGGGCCCGGCGGGCATGATGCTCGCCGGCGAGCTGCGGCTGGCGGGAGTCGCCGTCGTCGTCCTGGAACGCCTTGAACGGCGTACAGGCGAATCCCGCGGCCTCGGCTTCACCACCCGCACGCTGGAGACCTTCGACCAGCGCGGCCTGCTCGCCCGCTTCGGCGAGATCGAACGCAGTACGCAGGGCCACTTCGGCGGGATCCCGCTGGACTTCGGCGTGCTCGACGGCGCCTGCCAGGCCGCCAAGACCGTGCCGCAGTCCGTCACCGAGACGCACCTGGAGGAGTGGGCCACCTCGCTGGGCGCCGACATCCGGCGCGGCCACGAGGTGCTCTCCGTACGCGACGACGGCGAGGGCGTCGACGTCGAGGTCCGCGGTCCGGACGGCACGCACACCCTGCGCGCCGGCTGGCTCGTGGGCTGTGACGGCGGCCGCAGCACCGTCCGCAAGGCGGTCGGCTTCGACTTCCCCGGCACCGCGGCCACCATGGAGATGTTCCTCGCCGACATCAAGGGCATCGAGCTCAAGCCCCGCATGATCGGCGAGACCCTGCCCGGCGGCATGGTGATGGTGGGCCCGCTGCCCGGCGGAACCACCCGCATCGTCGTCTGCGAGCGCGGCACCCCGCCGCGCCGGCGCGAGAGCCCGCCGTCCTTCGAGGAGGTCGCGGCCGCCTGGCAGCGGCTGACCGGCGAGGACATCTCGGCCGCCGAACCGGTGTGGGTGAGCGCCTTCGGCGACGCGGCACGCCAGGTCACCGAGTACCGGCGCGGCCGGGTGCTGCTCGCCGGCGACGCCGCGCACATCCACCTGCCCGCCGGCGGCCAGGGCATGAACACCGGCATCCAGGACGCCGTCAACCTCGGCTGGAAGCTCGCCTCGGTGGTCCTCGGCCGGGCCCCGCTGAGCCTGCTCGACACCTACCACGGCGAACGCCACCCCGTCGGGCGGCGCCTGCTGATGAACACCCGGGCCCAGGGACTGCTGTTCCTGAGCGGCGCGGAGGTACAGCCGCTGCGCGACTCCCTCCGCGAACTCATGGCGTACGAGGACGTGGCCCGCCACCTCGCCGCCATGGTCACCGGACTGGAGATCACCTACGACGTCGGCAGGGGCAGCCACCCGCTGCTCGGCCGCCGCATGCCCCGCCTGGAGCTCACCGGCGCCGACGGCCGCCCGACCTCCAGCACCGAACTGCTGCGCCCCGCCCGCGGGGTGCTCCTCGACCTGGCGGACAACCCCCGGCTGCGCCAGCGCGCCGCCGCCTGGGCGGAGCGGGTCGACACCGTCACCGCCCGGCCGCGCGAGACACCGGCCGGCGGCGACGGCCCGCACGACACCACCGCCCTGCTGATCCGGCCCGACGGGTACGTGGCCTGGGCCGCGCCCGGCAGCCACCACGACCTGCCGATGGCGCTGGAGCGCTGGTTCGGCACGCCCTGACCACCGGCGCGCCCCGAGGACCGGCACTCCCGGGCGGCCGCCACACCCGGCGGCCGGACGAGTACGTCACGAGGAGGAACCACCCCATGGCAACGCCCACCGCGGCGATCGAACGCGCTGCGCCCGGAGCTTCCGAGGAGCGCCGAGGCATCGTCCGCGCCGCCCGTACGGTGCTGGCCCGCGAGGGCTGGACGCGCTGCACCTCCGAAGCGACGGCGCAGGAGGCCGGGTTGCCGCCGGAGTCCGTGGAGCGGCACTTCCCGGACCAGAAGCTGCTGCTGCTGAGCGTGCTGCTGGACAGCTCCGCCTCCGTCGCCGCGGCCCTCGAGGCCGTCGCCGAGAGCCACCTCGCGGAGATCACCGACCTGGAACAGGACCTCATCGCGCTCGGCCGGGCGTGGCTGGCGCCGCTGGAGGCCTTCCGCGAGCACTTCGCCATCGTCCGTCACATCAGCGCCGAGGTCACCCGCCTCCCGGCCGAGGCCGTCCAGAAGTGGCAGGCCGCCGGTCCCCGGCGGGCCCGCGGCGCACTGGCCCGCCGGCTCCGGCACCTCGCGGACCAGGGCCTCCTCGACATCTCCGACGCCGACCAGGCGGCGGAACGTTTCATCCTGCTGGTTCCCTCCGGCGTCGTCCAGCGGTCCTTCCTCGGGGCGCTGCCCGTGCCCGAGGACGAGGCGGACGCCCTCATCGCCGACGGAGTGGCGGACTTCATCCGCCTCTACCACCCCTGAACCAGCCCCCAGACCCGGCCCCCCGGCTCACGGAAGAGAGACACCGAATGCAGCACAGCAACCTCATCGTGGCCCGGATGGACAGCATGTCGAGCGACCAAGTCGCGAAGCTGTTCTCCGAGTTCGACAAGACCGACATGCCTGCGCGGATGGGCACCCTCCGCCGTCGCCTGTTCATGTACAAGGGGCTCTACTTCCACCTCCAGGACTTCGCCGAGGACGACGGCGGCGAGCGCATCCAGGAGTCCCGTACCGACCCGCGCTTCATGAAGATCAGCCACGACCTGCTGCCCTTCATCCAGCCGTACGACCCCGCCACCTGGCGCAGCCCGGCCGACGCCATGGCCACCCGCTTCTACGACTGGACGGCGTCCGAGTGACATCCGTCCGGGCCGATACGAGAGGAGGGCCGCACCGGTGGTTCGCCGGGTAGTGATCACAGGACTCGGAGTGCTGTCGCCGGGAGGCATCGGCACCCGGGACTTCTGGAACCTGCTGAGTTCGGGACGTACGGCGACACGGGGGATCACCCTCTTCGATCCGTCCCCCTTCCGGTCCAAGGTGGCGGCCGAGGCCGACTTCGACCCCGGACTGCACGGGCTGACCGCGCAGGAGGTCCAGCGCATGGACCGCGCCGCCCAGTTCGCCGTGGTGGCGGCCCGGGAGGCGGCGGCCGACAGCGGCCTCGACTTCGCGGGGCTGGACCCGTACCGCATCGGTGTCAGCTTCGGCACCGGCATGGGAGCCGTCGGCAGCCTCGACAGCGCGTACCGCGAGGCCAGCGACCGCGGCAGGCTGGACGCAGTCGGCCACGAGGACGTGCCCCGTCATCTGTACGACCACCTCGTGCCCAGCTCCTTCGCCGCCGAGGTGGCCTGGGCCGTCGGCGCGGAGGGACCGTCCACGGTGGTCTCCACCGGCTGCACCTCCGGGATCGACTCGGTCGCGCACGCCGTCGACCTGATCCGCGAGGGCAGCGCCGACGTCATGGTCACCGGCGCCGCCGACGCCCCGATCACGCCCTTCATCCTGGCGTCCTTCGACGCGATCAAGGCGACGACCACCCTCAACGACGAGCCGGAGAAGGCCTCGAGGCCCTTCGACGCCTCCCGCAAGGGATTCGTCCTCGGCGAGGGCGCCGCGGTCTTCGTCCTGGAGGAGCTGGAGAGCGCCCGCAACCGCGGCGCGCACGTCTACGCGGAGGTCGCCGGCTACGCCTCCCGCTCCAGCGCCTTCCACATGACGGGACTGCGCCCCGACGGCCGGGAGATGGCCGAGGCCATCACCGTGGCACTGGACGAGGCGCGGCTGAACCCGGGCGACATCGACTACGTCAACGCGCACGGCTCCGGCACCAAACAGAACGACCGCCACGAAACGGCCGCGTACAAGCTGGCACTCGGCCCGCACGCCTACGGCACGCCGGTGAGCTCGATCAAGTCGATGATCGGGCACTCGCTGGGCTCCGTCGGCTCCATGGAGATCGCCGCGTCCCTCCTGGCGATGGAGCACCACGTGGTGCCGCCCACCGCGAACCTGCGGACCCGGGATCCGGAATGCGACCTCGACTACGTTCCGCTCGTGGCGCGGGACCACCGCACCGATGCCGTCCTGACCGTCGGCAGCGGATTCGGCGGCTTCCAGAGCGCGATGGTGCTGGCCCGTCCCGACAGGAGGACCGCATGAGCGCCAGGACCCTGGTCACCGGCATCGGTGTGGCCGCCCCCAGCGGGCTCGGGGTGGAGGACTTCTGGGCGGCGACCCGTATCGGCAAGAGCGCCATCGGGCCCGTGACCCGGTTCGACACCTCTTCCTACCCCGCGCGCCTGGCCGGGGAGATCCACGGCTTCGAGGCCAAGGACCACCTGCCCGGCAGGCTCGTACCGCAGACCGACCGGGTGACCCAGCTCGCCCTCGTCGCAGCCGACTGCGCCTTCGCCGATGCCGGCCTCGCGCCGGGCGACATCCACCCGTGCGACATGGGCGTGGTCACCGCGGCCGGCTCCGGGGGGCTCGAGTTCGGCGAGAACGAGCTGCGGAACCTGTGGAACCAGGGCCCAAGGCACGTCAGCGCGTACCAGTCCTTCGCCTGGTTCTACGCCGTCAACAGCGGGCAGATCTCGGTCCGCAACGATCTGCGCGGGCCCACCGGCGTCCTCGTCGGCGACCAGGCGGGCGGACTCGACGCGCTGGCCCACGCCCGGCGCCAGCTCCGCAAGGGCAGCAGCAGGCTGATCGCCACCGGCGGCTTCGACGCCTCGATCTGCTCCCTGGGCTGGGCGGCGCACCTCGCGGGAGGCCACCTGTCCACCAGCGACGAGCCCGAGCGCGCCTACCTGCCCTTCGACGAGGCGGCGGCCGGCTACGTGCCGGGAGAGGGCGGCGCCCTGATCCTCCTGGAGGACGAGGACAGCGCCCGCGCCCGAGGCGCGCGCAACGTCTACGCCGAGTTCGCCGGGTACGGAGCGACGCTCGACCCCAGGCCGGGCAGCGGCCGGGAACCCGGCCTGCGCCGGGCCATCGACGCGGCGCTCACCGACGCCTCCTGCCACCCGGCCGAGGTCGACGTGGTCTTCGCCGACGCCGCCGGCGTCCCGAGGCTCGACCGCGAGGAGGCCGCGGCCATTTCCGCGGTCTTCGGCCCCCGCGGGGTGCCGGTCACCGCACCCAAGACCATGACCGGACGGATCAACGCGGGCGCGGCACCGGTCGACGTGGTCTCGGCGGTCCTCTCCATGCGGGAGGGCCTGATCCCGCCGACCGTCAACGTAGAGCTGTCCCCGGCGTACGACCTCGACCTGGTGGCCGCGCGGCCCCGGACGGCCTCGGTCCGTACCGCCCTCGTCCTCGCCCGCGGCCGCGGCGGCTTCAACGCCGCGGCCGTGGTGCGCGCCGTCGACTGACGGCGCCCCCCAGCCGGCGTCCGCCACCGTCCCCGCCCCGACGGAGGCGGCGTCCTTTGTGCCCCGCAGCCGAAACCCCCGGATGCGGAAGACCAATGAAGGGATCCATCGTGTCCAAGCAGGAATTCACCTTTGACGACCTCAAGCGCATCCTCCTCGAGGGTGCCGGCGCCGACGAGGGGGTCGACCTCGACGGCGACATCCTCGACATCGAGTTCGAGACGCTGGGCTACGAGTCGCTGGCGCTGCTCGAGACCGGCGGCCGCATCGAGCGCGAGTTCGGCATCACGCTCGACGACGACGTGTTCGTCGACAACACCACGCCGCGGTCCCTGGTCGAGGCCATCAACCTGAGCCTGCGCGCCCTCGTCGACGCCTAGGCCTTCCGCGACGCCGGGCGGCCGCCCCCTGGTACGGCGGCCGCCCCGTCGGCACGGTGCCCACGGCCGGCACACAGGGTTCGTCCTGGGGTTCCGTTCGTCGCCGAACGGTTCGTCCCGAGTCTGAAGGAGTCATGAGCATGTCGCAGTCCGGTCTGCGGGAGGTGGAGCACGAGATCACGGTCTCGGCTCCGGCCG
>NZ_JBVISF010000027.1:0-41332 GCF_055575675.1 Streptomyces sp. NPDC034043
GCCCTTGAGGGACCGGCACGAACCGGAAGGACGATGGGACTGACGGGAAACCCCCAAACCAGCCCTGACCCCGCCCCACCAGCACCCCGCCCCCCGCAGTCCCCTACAGCCGCGCCAGGAACTCCGCCGCCGCCTCGCGGACGTCCTCCGGGGTCCACGTCAGGCCCGGCTGCGTGATCTCCAGCTCCGTCACCGACAGCCCCGGCGGGCCCTCCGCCGACCAGCGGCGGAACAGGGCCGTGCCGGTGTCCTCCGCCAGGCGGGCGCCCGCCTCCGTGAGGCGGTCCGCCTCGTATGGGAGCCACACCTGGAACTGGTGCGTGTGCGGTACCTCCGGGTGGATCCGGGACCACGGCACGCCCGCCTCCGCGAAGGCCTCCGCCAGCGCGGCGGCGACGGTCCGGGCCTGCTCCACGTACGCGGGGAGGCGCGGCAGCTCCCGTTCCAGCCCGGCCAGGGCCGCCAGGGCCTGGGGGAACTGGCGGAAGACCTGGCCCCCGTACCGGTGGCGCCACACCTGGGTCTCCTCCACGAAGTCCCGGGACCCGGCCAGGCAGGCTCCGCTCAGCCCGCGCAGCGACTTGTAGAAGGAGACGTACACCGAGTCCGCGAGCCCCGCGATCTCCGGCAGGGGCCGGCCGAAGTGGACGGTGGTCTCCCACAGCCGGGCCCCGTCGAAGTGGACGACGGCGTCCCGCTCCCGGGCGGCCTCCACCAGCCCCTCCAGCTCCTCCCACGCGGGCAGCAGGAACCCGGCGTCGCGCAGCGGCAGCTCCAGCATCAGCGTGCCGAAGGGCTCGGGGTGCTCCCGGACCTCCTCCGGCGTCGGCTGGCGCGGCTCCGTCACCGGGTGGGTGGTCCGCAGCCCGGCCAGCGCGGTCAGGGCTCCGCCTTCCCACCGCTCCGGGTGGCTCATGGGGTGCAGGGCCACGACCGGGTTCCCGGTACGTCCCGCCCAGCAGCGCAGCGCGATCTGCTGGGCCATCGTGCCCGAGGGGAAGAACGCGGCGTCCTCGGTGCCGAGCAGCTCGGCGACCCGCCGCTCCAGGTCGGCGACGACCCCGTCGCCGTAGACGTCCGCCGGGGCGTCCAGGTCGTACGGGGCGTCGGAGAGCCCGGCCAGCAGCTCCCGGACGGTGTCCCCCCGGCCGCCGTGCGTCAGGGCCCGGCGGGCGCCCTTCCAGGCGGCCGCGAGCCGCTCCGTCCGCTCCGCGTCGTCGGTCATGCCCCTGATCATCGCCGAAGGCCCGGCCGCCCCGCCCCGCCCCGGGCGGGCCTGACCGGCACCGGCGTGCCGAAAGGGCCTAGCATGGCGACGTATCGTCCGGTACCCCCCGCGGACTGGAACGGAAGGCCCTCCCCGCGTGAACTCATCCCAGGAACCGCGTCCCGCCCGGCTCACCGTCGGAGTCGTCGGCGCGGGCCGTGTCGGCCCCGCGCTGGCCCGTGCCCTCCAGCAGGCGGGCCACCGTCCCGTCGCCGTCTCCGGGGTCTCCGACGCCTCCCGGCGCAGGGCCGAGCGGATGCTGCCCGACGTGCCGCTGGTGTCCCCGGCGCAGGTGCTGGAGCGGGCCGAGCTGGTGCTGCTCACCGTCCCCGACGACGCCCTGCCGGGCCTGGTCGAGGGCCTCGCCGGGACCGGCGCCGTGCGCCCCGGCCAGCTCCTCGTGCACACCTCGGGGCGTTACGGGACCGCCGTCCTGGACCCGGCGCGCCGGGCGGGCGCGCTGCCGCTGGCCCTGCACCCCGCGATGACCTTCACCGGTACCGAGGTGGACGTGCAGCGCCTGGCCGGGTGCTCCTTCGGCGTGACCGCCCCCGAAGAGCTGCGGCTCGCCGCGGAGGCCCTGGTCATCGAGATGGGCGGGGAGCCCGAGTGGATCGCGGAGGAGAGCCGTCCGCTCTACCACGCGGCCCTCGCCCTGGGTGCGAACCACCTGGTCACCCTGGTCGCCCAGGCGCTGGAGCTGCTGCGCACGGCCGGTGTCGAGCACCCCGACCGGATGCTCGGCCCGCTGCTCGGAGCGGCCCTGGACAACGCCCTGCGCTCGGGTGACGCCGCGCTGACCGGCCCCGTCGCCCGTGGCGACGCCGGCACCGTCGCCGCGCACGTCTCCGAGCTGCGCAAGCACGCCCCCGCCACCGTCGCCGGGTACCTGGCGATGGCCCGTACGACCGCCGACCGCGCCCTCGCGCACGGCCTGCTCAAGCCCGAACTGGCCGAGGACCTCCTCGGTGTGCTCTCGGACGACGCCGACCCGAAGGATGCCGAGCGATGACCGGCCCGCTCCAGCTGCTGAACACCGCCGAAGAGCTCCACGCGCTGCCGCGCGGCGGCCGCCGCGCCGTCGTGATGACGATGGGCGCCCTGCACGAGGGCCACGCCACGCTCATCCGCACCGCCCGCGAGGAGGTGGGGCCGCAGGGGCAGGTGGTGGTCACCGTCTTCGTCAACCCCCTCCAGTTCGGGGCCGGCGAGGACCTGGACCGCTACCCGCGCACCCTCGACGCCGATCTGCTGGTCTGCGGAGGGGCGGGCGCCGACGCCGTGTTCGCGCCCGCCGTGGACGAGGTCTACCCCGGCGGGGATCCCCAGGTGCGGATCGCCGCCGGCCCGATGGGCGAGCGCCTGGAGGGTGCCACCCGCCCCGGCCACTTCGACGGCATGCTGACCGTCGTCGCCAAGCTGCTCCACCTCACTCGCCCCGGCCTGGCCCTCTTCGGCCAGAAGGACGCCCAGCAACTGGCCTTGATCCGGCGCATGGTGACCGACCTGAACTTCCCCGTGGAGGTGGTCGGCGTACCGACGGTCCGCGAGGACGACGGGCTCGCCCTGTCCTCCCGCAACCGTTACCTCGGCCCGGCCGAGCGCCGTACCGCCCTGGCCCTGTCCCGCGCCCTGTTCGCGGGCCGCGACCGGCTCGCCGCGCAGGCCGCGCTGTGCGCCCGCGCCGAGGCCGCTCCCGCCGGCGGCGGACGCGCCACCGCGCTGGCCCGGCTGGGCGAGATCCGCGCCTCCGCCGACGCCCACGCCGTGTCGGCGGCGGCCACCGGCGGCACCGGCCTGCCCGACGCCGTACGGGCCGCCGCGCGGCACGTGCTGGAGGAGGCGGCCCGGTACGAGCCGCCGCTGGTCCTGGACTACCTGGCCCTGGTGGACCCGCAGGACTTCACCGACGTCGGCCCCGACTTCACCGGACGGGCCGTGCTGGCCGTCGCGGCGAAGGTCGGCACGACCCGGCTGATCGACAACATCCCATTGGAGTTCGGAGCACACGCGTGAGCACCACAGGCAACCCGGGCACCGCCGGTACCGGCATACGGCTGCACGCCCCCGCCCCCGGCTGGGCCCTCGACGCGGACGTCGTGGTCGTCGGTTCCGGCGTCGCGGGGCTGACCGCCGCGCTGCGCTGCGCCGCCGCGGGCCGCCGTACGGTCGTGGTCACCAAGGCGCGGCTCGACGACGGCTCCACCCGCTGGGCGCAGGGCGGCATCGCGGCCGCCCTCGGCGAGGGCGACACCCCGGAGCAGCACCTGGACGACACCCTGGTCGCGGGCGCGGGCCTGTGCGACGAGGCGGCCGTGCGGCTGCTGGTCACCGAGGGTCCCGGCGCGGTGCGCCGGCTCATCGCGGCCGGTGCCGTCTTCGACACCTCCGCCGAGACGGGCGAGATCGAGCTGACCCGTGAGGGCGGCCACCACCGCCGGCGCATCGCGCACGCGGGCGGCGACGCCACCGGTGCGGAGATCTCCCGCGCGCTGGTCGAGGCGGTGCACGCGGCGGGCATCCGTACCGTCGAGAACGCGCTCGTACTGGACCTGCTCCAGGACGCCGAGGGCCGTACCGCCGGCGTCACCCTGCACGTCATGGGCGAGGGCCAGCACGACGGCGTCGGTGCCGTCCACGCGCCGGCCGTGGTGCTGGCGACCGGCGGCATGGGCCAGGTCTTCTCCGCCACCACCAACCCGGCCGTCTCCACGGGCGACGGGGTGGCGCTGGCGCTGCGGGCCGGCGCCGAGGTGTCGGACCTGGAGTTCGTCCAGTTCCACCCGACGGTCCTCTTCCTCGGCCCGGACGCCGAGGGGCAGCAGCCGCTGGTGTCGGAGGCGGTCCGCGGCGAGGGCGCGCACCTCGTCGACGCGGACGGGGTCCGCTTCATGGTGGGCCAGCACGAGCTCGCCGAGCTGGCCCCGCGCGACATCGTCGCCAAGGGGATCATGCGCCGCATGCAGGAGCAGGGCGTCCAGCACATGTACCTGGACGCCCGGCACTTCGGCGCCGAGATGTGGGAGAACCGCTTCCCCACGATCCTGGCCGCCTGCCGGGCCCACGGCATCGACCCGGTGACCGAGCCGATCCCGGTCGCCCCCGCCGCGCACTACGCCTCGGGCGGTGTCCGCACCGACCTGCACGGACGCACCACCGTGCCCGGTCTGTACGCGTGCGGCGAGGTGGCCTGCACGGGCGTGCACGGCGCGAACCGGCTGGCCTCCAACTCCCTGCTGGAGGGCCTGGTCTTCGCCGAGCGGATCGCCGACGACATCGCCGCCCACCCGCCCGTGGGCGGCGGCCCGGGCATACCCGTGCCCGCCACCGGCCCGCTCCAGCCGGCCGAGGCCCGGTACGAGGTCCAGCGCATCATGACGGACGGCGCGGGCGTGCTCCGCTCCGCCGGTTCCCTCGCGGCGGCCGCCGAGGCGCTGGAGAGCCTGTACACGACGGCCCTGGGCGAGCTGGAGAGCCGGGGCAAGACCGCCGTGCCGGGCGTGGACACCTGGGAGGCGACCAACCTGCTGTGCGTGGCCCGCGTCCTGGTCGCCGCCGCCCAGCGGCGCGCCGAGACCCGCGGCTGCCACTGGCGGGAGGACCACCCCGACCGGGACGACGCCGCCTGGCGCCGCCACCTCGTGGTGCGGCTCTCGCGCACCGAGCGGCGGGCGCTGGTCGTCACCCCCACCGACTCCGCGGACTTCCCGTCCGTAGACCACCCCCTCAGCCTGGAGAAGTGACCGTGAGCACCCCCGAACTCCCCCTGATCGAGCAGAACGAAGGCGGCTGCGGCGACGACTGCGGCTGCGGCGACGGCGAGGAGAGCGGTCTCGACCCGGCGCTCGCCCAGCTGCTGGCGGACGCGGGTCTGGACCCGATCGAGGTCGAGGACATCGCGCACATGGCGCTGTCCGAGGACCTGGACGGCGGGGTCGACGTGACCACCGTCGCGACCGTCCCCGAGGACGCCGAGGCCATCGCCGACTTCGTGGCCCGCGAGGCCGGCGTGGTGGCCGGTCTGCGGATCGCCGAGGCCGTGTTCTCCGTGGTCTGCACGGAGGCCTTCGAGGTCGAGCGGCACGCCGAGGACGGGGACCGGGTCGAGGCCGGCCAGGTGCTGCTGTCCGTCCGCTCCCGTACCCGCGACCTGCTGACCGCCGAGCGCAGCGCCCTGAACATCCTGTGCCGCCTGTCCGGCATCGCGACGGCCACCCGCCGCTGGGCCGACGTGCTGGAGGGCACGGGGGCCAGGGTCCGCGACACCCGCAAGACGACGCCGGGCCTGCGTTCGCTGGAGAAGTACGCGGTCCGCTGCGGCGGCGGCGTCAACCACCGCATGTCGCTGTCGGACGCGGCGCTGGTCAAGGACAACCACGTGGTCGCGGCGGGCGGCGTCGCCCAGGCCTTCAAGGCCGTCCGCGAGGCGTTCCCGGACGTGCCGGTGGAGGTCGAGGTCGACACGATGCACCAGGTCCGCGAGGTCGTGGACGCGGGTGCCGACCTGATCCTGCTGGACAACTTCACCGTCCCGGAGACGGAGGAGGCCGTGACCATCGTCGCGGGCCGCGCCGTCCTGGAGTCCTCGGGCCGGCTGACCCTGGAGACGGCCCGCGCCTACGCGGAGACGGGTGTGGACTACCTGGCGGTGGGCGCGCTGACGCACTCCTCGCCGGTCCTGGACATCGGCCTCGACCTGCGCGAGGCGGTGTAGGCCGTGCTGCTCACCATCGACGTGGGCAACACCCACACGGTCCTGGGCCTGTTCGACGGTGACGAGATCGTCGAGCACTGGCGGGTCTCGACCGACCCGCGCCGGACGGCCGACGAGCTGGCCGTCCTGATGCAGGGCCTGATGGGGATGCACCCGATGCTCGGCAGCGAGCTGGGCGACGGGATCCACGGCATCGCGATCTGCGCGACGGTCCCCTCCGTCCTGCACGAGCTGCGCGAGGTCACCCGCCGCTACTACGGCGACGTGCCCTCCGTGCTGGTGGAGCCCGGGATCAAGACGGGCGTGCCGATCCTGATGGACAACCCGAAGGAGGTCGGCGCGGACCGCATCATCAACGCGGTGGCCGCGGTCGAGCTGTACGGGGGCCCGGCGATCGTCGTGGACTTCGGTACGGCGACCACCTTCGACGCGGTGTCCGCGCGGGGCGAGTACGTGGGCGGGGTGATCTCCCCGGGCATCGAGATCTCGATGGAGGCGCTCGGTGTGCGCGGGGCGCAGCTCCGCAAGATCGAGCTGGCCCGGCCGCGCAACGTGATCGGGAAGTCCACGGTCGAGGCGATGCAGTCGGGCGTGGTGTACGGGTTCGCGGGCCAGGTCGACGGGATCGTGAACAGGATGGCGCGGGAGCTGGCGGGTCCGGGCGGCGACCCGGACGACGTGCGGGTCATCGCGACCGGCGGGCTGGCCCCGATCGTCCTGGGCGAGGCGTCGGTGATCGACGACCACGAGCCGTGGCTGACCCTGATCGGTCTGCGGCTGGTCTACGAGCGCAACGCGCCCAACTTCGAGTGAGGGCGCGGCCGGTGGGGCCCCGCGACGGCGGGGCCCCACCGGCCGGTAGCGGACCGTCAGGCGGAATCCTCAGCTTGAACCTGATCGGTTAGCTTGTCGGCGTCGGACGCACACCCTCCCGACGCGGCACAGCCGAGACGGCACAGGACGGCCCAAATGCCCCGTAAATCGCCTTACTTGCAGGTGGTCGAATCGCTCCGGAACCGCATCGAGGCGGGCGAGTGGGCGATCGGCGACAGACTGCCCTCGCGCGCCCGCTTCGCGGAGGAGTACTCCGTCGGGCAGGGCGTGACCCAGCGGGCCATGGAGCAGCTGATCATCGAGGGCTTCCTCGAGGGCCGGGCCGGCTCGGGCACCTACGTGCGCACCCCGCGACGGCGCATGCGGATGCTCCGCACCCGCCGTCGCGTCCCCGGATCCGGCAACACCTTCCGCTCCGAGGCGGCCGCGCACGGCATCGCCGCGTCCTGGGACTCCAGGACCCTGCCGCAGGTCCCGGCGCCCGAGCGGATCGCCGCCCGGCTGGCCATCGAGCCGGGCTCCCCCTGCGTGATGACCCGCTACGAGTTCATGGCCGACGGCAGCCCCGCCGAGCTCTCCGAGTCCTGGGAGCCCCTCGCGATCACCTCGGGCACCCCGATCGTGCTGCCGGAGGTCGGCGAGCTGCGCGGGGCGGGGGTGGTGGCGCGGATGCGCTCCATCGGCATCACCGTCACCTCCGTGGTCGAGGTGCCGCGCCCCTCGCGGGCCAACCAGAACCAGGCCAACCTGCTGGGGATCAGCCTCGGCGCGCTGATCACCGAGATCGAGCGCACGTACCTCGATTCCGACGGCCGCCCCGTGGAGACCGCCGACCTGGTGATCCCCGACTCGCGCTACGAGATCGCGTACGCCTTCCCGGTGGAGTGACCGGTGGCGCGTAGGGTGGGCGGCCGTACTTTCCGACGGCCGGGTTTTTTTACCGGAACCGGCCGGAGCGTGCCTCTCGTGGAGATAGCGTCTCGCTCGAGAAGCACCGCGACCTCGTCCACTGCGGAGGAGACACCATGAACGCGACCGCTCGCCCCGACTGGCGCAAGTCGTCCTACTGCGGCGCCGGCGACGCCTGCGTCTACGTCGCCGCGGCGCCCGGCACCCTGGTGCGCGTCGCCGACCGGGCCGACCCGGCGCACCTGGTGATGGCCACCACCCACGCCGCCTGGGCGCGATTCGTCGAGGCCGTCAAAGAGACCGGCTGATCCATCCGGAGGGGGCGGCGCGTGCCTGCGCCGCGCCGCGACCCCGCACCCTCAGGGGATTTTGTCCGATTAGCGCGTATCTTCGCCCCATGCCCACGCCCTACGGATCCCGCGGCGGCATGGCGTTCAGCGCCGCTGAGCTGCACGTGCTCAGGCGCTCCCTCGCCCACGCCCTCCAGTCCTCCACGGCCCCCCTGACGGCCTCCGAGGTGCAGGACTGCCTGCGCCTCGCGGCGTCGGTGGACGAAGCGGTCCTGGAAGCGGGCCGGCTCAGAGCCTTCCTGCTCGACGACCTGGCCCGCTACCGCGACGCCCTGCCCGGGAGCCTGTCGGGCTACCTGGAGCTGCTCCAGGACGCCCTGGCCGCCGGGTACGAGCCCGGGCCCGACGACCTCGCCGCCCTGCGCGCCCTGCGGGCCAATCCGGTCGCGGCGGCCGTGCTGGAGCGGGCCCGGGCCGTCGCGGGGCGCTCCGTGCGGCGCAGGCTCGCGGCGGCGACCGCCCCGGCGCCCCGCACCCGTCTGCTGGCCCTGGCCGGCGGCAAGGAGCAGCCGTCCCCGCCGGAGCCCGCGCCCGCCCCGCCGAAGGAGCCTCCGGCCCGCCCGGTGCCCACCCCGGGCGAGGTCTTCCCGCCGCGCCGCAAGCCCAGCCCGCCCCCGGCGGCCGGACGCACGGCGGTATAGCTACGCTGGGGGGCATGGACTACGTCTCCGCGCTCGTGCCCCCCTTCGTGATGGCCGCGTTCTTCATCGCCCTCGTCGTGACGATCGTGAAGAGCCAGGGCGGTTCCAACAAGGCCAAGGAGGACGCGGCCGTCGACGCCGCGATCGCCCGCGCCGAGGCCGGCCCGCAGCAGCAGAAGTGAAGTAACCCCTGCCGGGGTTTTCCACCGCGCGTTGCGGCGAATAGTCGGGCAATTCGCCGCAATCGACACTATTGTGCTGCTGTGCCTCGCCCCTTGGGAGAACTCGAAGACGCAGTCATGACGCGGGTGTGGCAGTGGAACCGCCCGGTCACCGTTCGGGAAGTCCTGGAAGACCTCCAGCAGGAACGGTCCATCGCGTACACCACGGTCATGACCGTTATGGACAATCTCCACCAGAAGGGCTGGGTCCGCCGGGAAGCCGAAGGCCGCGCCTATCGGTATACGGCGGTCTCCACCCGCGCCGCCTACTCGGCCGCACTGATGAACGAAGCCTGGTCGACCAGCGACAACCCGGCGGCCGCCCTCGTCGCCTTCTTCGGCATGATGTCCCCCGAACAGCGCGAGGCACTCCGCGCCGCCGTGCACATCGTCCAGCACGACGAACCCGCCCCCGAGAGCGGCACCGCCGGCGAGCGCCCCGAGGGGACCGCGGCGGAAGAGGACTCCGGCGCGCAGGGGAGCGACCCGGGGCGATAGCGTCCGGGTATGGGAGAGCTTTCCACCACAGACGACGCGAAAACAGTGACGATCCGCCGCGCGCGCACCAGTGATGTTCCCGCGCTGCGCCGCCTGCTCGACCAGTACGTGCAGCAGCGGATCCTCCTCGACAAAGCCCCCGTGGTCCTTTACGAGGACATCCAGGAGTTCTGGGTCGCGGAACGCGACTCCGACGGGCAGGTGGTCGGCTGCGGGGCCCTCCACGTCATGTGGGAAGACCTCGCGGAAGTGCGCACGCTCGCGGTCGACCGCGACTTGAAGGGCGCCGGTGTGGGGCACCGGGTGCTCGACAAGTTGTTGGAGACCGCCCGCCGGATCGGGGTCAGCCGGGTATTCTGCCTGACCTTCGAAGTGGACTTCTTCGCGAAGCACGGCTTCGTCGAGATCGGCGAGACCCCGGTGGAGACCGACGTCTACATGGAGCTCCTGCGTTCCTATGACGAGGGAGTCGCCGAGTTCCTCGGTCTCGAACGAGTGAAGCCGAACACCTTGGGCAACAGCCGGATGCTGCTGCACCTCTGATCGATCGCGGCGGCTATTACGGGCCCGGCCCGGTGGTGGCCTATGTCCGAATCGCGCACGTTTCCCGCCTTGTTGAGGTCCTGAACCTCTCGACGGGGGTTTGTGTTTTCCAGGCAAAAGCGGTTTCCTTTCCGCGTACTGCATTTTCGATGAAAGGAAATCCGGTGGCACAGAAGGTTCAGGTCCTTCTTGTCGACGACCTCGACGGTGGCACGGCGGACGAGACCGTGACGTTCGCTCTGGATGGCAAGACCTACGAGATCGACCTCACCACCGCAAACGCTGAAAAGCTCCGCGGTGCGCTGGAGGACTTCGTGAAGGCCGGCCGCCGCACCGGCGGGCGCGCCTCCGCGGGCCGCGCCAAGGGCCGCGCCGCCGCTTCGCCCGGCAGCCCGGACACCGCCGAGATCCGCGCGTGGGCCAAGGCCCAGGGCCTCAGCGTCAACGACCGCGGCCGCGTCCCGGCCGAGATCCGTGAGGCCTACGAGAACGCCAAGGGCTGAGGCGTACGCCGCCCCAGGCGGGCGCGGTGGCATTCCGTCGCCGCCGCGGCCACCAGGCGTACGAGATCGGGCCCGGCCGGCTCCGCACAGAGTCCGGGCCCGGCCCCGGTGCCCTGCCCCGGAACGGGCAGGGCGGGCAGCGATGCCTCACACCCCAGCTCGGGGGGCCGCAGCCACACGGCGGCCCCCTGAGGGTTTTCCCCCGCCCGCCCGGGAGGCACGGGGGCGGTGATCCTGCCGCCCGCGCCCAGGGCGGTCAGGTCCAGCGCCACCCCGCCCCACTCCAGCCAGTCGAGCAGCCCCTCCAGCTCCTCGGCCGCGCCCGGGGCGACCAGGAACCGCATCCGGCGCCCCATCACGGCCACCGGACCGGTGGCGACCCGGCGCCGCAGCACCGCGGCCCCGGCGTCCGAGGGCAGCTCCAGCACGTCGAACCGGATCCCGGTGACCAGCTGCGGGGGCGGCCCGCCCGCGCAGCTCCAGCCGAGCACGCGCTCGTACCAGGCGCGGGTGCCGTCCTCGGACGGGACGCGGGGCGAGGGGACGCTCACGGCGCTCAGGGACATGACCGGAGCAACTCCGGCCGCCGCCCGGGGGTTACGGGGTGCGCCCGCATCGATGCGGAGAGTAAACAGGGGGCGGGTGGAGTCCCACATTCGGGACGCGGGCTTGTTCGCCCGTAGCGGAGGGGACCCCGTCCAGCGGCATGGAGTGTCAGTCCTTACGGGTAAGACATTCCTAGTGGATCGGGGCGACACGCTGATTTGAGCGGGTTCCGTTCGCCATCGGCGTACACCTGTGACGGGTATCTGCCTGGCCTGCGGGAACATCGTCTCGCACCATCGAGTTGGAGCAGTAGTCGGCTCTTACAGCCGGTTTTCCTCACCGACGTGGGGGTGAGCCGTGGACGGATGTCGGCAGTTGGAATGAGCTGTCCCGTCCCGCGGGACTAGCATGCGGAAGGACAGGGCGGGGACCGACCCCGAACTGCCCGACCGCTCTGAGGAGCGATAAACGATGTTCGAGAGGTTCACCGACCGCGCGCGGCGGGTTGTCGTCCTGGCTCAGGAAGAAGCCCGGATGCTCAACCACAACTACATCGGCACCGAGCACATCCTCCTGGGCTTGATCCACGAGGGTGAGGGTGTCGCCGCTAAGGCCCTGGAGAGCCTCGGGATTTCGCTCGAGGCTGTTCGCCAGCAGGTTGAGGAGATCATCGGTCAGGGGCAGCAGGCCCCGTCCGGCCACATCCCCTTCACCCCGCGGGCGAAGAAGGTCCTGGAGCTTTCGCTCCGAGAGGCCCTCCAGCTCGGCCACAACTACATCGGCACCGAGCACATCCTGCTCGGCCTGATCCGCGAGGGCGAGGGCGTCGCCGCCCAGGTCCTCGTGAAGCTGGGCGCCGATCTGAACAGGGTCCGGCAGCAGGTCATCCAGCTGCTCTCCGGCTACACCGGGGGCGGCAAGGAGTCGGCCACCGCAGGCGGCCCGGCCGAGGGCACCCCCTCGACCTCGCTGGTCCTCGACCAGTTCGGCCGCAACCTCACCCAGGCCGCCCGTGAATCCAAGCTCGACCCGGTCATCGGGCGCGAGAAGGAGATCGAGCGGGTCATGCAGGTGCTGTCCCGCCGGACCAAGAACAACCCGGTCCTCATCGGCGAGCCCGGCGTCGGCAAGACCGCCGTCGTCGAGGGCCTGGCACAGGCGATCGTCAAGGGCGAGGTCCCCGAGACCCTCAAGGACAAGCACCTCTACACGCTCGACCTGGGCGCCCTGGTCGCGGGCTCCCGCTACCGCGGTGACTTCGAGGAGCGCCTGAAGAAGGTCCTCAAGGAGATCCGCACCCGCGGCGACATCATCCTGTTCATCGACGAGCTCCACACCCTCGTGGGTGCGGGTGCCGCCGAGGGCGCGATCGACGCCGCCAGCATCCTCAAGCCCATGCTGGCCCGTGGTGAGCTCCAGACCATCGGTGCCACGACGCTCGACGAGTACCGCAAGCACCTCGAGAAGGACGCGGCCCTCGAGCGCCGCTTCCAGCCGATCCAGGTGGCGGAGCCTTCCCTCCCCCACACGATCGAGATCCTCAAGGGCCTGCGCGACCGCTACGAGGCCCACCACCGCGTCTCCATCACGGACGAGGCCCTCGTCCAGGCGGCGACGCTGGCGGACCGGTACATCTCGGACCGCTTCCTGCCGGACAAGGCGATCGACCTGATCGACGAGGCCGGCTCCCGGATGCGCATCCGCCGGATGACCGCGCCGCCGGACCTCCGCGAGTTCGACGAGAAGATCGCGGCCGTCCGCCGCGACAAGGAGTCGGCCATCGACTCCCAGGACTTCGAGAAGGCGGCTTCGCTCCGTGATTCGGAGAAGCAGCTGCTCACCGCGAAGGCCAAGCGCGAGAAGGAATGGAAGGCCGGCGACATGGACGTCGTCGCCGAGGTCGACGGCGAGCTCATCGCCGAGGTCCTCGCGACCGCGACCGGCATTCCCGTCTTCAAGCTCACGGAGGAGGAGTCCTCCCGCCTCCTGCGCATGGAGGACGAGCTCCACAAGCGCGTCATCGGCCAGAAGGACGCCATCAAGGCGCTCTCCCAGGCCATCCGCCGTACCCGTGCGGGTCTGAAGGACCCGAAGCGTCCCGGTGGCTCGTTCATCTTCGCCGGCCCGTCCGGTGTCGGTAAGACCGAGCTCTCCAAGACGCTGGCCGAATTCCTCTTCGGCGACGAGGACGCGCTGATCTCCCTCGACATGTCGGAGTTCAGCGAGAAGCACACGGTTTCCCGCCTCTTCGGTTCGCCCCCCGGCTACGTGGGCTACGAGGAGGGCGGCCAGCTGACCGAGAAGGTCCGCCGGAAGCCGTTCTCCGTCGTCCTCTTCGACGAGGTCGAGAAGGCGCACCCGGATATCTTCAATTCCCTTCTCCAGATCCTGGAGGACGGTCGCCTGACCGACTCCCAGGGCCGGGTCGTGGACTTCAAGAACACGGTCATCATCATGACGACCAACCTGGGTACGCGGGACATCTCCAAGGGCTTCAACCTGGGCTTCGCGGCCCAGGGCGACGTCAAGACCGGTTACGACCGGATGAAGGCGAAGGTCAACGAAGAGCTCAAGCAGCACTTCCGGCCCGAGTTCCTGAACCGTGTCGACGACACGGTCGTCTTCCACCAGCTCAGCCAGGAAGACATCATCCAGATCGTCGACCTGATGATCGCCAAGGTGGACGAGCGCCTCAGGGACCGCGACATGGGCATCGAGCTCAGCGGTGACGCGAAGCAGCTCCTGGCCAAGCGCGGCTACGACCCGATCATGGGTGCCCGCCCGCTGCGCCGGACCATCCAGCGCGAGATCGAGGACCTGCTGTCGGAGAAGATCCTCTTCGGCGAGCTGCGCCCCGGTCACATCGTGGTCGTCGGCGTGGAGGGTGAGGGCGAGAACGCCAAGTTCACCTTCCGCGGCGAGGAGAAGTCGGCCCTGCCGGACATCCCCCCGATCGAGGCCACGGGCTCCGGCCCGGACCTTTCCAAGGGCGCGTAAGCGCCGGCGGCGCTTGCCGCGGGCGTAGGGGCGGCCCCGGGACCCACGAGGTCCCGGGGCCGCCCCTTTGCGTGCCCGGCCGCGGGCGGGCGCCTGGACGGGCCGGATGGGGGGCGGGGTGGGTGAGCGGGGTGGGTGAGCGGCCCCCGCGGGGCCCGGGGTGCCGCGTAGGGGCCGGGGGCCGGTGACAAGCCGCACAGGGCAAAACGGACCTACTAGGAACTCTCGTAGATTTGGCTGCCCCGATTTGTCCCCGCGCTTGCCCAGTACGGACGCCGTCAAGGGCCCGGAGATCCACCGGGCAGCTACGAGCCGGGGTAGTAAAAGGGACGTTTGGGGAAGCCCGGGGGCACGGGTTACCAAGGTGGGGCAAGCCCGGCAGCAGCGGTTCGGTCCGCAGGCGCCGGGATCTTTCTTGCCACCGCTCCTGTCCCCGGCCCCGGAGGTCTCCCATGTCCGCGAAGCGCGTCAGCACCCGCCGCACCCGTACCGCCCTCGCCGCCACCGGCCTCGGTGTGCTGCTGGCACTCGGGGCCGGGACGACCGCCGCCTTCGCCGACGAGGCCCCCGCCGCCGTGTCCGCCGAGGCCGCCGCCCTCCAGGCGCAGGCCGACGCGCAGGCCAAGGCCGCCGCGCAGGCCAAGGCGGCTGCCGCGAAGGCCAAGGCCGCCGCGAAGGCCAAGGCGGCTGCCGCGAAGCCCGTCCTGTGGGCCAAGCCCGTCGTGAGCTACACGCTGTCCGCGACCTTCGGCAGGGGCGGCAGCATGTGGGCGCACAAGCACTCCGGCCAGGACTTCGCCGTTCCCACCGGCACCCCGGTCCGCGCCGCGGGCGCCGGCACCGTCGTGAAGGCCGGCCCGAACGGCGGCGGCGACGGCCCCGCGTACGGCAACGCCGTCGTGATCAAGCACGCGAACAACACGTACTCCCAGTACGCGCACCTCTCGAAGATCCAGGTCCGGATCGGCCAGAAGGTCTCCGCCGCCCAGCGGATCGCGCTGTCCGGCAACACCGGCAACAGCAGCGGCCCCCACCTGCACTTCGAGATCCGCACCACCCCGAACTACGGCTCGGCCGTCAACCCGGTGGCCTTCCTGCGCAACGCCGGCGTCACCATCTGACCCCGGTCAGATCAGCCAGGAGTGGGTCGGCTTGATCTTCCCGGTCTTGTTGTTCTTCAGACCGGTGATCTGCTCCTGGCCCAGCGCCTGGTCGAAGATCCGGATGTGGTCCAGCGGCCCGTCCCACGCGGCGCTCCAGATCGCGTGGTGGCGGGCACGGCCCAGCTGGAGCGGCCCGGGGCCGGGCCAGATGCCGGAGACCTGCGCCTGGCCGCCCTGCTTGTCGTCCACCCACAGCGCGATGGTCTTCTTCTCCGCGTCGTAGGTCCCCGTCAGCAGCACCCACTGCCGCGTGGTGTCCACGCTGTCCACGACCACCTGCTGGGCGGTCGCCGCCTGGCCCTTGTCACCGGTCTGCACCCGGAACACCCAGGCCTTCTTGCCGTTCACGACCTCGAAGCCCAGCTCGAAGGAGTACGAGACCCCGTCGCCCTGGCTCACCGCCATGCGGGAGCCGGTCTCGGCCACGTTGTAGGCGCGGGTGGAGACGGTGAAGCTCTTGGTGACGTCCACGGCCGGCTCGGCGCCCTGCGCGTAGGAGTCCGGCGTGCCCTTGAAACGGACCTCGGTCCGCTTGGCCAGCTCGCCCAGTGAGGCGCCGGGGCCCAGGGCTATGCCCATCTTCCCGCTGCGGTCGCGCAGCAGGTTCGGCTCGCCCGGCACGGTCGGGGAGTCGTCCTCGGGGGTCTTGCCGTCCGGGGACGGGGAGGAGTCGCCCGACGCGCTCGGCGAGCCCGAGGAGGCGACCGCCGGCGGGTTCTTCGGGTCGTCGCCGGAGCCGTTCAGTACGAAGAACCCCGCGCCGCCCGCGACCAGGACGACCGCGAGCGCCCCGATGCCGATGGTCAGCCGCCTGCGCTTGCGCCGCTGGGCCTCGGTGGCGTCGGCCATGGCCTGCCAGTCGGGCGTGGAGGGCGTCGAGGGCGTCGAGGGCAGGGAGAACGGTTCAGCGCCACCGCCGCCGAGCGGGGCCTCCGTCTGCGGCTGCGCCGGAGGCGGCCCGAAGCCCCCGCCGGACGGCTGTCCCTGGGCGGGCCCCGGCTGGTAGGGGTTCGGCGTCTGCGGCGGGAAACCGTAACCGCCGCTCCCGGGGGCGGGGCCGGGCTGGGGGCTGTTCGGGAGATCCGTACCGTCAGTCATGGCACGGATGCTAGAACATCGCCCCGAACGGGGGAGCGCCCGGCACCGATCCCGCTCCCCGGCCCGATCCGGATCCGCTCGCACCGATCCCGGTTCCGGCTCCGGTCACGGGCCCGCGTCACGGGCCCGGCCCCGGCGGGGTACGGAGCCCGGGTCAGCCCGGCAGCTGGATGACCGGGAAGCTGCCCGTCGCCGTCGGCGCGTGCTCCGGCAGCCACAGCACCGCCACCGCCCCGGCGGCGGCGCCCTCGTTCTCCGCGCCGCCCCGCGCCGCGACGTTGCGGAACGTCAGCCGCGCCCCCAGCACCCGGGCCTGCCCCTCCGCGATGGTCAGCCCGAGCCCGTGACCCACCCCGGCGCGGTCCGTGGACCCGGTCCGGAAGCGGCTCGGGCCCTCGCGCAGCAGCGCCTCCGGGAAGCCCGGCCCGTGGTCCCGGACGCGTACGACCCGGCCCTCGACGTCGACCTGGATCGGGGCCCGCCCGTACCGCGAGGCGTTCGCCAGCAGGTTCCCGAGGATCCGCTCCAGCCGGCGCGGGTCCGTGCTGACGATCTCGTCCGCGACGACCCGTACCGAGGCCTCCGGCATCAGCGAAGCCACCCGGCGGCTCACGAACTCGCCGAGCGCCACGTCCTGGAGTTCCGCCCGCTCGGAGGCGCTGTCCAGCCGGGCCACCTCCAGCACGTCCTCGACCAGCGCCCGCATCGCCTGCGCGCGGTCGCGGACCAGCTCCGTCGGCCGGCCCGGAGGCAGCAGCTCCGCCGCCGTGAGCAGGCCCGTCACCGGGGTCCGCAGCTCGTGCGCGATGTCCGCCGTCACCCGCCGTTCGGCCTCCAGCCGCTGCTGGAGGGCGTCGGCCATGGCGTCCACGGCGTGCGCGAGGTCGTCCGTCTCGTCCCGTACGACACCGCCCACGGCGTCCCGTACGCGTACCTCGGGGTCCCCGTGCGCCACGCGCTGGGCGGCGGCGGCGGCCTGGCGCAGCCGACGGGAGATCTGGCCGCCGATGAGCACGCCCATGGCCGAGCCGCCGATCACCACGGCCAGCGAGCCGACGACGAGGGCCCGGTCCAGGTCGCGCACCATGTTGGCGCTCTCGCGGAACGGGTGGTGCATGGAGAGCACCTGCCCGTTGCCGAGCGGTACGGCCGCCCACACCTCGGGGACCCGCTTGGGGGACTCGTGGATGTAGGTGCCGCGCCGCCCCGAGCGGGCCTTCTCGCGCAGCTCCGCGGGGAGCTCGGGGTCGTTGACCTTGGCGCCCCAGATCGGCTTGCGTCCGGCGTCGGGAGTGCGGGAGACGTACTGGACCCGTTCCAGCTCCTGCTCGCGGGCGCTCTCCAGCATCGACACGCGGGCAGCGCTGTGCACCACCAGGCTCAGCGCGAGCGCGGTGAGCGCGCCGACGGCGGCGATGGCGAGGGTGATCTTCCAGCGGATCCCCGTGCGGAGGGTGACACGCCTCATGCGGTTCTACTCATGCCTTGAGCTTGTATCCGAAGCCGCGGACCGTCTCGATCCGGTCCTGCCCGATCTTGGTGCGCAGCCGCTGGACGTGGACGTCCACGACGCGGGTGTCGCCGCCCCAGTCGTAGTCCCAGACCCGTTCCAGGAGCCGGTCGCGGGAGAGGACGGTGCCCGGCGCGGAGGAGAACTCCAGCAGCAGCCGCATCTCGGTGGGGGTCAGGCCCACGGGGGCGCCGGCCCTGCGGACCTCCATGCCCTCCGTGTCGACCTCCAGGTCGCCGAAGGACAGCACCCCGCGCTCGTCCGGGACGTCCGCGCCGGAGGAGCCGTTCGCGCCGTTCCGCGTGCCGCCGGCGTGGCCGAAGCGGCGCAGCACGGCGCGGATGCGGGCGACGAGGACGGAGCCGTCGAAGGGCTTGGTGACGTAGTCGTCCGCGCCCGCCTCCAGGCCCAGGACCACGTCGATGCTGTCGGCGCGCGCCGACAGCATGATCACGGGGACGGTGGACTCGTCGCGGATGCGGCGGCACAGGCTCACGCCGTCCATGCCGGGCACCATCACGTCGAGCAGGGCGATGTCGGGCCGGTGCGCCCGGAAGGACTCCAGGCCGGACAGGCCGTCGGGCATGGCGGTGACCACGAAGCCGTCGCGCTCCAGCGCCAGGGTCGTGGCCTCGCGGATGACGTCGTCGTCCTCCACGAACAGCACGTGGGTCTCGGCCATGCCCAGCCTCACTCCGGTTCTTCCGCTCGGTCGTTCTGTGCGTCGCGCGCGTCCGGTACCACCGCGCGCCGGGTTCTTCGGGCGTTCAGTTCTTCGGGGAGACGGCCGGGGCCGGCTGCATCCCGGGGTTGTACACGTTGCTGTACTCCGAGTGGACCCGGTCCTGCTCGGTGAACCTCTCGCCGTTCCAGTGGTACGTGATCACGTCCTCGCCGGACGGTTCGGACGGCGCGGCGTCCTGCCCGTACACCGGCTTGCTGACCACCAGGTCGCCCCGGTCGATCTCCGCGTAGACCGGCTTCTGCTCGTCCGCGAACACATTCTCGTACTTCCCGCCGTCCGAGCGGTACACGTACGAACCGCGCCCCAGCGCATCGGCGCAGGACAGGACGTTGACCACGACGTCGACGACGGTGCCGCCGGTGATCTTCCCGTAGCTCACGTCGACCGGGTACTCCTTGCCCGTGCAGGGCTTGAGGTCCCGCTTGATCTCGGCGCTGACCCTGGGGTCGGCCTTCAGCAGGGCCACCGGGTCGACCCGCTTGACCTGGCTGCCGGTGGACGCGGCGGGGGAGTGCCCCGGGGCCGGCGGTTTCGAGGCGCCGCCCGTGGGCTGGTTGCTGCGCGCCACCGACTCGGTGCGCGCGGGCCCGCCGTCGCGCAGGCCGGTGCCGCCGGTGGAGCATCCGGCCGCGAACAGCACTGTGCCGACGAGGACGAACGTCCCCGTCGACATGAGTACCAGCGAGCTCCTGCCGCTCAGAAGTTGGCCGTTCAGGCCGCGCACCGCTCCCGCCCCTCGTAGCGCGTGGTGTGGTCACCGCGTTCCAGGGCACGCATGTCCAGGTCCCGGCTCTCCAGCTCCTGTCGGAGCCTGGCCAGGGCGCGGTGCAGTGTGCTCTTCACGGTTCCCGCCGACATACCGAGCGCCGCGGCCGTCTCCTCGGTGCTCATCTGCTCCCAGTGTCGCAGCACCACGACACTGCGCTGCTTGGGCGCGAGCACCTTGAGGATGTCCATCAGCAGGGCGCGGTCGGCGCGCTGGTCCGAGCCGTCCTCGACGGACGCGTCCGGGAGCTGTTCGGTGGGGACCTCGTCGAGCTTGCGGGCCCGCCACCACTCGGTCCGCGTGTTGATCATGACCCGGCGCAGGTAGGCGTCGGCCAGGGACTTGTCGGCGATGCCGTCCCAGCGGCCGTAGGTGCGCACGAGGGCGGTCTGGAGCAGGTCCTGGGCGTCCGTGGGGTCCGGGACCAGGCGCCGGGCGCTGCGCAGCAGGGCGTCCTGCCGGGTGCGTACGTACTCCTCGAACTCGAGTACCTCTCCGTGCGCCATTCAGACCGCCTCCACTGCGTCCCCGTCTCCGCTGTCTTACGGGTCCGAAGTTACGGAGGGGTTGTCACGGCACTGTGCGGGTCAGCCTGCGGTGGGCGCACGGACACCCGTAGGTTGTGTAACAGCGCCGCTGAGCTGCGGTTTCCCGGCTCGAAACGGAATCTGCGAGTCAGCTTCGAGTGGATCCCGGTCCGTGTCCGGGACACGGGCCAGGTCCGCCGGCCGGGGCCGGTCCGCAGGCCGTCAGCTCTGCGGCAGCCGGTACATCCCCTGCGCGAGGGGCTCCACCAGCCCGTCCGACACGAGCCCGTCCAGCGCCCGGGCCCGCTGCACCGGCTCGTCCCACACGGTGTCCAGCACCGCCTGCGGAACCGGACCCACCGCCTCCCGGAGCACCGCCAGCAGCTTGCCGCGCACCTGCCGGTCCGTCCCGGCGTACGTCTGACCGCGCCGCGGCGGCCCGTCGTGCGCCGGCTTCCCCGCGAGCCGCCACGCGCACTGCGCCGCGACCGGGCAGCGCACGCAGTCGGGGCTCTTGGCGGTGCACACCAGCGCGCCGAGCTCCATGGAGGCCGCCGCCCAGCGCGCCGCCGTCGCCTCGTCCTCGGGCAGCAGCTCCCGCGCCAGCCGCCGCTCGGCGGCGGTGGTGGCGTTCGGGGGGTACTCGACCCCGGTCGCGGCGCGCGCGAAGACGCGGCGCACGTTGGTGTCCAGCACCGGGTGCCGCTGCCCGTACGCGAAGGAGGCCACCGCGGCGGCCGTGTACTCGCCGATCCCGGGCAGCGCGAGCAGCTGCGCGTGGTCGCGGGGTACGTCGCCCCCGTGCCGTTCCGTTATCGCCGAGGCCGCGCCGTGCAGGCGCAGGGCCCGGCGGGGGTAGCCCAGCCGCCCCCAGGCCCGTACGGCCTCGCCCGGCGCCTCGGCGGCCAGGTCCGCGGGCCGGGGCCACCGGGCGAGCCACTGCTCGTACACCGGCAGCACCCGGCTGACGGGGGTCTGCTGCAGCATGAACTCGCTGACCATCACCCCCCAGGGGCCGGCCTCGGGGCGGCGCCAGGGAAGGTCGCGGGCGTGCTCGTCGAACCACGCGATGACGGGGGTGTGCAGCGCGGAGGTGTGTGTGGGAGATGCAGTCATGACAGACGGCATCCTGGCACGTTTCAGGGCCGGCGCGCGGGGCCCGGACCGGTGAACCAGACGGCCGCGCGGTTGCCGCTGCCCTGGACGGCGGTGGTGATGGCGGTCATCGGACCGGTCAGTGCCGCCACGGCGATCACGGCCAGCGAGGCGCCCAGCAGCAGGCCCATGCCGACGTCGTGGGGGTAGTGCACCCCGACGAAGACCCGGGAGAAGGCCATCAGCAGGCCCATCGGCACCGTCAGCCACGCGAGCCGGGGAACGGCCAGCGCCAGCGCGACGGCGGCGGCGCCGGCGATGGCGGAGTGGTTGCTGGGGAAGGACCAGTCGCCGTACGGCGGGCAGGGGATCAGGGAGGCGGCCGCACCGGCCACCGCCCGGCAGGGCCGTTCCTCATCGATGGTGGACTTCACCAGCTCCGAGGCCACGTACACGAGCGCGGTGACCAGCGGCGCGAGCACCGCCAGCGCGAGGGCCCGCGGCTCGCCGCCGCGCTGTCCGCGCGCGCGCCACCACACGGATATGAAGAGCAGACCGAAGAGGAGGAGGCCGTATTCGGTCCAGACCTCGACCGTCAACTGCGCCCAGGAGGGCGTGTCGTGGGCGAAGTCGGTGATGTCGCGGTAGAGGTCGGAGCTGTCCATGGTCACTGACCGTACTGGTCGCCCCGACGGGACCGCGCCGGGCCCCTGGCCGGTTATGGCCGTTCACGGGTGACCCCGCAGGATGATCATCGGCAAAACCTGCCGGATACGCGGCATGTGGGGCGCGGAACGCGGCACGAGTTCTCGTAAGGTTCGGTGCGTGGGATCTCTGCGCAATCCGGTCGGGCCGCTCCCCTCCTCCATTTACTGGCGGCGGAGGGCCGTGCTGGCGTCCGTCGCCGCGCTCGTCGCGCTGCTCGCCGTATGGTTCGTCAGTTCCGGTGGCGGGGGCACGAGTACGAACGGCAAGGGCGGCGGCGACGGCTCCGGACCCGTGCGCACGATCACCCCCGGCCCCTCCGGATCCGGCCCGGCGATCAGTCAGGCTCCGGGCGGACGCGCCGAGTCGGGCTCCGGCTCCGGCAGCGGCGGCGGCTCCCAGGGCCCGGGCGGGAACGACGCCCCGGGCGGCACCGGCGCGGCCTCCGGCTCGGGTGCGGGCTCCTCGGGCTCCTCCGGCTCCTCCCCCGCGCAGGTCCCCGCGGACTCCCCGCTGCCGACGTGTCCGGCGAGCGCGCTGCAGTGGGAGGTCAAGAGCGTGAAGAACGAGTACGAGACGAACGAGAAGCCCCGTCTCGAACTGCTCGTCCGCAACACCTCGGGCAGCACCTGCAAGTTCGGGCTCGGCCCGAAGCAGGCGGTCGTGACCATCTTCCAGACGACCGGAGCCAAGGCCGTCTGGTCCTCCGCCGACTGCCCGACGGGCGCGGCCAACGCCTTCTACCGGCTGCCGGCACAGGGCGAGACCAAGCAGACGGTGGAATGGGACCGCAAGCCGAGCGCGGCGGACCAGTGCCAGAACCCCCCGCAGGGCAGCCCGGCCCCCGACACCTACGTGGTCGAGGTCAAGTCCCCGGGCCTCCCGGTGGCCCGCACGTCCTTCGTCCTGAAGCAGGACTGATTTTTTTGACGTGCCGCTCGCGCGGCTCGGCGCCGGGGCGCCTTCCCGGCTTCGCGCCGCTGCGCCGGCCTCCGGCCGTCGGCCCGCCCGGCGGGGCCACGGGCGGTGCCGGTGCCGGTGGGTCTTCCGCGGATGCCGTGCCGCTGCGCGGGGCTTGGCGTCGTCCTTCCGGCCCCGCCGGCGTTTGAGGCGCGGGGCCCGGGGCGGCGCCCCGGGGAACGGGCGAAGGGCGGGTAGGGGGCCGCTCAGCGCGGCGGGAACCCGCCCACCGGCTTAGACGTACCGTTCCAGGATCGAGGACTCCGCCAGGCGGGACAGGCCCTCGCGGACGCTGCGGGCACGGGCCTCGCCGACGCCGTCCACCGTCTGGAGGTCGTCCACGCTGGCCGCCAGCAGCTTCTGCAGCCCGCCGAAGTGCTCCACCAGCCGCTCGATGATCGCCCCCGGCAGCCTGGGCACCTTCGCCAGCAGCCGGTACCCGCGGGGCGACACCGCCGAATCCAGCGTCTCCGGCGAGCCCGTGTAGCCCAGGGCCCGCGCCACGATCGCCAGCTCCAGCAGTTCCGGATGGGTCAGCGCGTCCAGGGCCGGCAGCGCTTCCTCCACCGTGCGGGAACGCTTCGCCGTCGGTTCCGGAACGTAGTCCCGGATCACCAGCTCCCGTTCCTGCTCGATGCCGACCGTCAGCTCGTCCAGCTGGAGCGACAGCAGTCGCCCGTCCGTGCCCAGTTCGACCACGTACTCGGCGATTTCCGTCGCGATCCGGCGGACCATTTCCAGCCGCTGGGCGACGGCGGTGACGTCGCGGACCGTGACCAGGTCCTCGATCTCCAGCGCCGACAGCGTGCCCGCGACCTCGTCCAGGCGCAGCTTGTACCGCTCCAGCGTGGCCAGCGCCTGGTTCGCCCGGGACAGGATGGCCCCGGACTCCTCCAGGACCCGCCGCTCCCCGTCCACGTACAGCGCGATCAGCCGCATCGACTGGGACACCGACACCACCGGGAAACCGCACTGCTTGGAGACGCGGTCCGCCGTGCGGTGGCGGGTGCCCGTCTCCTCCGTGGGGATCGAGGCGTCCGGCACCAGCTGTACGCCGGCCCGCAGGATCTTGGTGATGTCCTTGTCGAGGATGAGGGCCCCGTCGAGCTTGCACAGTTCGCGCAGCCGGGTCGCGGTGAACTCCACGTCCAGTACGAAGCCGCCGGTGCACATCGACTCGACGGCCTTGTCCATGCCCAGGACGATCAGGCCGCCCGTATTGCCCCGGACGATCCGCTCCAGCCCGTCGCGCAGGGGCTGACCAGGCGCGACCGCGCTCAGCGAGGCGCGCATCAACGCCTCGTGCTTGGAGCTCGCGCCGGACTTCCCGGGTGCTGCTGCCCCGTCCTTGGCTGCCACTGCACTCCTCCGGTCGCGGGTTGCGCCGCCGCGTACGGCCGGGCGGACCAGCCCAAAGTCTACCGGCGCACGCTGTGCGCCCGCCGGGGCTTGGCCCCTACCGCCGCCAGGAGGCCCCGTACGCGCCGTGCGCGCCGGCCCCCGGGGTCGCCCCCGGCCGGGCCTGCCGTCCGGCTCGCGTCCGCCCGCTGACCTGCTGCGGGACCCGCCTGCGGAGGCGTGGATTCCGCTGCTGTCCGCGCCGCCGTGGGCGCGGTCGGCCGTTCCGCCGCCCGCTCCCGGGCCGGCTATTCCGCCGCCGCCCGCTCCCGGGCCGGCGTGCGCGAACGCCCGCGCGGCAGGACCCGCAGCGCGTCCCCCATGTCCGCCACCTCGGTCACCTTCATCCCCGCCGGCACCTTCCCCGGGTCCGCCGGGACCAGCGCGTGCGTGAAGCCGAGCCGGTGCGCCTCGGCCAGGCGGCGCTGGACACCGGTCACCCGCCGCACCTCGCCGGCCAGACCGACCTCCCCGATGGCCACCAGGTTCTTCGGCAGGGGCACATCACTGGCCGCCGAGGCCAGCGCCAGCGCGATCGCCAGGTCCGCCGCCGGCTCCGTCAGCTTCACCCCGCCCACGGTCGCGCTGTAGATGTCCCGCTTGCCCAGCGCGGTGATCCGGCCGCGCTGCTCCAGCACCGCCAGCATCATCGAGACGCGCGAGGTCTCCAGACCCGAGGTGGTGCGGCGCGGGGAGGGGATCTGTGAGTCGACGGTGAGCGCCTGCACCTCGGCGACCAGCGGGCGCTTGCCCTCCAGGGTCACGGTCAGGCAGGTGCCCGGCACCGCCTCGGCCCGCCGGGTCAGGAACAGCCCGCTGGGGTCGGCGAGCCCGGTGATGCCCTCGTCGTGCAGCTCGAAGCAGCCGACCTCGTCGGTGGCCCCGTAACGGTTCTTCACGCCGCGCACCAGGCGCAGCCGGGCGTGCCGGTCGCCCTCGAAGCTGAGCACCACGTCCACCAGGTGCTCCAGCAGGCGGGGGCCGGCGATGGCGCCGTCCTTGGTGACGTGGCCGACGAGGAGGGTGGCCATGCCCCGCTCCTTCGAGGCGCGGATCAGCGCGCCGGCGACCTCGCGCACCTGGGCCATGCCGCCGGGCGCGCCGTCGATCTCGGGGGAGGCGATGGTCTGTACGGAGTCCAGGACCAGCAGCGACGGCCGCACCGCGTCGAGGTGGCCCAGCACCGCGGACAGGTCGGTCTCGGCGGCGAGGTAGAGGTGGTCGTTGAGGGCGTTGATCCGGTCGGCCCGCAGCCGCACCTGGCTGGCCGACTCCTCGCCGGTCACGTACAGGGTGCGGTGGTCACCGGTGGCCGCCTTCGAGGCGACGTCCAGCAGCAGCGTCGACTTGCCGACGCCCGGCTCGCCCGCCAGCAGCACCACCGCGCCGGGGACGAGGCCGCCGCCCAGGACCCGGTCCAGCTCGTCCACGCCGGTGCTGCGGGCGGCGGCGGTCCTGCCGTCGACCTGGCCGATGGGCAGCGCGGCCGCGGAGACGCGACCGGCCGCGGTGGTACGTACGGCGGGCGCGCCCATCTCCTCGACGGTCCCCCACGCCTGGCACTCGGGGCACCGGCCGAGCCACTTCGCGGTGGTCCAGCCGCACTCGGAGCAGCGGTAGGACGGCCGGTCCTTGGCGGATGAACGAGATGTACGGGCAGCCATGGCGCCCACCGTAGCCGCCGCCGCCGACAACGCCCGACGCGCTGGGCGCGCGGGCGGCCGCCGGACCACCGGATCCGCGCGCGGCGGGGCCGCGCGTCAGGGCCGCTGTCAGCGGAGTGCCGATCTGTTCACCCTTAAGGGCTAAAACCCCGGAAGGCTTCCGGAGCGTTACCGGCGCGCCGCCTACGGTTCGCCGAGTGAACAGCAGCGACCAGGGAGAGTCCGTATCGCGCACCGGCGCACACCCCGCGCACGGGCGCACGCCCCGAGTGGAATGGGCGGGCCCGGCGGGCGATACGGGTGGTGCGGAGGTTACGCCAGTTGCCGGTGATCCTTCCTATGGGGTAGGAGCGGCGGCAGAAGCGGGTGGTGCCGGTGGTGCGGCCGGTGCAGGTGGTGCGGCCGGTGCCGGTGCGGCTGATACCGCCGGCACCGTCCGGCCCGAGGACCCCGTCCCCGGCGGGGAGCCCCCGCCCCTGCGGCACGAGCCCCATCTGGACGGGCTCTTCACGTACTGCCTGTCGGTCCTGTGCGACCACGACGCCGCCACCGAGGTGCTCGGCGACGTCCTCGCCGTCGCCGAGCGGTACCCCGGCCGATGTCCCGACGAGGGCGACCGGCGGGCCTGGCTCTACGCGCTCGCCCGCTGGGCCTGCCTGCGCCGGCTGGCCGAGCGGCGGCGCGTACGCCAGGGAGCGCATTCCGCCCCGCGCACGCTGGAGCACACGGACCCCGAGCGCGCGCCCCGGGCGCACCGCCCGCTCGACGTGAGCGCCTACCGCCGTACCGAACTCGCCCGGCTCGCCTGGCCCGAGGCCGCCGGGACCACCCCCCAACAGCGCGAGGCCCTCGAACTCTCCGTCCGCCACCGCCTCGGCGTCACCGAACTCGCCGCCGTCCTCGGCACCGCCCCCACCGCCGCCCGGGACCTGCTCTCCGGCGCGGCCTGCGAGGTCGAACGCACCCGCGCCGCCCTCGCCGTCGTCGAGACCGCCAACTGCCCGGCCGTCTCCCGCATCACCGGCGACGACGGCGACGGCCAAGTACTGCTGTCCACCACCCTGCGCGCCGAGCTCGTCCGCCACGTCGACGACTGCCCGCGCTGCCGCCGCGCCGCCGAACGCGTCGGCGCCGCGGCGCCCTGGCCGGGCTCCGGCATCAGCGCCGTCCTGCCCCTGGTCCCCGCGCCCCGCACCGCCGTCCACGCCGCCATGCTGCGCTCCTGCCGGCGCCGCGGCGGCCGCCCCGGCCCGCGCTTCGACCGGACCGGCTTCCCCATGGACCCCAAGGACCGCGCCGCCCGCCGCGAGCGGCTCCGCGCCCGGGCCGTGACCACCACCGTCGTGGCCACCGTCGTCGCCGCGCCCGTACTCGCGCTGTGGGCCGCGTACCGGGGCGCCCCCTCCACCGGCGAGCCCGTCGGCGGCGACGGCAGCCGCGTCTCGGCCAGCGAATCGAAGATCCCGCCCCCCTACGTCGGGGGCCGCCCCTTCACCGGGTACGAGAACACCGGCAACACCACCCACACCACCGGGGAGCCCGGCTTCGCCGCCGGCAGCGCGGCTCCCGACGTCTCCGTCAAGGTCATCAGCGCCGGAAGCCCGGCCGGCCCCGAGGCCGTCGGCCCCGGCCGCCTCACCGTCGCCGCCACCACCCGGGGCGCCACCACCCTGCTCACCCTCACCGCCTCCGGCGGGAACCCCGTCGACTGGCGGCTCTGGTCGGACGCGCCCTGGCTGCGCGCGAGCGAGACGGCGGGCACCCTCGCGCCCGGAGAATCGGTCACCCTCCGGATCACCGTCGACACCGGGGCCCAGCCCGTCGGCGCCTGGACGGCCCGGGTCGGCGTCGATCCCGGCGGGGCGGTGGTCTCCCTCCAGGGCCGCGGCCGCCCCGCGCCCGCCCCCGAGCCGACCCCGCCGGCCCCGGACCCCACCCCGACGCCCACCCCGGACCCCACGCCCACCCCGACCACGCCCGCCCCCGACCCCACGCCGGCCCCGGACCCGACGCCGACCCCGGACCCGACGCCGGCCCCGACGGACACGGCGACCCCGGAACCCCCCTCAGGAGGAACGGTTTCCCCCGACCCGGGGACGCCCGGGGGCTGAGGCCCGGGTCCGGGGCACGGCCGCGGTGCCGCGTACCGGTTCGCGGCGGCCCGGGTCTACGCCGGGTCGGCGGGGTGCGGGGCCACCGGCAGCAGCGAGGCCAGCCGCGCCTCGCACAGCTTCACCAGCTCCTCGTAGGCCTCCTTGCCCATCAGCTCCGTCAGCTCCGCCCGGTACGACTCGTACACCGGCCGGCCGGCACCGTGCGCGGAGGTCGCCGACGTGCACCACCAGTGCAGGTCGTGGCCGCCCGGGCCCCAGCCGCGCCGGTCGTACTCGCCGATCGATACCTGGAGGACCCGGGTGTCGTCCGGCCGGTCGATCCAGTCGTAGGTCCGCCGGATGGGCAGCTGCCAGCACACGTCCGGCTTCGTCTCCAGCGGCTCCTGGCCGCTCCTGAGCGCCAGGATGTGCAGGGAGCAGCCCGCGCCGGCCGGGAAACCGGGCCGGTTCAGGAAGATGCAGGCGCCGTCCCAGCGGCGGGTCTGCTTCTCCCCGTCGTCGTCGAGCTGGGTCCAGCCGGACTCGCTCCCGACGTCGTGGAACTGCCACAGCTCCGGCGTCAGGCGGGCGACGTGCCCGGCGACCCGCTTCTCGTCGTCCTCGTCGGAGAAGTGCGCGCCGAGGGTGCAGCAGCCGTCGGACGCGCGGCCCGCCTGGATGCCCTGGCAGCCGCTGCCGAAGATGCACGTCCAGCGGGAGGTCAGCCAGGTCAGGTCGCAGCGGAAGACCTGCTCCTCGTCGGCCGGATCGGGGAACTCCACCCAGGCGCGGGGGAAATCGAGGCCCTTCTCGTCCGACACCCGGGTCTTCTTCTTGGTCTCGCTCTTGCTGGCCTTCTTCGTATTTGGCACAAGCCCAGCCTAAGCGCCCCTTCCTCCACCGCTCCGCGTCCGGCCCAGTAGCGTTTCCCGTATGAGACTCGGTGTCCTCGATGTGGGTTCGAACACGATCCATCTGCTGGTGGTGGACGCGCACCCCGGCGCGCGCCCGCAGCCCGCGCACTCGCACAAGGTGCAGCTGCGGCTCGCGGAGCTGCTCGACGCGCACGGCGCGGTCAGCCCGGAGGGTGTCGAACGGCTCGTCGCGGCGATCGCCGGCGCGGTGCAGGCCGCCGAGGACAAGGGCTGCGAGGACGTCCTGCCCTTCGCGACCAGCGCGGTGCGCGAGGCCCCGAACGCCGACGCCGTCCTCGCCCGGGTCAAGGCGGAGACCGGCATCGAGCTGACGGTGCTCAGCGGTGAGGACGAGGCCCGGCTGACCTTCCTGGCGGTCCGCCGGTGGTTCGGCTGGTCCGCGGGGAAGCTGCTGGTCCTCGACATCGGCGGGGGCTCGCTGGAGGTCGCGTACGGGATAGACGAGGACCCCGACACGGCCGTGTCCCTCCCGCTGGGCGCGGGCCGCCTCACCTCGGCCTGGCTCCCGGGGGACCCGGCGGACCCGGCGGACGTGAAGGCGCTGCGGCGGCACGTGCGGGCGCGGATCGCGCGGACGGTCGGCGAGTTCAGGCGCTTCGGGTCGCCGGACCACGTGGTGGCGACGTCGAAGACCTTCAAGCAGCTGGCCCGCCTCGCGGGCGCGGCCCGCGAGGCCGACGGGCTGTACGTGCAGCGCGAACTGAGCCGCAAGTCCCTCGAGGAGTGGGTGCCCCGCCTGACGGTGATGACCACGACGGAGCGCGCCGCCCTCCCGGGCGTCTCGGAGGGCCGCGCCGCCCAGCTCCTGGCGGGGGCACTGGTGGCGGAGGCGGCGATGGACCTCTTCGGCGTGGACGAACTGGAAATCTGCCCCTGGGCGCTGCGCGAAGGCGTCATCCTCCGCCGCCTGGACCACCTGCCGTAACCGCCCCGGGGACGGGTCCCCCCGGCGGCGCCGTCAGGCCGTCGCCGCGGCCCACGCCTCCGGGGCGTGGCGGTGGTTGCGGTGGCCCGCCGCGAGGACCGCGCGGAGCGGGGCGAGGTGTTCCGTGGCCGGGGGGAGGGCGAGGCGGTCGAGGAGGGTGAGGGCCGCGGCGGGGTCCAGGTCGCCGTAGAGGTCGTGGTAGCCGGCGCGCAGCGCCCTGAAGAGGGGCTCGTGGAGGGCCGGGAGGCGGGCCGCCGTTTCGTACGCGGGGTGCTTGACCTCCCACGGGACCGGGCCCGAGTCGGCCAGGACGCGGGCGGCGCGGCGCAGGGAGGGCGGCGCGGGGGCGGCCACGATGGCGGCGATGTCGTCGCCCAGGACCTCGGCGAAGGCCGTGGCGGAGGTGGAGCGGTCCTCGAACCAGTCGACCCAGAGCGAGTAGCGCACGGGCTCCGGATCCCGCTCCGCCTCCAGGCGCGTGCGGTAGCCCTCCCAGAGCGGGCCGGCGGGCAGCGGGCCGTCCGGGCCGTCGTGCGCGAAGCCGATCTCGCAGGTGACCCAGTACGCGTCGAGGAGGTCCAGCAGGCCGAAGGCCATCCGTACCGCCGCCGCCCCGTCGAGGTCCTCGTCCACGAAGACCTCGTACGCCCAGGAGTGGGCGATCTCGTCGGCGGTTCGGGGAGCGCCGGGCCTGTCCGGGTCGGTCCAGCCCCCGGGGGTCTGGACGACGCCGCGGTCGGCCAGCCACTGCCGGGCCCGCGCGGTCCCTTCGGTTTCCATCCGAAAAGTATGACGAGAGTGCCGCCGTGTGCGTCCCGCCGGGGAGGCGCCCCGTAATCTGTCACCGTGGCAGATCCACTCCGTATCCCGAGCAGCCGGACCCCGAAGGTCGCCCTGTCCACCGCCTCCGTCTACCCGGAGTCCACGGCGACCGCCTTCGAGATCGCCGCGCGCCTCGGCTACGACGGGGTGGAGGTCATGGTCTGGACGGACCCGGTGAGCCAGGACATCGACGCGCTGCGCCGCCTGTCGGACCACCACCAGGTGCCGGTCCTGGCCGTGCACGCGCCCTGTCTGCTCATCACCCAGCGCGTGTGGTCGACGGATCCGTGGACCAAGCTCCACCGGGCCCGGGCGGCGGCCGAGCGGCTGGGGGCGTCCACCGTCGTGGTGCATCCGCCGTTCCGCTGGCAGCGCCAGTACGCGCGGGACTTCGTGTCCGGGATCTGGCGGATGGCCGACGAGACCGACGTCCGCTTCGCCGTCGAGAACATGTACCCGTGGCGCTACCGGGACCGCGAGATGCTCGCGTACGCGCCCGAGTGGGACGTGACGAAGGACGACTACCGGCACTTCACCGTCGACCTGTCGCACACCGCCACCGCCCGCACCGACGCCTCCGCGATGATCGACCGGATGGGGGACCGGCTGGCCCACGTCCACCTCGCCGACGGCAACGGATCGGCGAAGGACGAGCACCTGGTCCCCGGGCGCGGTACGCAGCCCTGCGCCGAGCTGCTCGCGGGGCTGGCCCGGAGTTCCTTCGACGGGCACGTGGTGATCGAGGTGAACACCCGGCGCGCCATGTCCTCCGCGGAGCGGGAGGCGGACCTCGCGGAGGCGCTGGCCTTCACGCGTGCGCACCTCGCGAAGCCGGCCGGCCGCCGGTGACGGAGCCCGCGAAGCGGCGGCGCGGCCCCGGCCGGCCGCGCCAGGACGAGGCGGACGAGGGCCCCGGTACGCAGGAGCGCATCCGCCTCGCCGCCCGCGAGGTGTTCGCGGAGCGCGGGTACGACAAGACGTCCGTGCGCGGCGTCGCGAAGGTCGCGGGGGTGGACCCGGCGCTGGTGCACCACTACTTCGGCAGCAAGGACGACCTCTTCGCCGCTGCCATCGAGGTGAGCCTGGAGCCGGCCCTGGTGGTTCCGGCCATTCTCGGGGAGGGCCCCGACGGCATCGGGGAGCGGCTGGTCCGCTATTTCCTGGGGGTGTGGGAGAACCCGGTCACCCGGGTGCCGCTGCTGGCCGTGATCCGGTCGGCGCTCACGCACGACGCCGCCGCGAAGGTGCTGCGCACGCTGGTGCTGCGCCGCGTGCTGGAGCGGATCGCCGCCGACCTCGACGTCCCGGATCCGACGTTCCGCGCCGAGCTGGCCGCCTCGCACATGGTCGGGATCGCGATCCTGCGGTACGTGGTCCAGGTGGAGCCGCTCGCGTCGGCGGACGCGGAGGACATCGTGGCCCTCGTCGCTCCCACCCTCCAGCGCTACCTGACCGAGGAATGACCCCCGCGTCCCGGCATCCGGACGAGGTGTCCGGATCGCGGGCGGTGGGCGTAGCCTCGTAACCGAGCCATATCCGCAGTCGCGGCTGACCGTACAGCCGCACTCATGGGGAGTGAAACCGCATGCCCGAGCTGAGGTCCCGCACCGTCACCCACGGCCGCAACATGGCAGGCGCTCGTGCGCTGATGCGCGCGTCGGGCGTAGCGAGCGAGGACATCGGCAAGCCGATCATCGCGGTCGCCAACTCCTTCACCGAGTTCGTCCCCGGTCACACCCACCTGGCGCCGGTCGGCCGCATCGTCTCGGACGCCATCCGCGCCGCCGGTGCGATCCCGCGCGAGTTCAACACGATCGCGGTCGACGACGGCATCGCCATGGGCCACGCGGGCATGCTGTACTCCCTGCCCTCGCGCGACCTGATCGCGGACAGCGTGGAGTACATGGTCGAGGCGCACTGCGCCGACGCCCTGATCTGCATCTCCAACTGCGACAAGATCACCCCCGGGATGCTGATGGCCGCCATGCGCCTCAACATCCCGGTGGTCTTCGTCTCCGGCGGTCCGATGGAGGCCGGGCAGGCCACTCTGGTGGACGGCACCGTCCGCAAGCTGGACCTGATCGACGCCATGGTCGACGCCTCCAACGAGAACGTGTCGGACGAGGACGTCCTGCGCATCGAGGAGAACGCCTGTCCGACGTGCGGTTCGTGTTCGGGCATGTTCACCGCCAACTCGATGAACTGCCTGGCCGAGGCCATCGGCCTGGCCCTGCCCGGCAACGGCTCCGTCCTCGCCACGCACACCGCCCGCCGCGCCCTGTACGAGGACGCCGGCCGCACGGTCGTGGAGATCACCAAGCGCTACTACGAGGACGGCGACGAGTCGGTCCTGCCGCGCAGCATCGCCTCCCGCGAGGCCTTCGAGAACGCCATGGCCCTGGACATCGCCATGGGCGGCTCGACCAACACGATCCTGCACCTGCTGGCCGCCGCGCAGGAGGCGGGTCTGGAGTACGACCTGACGGACATCGACGCCGTCTCGCGCCGCGTCCCGTGCCTGGCCAAGGTCGCCCCGAACGTCGCGCCCGGCGGCACGTACTACATGGAGGACATCCACCGCGCCGGCGGCATCCCCGCCATCCTCGGCGAGCTGCACCGCGGCGGGCTCCTCAACAAGGACGTCACCACCGTCCACTCCAAGGGCCTGGAGGACTGGCTCGCGAAGTGGGACGCCCGCTCCGGCACGGCGTCCGAGGAGGCGATGGAGCTGTGGCACGCGGCCCCCGGCTGCAAGCGCTCCGCCACCGCCTTCTCCCAGTCCGAGCGCTGGGACACCCTCGACCTGGACGCCGAGGGCGGCTGCATCCGCTCCGTGCAGCACGCGTACTCCAAGGACGGCGGCCTCGCCGTCCTGCGCGGCAACATCGCGGTCGACGGCTGCGTCGTGAAGACGGCCGGTGTCGACGAGTCGATCTGGACCTTCGAGGGCCCGGCGGTCGTCTGCGAGTCGCAGGACGAGGCCGTCGAGAAGATCCTGACGAAGCAGGTCCAGCCGGGAGACGTCGTCGTCATCCGTTACGAGGGCCCGCGCGGCGGCCCCGGCATGCAGGAGATGCTCTACCCGACCTCCTTCCTCAAGGGCCGCGGCCTCGGCAAGGTCTGCGCCCTGGTGACGGACGGCCGCTTCTCCGGCGGCACCTCGGGCCTGTCCATCGGCCACGCCTCCCCGGAGGCGGCCTCCGGCGGTGACATCGCGGTCGTCGAGGACGGCGACCGGATCCGCATCGACATCCCGAACCGGTCGATCGAGCTGCTGGTCTCCGCCGAGGAGCTGGCCGCCCGGCACGCGGCCCTCGGCGGCGTGTACGCCCCGAAGACCCGTGAGCGCACCGTCTCGGCCGCCCTGCGCGCCTACGCGGCGATGGCCACCAGCGCCGACAAGGGCGCGGTCCGCGACGTGTCGAAGCTGGGCTGAGTACTCCGGGCCCCGCCGGTGTGGTTCACCACCCGGCGGGGTTCCGCGCGTCCACGGCGAAGACGGTGCCGTCGGGGGCGGACGCGTAGACGTGGCCGCCGGTGACGACGGGGGCGGGGAGGGTGGCGCTGAAGGTGCCCTGGGCCGCCATGCGCGGCCTGGTCTGCCCCACGAGCCGCCCGGCCGCCGCGTCCACGGCCAGCAGCCGGCCGTCCCCGGTCATCAGGAAGACCCGCCCGTCCGAGACGACGGGCCCGGAGCCGCTGGCCGCCCCGGTTTCCAGCCGCCAGAGCTCCCTTTCCGCGCCGACCGCCACGAGCGCCCCGCCGCTGCCGAAGGCGTAGACGGTCCCCTCCGGTCCCACGGTCGCCTCCGCGTCGAACAGCGGTGCGGGCAGCTGGGTCCGGCGGACGGTCCGGGCCGCCACGTCGACCCTGACGATGCCGGCGGTCCTGGCCCCCGCGTCGCTGTCCAGCAGCTGTACCGCACCCTGCGCCACGCCGACGGGCCGCAGCTTTCCCGAGGCCCGCGTCTGCCAGCGCACCGCTCCCGTCACCGGGTCGACCTCGGCGAGCTGCGTCGATCCGCCGTCGAGGGCCGCGGTCGCCACGTACAGTACGGGCGCCCCCGCCGCCCCCGGGCCGCCCCACCACACGGACCCGGCGTCACCGATCCTCCGCGTCCAGCGCGGCGTGCCGCTCGCGGCGTCGAGGGCGGTGACGTTGCCGTTCGCGGTCACGGTGAGCGCGTACGGGCCCGCGGTCACCACGCGCGTGCCGCCGGACAGCTTCCGCTGCCAGCGTTCCGTGCCCGTGGCGGGGTCCAGTGCCTGGAGCCGCTCGCTGCCGGGTGCCGTCACGAGGACCAGCCCACCCGCGTGGAGCGGAGCACCGGCGGACGTCAGGCCGTGGCCGGGGGCGTTCGCGCGGACCGTCCACGCCGTCGAGCCGTCCGCGGGGTCGAGGCGGGTGGCGGCCACGCCGCGCCCGGAGCAGTACAGTCCGCCGGCCTCCGCCGAGCAGGACACCGCCGGGGTGCCCGGTGCGGTCGACCAGGGGGAGAAGCCCTTGCCCGGCTTCCCCGAGGCATGGGAGACCGGCTGCTCCGGCGCCCCGGTGCCGGGCGCCCACCACAGGTAGCCGCCGACCGCCCCCGCGGCGAGCAGCACCCCGAGCCCGGCCGCCGTCAGCACCCGCCCGCGGCGGCGGGGAGGCGTCCGGTCCGTCGGGATCCGCTGCCGCAGGTGGGTGGCCTCCTCCTCCTCCTCCTCCTCCGCCGCCTTCGGCCGGCGCGGCCGCGGGATGAAGGCCTGGGTGTCCTCGGACGTCGGGTACGCGACGGCGCGCATCTCGGCGATCAGCGCCTCGGCGGTCGGCCGCTCCGCCGGATCCTTCGCCAGGCACCGCGCCACGATCGGCACGAGCCGGGCGGGCAGCCCGGTCAGATCGGGCTCGCTGTGCACGACCTGGTACGCCACGAGGTAGTGGCTGTCGGAGTCGAAGGGCCCGCGCCCGGTCGCCGCGTGCACCAGCACCGCGCCCAGCGCGAACACGTCCGCGGCCGTCCCCACCTCCCTCGGCCGCTGGAACTGCTCCGGCGCCATGAACGGCGGAGTCCCGATCAGCTTGCCGGTCTCGGTGCGCAGGTCGCTGTCGGCCGGGCGCGAGATGCCGAAGTCGATGACCCGGACCCCGTCCGGGGCCATCAGCACGTTGCTCGGTTTCAGGTCCCGGTGCACCACACCGGCCCGGTGGATGTCCCGCAGGGCCTCCGCCAGCCCGGCGGCGAGCCGGGTCAGCTCGACGGGGTCGAGCACGCGTTCCCGTACCCGCTCGGACAGGGTCGGGGCGTCGATGAACAGGGTGGCCATCCAGGGCCGCTCGGCATCGGGGTCGGCGTCCACGACGGGCGCGGTGAAGGCGCCGCTCACCCTCCGCGCGGCCGCGACCTCCTGCCGGAACCGCGCCCGGAACTCCGCGTCCACGGCGTGCTGGGCGTGGACGACCTTGACGGCGCGTTTCAGCCCGGAGCTGGAGGTGGCCAGATGGACGACGCCCATGCCGCCGGAGCCGAGCACGGATTCGAGCCGGTACTGCCCGGCGTACTCCGGAAACCCGGCGTAGTCCGCGTGCAGTGACTGCACCGCTCACCACCCCCGCCGGAGCCTAGTCGATGCCCCGTGCGACCATCCAAGGGCTTGCTACCCTGCGCGCGTCGCGCAGAGCAACACCCACGGGGGGAGTTCTCACATGTCCACTGACAACGTTTCCAGCCAGGCGCAGAGCCTCGCGGCCGCCGACTCGGGTTTCCAGTCCTACCCGACCGCGCCCGGCTACCGGGTCAACATCCGCAGCGGCCCCGGCACCAACTACCCGATCATCGACGCGGTACCCGTCGGCGGTTACGTCACGATCCGCTGCCAGTGCCCCGGCACCACCGTCTCGGGCCCGTACGGCACCACGGACCTGTGGGACTGCGTCGGCAACGGCCGCTTCGTCTCCGACGCCTACGTGCGGACCGGCGCCGACGGCTACGTCGCCGGCCGCTGCGGCTGACCGCGTCACCGCTTCGCCGGCGGGGGCACCCCCGGCGGGTCCGCCCGCCGGCGGGGGTCCCCCCGAGCGGTGGCCGGGGGGAGATAATCGCTGCTGTGAGCGACGCAGAGCAGCGAGACGAGACCACCCCCGCCGCGCCGGCCCCCGGGCCGCGGCCCGAGCCGATCCGGTTCTTCGGCACCTCCTGGGTGGACCACGACAACGGCTACGCCCTGCGCCGCGCCGGCGTGGCCGCCGGCTCGCTCGCCGCCGCCGTCATCGGCGCCTTCCTCCTGCGCTTCGCCTACGAGGGCCTGGAGATCGGCGACGTCGGCCCCTTCCTCAGCATCTCCGTCGTCGTCCTCTTCGCGATCGCCAGCGCCATCTCCTTCGCCAAGACCTGGGAGTCCTTCGGCCGCCGCCCCCGGCCGTCGTCCGACGAGGCCGCCCTCAAGGGCCTCAAGACGATCGGCTTCATCGGCTCGCTCGCCGCCTACTTCCTGCGCAGCCTGACCGAGGCCCCCGGCGAGAAGCTCCGCCGTGCCGAGTACGAGCGTGCCGTGGCCGAATTCGCCCGCCGCCGCGGCGCCCGTACGGGCAACCCGGCCGCCCGCCGCCCCAAGCGCAAGAAGTAGCGCGCCTTCCGCCGCTTCCCGAACCCGTGGTCCATTGACGCCCGGCACAGCCGGGAGCATTATTCATCACATGATGAATAACCAGCCGGAGGAACCCCCTCCCGCCGTCCACGCCCACGGCCTCACCGTCCGGCGCGGCACCGGACGCCACCCCCGCACCGTCCTCGACGGCATCGCCTTCACCGTCCCCCGCGGCCGCATCACCGGCCTCCTCGGCCCCTCCGGCTGCGGCAAATCCACCCTCATGCGCGCCGTCGTCGGCACCCAGGCCCACGTCAGCGGCACCCTCGACGTCCTCGGCCACCCCGCCGGCCACCCCGGCCTCCGCTCCCGCATCGGCTACGTCACCCAGGCGCCCTCCGTCTACGACGACCTCACCGTCCGCCAGAACCTCGACTACTTCGCCGCCGTCCTCGACCCCGGCCGCACCGCCGCCGACCGCCGCCGCGCCGCCGTCGAACGGGCCATCACCGACGTCGACCTCACCAGCCGCGCCACCGCCCTCGCCGGCGACCTCTCCGGCGGCCAGCGCAGCCGCGTCTCCCTCGCCGTGGCCCTCCTCGGCACACCCGAACTGCTCGTCCTCGACGAACCCACCGTCGGCCTCGACCCCGTCCTGCGCCGCGACCTGTGGAACCTCTTCCACGACCTCACCGCCCGCCGCCGCGCCACGATCCTCGTCTCCTCCCACGTCATGGACGAGGCCGAGCGCTGCCACGACCTGCTCCTGATGCGCGAGGGCCGCGTCCTCGCCCAGGACACCCCCCAAGCCCTGCGCACCCGCACCCGCACCGCCACCGTCGAGGAAGGCTTCCTCCGCCTCGTCGACGAAGCCGGCGCACTCGCGAAGGAGAACCGGCGATGAACCGCGCCCGCACCCTCGCCACCGCCGCCCGCGTCCTGCGCCAGCTCCGCCACGACCCGCGCTCCATCGCGCTGATGCTGCTGGTCCCCGTACTGATGCTCACCCTGCTGCGCTACGTCTTCGACGGCAGCCCCCGCACCTTCGACAGCATCGGCGCGTCCCTCCTCGGGATCTTCCCCCTCATCACGATGTTCCTCGTGACCTCGATCGCGACCCTCCGCGAACGCACCTCCGGCACCCTCGAACGCCTCCTCGCCATGCCGCTCGGCAAGGCCGACCTCATCGCCGGCTACGCCCTCGCCTTCGGCGCCGTCGCGGTCGTCCAGTCCCTCCTCGCCACCGGCCTCGCGCTCTGGCTCCTCGGCCTCGACGTCATCGGCTCCCCCTGGCTGCTCCTGCTCGTCGCCCTCCTGGACGCCCTCCTCGGCACCGCCCTCGGCCTCTTCGTCTCCGCCTTCGCCGCGTCCGAGTTCCAGGCCGTCCAGTTCATGCCGGCCGTGATCTTCCCGCAGCTGCTCCTGTGCGGCCTCTTCACCCCGCGCGACACCATGCACCCCGTCCTCGAAGCCATCTCGGACGTCCTGCCCATGTCCTACGCCGTCGACGGCATGACCCAGGTCCTCACCCACACCGACATGACCGCCGGCTTCGTCCGCGACGCCGTCGTCGTCGCCGCCTGCGCGCTGCTCGTCCTCACCCTCGGCGCCGCCACCCTCCGCCGCAGGACCCCGTAGCCCGCCCCCGGCGCCCACGGACCGGACACCCGCCCCGGCCGCACCCTCCCGGTGCGAGGATGAGCCCGTACGTCCCACGTTCGTTCGGCGAGGTGAATCGGGCATGACCCAGACAGTCGCAGTCCTCGGTACCGGCAAGATCGGCGAGGCCCTGCTCAGCGGGATGATCCGGGGCGGCTGGCCGGCCGCCAAACTGCTCGTCACCGCCCGCCGGCCCGAGCGCGCCGAGGAACTCCGCACCCGCTACGGCGTCGAGGCCGTCACCAACGCCGAAGCCGCCAAGCGCGCCGACACCCTCATCCTCACCGTCAAGCCGCAGGACATGGGCAAGCTCCTCGAAGAGCTCGCCCCGCACGTCCCCGCCGACCGCCTGGTCATCAGCGGGGCCGCCGGCGTCCCCACCGCCTTCTTCGAGGAACGGCTCGCCCCCGGCACCCCCGTCGTCCGCGTCATGACGAACACCCCCGCCCTCGTCGACGAGGCCATGTCCGTCATCTCGGCCGGCAGCCACGCCACCGCCGCCCACCTCCAGCACGCCGAGGAGATCTTCGGCAGCGTCGGCAAGACCCTGCGCGTCCCCGAGTCCCAGCAGGACGCCGCGACCGCCCTCTCCGGCTCCGGACCCGCGTACTTCTACTTCCTCGTCGAGGCCATGACCGACGCGGGCATCCTCCTCGGCCTGCCCCGCGCCCAGGCCCACGACCTCATCGTCCAGGCCGCCATCGGCGCCGCCGTCATGCTCCGCGACAGCGGCGAGCACCCGGTCAAGCTCCGCGAAGCCGTCACCTCCCCCGCCGGTACGACGATCAACGCCATCGTGGAGCTGGAGAAGCACGGAGTACGCGCGGCCCTGATCGCCGCCCTCGAAGCGGCCCGCGACCGCAGCCGCGAACTCGCCACCGGCAACAGCTGACCCACGAAGGCACGGCGGCCCCGGTACGGCGGGGCCGCCGTCCCCCTCACGCTTCAGGGCGCCAGCAGCCCGATGGCCTCGTAGGCCCGGTCCACCACCGGCCGCGCGAGGGCCCGCGCCCGCCCCGCCCCCTCGCGCAGGACCCGCTCCACCGCGCCCGGATCGGCCGCCAGCTCGGCGTGCCGCTTCCGCAGCGGCCGAAGCAGCTCCACCACCGCCTCGGCGACGTCCCGCTTCAGCGGCCCGTACTGCTCGTACCCCCCGGCCAGTTCCTGCGGATCCCCGCCCGTGCAGGCGGCCAGGAGGTCCAGCAGGTTGGCCACCCCGGGCCGCGCCGCCCGGTCGTAGACCACCCCGCCGTCGCCGCTGTCGGTCACGGCCCGCATCACCTTCCTGGTGATCACCGCCGGCTCGTCCAGCAGATAGACGATCCCGGCGCCGTTCTCACTGGACTTCCCCATCTTCGAGGTGGGGTCCTGGAGGTCCATGACCCGCGCGCCCACGGCGGGCAGCGTCACCCTGGGTACGGTGAAGGTCTGCCCGTACCGCTGGTTGAACCGCACCGCCAGATCCCGCGTCAGCTCCACGTGCTGCCGCTGGTCCTCGCCCACCGGCACCTCCTCCGCCGCGTAGGCGAGGATGTCGGCGGCCATCAGCACCGGATACGTCAGCAGCGACAGCCGTACGCCCTGACCGGACGCCTCTGCCTTCGCCGCCTTCTCCCGGTACTGGATCATCCGCCGGAGCTCCCCGTCGGCGGCGGTGCACTCCAGCAGGTAGGACAGCCGGGTGTGCTCGCTGACGTGGCTCTGCACGAAGAGGGTGCACCGCTGCGGATCCAGCCCGGCGGCGAGGAACAGCGTCGCGGCCTGCCGGGTGAGGCGCCGCACCCGCGCGGGATCGTGCTCCACGGTGAGCGCGTGCAGGTCCACGACGCAGAACAGGGCGTCCGCGGGCGCGTGCTCGGCCGCGACCCACTGCCGCAGGGCCCCGAGGTAGTTGCCCAGCGTCAGGTGCCCGGACGGGGTGATCCCGCTGAAGATCCTCGTCATGTCTGCTGCTCTCCCTGTGAGTGGTGGTGTGGCCTCGCGGTCACCGCGCCGGGCGACCGAGCCGCTCCCGGGAGGGGAGAAACAGAAACGGCCGCCGTAGCGGCGGCCGTGAGCGCATGCGTGCTCGTGTGGAAGGTCGGCCGCCGTCAGGCGGCCCACCAGCGGAGGCTGAGCGTGAGCGCATGCGTAGTCATGGGAGCCAGCGTAGCCCTCGTGGGGTGAGGCGCGCGGGAAGTTCGCCGACCGGTCGTCCGCCGGTCAGCCGGGAGTTGACACGCGTGTGCCTGATCCGTAAGGTTCTTCGAGTTGTCCGACGTGAGCGCCGACCCCGGTCGGTCCCCGGACAGCCATCCCGCACTACACATTCGAACGAACGACGCACTCCGTCGTCCCGTTTTCATGCGTATTTGCGAATGAGGAATCCGCGTTCCAGGACGCAGCCGCCGATTGGCTTCGGGGGCAAGGAATCCGCTACTGTCTCACTCGCCGGAAGGGCCCAACAGCCCGGAAGGCAAAACCCGCTGACTGGGAGTCAGGCCCGAAAGGATCTGATAGAGTCGGAACCGCCGGAAAGGAAAAGCGCGAAAGCGCAGGACCTGGAAAGCAAGCGAGAAAGACTCTGATAGAGTCGGAAACGCAAGAACGAAAGCCCGGAGGAAAGCCCGAGAGGGTGAGTACAAAGGAAGCGTCCGTTCCTTGAGAACTCAACAGCGTGCCAAAAATCAACGCCAGAA
>NZ_JBVISF010000028.1:0-38729 GCF_055575675.1 Streptomyces sp. NPDC034043
GCTCGGTCGCGAAGGTCATCAGCGTGGCGGGCAAGGCCGGCAAGCTGATCGACCCGATCACCTACATCGGCAAGGCCGGCTCCCTGGCGAAGCTGGAGATCGGTGACATGTTCGCCAATCTGGGCAAGGTCGACGGGGCCTTCCCCAAGCTGGACGACGTGGTGTGGAAGGACCTCCCCAAGGCCGACGCCCCCGGGGTGAAGTTCCCGCACCCGGACGACACGGTCCGCCTCCCCGACGACGCCCTCGGGCGCCCGCAGTACTTCGACAAGACGACGAACCAGCTGCTGGACCACAAGGGCCTGCCCAAGCAGGACCTCACCACCGTCCCCAAGGGCCCCGACCACCCCCTGGCCGAAGTCCCCAAGCGCGAGGAAGTCCCCGTCGGCGTAGGCGCCCGCCCCACGGACGTCACCACCCACACCCCGGGCGGGGTCGCGACCCACACCCCGGGCGGCATCGCGGACAACACCCCGCACAACAGCCACACCGAACCCGGCGGCACCGGCAGCACGCGCACCGACACGCCGACCACGGGCGGCCGTGGCGGTGACGGCGGCGGCATCCCGCACCAGGGCACCGGCGGCGCCATCCCCGACAACCTGGGCAGCGGCAGCGGCAGCGGCGTCCCCGACAACCTGGGCCGCGAGCCGGGCCACGGCAGCGGTACCGGCACCGGCAGCCACGGCGGCGACGGCACCGGCGGCAACGGCGACGGCCCGACCACGCCCGGCCACGGCGAGCGCCCGCCGCTCCCGCCGCACCGCGACAACCCGCACGACTACACGACCGCCGAGCGCAAGCAGATCATGGAGTACCAGGTCCACCGGGCGAACGACCCGACGGACGGGTACCGGCAGCAGTACTACAACAAGCTCGGTCACCGGCTGAGGGTGGTCCCCGACCACACCGGGCTCGTCCCGCCGCAGCTGGTCGAGGTCTCGCCGGGCAAGTGGGTCCCGAAGTCGGAGCTGCCGCCGCCGGTCCCGCCGAACTACCTGGACGACGCCAAGACGGTCGGGCACGACCACCCCACGGTCACCAAGGAGATGACCGAAACCCTCGACAAGGCGGCCAAGGAACGCTGGGACGCCATGCAGGCGGACAAGAAGCCGCACACGGCCTACGCGGAAGCCAAGGCGGCACACAAGGCGGCGCCCACCGACGAGACCCTGGCCGCGATGGAAAAGGCCAGGGCCGACCACAAGCCCTTCCACGAGGCCCTGTCGAAGAAGAGCGAGGCGTTCGGCGAGACCATCGCCCGCGAGCACGCGATACCGAAGGAGTTCCCGGGCGCCAAGGAGGAGAAGGTCTACGGGCCGGCCAACGGCAACGACCAGTTCGACCAGGTCTACAAGCACGGCGACCGGTACGTGGTGGTCGAGGCCAAGGGCAACGTCAACACCGAGCTCGGCGAGCGGCGCATCGGCGCCGACCGGGTGTCCCAGGGTACGCGTGCGTACTTCAAGGACATCCTCAAGCAGATGGAGAAGCGCGCCAAGACGGACCCGCGGGAGCAGGCGCTCTTCGACAAGCTCGATGCCGCCTTCCAGGCCGGCAAGATCGATTACGTGGTGGTCAAGGGCGCCGATAACACCGGAACGTACACCGGCCATACGATCCAACGGTTCGACATCAGCAAGTGACAGGGGAAGACATGACGGTCATCGTGGAAAGCCACACCGGCCCCGAACCTGAGAGCGCGGACTGGGTCAGGAGCCAGGACGAGCGGTTGATCGCGAGGATCGAGCACCTCTCCGTGCAGCCGGACACGCTCGACCGGGCTTGGGACAGCGTGGACCTGCACGTACAGTCCCGGACCCTGGTCGATCCGACGGCCGCCGAGCTGATGACCTGGGAGACGGTGGTCGACGCCGCGCAGCTGGGCTCGGCGCTCTTCCGTACGGCGGGAATGACCGAGGGCACGACGCAGTGCCGCATCCACCACGCGGTGCGCACCCTGCCCGCGACGGGGCCGAACCACGACGCGCGCGCCTCGGCGTGGCTCCAGGCGTTCTGGTACGCGATCATCACGCGCGACCAGCCGCGCATGACGGAGCTGTGCGAGCTGCCGCTCGACGTCCTGCGGGCCTCGGGCGCGGACCACGACGACTTCCTCTACCACTGGGTCGCCACCCTCCAGGCGTACTGGCTCAAGCGCCCGGAGCTGGTGGAGGAGCTGACGGCCACGTTCGACCGCTCCCACCCCGACATCGCCGTCATCGCGGGCCGCGAGTACGTCCAGCACATCGCGTACCCCCCGATCAACCTCTTCTACAAGTTCCTCCGCAAGGACGAAGAGGGCTTCCAGCAGGCGCTGGTCGAGGCCCTGGAACTCCACAAGCAGTACTGGACGGCCACGCCCGAGCGGGCCGAGGACATCGAGGGCCGGGTGCCGATCGCGATCCTCGCCGTCGCCTGCCTCGCCTACGACGGCGGCATCCCCGTCAACGTCGAGTCCCCGTACCTGCCCGAGCACCTGCTGAAGCGCTCCTGGCTCGGCGAGTTCGAGGTCTGATTCGACGGGCGGCATCCCTGTCCCCGAGCACGTGCCCGAGCGCTCCCGGACCGGGCGCGCCGGGGCGGGGCCGTCGTGGGCGCCTCGTACGCTGCCTCCGTACGCGACGCACAGGAGGCGGCCGAGATGACCGGTACGACGACGGCCGAGGTGATGGCCGAGCTGGCCGCGCTGGAGGACCCGAAGATCCGCGCCGTGAACGAGCGGCACGGCGACGACCACGGCGTGAACCTCACCAAGCTGCGCGCCGTCGCCAAACGCCTCAAGACGCAGCAGGACCTCGCCCGCGACCTGTGGGCGACGGGCGACACCGCCGCGAGGCTCCTCGCACTCCTGATCTCCCGCCCGAAGGCGTACGACCGGGACGAGCTGGACGCCATGCTGCGCGGGGCGCGCACGCCCAAGGTGCGGGACTGGCTCGTCGGCTACGTCGTCAAGAAGAGCCCGCACGCCGAGGAACTGCGGGCGGCCTGGTTCGCGGATCCCGACCCGGTGGTCGCGAGCGCCGGCTGGGCCCTGACCACCGACCGGGTGGCGAAGCGGCCCGAGGGGCTCGACCTGGCCGGGCTGCTGGACCTCATCGAGGCGCGGATGAAGGACGCCCCGGACCGCCTCCAGTGGGCGATGAACCACTGCCTGGCCCAGATCGGCATCGAGCACCCCGAACACCGCGCCCGCGCGATCGCCATCGGGGAACGCCTGGAGGTACTGAAGGACTACCCGACCTCCCCGGGCTGCACGTCCCCGTACGCGCCCACCTGGATCGCCGAAATGGTCCGCCGCTCAACCACCCGCTGACCACTTCCCCACACGGACGGCATGTCCGATTCGGTCAGTCACCAGCGTTTTCCGGTCCGACCTCTCCCGAATCGCATTTCGACTTTGGGTTCGCATCAGTCCAACCGGCAGACAGGGCTCGCGACCAAAGATCAATCTGCCGGGGGGCGGGAAAGCTGTGACGGATCACGTGCCGATCAACCCGTGCATGATCCCGCAGTTCACGGGGGACCTGGACGCCCTGGAACAGGACCGGACCGCCATCGCGGCCGCCGCGGGCACCTTCCGCGACGCGGGCGCGAACGTCAACAGCGAATTCCAGGGCCTGTCGGCCTTCTACTCCGCGCCGGAAGCCGCACAGCTCTTCGCCACCACCAACCCCGTGAGGACGCACAGCGACTTCTTCGCGGACCAGCTGGAAACCGCGGCGAAAGCCCTCGGTGAATTCGCTGCCGAAGCCCGGCCACTGGTAGCCCGACTCAAGCAACTCCAGGCCGAGGCAACCGCCTTCACGAACAAGATCACCGGCGACGCGCACTGGAAGGACGACAAGAAGAAGGTCGACGAGAACAACGACCTGATCCACGACGTCAACGCGGCCGCCGAGGCCTTCTGGGCAGCCGAGCGTGCCTGCGCCACCAAGATCCGCGCATTGTACGGCGCGCCCCCGCTGACCGCCGACGACGGCTCGCACGGCGCCAACATGTACGGCTACCGGGCCGCCGACCTCAACAAGGTCCAGGACCTGCCGTGGGGCTCGCAGCTGGGGCAGAGCCACCGCTGGTACGAGGTCGGCCACTGGGTGAAGTCGTTCGTCTGGGACGGCGTCATCATGGACGGCATCGTGGGCACCGTCCGCGGCCTGGGCACCCTCGTCGGCGTCGACGGCGCCGACGCCGCCGGACAGGCCTGGAAGGGCCTGGCGAAACTGGCGACCGGCCTGGCCATCACCACCTCCCCCGGCATGGGCGTCGTCTTCTGGAGCACCGACGACAAGGCCATGCCGGCCTGGCTCCGCGACTCGCGCAGCGCCATGAGAGAAACCGGCAAAGCGCTCGTCGCCTGGGACCAATGGGGCAAGAACCCGGCCCGCGCCGCCGGCACCGTCACCTTCAACGTCCTCACCACCGTCTTCAGCGGCGGCGCCGGCACCGGAGCCAAGACCGGCGCCATCGCCAAGACCATCAACGCGGCCGGCAAGGCCGGACGCCTCATCGACCCCATGACCTACGTTGGCCAGGCCGCGGGCAAAGCCGGCTCCCTCGCCTTCACCAAACTCAAGATCGGCGAGCTCTTCGCCAACTTCGGCAAAGCCGACGGAGCCTTCCCCAAGGTCGACGACGTCACTTGGAAGGACCTCCCGAAGGCCGACACCCCCGGCGTCACCTTCCCCCACCGCGAGAACACCGTCCGCCTCCCCGACGACGCCCTGGGCCGCCCCCAGTACTACGACAAAACCACCAACCAGCTCCTGGACCACAAGGCCCTGCCCAAACAGGACCTCACCGCGGTCCCCAAGGGTGCAGACCACCCCCTCGCCGTGGTCCCCACCCGCCACGAAGCCACCGTCGGCGCCCCCAACACCCACGCGGCCGGGGGCGTTACCCACAGCCAGGGCGGCCTGCCGGAGCACACTCCTCACAACAGCCACACCGAACCGGGCGGTGGTGGAAGCACAGGCCACGGCAGCACGGACACCACCCCAACAGGCGGACACACCGACCACAAGGACACACCGTCCATGGAAGGCCACGGCCAAGGCGCCTCTACGGGTGGCAGTGGTCCCGGCGGAATAGATCACGGCGGTTCGGATGGCAACATTAGGCGGCCAGCGGACGGCAGTGCAGACAACTGGCCACCCCACGAGGAGCCTCGGCCTTTCGAGCGCGGTGGCGAGACGGAACGGCGGATCCGAAGGAACCTGACCCCTGGTCTTCCAAAGCCTGAAGACCTCGAGAGGGCGCTCGATAATTTGACTGCCAACGCCGCAGGTCAGGAAGTTGCTGACCTGATCGCGTCGGGGAAGTTCAATGGCATGACGAACTTCGAACAGGTCGTAGGAAGTTTGAGTCACACGGACAGAATGGACGGCGGCATCGAACAGCTCCGCCTTGCGAACCGACTCTACGACAGCGGCACCAGAGACATCAGCTTCGAGATCAAGGACGGCGTCGAGATCAAGCCGGGGGTGGTGACCGGACCGGACACCGACATGGACGTCATGGCTCGTGGCGCCGATGGGAGGATATACGGGTATCAGTTCAAGGAGATCACGAACCCTAAGAAGGTCATCGACAAAATATGGAAGGCCAACGATCAGCTCCTCAACTGTGGTGCTGACGTCAAGGTCTTCGTTGTCGACACTAAGGGAAGCGTGGCGGACATGCTGGCGTCCGGTATCGAGAAAAAGCTCGCCAGAATACACGCCAAGTATGGTTTCATCATCGTACTTCGTGTCGAGGATGGGATGTTCATGCACCCACCCGGCGCTCGCTTCATGCCAGGAGGACGGCCTTGATTGCCAGCACACCCGTCGCACGGTGGTCGTGGGGAGAGTTCGGCCACGACACCGACCTCGTCCGCGAGGCCGTCCGCCGGTTCTTCGCGGCGCTCGGAGTGCTTACACGACACCGCCTGGGCACCCCGCACGACGGGCACGTGGCCGTAACGGTGCCCGAGGTGGGCGGACGCAGCCAGTTGCTCCGCGCGAGCTTCCCCATCCACGCGCTGATCGCGGAAGTCGAAGAAGGGTCGCAGCTCACCGAGACGCTGGCAGAGCAGATCAAGATGAGCATCGCCCCCGGTGAGATCGCGGGTGTGCAACTGTACGCCTCGTGCGACGGCATGGTGGATGAAGAGAGCGGCGCTGAGGCGGCCGAAGGTCTCTTCACTTTGACTGCCCACGTATCCGAGGAGTACTTCAACGTCGGTCTGACGACCTTCTCTGACGCATGGATGCCGTTCGATCTACGGAGCCGCCTACAGGAAGCCGTTTTCACAGCGAACCGGCCCCGCCTGGCCTCCGCCCTCGCGGAGATCGCCGAGGCGCTCGACCTGGAGACCGACCCCGAGGACCCCACCTGGTTCGGCATTCCGACGGAATCGGGGGTCGAGAATTACTACGAGGACGACGGATCCCCACGTGACGTGTGGGGAAGCTTCGAGATCCCCTACCGGAACCGAATCTTCACCCAGACCCCAAAGTTCAAGGCCGGGTACGCGCGACGGGTATCCGGACCTGTGAGGTACCTCCCGGTGATGGGACCCCAGGAGGTCCTTGGGTACCTGTGGGCCTCCGATGCCGAGGGCGCGGCCAGTTTCGCGCCGCGCGACGCCGCCGACCTGGACGCCTACCGCGCCGGGCTGGTCTGGCTGGACCGTCTGCAGGCGGCGTACGACCGGGGGCTGTCCCCGAGCGCGGCCCTCGCCGAGCTGGGCGGGTGCCCCGGTGACCCCGTGGCGGGACGGCCCGAGGCGGACGCGGCCGTTGAGGCCGGGGAGTTCGGGGAACTGGCGCTACTGGCTCTGGAATAGGCGCGCGCATTGCCTGTCGAATAGCCGTCCCGTCCGCCCGTTCGCGCGGCTCCTCCGATGCACGTATGGTCTTTGTCGCGTACGGCCCCACCCTTCGGGCCGGGCAGAGGGAATCGGAGTCTCGCCATGGACAAGAAACCCGCCCTTCAGGAATGGCATGACGGGGGCCGTACGAATGCGCTCGAGCTTGCCCGCATGCTGGATGTACCTGTCGATGCTTACGGGAGGGACCCCGCCGCCCTGATTCCCGCCCTGCAGAACTACGTGGAGCGACTGCCGTACGACGAGTTCGAGCAGTCCGACTGGATAACTTTGCATGTGGACTTGACGTCACATCTCGCTGACGTCCTGATTCGACGTCACGGAGCCGCATGGCAAATCGCAGACGATTCAGCGGGCCCCCTCGGATACAGGTACGTCATCGAAGCCACGGGGCTGGACGGCGCGGTACACCGAATAGACCCGAGCGATGTGGTGGCCAATGAATTTCGGGAGCTGCCCATCACCATCTGTTAAGTAGCTGCCGACGACAGTGCCCTTAACGTCGTTAAGCTGTCAAGCGTGGCTACCCGCAGAACCCCCAAGCTGGACAAGAAGCAGGCCGTCGAGACCTCCCTCCGTCTGCTGAACGACCTCGGCCTCGACGGGCTCAGCCTGCGCGCCATCGCCAAGGAGCTCGACGTCCAGGCACCCGCCCTGTACTGGCACTTCAAGAACAAGCAGGAGCTCCTCGACGAGGTGGCGACGGAGATGTACCGCCGGATGACCGCCGACGCCGCCCTCCCCCCGGACCTCCCCTGGCAGGACCGCCTCCTCGCCGCCAACCGCGGCCTGCGCGCCGCCCTGCTGCGCTACCGCGACGGCGCGAAGGTCTTCAGCGGGTCCCGCTTCACCGGCACCGAGCACGCCATCCGGATGGAGGAGCACCTGCGCGCCCTCACCGGCGCCGGGTTCACGCTCCCCCAGGCCGTCCGCGCCACCACCACGGCCTACCTCTTCACCCTCGGCTTCGTCACCGAGGAACAGGGCGTCGAGCCGCTCCCCGGCGAGCGCCGCGAGGGCTACGACGTCGCCGAACGCGCCGAGCGCCTCGCCGCCTTCCCCCTGTCCGCCGAGGCCGGAGCCGACCTCTTCCAGGACTACGACCAGGGCTTCGAGGAAGGCCTGCGCCTCGTGGTCGCCGGCATCGAGGCCCGGTACGCCCCCCGCCCCCACGGAGCCGCCTGATGGCCGGGCGCGACTACGGCTTCCTCGTCGCGGCGAAACCGGACCCGGCCGCCCTCGGCCCGGTACTCGACGCCGTCTTCGCCGTCGGCGAGGGCGCCGTCGAGGTCGGGCTCGAGGGGACGGCCGACGGCTGGCGGTGGGACACCCCGGTGCAGTGCGGGATCACGTGGTTCGGGCCCGGGGACATCTCCTGCCAGCTCCTCCTCTACGCCGGCCCGGCCGTCCCGGACCCGCCGTCCGACGAGGCCGTCGGGCGGGCCCTGGCCCGCGGCCTGGGGGCGGTGGTGCTGACGGACCACCCGGGCACGCCGTGGCTCTACCGCGTGTTCACCCCCGGCGGCGGGTCCACCTGGGCCGCCATCGAGGACGTCGACGGGATCGACGCCCCCGCCCTCCGCGTCACCGCCACCCAGGCCCGCGTCGACGCCTTCCCCGACGCCGCCGTACGCGGACTGCCCGAGGCCGTACGCAGCGTGCCCTTCGCACCCCCGGGCACCGACCCCCGCCTGTGGCGCTGGACCGACCTGATCGGCCGCATGGAGGCCGGGTGGGCGCCGCTGCGCTGGTACGGGGCCGGCATGTACGCGGAGGACCTCGACGCCCGGGACGCGCTGCGCGACCTGGAGGGCGATCCCCGCCTCGGAGCCCTCGACGCCCGCTTCCGGGCCGTGACCGTGGACGACGGCGGCGAGGAGACCGGCGCGGACCCGGCGACCGCGCCCTGGTACCGGCTCCGGCGGCCCGCCGTACTGCCCTGGCGGGTGCTGGCACCCGCCGACCCCGACGCCGCCGACCGGCTGTGGGAGTGGGTCCGTGACGGCGCCTCGGGCGGGGAGGACCTCATGGGCCTCGACTTCGGCGGGGCGGTCCTGGACGGCGCCGACCTCACCGGGTCCTGGGCCTACGACGCCCGGCTCACCGGCGCCCGCCTCGTCGGAACCTGCTTCTACCGCGCCCACCTCAAGGGAGCCGACCTCAGCGGCGCCGACGCCACCGGCGCCTGCTTCGTACGGGCCGACCTGGACGAAACCGTCCTGCGCGGCACGGTCCTCGACGGCGCCGACCTCGCCCGGGCCGAGCTGTACGGCGCCGACGCGCGCGGCGCGAGCCTGCGCGGCGCCCGCGTCCTGGGCGCGGCCCTGCTGGGGACCGACCTGCGCGGGGCGGACCTCAGCGGCGCGGTGCTCCAGGAGAACGGCTTCAAGGTGGTGCTGGACGACAGCACCCTCGTGGCGGGCCTGACCGGAACCGTCTTCGGCCCGGCGGAACACATCACCCCGGACGGCACCCGCACCACCCTCGCCGGGGCGGCCCTGGAGGACTGGCTCGCCGCACGCGGAGGAACCGTACGCGTCATCCCACCCCGCCGGCGGCCCGGGCCCTGACCCGCATCCTCGTCCCCCGGCATGAGCTGCCCGATGGTCTGCGAAGCCATGCCGAGGAGCTCGACCAGAGCACCGCAGAGGACATCCGGCGGCTGGAGTCGTCGCAGGCGGGCCCTCGGCCCCCTGGCCATGGCCTGCCTGGCGCGCGATGCGGGATTCCCCCTGACCGTCGAGTCCGAGTACCTGCCGAAGCACCTCGTCGCGCGCAGCTGGGCCGGCGAGTTCGACACCCTGAGTACGTAGTCAGGCTCCGGGGAAGCGCAGGAGGCCAGAAGCCGCGTCCGCGGTGATCGGCTCCGGGGTGATGTCCTCGTAGAAGCGCAGGGTGCCGAGTGGGGCGTCCGGGGTGGTGAGGTGCGGGGTCAGGGCCGTGAGGAGGGCTTCCGCGTCGGGGAGGCACTCGGCGTGGATCTCCTGGCGGGCCGTGAGGGTCCAGCCGTGCGGGGTCCGGGTGAGGCCTGCGGAGCAGGTGCCGCCCACGCGGTACGCCGGGCCGCGCTCCGCCAGCACCCTGAAGGGCGGGGGCACGTACTCGTCCTCGTCGGCGTCACCCCCGTCGTCGTACGCGTCATCCTCGGGATACGGCGCCATGTGGTCACGGATCAGCGCGAGCACCGGCTCCGGTGTGGAGCCGTCCAGCTCCAGCGCCAGTTCGAGGGCGTACAGGTCGGCCATGCGGCCGAGCCTACGCCCAGGAGACCTGCGGGTGGCGGCGTGCGGTCGTGCGCGCCCCGAGCGCGGCACGGCAGCCGCCACCCCACGACCCGCACTCGTCAAGGCACAGGACCCTTGGCGTCCCCTCGCGACGAATCGCTCACCACCAGGGTGATCAACGGGTGACGAACCGTCAACACCTCGTTAGAGGTACACGCTCGGTTCCCGCATCCGCCCACAATTTTTCGGAGCCCCGTCCGCGGCCTCCGCCGCCGCCCGGTCGATCTCGCACCAGATGCGTTTGCCCGCGCCCTCGCGCTGCCAGCCCCACCGGTCCGCGAGGCCGTCCACCAGCTCCAGGCCGCGCCCGCCGGTGTCCTCACCGCCCGCCTGCCGCCGGGCCGGGGCGCGGTCGCTGGCGTCGGCCACCTCGACCCGTACCCCCGGTCCCCCGAACAGCATCCGCAGCACGGCCGGGCAGCCCGTGTGCACGACCGCGTTCGTGACCAGCTCGGAGATCAGCAGGATCAGCGTCTCGGCGAGCGGCTCGTCGTCCCCTATTCCGGACCCCGCCAGCCGGGACCGCGCCCACCGGCGCGCCCGGCCGACCTCGGCGGGGTCCGGTCCTACCTCCAGCTGCACCTGAAGCACCTGCACCGCTCACACCATCCGACCCGGCGGACACTTCGCCTCGCGACAGGATGGGATCACCGACCGTGACCCCCTTGCCCAGCAGCATGGTTGACATACAGTCACCACAACAAGCGCTTCGGGCATATTCCAGCGCGAAGGAGTAGGCGTGGTGCATACTGTGCGACGCTCGCGCCGCTCAACCGCTCGCATCGTCGGAGCGTACCGTGGCACGCCCCCGCCTCCGGGCCGCATCGAGCTGGGCGAAGGACACAAACCGATATCAACTCTCTGTAATCGGACGCGTGTCCCGCACCGTCCTTCCCGTGCCCTTCCGTACCCTCCCGCGGCGTCTCCTAACACGCCCTGTAACGCGCCCTTTGACGCGTCCTGTGACACGTGCCGCAACGCACTGCCACCGTCCCGGACCGCTCACCCCGCGGCGTCCGGCGACACCGCCTCCGCCAGCAGCGCCTCCGCCAGCAGTTCCTCCGCCCGGTCCGCCGTGCGCCACTGCTCCGCCCGCACCCAGGCCCGCTTCAGGTGCAGGTGCACGTCCGCCTCCCACGTGAAGCCCATTCCGCCGTGCACCTGGAGGCAGTCCCGCGCCCCCCGCACCGCCGCCGCGTCCGCGAGCAGCTTGGCGGCGGCGGTCTCGGCGGGGTCGCCCGTCACCGCCGCCGCGTAGACCGCCGTACGGGCCACCTCGGCCCGTACCAGCATCCGCGAGCACAGGTGCTTGACGGCCTGGAAGCCCCCGATGGGCTGCCCGAACTGCTCGCGCTGCCCCGCGTACCGCACCGCCAGCTCCACCGTCCGCAGCGCGCTCCCGACCTGGAGGGCCGCCGTCAGCAGCGCCCCCGTGTCGCGGAATCCGCCGGGGAGCACCCCGTCGGCCCGCCACAGCGGGGTCAGCGGGTCCGCCGAGCGCACCGGCACCCCGGCCGGCACCTGCGGCATGCCCAGCACGGCGTCGGCCTCCCCCAGGTGCGCCACCAGCGACCCGTCCAGGTCGAACGCGGTCACCACCGCCTCCCCCGTGGCAGCCCCCGGCACCACTCCGGCGGCCAGGTGGGTGGCGACCAGCGGCCCCGGCAGCAGCACCCGCCCCGCCTCCTCGAAGACCAGCACCGCCTCCGGCAGGCCGAGCCCGACCCCGCCCTCGGACTCCGGCAGCCGCAGCGAGAAGAACCCCGCCCCGCCCAGCTCCCGCCACAGCCCCCGGTCGACCGGCACCGGCGCCGCGTCCACGGCCGACCGCAGCGCCTCGCGCCCGTACCGTCCGGCGAGGAGGTCCCGGATGCCCGCCCGCACGTCCCGCTGGTCCTGCGTCAGCCGGAAGTCCAAGCCCGCTCACCGCCCCTTCGGCAGGCCGAGGATCCGCTCGGCCACGATGTTGTGCTGGATCTCGGTGGTGCCCGCCGCGATGGTGTACGAGAGCGACGACAGACGCTCCGCCGTCCACTCCGCCTCCAGGGACAGGGATTCCGCTCCCAGGACCGCCGCGGCCGCCTCGTACAGCTCCTGCCGCGCGTGCGAGTACGCCAGCTTGAAGACGCTGCCGCCCGCGCCCGGGACGCCGCCCGAGCGCTGTGACTCGCTGACGTTCCACTGCGTCAGCCTCCACAGGGCCCCGAATTCCCCGTGGAGCCGTCCGAGGGTGCGGCGTACGACGGGATCGTCCCAGCGCCCGTTCTCCTTCGCGGCCCGGGCCAGCCGGGACAGGGTGCGCCGGCAGGCGACGACCTCGCCGACGAAGGCGGTGCCGCGCTCGAAGGACAGGGTCACCATCGTGACCCGCCAGCCGTCGTTCTCGGCGCCGACCCGGTTCTCCACCGGCACCCGCACCTCGTCCAGGAACACCTCCGCGAACTCCGCCGACCCGGCGAGGGTGCGCAGCGGCCGCACCGTGACGCCGGGCGCGTCCATGGGCATCGCCAGCCAGGAGATCCCCCGGTGCCGGGGCGCCGCCGGGTCGGTGCGCACCAGCAGTTCGCACCAGTCGGCGATCTCGGCGTGCGAGGTCCAGATCTTGGAGCCGGTGACGACGTACGCGTCCCCGTCGCGCACCGCCCGCGTGCGCAGGGAGGCCAGGTCGGATCCGGCGCCGGGCTCGCTGAAGCCCTGGCACCACACCTCGTCCCCGCGCAGTACCGGCGGCAGCCAGCGCGCCCGCTGCCCGGGGGTGCCCTCGGCGGCGATCGTCGGGCCCGCGTGCAGCAGGCCGACGAAGTTCGCGCCGACGTACGGGGCCCCCGCGCGCTCGGTCTCCTCCAGGAAGATCAGGTGCTGGGTCGGGGTGGCGCCGCGTCCGCCGGCGTCGACGGGCCAGTGCAGGCCCGCGTACCCGGCGTCGTACAGCCTGCGCTGCCAGCCCAGGTCGTACGCGCGCCGGCCGGGCCAGTCGTCGGGGGAGGGCCTGGCGGGCAGTCCGGGGAGCACCTTGGCGAGCCATGCGCGCAGCCTGGCCCGGAACTCCCGCTCCTCCTCGGTGTGGGCGAGGTCCATCAGCGGTCCCGGTCGAAGGACAGGCCGAGCATGCGGATGGCGTTGCCGCGCATCAGCTTGTAGACGGTTTCCTCGTCGAGGTCCTTGACGTGGTCGAGGGCGACCTCCTTGGTGTGCGGGAAGGTCGAGTCGACGTGCGGGTAGTCGGTCTCGAAGGTGGCGTTGTCGCGGCCGACGACGTCGAGCGAGGCGATGCCGTGCTTGTCGCGGAAGAAGCAGCAGTAGATCTGCCGGTAGTAGTAGGTGGACGGCGGCTCGGGGATGAGGTCGCGCACCCCGCCCCAGGCGCGGTGCTCCTGCCAGACGTCGTCCGCGCGCTCCAGCGCGTACGGGATCCAGCCCATCTGGCCCTCGCTGTAGGCCAGCTTCAGCGCCGGGAACCTCACGAGGACGCCGCTGAAGAGGAAGTCCATCATCGAGGCCATGGCGTTGTTGAAGCTCAGCGCGGCCTGGACGGCGGGCGGGGCGTCGGGGGAGGCGGCGGGCATCTGGGACGAGGACCCGATGTGCATGTTCACGACCGTGCCGGTCTCCTGGCAGACGGCGAAGAAGGGGTCCCAGTACCCGGAGTGGATGGACGGCAGCCCCAGGTGGGTGGGGATCTCGGAGAAGGTGACGGCCCTGACCCCGCGGGCGGCGTTGCGGCGGACCTCGGCGACGGCGAGCCCGATGTCCCAGAGCGGGATGATGCACAGCGGGATGAGCCGGCCGCCGCTGTCCCCGCACCATTCCTCGACCATCCAGTCGTTGTACGCGCGGACGCAGGCGAGGGCCACTTCCTTGTCCTTGGCCTCGGCGAAGGTCTGACCGCAGAAGCGGGGGAAGGTCGGGAAGCACAGGGAGGCCTCGACGTGGTTGAGGTCCATGTCGAGGAGCCGCGCCGCGGGGTCCCAGCAGCCGCGCCGCATCTCCTGGCGGGTGATGCCCTCCAGGGTCATGTCGTCGCGGTCGAAGCCGACGGCGGCGATGTTGCGCTTGTACGGGAACTTGAGGTCCTCGTAGATCCACCAGTCGGTCGGCGGGCCGTCGGGGTCCATGGAGATGACGTACTTGCCGCCGGTGTACTCCAGCTCGCCGATCCCGGCGGTGAGGGCCTTGGGTCCGCGGTCGCGGTACTTGGCGGGCAGCCACACGTCGAAGAGGTGGGCGGGCTCGATCACGTGGTCGTCGACGCTGATGATCCGAGGCAGTTCCAGGGCCATGCGCTCGCGCTCCTTCACCCAAATCTGATGCATCGTCAGAAACAAGCTAGCCCCGCCACCCCTGGACCGACAAGCGGCGGCGCCCTACGCTCTGCCCTTGATCTGACTTACCGTCAGGTCTGGTGGGGTGACGCGCCCAGGGGAGGACCGGGATGACGACGGAAACGACCACGGAGACGGCCGGGGAAACGGCGGCGCGGGCGGCCGTCGCCACCGAACTCAGCCGGTCCGCGACCCTGTGGGAGCTGATCGCCCGCCGGGCCGGCCTCACCCCCGCCGCCCCGGCCCTCGTCGAGGCCGCCGAGGACCCCGCCGCCGACCGCACGCTCACCTTCGGCGCCCTGCGCGAGCGCGCCGAACGCGTCGCCGCCGGCCTGTACGGCATGGGCGTGCGCCCCGGCACGGTCGTCGCCTGGCAGCTGCCGACCCGCATCGAGACCGTCCTGCTCTCGGCCGCCCTCGCCCGCCTCGGCGCCGTCCAGTCCCCCGTGATCCCCTTCTACCGCGACCGCGAGGTCGGCTTCGCGCTGCGCGAGTCCAAGGCGGAGTTCTTCGCCGTACCCGGCTTCTGGCGCGGCTTCGACCACACCGCGATGGCCCACCGGCTCGGCGCGCGCGGGATCTTCGAGGCGTACGGCGGCCTCCCCGACGACGACCCGGCCGTACTGCCCCCGCCGCCCGCCGACGGCACCACCGTGCGCTGGATCTACTGGACCTCCGGCACCACCTCCGACCCCAAGGGCGTCCTGCACACCGACCGCTCCCTGATCGCCGGCGGCTCCTGCCTCGCCCACGCCCTGCGCCCCACCGCGGCCGACGTCGGCTCGATGGCCTTCCCGTACGCGCACATAGGAGGCCCGGACTACCTGGTGATGCTGCTGCTGTACGGCTTCCCGGCGGTGCTCTTCGAGAGGTTCGCGATGCCGGACGCGCTGGAGGGCTACCGCCGCCACGGGGTCACCATCGCCGGCGGCTCCACCGCCTTCTACTCCATGTTCCTCGCCGAGCAGCGCAAGGACCCCGCCACCCCGCTCCTGCCCCGCCTGCGGCTGCTGGCGGGCGGCGGCGCCCCCAAGCCCCCCGAGATCTACCACGCGGTGGTCCGGGAGCTGGGCTGCCGGCTCGCCCACGGCTACGGCATGACCGAGGTCCCGATGATCACCATGGGGTCCCCGGACGACACCCCGGAGAACCTCGCCACCACCGAGGGGCGCCCCCCTCAGGGTATGTCCATCCGCATCACCGCCCCCGACGGCACCGTCCTGCCCGCCGGCACCGACGGTGAGGTGCGGCTGCGCGGCGAGGCGGTCTGCCAGGGCTACCTGAACCGGCCGGACACCGGCGAGGAGGCCTTCGACGCCGACGGCTACCTGATCACCGGCGACCTGGGCCACCTCACCCCTTCCGGCCACCTCGTCCTCACGGGACGCAGCAAGGACGTGATCATCCGCAAGGGGGAGAACATCTCCGCGAAGGAGATCGAGGACCTCCTCCACCAGCTCCCCGGCGTCGGTGACGTCGCCGTCATCGGCCTGCCGGACGAGGAGCGCGGCGAACGCGTCTGCGCCGTCGTCGAGCAGCCGCACGGGGCCGCGCCGCTCACCCTGCCGCAGGTCACGGCGTACCTGCGCACGCAGGGACTCGCCCCGCACAAGCTCCCCGAGCAGCTGGAACTGGTCGACGCGCTGCCCCGCAACGACGCCCTGCGCAAGGTCCTGAAGTACAGGCTGCGCGAGCGGTACGCCTGACCGCGGCGCGGCTGCTGGCACCAAGGTGTCAGGCCCCTTGGTGCCGGTCCGGAAACCTTCCCCGGGGGTTCCCGGCCGAGCAGGATGGTGATCACCGGAACGGCGGCGGGAACGAAACCCGAAGCCGGGGCCACCAGGGGCAGCACGCCTCCCCGGCCCGGACATCCGCCGTCCCGGATCCACCGGAAACCGTCGTCAGCCAGGGGGCACCGCCATGTCGAAAACCACTCCGAGTACCGCCGCCGCCATCCGCGCGGACCGCACCATCGGGTGGGACTGACCGGCATGCTCCTCGTCCGGCTCCCCCTCGTCAGCCACACCGGGGCACCCGGTACGGACAGCGGGGCGAGCCTGCTCCAGGACGCACTCTGGGCCCACGCCGGCCCGCAGCACGCCCTCGAGCACGTACGGGTGCGCCCCCTGCCGGAGGGGATGAGCGTGGCCCTCTTCGTCCGGGCCGAGAACGACACACAGGCCCGTGAGAAGGCCCGCGCACTGCTCACCACCGTCCTCGGGACGGGTGCGGCCCGCTACTACTCACTGGGCCCGCTGATCCCGAACTGACCGGCCCCCACAGCCTTCACCGCCGCTCCGACCGCTGCTCCTGCAGGGCAGCTGTCACCCGCGGCGACCTGCCACCGCGCCCCGCCCTCCCCCGTCCCCGGGACTCACGGCGACGGCGCGGCCCGGCCCGACCCACTCCGCGGCACCGCCGCACACACACTTCCCCGGCCCTGACGCCTCGGGCCGCCATGTCCTCTTGGAGACACACCATGACCTCGCGCCGCTCCTCCCGCATGCTCACCACCGCCCTCACCACCTTCGTGGCCGCCCCGATGCTGGCCGTCGCCCTGCCCGCGGTGACGGCGCACGCCGAGTCCCAGACGGTCGCCTCGATCGCCCGCAACGAGGTCGGCGGCACGTGCGGCGACTACAACTGCCAGTACCCGACCGCCTGGTGCGCCGAGTTCACCAGATGGGTGTGGAACAAGGCCGGTGCGAACACCTCGGGCATCAGCGCCGCCGCGGTGAGCATCTACCAGTACGGCAAGAACAAGGGGACGCTGCACAGCACCCCGCAGGTCGGTGACGCGGTCCTCTACGACCGGGACGGCAACCTGAACGACGGTGAGGCCGACCACGTCAACATCGTCGTCGCGGTGTCCGGTGACGACATCCAGACGGTCGGCGGCAACGAGAGCGGCGGCGTGCGCTTCCGCAGCTGGTTCAACTGGAAGACCAACTCCAGCCCGGTGGGCGCCGGCCGGGCGCTGGCCTTCGTCGGCCCCTCGGGCCTGCCCGAGACCTCCACGACTCCGGTGAGCAAGGCCGGCGACCTCTTCCACGCCACCCGCCTGTCCGACGGCAGCTGGGAGGGCTTCGCACCGCTGAACGGCTTCGGCGGCGCGGCCTTCTTCAACGCCTCGCAGGAATCCATCGCCGCGACCCCGGACGGCTCCACGCAGACCCTGGCGACCGGCAACGACGGCAAGCTCTACCACACGGCCCGTTACGCGGACCGTTCCTGGACGGGCTGGTCCCCGCTCGCCGGCTACGAAGGCGCCGCCGGCTTCATCGCCAAGGACCAGGCCATCACGGGCATGGCCAGCGGTGACGCCCAGGTCATGGCCATCGGCAACGACGGCCGCATCTACCACAACGCCCGCTTCGTCAACGGCACCTGGCAGGGCTGGGCCCCCGTCGGCGCCTGGCAGGCCAAGAAGATCGCCACCGCCGGCCTCGCCGACGGCAGCATGCAGACCCTCATCGTCGGCAACGACGGCAACCTCTACCACGCCATCCGCGCCACCGACGGCACCTGGACCGGCTGGAACGCCGTCGCCGGCCTCGGCACCGCCCCCACCTTCCAGGCCGGCCAGATCGCCATCGCAGGCCTCCCCAACGGCGACACCCAGCTCCTCGCCACCGGCAACGACGGCCTCGTCTACCACAACATCCGCCTCGCCAACGGCACCTGGCAGGGCTGGGCCAAGGTCGACGGCTACGGCGGCGCCCCCAGCTTCGCCGCCACCAGCCTCGCCATCACCGGCATGCCCAACGGCGACACCCAGATGCTCGCCGTCGGCAACGACGGCAAGACCTACCACGCCGCCCGCTACGCCGCCGGCAACTGGCAGGGCTGGTGGGCCACCGGAATGGGCGCCCAGAAGGTCGCCATCGCCGGCCTCTCCGACGGCAGCGCCCAGATGCTCGCCACCCGCAACTGAGCACAGGGGCCGGCCCACCCCCACCGGTGGGCCGGCCCCCGCCGCGCCGCCCGCGCCGCCCGCGCTCCCGCCCTTCCCGCCCGCAGCAGAGAGAGACCCTTCGCGATGTCCCGCAACGCCCGCCGTCCCCGCCTCTCCGTCATCACCGCCACCGCGCTCGCAGCCATCGCCCTGTCGACGGCCGGAGCCGGCTCCGCGCAGGCCGCCTCGGTCGCCACCTGGGACAAGGTCGCGCAGTGCGAGAGCACCGGCAACTGGAGCATCAACACCGGCAACGGTTACTACGGCGGCCTCCAGATACTGAAGAGCACCTGGGACGGCTTCGGCGGACGGGCCTACGCGGCCTACCCCCACCAGGCCACCAAGCAGCAGCAGATCCTGATCGCGGAGAAGATCCTCGCCGGCCAGGGCGCCGGAGCCTGGGGCGGCTGCGGCTCGGCCGCGGGCCTGGCCTACGACCACGCCGACCCGTACCCGGGCGACACCGCCGCACCGGCACCGGTCAGCAAGGCCGGCGACGTCTACCACGCCAGCCGGATGACCGACGGGAGCTGGACCTCGTTCCAGGCGCTGAACGGTTACGGCGGCGCGGCCTTCTTCAACGCCTCGCAGGAATCGATCGCGGCGACCCCGGACGGCTCGACGCAGACCCTGGCGACCGGCAGCGACGGGAACCTCTACCACACGGCCCGTTACAGCAACGGCACGTGGACCGCCTGGGCGCCCCTGCCCGGCTACGGCGGTGCGGCGGCGTTCGGCGCGAAGGACCAGGCGATCACGGGCATGGGCAGCGGTGACGCCCACGTCATGGCCATCGGCAACGACAGCAAGATCTACCAGAACACCCGCTTCAAGAACGGCACCTGGGCCGGCTGGACCCCCGTCGGCGCCTGGCAGGCCAAGAAGATCGCCACCGCCGGCCTGCCCGACGGCAGCACCCAGACCCTCATCGTCGGCAACGACGGCAACCTCTACCACGCCACCCGCTCCGTCGAGGGAACCTGGACCGGCTGGAACGCCGTCGCCGGCCTCGGCACCGCCCCCACCTTCCAGGCCGGCCAGATCGCCATCGCTGGCCTCCCCAACGGCGACACCCAGCTCCTCGCCACCGGCAACGACGGCCTCGTCTACCACAACATCCGCCTCGCCAACGGCACCTGGCAGGGCTGGGCCAAGGTCGACGGCTACGGCGGCGCCCCCAGCTTCGCCGCCACCAGCCTCGCCATCACCGGCATGCCCAACGGCGACACCCAGATGCTCGCCGTCGGCAACGACGGCAAGACCTACCACGCCGCCCGCTACGCCGCCGGCAACTGGCAGGGCTGGTGGGCCACCGGAATGGGCGCCCAGAAGGTCGCCATCGCCGGCCTCTCCGACGGCAGCGCCCAGATGCTCGCCACCCGCAACTGATCCCACCACCCCGTACGCGGCTCCGCTCCCACGGAGCCGCGTACGCGTGCTCCTACAGCCGGCTCAGGGACGCCGCGGCGAACAGCACGTCGCGGATCGCCTCGCGGTCGCCGGTCTGGCCGACGGCGGCCTCCTCCGGGGAAATGTGCCCGGCGGTGAGCTGGCAGAACTCCAGCCCGTCCAGGGCGACTTCCGCCACCGTGTGCTCCCGCGAGGGCTTGGCCGCCGGGGAGTCCAGGGCGATGTCCCAGGCGCCGCCGCCCGCGCCCTCGATCTCCAGGTGCAGGGTCCGCCCCGGAGCGCCCGCCGCGACGAGGCCGCGCGCCGGTGCCGCCAGTCCCGAGCGGCGCCGGCCCGCCAGGGCGCCGGGCAGCAGCCGCGCCGCGAGGTCGATCATCCGGTGCAGGTTCGGCCCCGACGGCGGCTCGTACGGGTAGTCCACCGCCTCCGCGATGTCCCAGGCGTGCACCCAGCACTCGAAGGCCCGCTCCAGGAAGGCGTCACCCAGGGGCAGGGCGAAACCCCCGTAGTCCACGGCCAGTTCGGCCACGCCCCGGCCGGCGAAGGACACGGTACGGACCAGCGTGTGCCCCTGGGACCGCCACGGTTCGCGGACCTGCCGGGTGACGGGGTGGGGGGAGGAGTTCCAGAAGTGCTCGGTGCGGTCCGTGGGGCCGACCGGCGGTGCCTGGGGACCGAGCGGGTCGTCCAGCCCCAGCGCGGTGGCGATCAGCCCGTCCACCGTGAGCAGGTGCCCGATCACCCCGGCGACGGTGGTGCGGTGCGAGCGCCGGCGTTCCTCCTCGAACCACTTCAGCCGCACCGGGGTGTGCCACTCCGAGTCGCCGAAGTCCCGCAGCAGGGCGTCCAGGCGCGCCGTCTCCGTGTCGTACGGGGCCGCCCACGCCGGTACGGGGATGCGGGCGGGGCGCTTGCCCAGGCAGTCCTCCAGCACGCGCGAACGCAGCAGCGGTTTGAGGTCGAGGCTCTCCTCGGGGTGCAGCAGACCCACGGCGTCGCGCAGCCGCAGCGCCTCCTCGGCACAGGGCGCGCACTCGGTGAGGTGGTCCTCGACGGCCTGGGTCTCCTCGGTGGAGCAGGCGGCGAGCGCCCACGCGCCGAGCAGGGACTTCAGTACGGCGTGGGAGGGCGGTGCGGGCGGCAGCGCCTCGGGGGCGTTCAGGTCGTCACCGGCCGCGCGGGGACCCGGTATCCGTGCGCGACCGCCCGTCTGCCGCTCGTAGGCGTCGTCGGGGGTGTCTTCGGAAGGTCCGGTCATCGGGGAGTTCCGTATCCGCGTGGGCCGTATCCGGGCGGGGCGGTGTCCTCCCTGGGGAGGACGTTGGCGGTCGACAGCAGCTGGAGGCCGAGCCGCAGCCTGCGCCGGGCCTCGTCCTCGCTGATCTGCAGGTCGGCGGCGGCCTGGCGGTAGTCGCGGCGCTTGAAGTACGCCAGCTCCAGGGCGGCCCGCAGCGGCGCGGGCATGGACGTGACGATGTAGTCCGCACGGGCGGCCGCGTTGGCGCTGCGCACCTTCTGTTCGAGTTCCTCGCGCGAGCCCCGGCCCAGTTCGGCCTGGCGCAGCCGGGCGACGGCCTGGCCCTGGGTGATCCGGGCGACCCAGGAGCGCATGGAGCCCTGCTTGGGGTCGTAGGCGTCCGGGTTCTCCCAGATGTAGCCGAAGACCTCGCGGGTGATCCGGTCCGCGGCCTTCTCGTCGCCGAGGACGCGGTGGGCCAGGCTGTGGACCAGCGAGGCGAATCGGTCGTAGAGCTCCCCCAGCGCCGCGGCCTCACCGCGGGCGAGGCGCTGCTGCATGCGACGGTCCCAGCGCGGTGGAACGTCCTTCGCCATCATGCCTCCAGCCGTGTGTCGACCCGTCAAATGTAGTGGGCATCGGACGGATCGCGCCGGTTTTGCGAGAACCTCGCCCCGCCGCCGGGACGCCCGTGCTAGGCGGCGCGCTGGTACAGGCGTACGCGCCCCGGCGCGCTTCCCGTGCGCGGGTTCGATGCGGCCACCTCCTTGACCGCTTCGCTTAACGCGCAGGCCACCGAGGCCTTACGCTCCTGCCTGTCTTGATCTGCACCCCAACCGCACACCAACGCACACGTGAAGGCGGAAGCCGAACATGGACAGCGCAGAGTACGAGCGCAAGATCGCCGCTCGATTCGCCACCTTCGACCAGGACGGTTCCGGCTACATCGACCGGGAGGACTTCAGTACGGCGGCGAGGGCCGTGCTGGCCGAATTCGGTACGGCCGCGCGCTCGGACAAGGGTCAGGCGGTCTTCAGCGGCGCCGAGGCGTTCTGGCAGGGCATGGCCGGGATCGCCGACGTCAACGGCAATCAGCGCGTCTCCCGCGAGGAGTTCGTCACGGGCGCGGCGAAGCGGCTACGGGACAACCCGCGGCGGTTCGCGGAGATCGCCCGGCCGTTCCTGGCCGCCGTGATCGCGGTGGCGGACGAGGACGGCGCGGGCGCGACCCCGGCGGCGGCGGCCCGCGTGCTGCGCGTCCTCGGCACCGAGCCGGGTCTGGCCGCGCAGGTGGCGGGGGCCCTGGACACGGACGGCGACGGCCGCATCTCGGAGGACGAGATCCTGGCCGCCTTCGCCGGCTACTGCGGCGTCGACCCCGACGCCTGAGCCGGGACGCCGCCGCGCGACGCCGGCCCGGCGCCCCGCGCCCAACGCCCCACCGCCGCCCGGGGTCACCGCCCCGGGCGCTGTCGGGGCCCGCTGGTAGCGTGCGCTTCCGGCCGGGACGATCACACGAGGAGGCGGCGGCGTGCGGGACGTACGGGAAGTGCAGCGGCACTCGGTCGGGGAAGAGGGGACGGCCAGGGCGCTCGACGGCATCGCCGTGCGGACCTGGACGCGCTACGACCGCATGTACGCCGACCCGGCGCCCGAGCGGCTGCGCGAGATGGGCGACGAGCTCCTCGACCACGTCGCCGCCCGCACCGCGGTGGACGGCCGGCTCGACGGGACGGCCCGCGAGGCGCTGCTCACCGCCGCGCAGTGCGCCCTGGGCGTCCTCGGAATCGGCTGTTTCCCGGGCGGCGACCAGGAGGTCCCGCTGCCGCTCGTCAACGAGACGGCGAGCAGCGAGGACTTCGACTTCCGCGGCGCCGTCACCGCCGCCCCCACCGCCCGCACCTGGCTCGACGCCTTCGAGGCCGCGGTGGTCAGCGGACTGGTGTGGGACTGGCGGAAGGTGAGCGGCCTGCTGCTGCGCGACGACTACGCGCCCGCCCTGCGCGACGGGGTGCCCTACTCGCCGCACACCTCGCGGTCGGAGCCGTCGGACCTCGCCGCGATGGACGCCCTGTGCGGCTACCTGGCCGCGAGCACCGGCCACCGGCCCGGCGACTGGCCGACCGTGCCGCTGTGCAAGCCCGACGCCGCCACGCGCGCCGGGGCGGCCCGCCGGCTGGACGACGCGGGACCGCTGACCGCGGACCAGCGGCTGCTGCGCGTACTCCTCGACGACGACCGGGCGGCCTTCGAGGAGGCCCTCGCCGACCGGCTCACGGCCCACCGCGCGAGCGCGGAGGCGGAGCCGGACCCCGCGCCCCGGACCCTGCTGCCGCTGGGGCCGCTCGCCCTGGCCGCCCTCGCCGTCCAGACGCACCGGTGGGAGCTCGGCGTCCGCTCCGGCTACCTGCCGCCCGAGCTGCTGGGCTCCGCCGACGCGATGGACCGGGCGGCGCGGACCGAGGTGAACCGGCTGGGCGGCTGGGTCGCCGCCGACGCCCCCTGAGGGCGCGCGGGGGCACCCGTACGGCGTGCCCCGCGTCCGCCGGGCCTAGGCGAAGACGACCGTCCGCGAGCCGTTGAGCAGCACCCGGTGCTCGCTGTGCCACTTCACGGCCCGTGCCAGCGCCTGGCACTCCACGTCCCGCCCGATGGCGACGAGCTGGTCGGGGGTGACCTCGTGGCCGACCCGCTCGACCTCCTGCTCGATGATCGGGCCCTCGTCGAGGTCGGCGGTCACGTAGTGGGCGGTGGCGCCGATCAGCTTCACACCGCGCGCGTGCGCCTGGTGGTAGGGCTTCGCGCCCTTGAAGCTCGGCAGGAAGGAGTGGTGGATGTTGATGATCCGCCCGCTCAGCTCCTTGCACAGGGTGTCCGACAGCACCTGCATGTACCGGGCGAGCACCACCAGCTCGACGTTCTGCTCGCGCACCAGCTCCAGCAGCCGCGCCTCCGCGTCCGCCTTCGTCTCCTTGGTCACCGGGATGTGCACGAAGGGGATGTCGTACGAGCCGACCAGCTCGGCGAAGTCGGTGTGGTTCGAGACCACGGCCGCGATCTCCACCGGCAGCGCGCCGATCCGGGAGCGGAACAGCAGGTCGTTCAGGCAGTGCCCGAACTTCGACACCATCAGCACGATCCGCATCCGCTCGTCGGAGCGGTGGATCTGCCAGTCCATCCGGAAGGAGTCGCCGATCGCGGCGAAGCTCGCGCGCAGCTTCTCCACCGTCACGGCGGGCTCGGCCTCGAAGTGCACCCGCATGAAGAAGAGCCCGGTCTCCCGGTCTCCGAACTGCTGGCTGTCCACGATGTTGCAGCCGGTCATGAAGAGGTAGCTCGACACGGCGTGCACGATGCCCTGCTTGTCGGGGCAGGAGACGGTCAGGACGTACTGGGCCTGGGCCTCGGCCCGGGGCTGTGGGTGTTCGCTCATGACGGCACAGCCTTTCACACCACGCGGGTCAGCGTTTTCAGCACGTCGACGGAGCTCGGCCGGTCGTCCGGGTCCTCCCCGTCCGCCGTCGACATCCGTACGTGCGCCTCGCGCGACGCCCGTACCGCCTCGGGCCAGTCCTGGTGGCCGAGGTACGCGGACACGGGCGCGTCGGGGCCGACCTGGTGCAGGATCCGCAGCACCCGCAGGACGGCGAGGTCGACCAGGGCCGCCTCCTGCGCGTCGCGGAAGATCGTGCCGACGTACTTGTCCGCGGACCAGCTGTCGAGCCACGTGTCCTCGACGAGCCGGTACACGGCGTCGGTGACGTCCCCGTACCCTTCTGCGCCCGCCAGCCAGACCTCCTCCTGGAACACCGGGTCGGAAAGCATGTGCAGCGCCGAGCGCACGTTGCTGCGCCAGCGCCACCACGGCATGTCGTTGAGGGGCATGCCGCCCATGGTGGAGGAGCGGCCGCCGCGGCGGGAAGAGTTCTTCGAACCTTGGGCGAATGTCACGCTTTCGATCGTACGTTCCCCTCACCTGCGATCTTGAAGCAGCCGTGGGTGACCGGCCCCCCGCAATTCACCCGGGCGTCACCCGCTGTTGTGTCCATCTCATCGCCGAGTTACCCCCGGGGCGGAAGGGTCGGTGGACATGACGCCTCACCGACGCGCAACTGCCCTGACTCGCCTGCTCGTTGCCACGGCGACGGGCGCGTGTCTCACGACGGCGTGCGGGGTGGTCCCCGGTGGTCCGGGGGGCTCCGGGGACTCCCTCACGGTCATGACCTTCGCACCCATGGGCACCAAAGCGACCAATATGCCGGGTATGCCGGGCATGGCCAAGACCTACGAGCGCTGGGTGAACGCCAACGGCGGCATGAAGGGCCGCAAACTGCGCGTGATCACCTGCAACGAGAAGAACACCGCCACCGGCGCCGCCGACTGCGCCCGCAAGGCCATCGCCGAGAAGGCCGTCGCGGTCGTCGGCTCGTACAGCCAGCACGGGCGCGCCTTCATGGCCCCGCTGGAGGCCGAGGGCATCCCGTTCATCGGCGGCTACGGGGTCTCCGCCGAGGAGTTCCAGAGCACCCTGTCCTTCCCCGTCAACGGCGGGCAGCCCGCGCTGCTCGCCGGCGCCGGCCACCAGCTCGGCAAGGCCTGCTCCCAGGTCTCCCTCGTCCGCCCGGACACCCTCGCGGGCGACACGATGCCCGTCCTGCTGAACGCGGGGCTCAAGGCCAACAGCATGCCGGAGGCCTCCGACATCCGGGCCGCCGAGGACTCCGCCGACTTCAAACCGCAGGCCCGCGAGGCGCTCGGCGGCACCTCGACGGCGCCGGCCGCCCCGGCCGGCACGCCGGTGAACACCCCCGCGGCCCCGACGCCCCCCGGCCCGGTGTCCGCCACGCCTTCCACCGCCCGGAGCCCGAAGGCCCCCGGGGCGCCGAAGACCCCGGCCGCCGACCCGGCCAAGGACAAGAGCTGCGTGACGGCGGTCCTCGGCGAACGCACCGAGATCTTCTTCGACGCCTTCCGCCGCGTCGACACCCAGCGCAAGACGCAGATCTCCTCCGTCCTCGGCAGCATCAGCCAGGCCCTGGTGGACCGCACCGGCGGCAAGGACAGCCCCTTCGAGGGCGCCTACGTCACCAGCTGGTACCCCGTGTCGACCGACCCGCTGTGGGCGCCGATGCGCAAGGTGATCAGCGAGCAGGCCTTCGGCGACCACACCGTCGACCCCGACGACAGCGGGGCCCAGACCACCTGGATCGCGTACGGCGTCCTCGACCGGATCGTCCAGCGGTTCAAGAGCGACGAGGAGATCACCGCCCGCAAACTGGCCCGGGCCCTCAACCAGTCCCCGGGCGTCCACACCGGCAACCTCACCCCCGACCTGAGCTGGCGCTACCAGGACATGCGCGCCGTCGCCGGGTTCCCGCGCCTGGTCAACGGGCGGGTCAGCTTCCAGACCGTCCAGGCGGGCCGCCTCGTCGCCCAGCCCGGCGAGCAGAACCTCGACATGACCCCGACCCTGGAGCAGGCCCCCCGCTCCGCCTGACCGCGCGGGCGGGGCCGGCGCCCGTCAGAGCTGGGACTTGTCCCGCTTCGTCAGGCCGTACTTGGCGGCGATCGTGTTCCACATGGCCGCCGCCGACTCCTTGGCCTTGGTGGCCTCACCGCTCGCCTTGTTGCCGTCGGCCGCGTCGTCCGTGGTCTTGGCCTTGCCGTCCTTGCAGCCGCCCTTGTCACGGCCGGCGTCGTCCGCCCAGGCCGCGTAGCTGGTGTCGGCCTCCGCCGAAGCCTTCCAGGCCTTCGTGAGCGCGGCCGACAGACGGGCGTGGTTCGGGAGCAGGTCCACCTTCAGCTCTTGGAGCCGGGTGACCAGCTCCTCGCGCTGGCGCGCCGCGGCACGCAGGTCCTGGGCCGCCTGGCCCAGGTTCTTGCAGTCCTTGATGTCGTCCACGGCCTTGATCACCGAGGCCCGGCTGTCGCCGGCGTCCGCGAGCAGCTTGTCGAGCTGGACGGCCTGCGGGCGGGCCGGGTCCACCGCCGCCTCGCCGGGCGCCGCCCCCGAGCCGGCGGAACCGCTGGCGGCGGGGGCCACCGCTCCCGGGTCGGTGTTCTGGGCCTTGCCGTCGCCGAGCATCGCGCCCACCCCGAGCCCGGCCACGATCAGCCCGAAGACGGCGGCCGCGATGACGGCGGGCGGGATCCGGCGCGCGGGCGCCGGGGGCGGGGGCGGAGGCGCGTACTGCTGGGCCTGCTGCGGCTGTTGGAACTGCTGCGGCGGCAGGGGCGGCTGGGGCTGCTGGGCCCGGTGCGGCCCGCCGTGCTGCGCCGGGGCGGGCGGCGGGGTCCGGCGCGGCCCCGGGTCGGGGACGGGCGGCCGCTGCCGGCCGCGCCCGGTGGCATCGGCGTCGCCGTCGGCCCGGAACAGCGCGTCGAAACCCTCGGCGGCGTTCGCCGACGGCGCGCCGCCACCGGGGACGGGCGGCATGTACTGCGTGGCCTGCTCCTGCGGATCGGCCGGAACCGGCGGTATGTACTGGGTCGCCTGCTCCTGCTCCGCCGCCGGGACGGGAGCCATGTACTGGGTCGCCTGCTCGTGCGCCGGGACCGGCGGGATGTACTGCGTGGCCTGCTCGTGCGGATCGGCCGGAACCGGCGGTATGTACTGCGTCGCCTGCTCCTGCTCCACCGCCGGGACGGGAGCCATGTACTGGGTCGCCTGCTCGTGCGCCGGGACCGGCGGGATGTACTGCGTGGCCTGCTCGTGCGGATCCGCCGGAACCGGCGGAATGTACTGCGTCGCCTGCTCCTGCTCCACCGCCCGGACCGGCGGGATGTACTGCGTCGCCGCGTCCGGCAGCGGCGGGTAGCCGTAGCCGTGCGGGTCCCCCGGCCCCTCGAAGCCCGGGCCCACGACGTGGCCCGCCGGCGGCGGGTACCCGTACGCGGGCTGCCCGGGCTGCGACGGGGACTCGTACGGCGGCTCGTACGCGGGCTCGTACGGCCCCGCGTACTGCTGCGGTGCCTGGGGATCCGGCGCCGCCGGGTACCCGTACGCCGGGGGTGCCGGGGACGCCGGAGATGCCGGCGGCGCCGGGGGTGCTCCCCACGCCTCCCCGGCCTGCGGCCCCGGCTGCTGCGGGTAGCCGGGAGCCGGCTCCGGCTGTGCCTGATGCGGCGTCCCGGGCTGGGGGACGCCCCCTTGTCCGTTCTCCGTCACCGGGACTCCTTCTGCCTTCTCCGACTCGTCCGAACCCACGGAACCGTCGGGTCACGCTACCCGGTCACGCCACGCGCACGTCAGGCCGCCTGAACCTCCAGCCGCGCCCCGAACTCCCGCACGGCCGGTTCCTCCCGGTACGGTTCCAGCCGCGCCCGGAAGTCGTCCAGGTACTCCGCACCCCGCCGCGAACGCAGCGACCCCAGCAGTTCGGCCGCCGCCGTCGCCGTCTGGCAGGCCTGCTCCACCTCCCGCTGCTGCACCTGCGAGGCCGCCAGCAGCAACAGCCCGATGGCCCGGCGGCGGGCCTTCGTCGCGGGCAGGTGCCGCAGCGCCTCCTCGGCGCGCCTGCCCGCCGCGTCGGCCTGCCCGAGGTCCCGGTGGCAGTGCGCGAGCTCGTCCGCCAGGTAGGCCTGGTCGAAGTGGCGGATCCACACCGGGTCGTCGCCGGACTCCGGCTCGGCCCGCTCCAGCGCCGTCACCGCCCGCCCCGACAGCACCGCCGTGGCCCTGGCGTCGCCGAGCAGCGCGTGCCCGCGCGCCTCGGCGGCGTAGAACATCGCCTCGACCCGTGGCGTGACCTGCCCGCGCGTGCCCTCCTGCGCGGCCCGCGCCAGCTGCGCGATCTCCCGCGGATTGCCCAGCTCGGCGGCGAGGTGGCTCATGGACGCGGCCAGTACGTAGCCCCCGTACGCGCGGTCGCCCGCGGCCTGCGCCATCCGCAGGGCCTGGATGTAGTAGCGCTGGGCCAGGCCCGGCTGGCCGGTGTCCACCGCCATGTAGCCGGCCAGCTCTGTGAGCCGGGCCACCGCCGCGAACAGGGCCCGCCCGACCGGCTCCCGGTAGGAGCCCGCGATCAGCCCCGACACCACGGAGTTGAGGTAGTGCACCACCACGGGCCGCACGTGCCCGCTGCCGAAGCGGTGGTCGAGGTCGGTCAGGGCCTCGGTGGTCGCCCGTACCGCCTCCACGTCCGGCATCCCCACCCGCGCCCCTCCGCTGCGCGCCACCTGCGGGTCGGCGCCGGTGATCAGCCAGTCCCGGCTCGGCTCGACCAGGGCGGAGGCCGCCACGCTGGACCCGGACAGGAAGTCGCGGCGCCCCACGTCGCTGCGCCACAGCTCGCAGACCTGCTCGATGGCGCCGATGACCGTCGGGGAGAAGTGCAGGCCCACGCCGGAGGCGAGGTTCTTCCCGTTGGCCATGCCGATCTCGTCGATGGTGACGGTCCGGCCCAGCTTGCGGCCGAGGGCCTCCGCGATGATGCCGGGTGCCCGGCCTCGCGGCTGCTGGCCGCGCAGCCAGCGGGCGACCGAGGTCTTGTCGTAGCGGAGATCGAGGCCGTGCTCGGCCCCGCACATGTTGACGCGCCGTGCGAGCCCGGCGTTGGAGCACCCGGCTTCCTGGATGAGCGCTTGCAGCCGTTCGTTCGGCTGGCGCGCTACGAGAGGCCTGGCTGCCATGAAAACCCCCTGAGGCCGCGGGTGATCGATGGAATGATCACTTCCCGCCTGAAGTGCGGAGAATCTTCCGCTCTGCGACGTGTCGTTACCCAACGACCGCGCCCCGCCCTCCCACGCGCCCCCGCCCATGCACCCGTGCGCCCCGTATGCAGGATCGATGCAGCGCCCACCGGCTGGTTTACGGCCGTAACCCGGCGTGACCGAGGGAGTTGTGATGGGCGTGGAAGAGACCATCACAGTCACGGAGACCGCGCCCATTCCCCAGCAGCGCGGGGATCAACTGCTCGACCATGCCGTGCGGTACGTGGAGGAACGGCACTGGGACGTCTTCGCCGGCACGTGGCTGGAGCCCGGCGACGGCCGGGAGGTGTGCTCCTGCGGGGCGGCCGACTGCCCGGCGCCCGGCGCGCACCCGGCGGTCAAGGACTGGGCGTCGCTGGCATCGGGCAGCGCGGTGGGCGTGCGGCGGATCTGGGCCAAGCACCCCGGCGCCTCGATCCTGATGCCGACGGGCCGCACCTTCGACGCGATCGACGTACCGGACTCCGCCGGATTCCTCGCGCTGGCGCGGCTGGAGCGCACCGAGCGGACGCTCGGCCCGGTCGCTCTGACCCCCGACCACCGGATGCTGTTCTTCGTCCTGCCGGGCGCCGGGGCGAAGGTGCCGGACCTGGTGCGCAAGCTGGGCTGGCTGCCGCACGCCATCGACCTGGTCACGCGGGGCGAGGGGCAGTACGTGGCCGCGCCGCCGACCCGCTTCGGCGGCAAGGGGCCGGTGCAGTGGGCCCGTAAGCCCACTCCGGCGAACCGGTGGCTGCCTGACACCGAGGAGCTGATCGACGCGATCGCGTACGCCTGCGGCAGCGAGGCGGCCGCGGCCCGCGGGCGGCGCAAGCCCTGACCTCCTCCTTTGCCCGCGGCCGGCGCCTGACATACGTGTCCGCAAGTTCATGACATTCGTAACTGCTGAGGCCTCTTCCCTTCCTCCTATGGTGAGGACAGTACGACCACGGGGAACAGAACGAGAGGCAGGCGCATGCCGGACCAGGGTTATGCGACGGGCGGTACGGGCGGGACGGGTGGGGGCGCGCGATCCGCGCAGCCCGTGGCCGCCGTGCGGGTAGAGGGACTGTGGAAGCGCTTCGGCGAGCAGGTGGCCGTCGCGGGGATCGACTTGGAGCTGCCGGCCGGCCGCTTCATCGGGCTCGTCGGCCCGAACGGCGCCGGGAAGACGACCACGTTGTCCATGGTGACCGGGCTGCTGCGCCCGGACATGGGCCGGGTGGTCGTCGCCGGACACGACGTGTGGGCCGACCCCGTCGAGGTGAAGTCCCGCATCGGCGTCCTGCCCGAGGGGCTGCGGATGTTCGAGCGCCTCTCCGGGCGCGAACTCCTCGGCTACATGGGCCGCCTGCGCGGCCTGCCGGGCGAGGAGACCGACAAGCGCGCGACGCAGCTGCTCGACGTACTGGACCTCGCGGGCTCCCAGCACAAGCTGGTCGTCGACTACTCGACGGGCATGCGCAAGAAGATCGGTCTCGCGGCGGCGCTCCTGCACAACCCCGAAGTCCTCTTCCTGGACGAGCCGTTCGAGGGCGTGGACCCGGTGTCCGCGCAGACCATCCGCGGGGTGCTGGAACGTTACACCGCGTCCGGTGCGACCGTCGTGTTCTCCTCCCACGTGATGGAGCTCGTCGAATCGCTCTGCGACTGGGTGGCCGTCATGGCGGGCGGACAGATCCGCGCCGCCGGCCCGCTGGCCGACGTACGGGGCTCCGCGCCCTCCCTGCAGGCCGCCTTCCTCGAACTCGTCGGCGCCCGTGACCACGCCGCCGGCGACTCCCTCGACTGGCTCGGCGGCGCGCGATGAGCAGCGCCACCGCCGCCGCCTCCGCGGCCTCCGTCACCTCCCTCTTCGTCCGCCTGAAGCTCTCCCTGATGCGCAACGGCCTCAAGGGGTCGTCGAAGCGCAAGGCCGTCTGGATCATCAGCCTGGTGATCTCGCTGGTCTTCTCCCTCTTCGTCACCCTGGGCCTGGCGATGCTGCACGGCCACCTCCACGCCGGGACCGTGGTCGTCCTGCTGGCCGCGATCCTCGCGCTCGGCTGGACCGTGATGCCGCTCTTCTTCCCGACCGGCGACGAGACGCTCGACCCGAGCCGGCTCGTGATGCTGCCGCTGAGGCCGCGTCCCCTCGTACGGGCCCTGCTGGCCTCCTCCCTGGTCGGCACCGGCCCGCTGTTCACGCTCTGCATCGCCGCCGGCTCGGTGGCGGCGGTCGCCCACGGCCCGGCGGGCATCGCGGCGGCCGTGGTCGGCGCCCCTCTGCTGCTGCTCGCCTGCGTGGCGCTGGCCCGTGCCGTGGCCACGGCGAACGTACGGCTGCTGTCCAGCCGCAAGGGACGCGACCTCGCGGTGCTCAGCGGCCTGCTGATCGCGATAGGCGCCCAGGTCGTCAACTTCGCCAGCCAGCGCCTGTTCCAGGAGGGCGGTCTGGCCGCGCTGGAGCCGGTCGAGGCGATCGTGCGCTGGCTGCCGCCGGCGACGGCCGTCGGCATGGTGGACTCCGTGAGCGAGGGCGCGTACGGCACCGCCGCGGCCCAGCTGGCCCTGACCCTCGGCGCCCTCGCGGGCCTCCTGTGGTTCTGGGAGCGCAGCCTGACCAGCCTGATGGTCAGCCCGGACGGCTCCACCCTCGCGGCCGCGAAGCCCGAGAAGGACCGCGGCGGCGCCGGCGGCTTCTGGTCGCTCCTGCCGGGCGGACGCACCGGCGCGGTCATCCAGCGCACCCTGCGCTACGCCGTCCGCGACCCGAAGACGAAGTCCGCCTGGGTGTCGTCGCTGGCGATCGGCCTGATCGTCCCCGTCTTCAACGCCCTCCAGGGCACCGGCTCGGTCTACCTGGCCTGCTTCGGCGCGGGGATGCTCGGCGTACAGATGTACAACCAGTTCGGGCAGGACACCTCCGCCTTCTGGATGGTCGCCCAGACCATCTCCACCGCGCGCGACGCGTACGGCGAACTGCGCGCCCGCGCCGCCGCGCTGGCCCTGGTCACCGTCCCGTACACGGTCCTCGTCACGGTCGTCACCGCCGCCCTGGTGGGCGACTGGGCCGGCTTCCCGTCGGCCCTGGGCCTGGCGCTGGCCCTGCTCGGCTCGATGCTGTGCACGGGCGCGCTGGTCTCGGCTCACTTCGCGTACTCCATCCCCTCGGAGGGGGCGTTCAAGAACGTCGCCCCGGGCCAGGCCGGCCTCGCCTGGCTGGGCATCGTCTGCGGCATGCTCGCCTCGGCGGTGATCTGCGCGCCGGTGATCGGCCTGACGGTGTACGTCAGCCTGGCGGACGACCCGGGCACCCTGGGCCTGCTCGCCCTCCCCATCGGCATCGCCTGGGGCTGCGCGGCCACCTGGACGGGCCTGCGCGTGGCGGCCCCGGCGGTGGCCCGCAAGCTCCCGGAGATCCTGACGGCGGTCAGCAAGGGCTGACCGCCCTCGCACCCGGCAGGGGCCGGCGGTCACGATCCGCCGGCCCCTGCCGCCGTTTCCGCCCCCTGCCGCCCCGCTGTGTCGGCTCCGGGCGGCACGGCCAGGGCGCAGGAAGGCCGTTCAGGTCGGCTCCGGTGAGGTGGGGGCGCCCGTGTGGTGGCCCTGCGGTACGGCTCTGAACGCCCGGCGGTAGGCCGTCGGGGAGGTGCCCAGGGTGGCTGCGAGGTGTTGGCGGAGGGAGGCCGCCGTGCCGAAGCCCGCTTCGGCGGCGACCTGGTCCACCGGGAGGGCGGTGGTTTCCAGGAGGCGGCGGGCGTGGTCGACGCGGCGTCGGGCCAGCCACTGGCCCGGGGGTGCGCCGACTTCCTCGGCGAAGCGGCGGCAGAAGGTGCGGACGCTCATTCCGGCGTGGGCCGCCAGCTGCGCGAGGGACAGCGGCTCGTCCAGGTGGCGCAGGGCCCAGCTTCGGGTCGCGGCCGTCGTGGCGGCTTCCGGCTCCGGCATGGGGCGCTCGATGTACTGGGCCTGGCCGCCCTCCCGCCACGGCGGGACCACGCACAGGCGCGCCACCCGGTTGGCGATCTCGCTGCCGTGGTCGCGGCGGAGCAGGTGCAGGCACAGGTCCACCCCCGCGGCGACGCCGGCGGCCGTCAGGACGCGGCCGTCGTCGACGAAGAGGACGTTCTCGTCGACCTCGATCCGCGGGAAGGCCCGCTGGAAGCGGCTCGCCTCGTTCCAGTGCGTGGTGGCGCGCCGGCCGTCGAGCAGGCCCGCGGCGGCGAGTACGTACGAGGCCGTGCAGATCGAGACGATGCGGGCGTGCGGCGGGAGGAGGGCGAGGGCCTCGGCGAGCTCGGCGGGCAGCCACGCGCGGGAGGCGTCCGGGCCGCAGGTGAAGGGCGGGATGACCAGGGTGTCGGCCGTGCGCAGGGCCTCGCTGCCGTGGGGCACCGTGATGGTGAAGTCCGCGCTCGTCGTGACCGGGCCACCGGTCAGGCCGCAGGTGGTGACCTCGTACAGCGGCTCTCCGTCCGGGCCTTCGGCGGTGCCGAAGATGCGCACGGGGATGCTCAGTTCGAAGGGGTAGACGCCCTCCAGGGCCAGGACCACGACACGGTGCAGCACAGAAGCCATGGCAAGATCTTTTCAGATGGTGGCAGTCTTGCCACTCGTTCCGGTGGGGGCCGTCCGGAAGTCTTGCTCTCGGGACGGGGCCGCTGGGGCCCCGCCGAGAGCGGGGGTGGCGTCATGCGTGCGGTGGCTCAGGACGGGTTCGGCGGGCCCGAGGTGCTGAAGGTCGTCGAGGTGGAGCGGCCGGAGCCGGGGCCGGCCGAGGTGCTCGTACGGGTCCACGCGGCCGGGGTCAACCCGACGGACTCCTGGCACCGGGCCACCGGCGGGCTCGCCGGCGAGGTCGTCCGGCTCGGCTGGGACGTCTCCGGGACCGTCGAGGCGGTCGGGCTCGGCGTCACCACCCTCGCCCCGGGCGACGAGGTCTTCGGGATGCCGCGCCACCCCGTCCCGGCGGGGACGTACGCGGAGTACGTCACCTCCCCCGCCCGGCACCTGGTCCGCAAGCCCGCCGCGCTGAGCCACGTACGGGCGGCCGCGCTGCCGCTGGCCGCGCTCACCGCCTGGCAGGCCCTCGTGGACACCGCCGGGGTGCGCCCCGGGCAGCGGGTGCTGGTCCACGCGGCGGCCGGCGGGGTCGGGCACCTCGCCGTGCAGATCGCCAAGGCGCGGGGCGCGTACGTCATCGGTACGGCGCGCGCGGCCAAGCACGCGTTCCTGCGCGGGCTGGGCGCGGACGAGGTGGTCGACTACACGGCCGTCGCCTTCGAGGCGGCCGTCCCGCCCGTCGACGTCGTGGTCGACGCCATCGGCGGGGAGTACGGGCCGCGTTCGCTGCGCGCCCTGCGACCGGGCGGCATCGTGGTCTCCCTCGCCTCCCCGGCCGAGGCCCGCCTCGCGGAGGAGGCCCGCCCGCTGGGGCTGCGTGCCGCCTTCATGGCGGTGGAGGCCGACCAGGCGGGGATGCGGGAGATCGCCGCGCTGGTGGAGGCCGGGCTGCTGCTGCCGGAGATCGACACGGTGCTGCCGCTGGAACTGGCCGGGAAGGCGCACGAGTTGAGCGACAGCGGCCGGACCACGGGGAAGATCGTCCTTTCCGTCACCGACTGACCGGGCACCCGGCGGCACCGGCCCTGCGGCCCCTCTCCCCGCCGCGGCGGGGAGAGGGGCTCCGCTAGGAGACGGCCACCGCCTCCAGGAAGGGCTCCAGCGCCGCGCGCAGGGCGGCCGGCCGGTCGTAGTGGACGTAGTGGCCGGCGTCCGGGATCTCGGCGTACTGGCCGGCCGGGAGGACGCGGACCATCTCCTGGGCCTCCGCCCGGCCCAGCTCGCCGTCCAGGCCGCGCACGACGAGGGTGGGGCAGCGGACCTGGGCCAGCTCCTCCCAGTGCGCGTCGTGCACCCAGGTCTCGCGGACGGTCAGCATCTGGCTGCGGGAGAAGAGCGGGCGCCAGCCGTCCGGCGCCTCGTGCATCACCTCGGCGAAGAAGGCACCGCGGCCGGGGTCGGGGCGCTCCACCCGGGGGTCGTCCTCGCCGAACCAGCGGCGGGCGGCGTCCTGGGTGGGGAACGGCAGCGGCCAGCGGCGGAACCACTCCTGCCACTCCTGCTGGGAGGCCTCGCCGAGCGCGGAGGCACGCATGTCGCAGATGACGAGGGCCTGGACCAGCTCGGGGCGCCGGGCGGCGAGCTGCCAGCCGGTGAGGGCGCCCATGGAGTGGCCGATGACGACGGCGGGCCCGAGGTCCAGCTGCTCGATGACGGCCTCGGCGTCGGCGACGAAGGCCTCGCGGCCCAGGCGCGCGGCCCGCTCGGGTCCGGTCGCGGGATGGCCGCTGTGGCCGTGCCCGCGCTGGTCGAGGGCGATGACGCGGCGGTGCTCGCCCAGCCAGCGCGCGGTGCCGGCCCAGTGGAGGGCGCGGCCCATCAGGCCGTGGAGTAACAGGACCGCCGGTTTCCGGGGCTCCGCAGGCGGCTCCCGGAACTCCCAGGCGGCCAGGCGTACGCCGTCGGCACCCGTGACATCGATCCGCTGTACCACCGGAGATGCACCCCCTTCGCTCCCGGCCAGACTATCGAACCCGCATTCGAAAACGGGCGTCTCGCCGACAACACCGCTCTTTCGAGTGACCTTGCTCAAGGATTGGCCGCCACTGCCGATGGAGATCCTTTCAACAGGGAGGCGGGCCGCTCGGGGAAGACGGTCCGAAGGGGATGACCTTGAGAGCTCGGGGCTCCAGGTCAGCAAGGGGAGGACCGGTCCCGGCGCCGAAAGGCGCCGGGACCGCCTTGCGTCCGGCCGCCGACGCCGAGGCGCCGACGGCCGTCAACCCCCTGGGGACGTCAGCGCTTGGCGACGAACACGTGCGACGCGATCTCCGCGTCCAGCTCCGCGGCCTCCCCGCCGCTGCCGACCAGCACCCCGCCCGGGGACTCCGTCACGCTCACCACCGAGCCGGGCTGCACGCCCGCCCGGCGCAGCGTGTACATCAGCTGGGCGTCGGTCTGGATCGGCTCTCCGATCCGCCGGATGACGACCGTCTTGCCCTCGGTGCCCGGATCCAGCTCGGACAGGCTGAGCATGCCGTCCTCCAGGAACGGATCCGCCTCGGCCTTCTCCCCCAGCTCCTCCAGCCCAGGGATCGGGTTGCCGTACGGCGACTCGGTCGGGTGGCGCAGCAGCTCCAGTACGCGCCGCTCCACCGCCTCGCTCATCACGTGCTCCCAGCGGCAGGCCTCGGCGTGCACCTGCTCCCACTCCAGGCCGATGACGTCGACCAGCAGGCACTCCGCGAGGCGGTGCTTGCGCATCACCCGCGTCGCGAGCTTGCGGCCCTCGTCGGTCAGCTCCAGGTGCCGGTCACTGGCCACCGCGACCAGACCGTCGCGCTCCATGCGCGCCACGGTCTGGCTCACCGTCGGGCCGCTCTGGTCCAGCCGCTCGGCGATCCGGGCGCGCATGGGGACCACACCTTCCTCTTCCAGCTCCAGGATGGTGCGGAGGTACATCTCCGTGGTGTCGATCAGTCCGGACATTCGTGCCCCTCGGATTGCGTGCGCTGGCCCTGCCCCCAATTCTGACGCATCGGGCCGACAACCGTCCCGCGCCGAGCGTCAAGGCATGTACGGGACATCAGCCGGAGCGCATCGGCGCAGCACGGAGGACGGCGGCCCCCGGATTGACGTCCGTATTGACACGCCCTTGGTCCAGACCGCACGGTGAGCGGCGGACAGCACCCACACCCTGGAAGGGCCTACGGCGTATGAGCGAGAGCAAGCTGGCCGGGCAGTTCTTCGACGCGGCCATCGGCCTGCTGGAGCGGGTACGCGACGAGGAGGGCTCACGCATCACCGAGGCCGGCGCCGTGATCGCCCAGGCCGTCGCCTCCGGGAACCGGCTGTTCGCCTTCGGCGCCGGGCACTCCTCACTGCCCGCGCAGGACGTGGTCTACCGGGCCGGCGGACTCGCCCTGATGAACTTCCTGGCCGTCCCGGGCACGGTCGGCGTCGACGTCATGCCCGCCACGCTGGGCAGCGCGCTGGAGCGGGTCGACGGCCTCGCCGGCGCGGTCCTGGACAGCAGCCCGGCCTCCGCCGGGGACGTACTGGTCGTCATCTCGCTCTCCGGACGCAACGCGCTGCCGGTCGAGATGGCGATGAACGCGCGCGCGATCGGCCTGAAGGTCATCGGCGTGACGTCGGTGGCGTACGCGACGGAGACCAAGTCGCGGCACGTCTCGGGCACCTACCTGAAGGACCACTGCGACATCGTGCTGGACAGCAAGATCGCGGTCGGGGACGCGGAGCTGTCGGTGGACGGCATCGACGCGCCGTTCGCTCCCGCGTCGACGGTGGTGACCAGCGCGATCATGCAGGCCGTGATGGCGGCGGCGGCGGGCGAGCTGGTGGCGCGGGGGGTGGAGCCGCCGTTGCTGCGGTCGGGGAACGTGGACGGCGGGCACGAGTGGAACGGGCGGGTCATTCGGGAGTACGGGGACCGGATCTTCTTCCGGCACTGAGGGGCTGCGCTGCTGCGGGGGGCCGGAGTCCCCTACCCGCCCTTCGCCCGTTCCCCGGGCTGCGCCCGGACCCCTCCTGGGGGCTCCGCCCCCAGCCCCCCGCGCCTCAAACGCCGGCGAGGCTGAAGTTGCCGGCCGAGCTGGAGTTGGCTACGCAGCCCGTGCGTCTGCGGACCGTGTCCTGGGGGCCAGCCCCCAGACCCCCGCGCCTCAAACGCCGGCGAGGCTGAAGTTGCCGGCCAAGCTGAAATTGCTGGCCAAGCTGGAGTTCCGGCCAGGCCGGGTTCGCCGGTGCGGCTGAAACTGCCCAGCAGCACGGCTGCGCGGGCAAACACGGGCTGCCACGTAAGGGGGCGGGGACGGGGTGGGGTGTCGTCCGGGGCTAAAACGAGATGAATTCGGCGCGCGGTGCCCCGTACGACTCAGACCCGGAACAGGCGCCG
>NZ_JBVISF010000029.1:0-33384 GCF_055575675.1 Streptomyces sp. NPDC034043
ACCCGGAACAGGCGCCGAACATCGAAGCCCGCCCCGGACGACACCCCACCCCGGCACCGCCCCCGACCCAAAACCACCCCACCGCACCCCGCCCGACAGGGCAACACCCCGACCGGGCACCGCACCGCCGGGCACCGCCCGGCAGGACAGCACCGCAACCGCACCCCCGCCCGACACGGCAACCGCCCGGCAGGGCAACACCCCACCCCCGAACCACCCGGCCAGGGTCACCCGCACGCCCCCCACCGCGCGTACACCGCCACCCGCCCCCCGCGCACCGCCGCCACCGAGCAGCGCTCGAAGCCCGCCGCCAGCGCCTCCCGCTTCGCCGCCTCGGCCGGGTACGGGTCCAGGGGCTGGCCGGGCGGGTCCAGCAGGGCGATCACCCTCGGGGAGGCCAGGACCGCCGCACGGACGCGGTCCGGCGGGAGCTCCGTCCCGTGGAGGGTCCCCGAGGCCACCGGCTCCCCGGACAGGGCCACGTCGCGCAGGATCCCGTACACCCCCGGCGACGACAGCAGCCACTCCCGCCGCCGCGAGGGCATGAACAGCACCGCGTCCCCCGGCAGCGCCCGCTCCCGCACCGCCGCCGCGACGGCGAGCGCGTCGTCCTTGCGCGCCTCCGGGGTCCGCAGCCACACCGACCACGCCCCGAACGGCAGCAGGAGCACCCCCACCAGCGCCCACGGCAGCCACGGCAACCACCCCCGCACCCCCGCCAGCCGCACCCCCGCGAGCACCGCGAGGCCGGCCAGCGCGTAGAGGACGTACCGGTCGACGTACCAGGGGTGCACCACCGAGACGGCGATGAGCACCCCCGGCGGCAGCAGGGCGAGGGGGGCGGCCGCCCGGACGGCCCGCCGGTCGGGAACCCCCCGGGCCAGCAGGATCACCGCCGCCACGACCACCCCGTACGCCGCCCAGTCCTGCCACGAGGGCCGCCCCAGCCACCCCAGCTGCGCCTGCGCCTGCCGCGCGCTGACCAGCGCCAGCGGCAGCAGCCCGGCGAGGACGGCGCCCGCCGCCCACCGCCAGCCCCGCGCCCGCCATGCGGTGAACGCGTGCGCCGGCAGGGCCAGTACGGCGAACTCGTGCAGCCAGCACCCCAGCAGCAGCACCACCGCGTAGGCGGCCCACCGTTCGCGCAGCATCAGGTACGTCGCCCAGGCCACGGCGGCCGCGACCAGTGCGTACGAGCGCCCCTCCTGCGCGTACGTCTGCACCGGCGGCAGCACGGCGTACGCGGTGCCGGCGATCAGCGCGGCCCGCTCCCCCGCCAGCCGGTGCGCCACCGCGGCCACCCCGGCGGCGGCGAGGGCCGTGCCGGCCACGGACGGCGACCGCAGCGCCCACAGGCCCCCGTCCCACAGGGCGAAGACCGCGTGCATCAGGAGGTAGTAGAGGCCGTGCACGGCGTCGACCTGGCCCAGCAGTTCCCACAGCCCGCCGAGGGGCCGGTGCGCGACCTGCCAGGTGGTGGACTCGTCGCGCCACATGCTCCCGCCGCGCGCAAGCCCCCACAGCCCGAGGAGGACGGCGGTCAGCGGGGGCAGCCAGCGCCAGGGGGTGATGCGGCGGATGACGGCCTCCGGGTGCTTTCCGTTGCGGGGCGGGGCCTCCATACTCGGTGTTCGTCGGAGTACCTGCGGAGGTGGGTGTGCGAGCGATCCGAACGGCCGGGGCCGCGGCGGCGGTGCCGCTGGGCGCGTTGCTGGTGCTGGCGGGATGCGCCGGCGAACCCGGCGGGGCCCCCGAGGCGACGGCGGCGACGGCACCCCGGACGGCACCGGCGACGGCACCGGCGTCCACGACCGCCACCGCGACGCCCCCGATGCCCCCGACCCCGCCCCCGTCGCCCCCGGCGCCCGCGGCCACGCCGGCGCCCGCCACACCGCCCCCCGCCGCGCGGACCCTGGTCCGCGTCACCCGCAGCGGAGGTTTCGCCGGCCAGACCCGTACCGTCCTCGTCAACGGCGACGGCTCCTGGACCCTGGTGGACGGCAAGGCCCGTGACCTGCGCTCCGGGAAGCTGGACCCGCCCCGGCTGGAGGCCCTGCGGTCCGCGCTGCGGGAGGCGGACTTCGCGCGCCTGCCCCGTGTGGCGACGGCCGATCCGCCGGTCTACGACGGGTTCACGTACGCCTTCGTGCACGGCGGTTTCGAGGTCGCCGCGGACGAGACCGCGCTGGCCCCGGCCCTGCGGAAGGTGCTGGACGCGCTGCCCGGATTCGGCGCGGCGGGATGAATCTCTGATTCCGGATGACCCCGGCTCCTGTCCGAACCCCGCATAGCCGCAGGCCGGTGCCTCCTCTACGCTGCACCCCATCACGCGGGATCTTCAGGGGCGGGACATGGAACAGACACACACCACCCACAACGTCGCCGCGGCCACCCCAGGTGCCCAGCGGCGCGTGCTCGTGGTCGAGGACGACCGCACCATCGCCGACGCCATCGCGGCCCGGCTGCGGGCCGAGGGCTTCCAGGTGCAGGCGGCGTACGACGGGCCTGCCGCCGTCGCGGCCGCCGAGAGCTGGCAGCCCGAGCTGCTGGTGCTGGACGTCATGCTGCCCGGCTTCGACGGGCTGGAGGTCTGCCGCCGGGTCCAGGCCCAGCGGCCGGTGCCGGTGCTGATGCTCACGGCCCGGGACGACGAGACCGACATGCTGGTCGGTCTCGGGGTCGGGGCCGACGACTACATGACGAAGCCGTTCTCCATGCGCGAGCTGGCCGCGCGGGTTCACGTACTGCTGCGCCGGGTGGAGCGGGCCACGCTGGCCGCGACGGCCCCCCGCGGGGCGACGCTGCGCCTGGGCGACCTGGAGATCGACCACGCGCAGCGCAGGGTGCGGGTGCAGGCGGAGGACGTGCACCTGACACCGACCGAGTTCGACCTGCTGGTGTGCCTGGCGGGGACGCCGCGGGCGGTGCTCTCGCGGGAGCAGCTGCTGGCGGAGGTGTGGGACTGGGCCGACGCGTCGGGGACCCGTACGGTCGACAGCCACATCAAGGCCCTGCGGCGGAAGATCGGCGCTGACCGGATCCGTACGGTCCACGGCGTCGGGTACGCCCTGGAGACCCCGGCGCAGGCGTGAGCGGCCCGTCCCGCGGGCCGGGGCCGCGGCCCTACTCGCCGTTCTCGATCAAGACGAAGCTGGGCGTGCTCGTCGTGGTCTCGGTGTTCATCACCACGGGGCTGCTGATGGTGGCCCTGCGCACGGCCACGGAGCTGCGGTTCATCACGGTCTTCTCGGTGATCGCCTCGATGCTGATCACCCAGTTCGTGGCGCACGGCCTGACGGCGCCGCTGGACGAGATGTCGACGGTGGCCCGGGCGATCTCCCACGGGGACTACACGCGCCGGGTGCGCGGTGCCGGGCGCCGCGACGAGCTCGGCGATCTGGCCTCGACGATCAACCGGATGGCCGACGATCTCGAGGCGGAGGACAGGCACCGTCGAGAACTGGTCGCGAACGTCTCGCACGAGCTGCGCACGCCGATCGCGGCGCTGCGGGCGGTGCTGGAGAACGTGGTGGACGGGGTCTCGGAGGCCGATCCGGAGACCATGCGGACCATGCTCAAGCAGGCCGAGCGGCTCGGCCGGCTGGTGGAAACCCTGCTGGACCTGTCGCGGGTGGACAACGGGGTGGTGCCGCTGAAGGCGCGCCGGTTCGAGGTGTGGCCGTATCTGTCGGGGGTGCTGAAGGAGTCGGGGCTGGCGGCTGCCGGGCGGCCGGGGCTGACGTCCGGTTCGGGTGGACATACCCGTAATGACGTGCATCTTCACCTGGACGTGCATCCTCCGGAACTGACCGCGTACGCGGACGCCGAGCGGCTGCACCAGGTGGTGGCGAACCTGATCGACAACGCGGTCAAGCACAGTCCCGCGCACGGCCGGGTGACGGTCCGGGCCCGGGCCGGGGAGGCGCCGGGCAGCCTGGCGCTGGAGGTCGTGGACGAGGGGCCGGGGATCCCGGAGGCGGAGCGGCACCGGGTCTTCGAGCGGTTCAACCGGGGCTCCGCCGGGGCCGGGGACGGCGCGGGCGACGGGGGCACCGGTCTGGGGCTGGCGATCGCCCGCTGGGCCGTGGGCCTGCACGGGGGTCACATCGGTGTGGCCGAATCGTCACGGGGCTGCCGGATCCTCGTCACCCTTCCGGGCAGCTCACAGGTGCCGTCTTGACGTAGGGTTCGAGAGGGAAGGACATGATCTCGGCCACACGTGCCCGAGGTCGTCAGGGGTGCGAGGCCTAGGGGGTCGCAACCTGGCTGCCCCCTACCCGAACCACGCTTGTTTCCCGCCATTCCGATGGGTGAAACCCGCCGTTCGGTGTGACCTGCGCGACGGAAGTCCCGCCCGGCCTGCATCACACGCCCTGGGAGGCGTAGCCTTTATCCCCGCTGTCCATACCTTGTGAAGCGGAAGAGGGCGGTTGCCGCCGTGTCGCCACAGTCCCCCAGTAACCCGAGCACCACGACCGACGCAGCAGAGGGCGGGAAGAACCCCGCCTCAGGCTTCGGCGCGAATGAGTGGCTCGTCGACGAGATCTATCAGCAGTACCTCCAGGACCCGAATTCGGTCGACCGGGCCTGGTGGGACTTCTTCGCCGACTACAAGCCGGGGGGCGCTGCCGCCCCGGTGAAGGCGGACGAAGCCGTCAAGACCCCGACGACGGACGGCGCCTCCGCACAGGCCGCCACCGCCACCGCCGGGATTCCGCAGGCCGTCGACGCCGCCACGGGGGCGGCGCCCGCCGCGCCCGCCGCCGCGCCCACACCTGTGTCAGCTCCTGCCCCTGCTCCTGCCACCCCCTCTGGTGCCCCTGCTGTGACTGTCACCTCCCAGGCCCCGGCCGCCGCACCGGCCGCGCCCGCCCCGGCTCCCGCCGCCACCACGCCGGCCCAGAAGGCCGCGCCCGCCACCGAGGCCCCCGCCGGGCCCGAGCTGGTGACGCTCCGCGGCCCCGCCGCCGCCGTGGCCAAGAACATGAACGCCTCGCTGGAAGTGCCGACGGCCACGTCCGTCCGCGCCGTCCCGGTGAAGCTGCTGTTCGACAACCGCATCGTCATCAACAACCACCTCAAGCGCGCCCGGGGCGGGAAGATCTCCTTCACGCACCTGATCGGCTACGCGATGGTGCAGGCCATCAAGGCCATGCCGTCCATGAACTACTCCTTCGCGGAGAAGGACGGCAAGCCGACCCTGGTCAAGCCGGAGCACGTGAACTTCGGCCTCGCGATCGACCTGGTGAAGCCGAACGGCGACCGCCAGCTCGTCGTCGCCGGCATCAAGAAGGCCGAGACCCTCAACTTCTTCGAGTTCTGGCAGGCCTACGAGGACATCGTGCGCCGCGCCCGCGTCGGCAAGCTGACGATGGACGACTTCACCGGCGTCACCGTCTCGCTGACCAACCCCGGCGGCCTGGGCACCGTCCACTCGGTGCCCCGCCTGATGCCCGGACAGTCGGTCATCATGGGCGTCGGCTCCATGGACTACCCCGCCGAGTTCCAGGGCACCTCGCAGGACACCCTGAACAAGCTGGGCATCTCCAAGGTCATGACCCTGACCTCGACCTACGACCACCGGGTCATCCAGGGTGCGGCCTCCGGCGAGTTCCTGCGCATCGTCGCGAACCTCCTCCTCGGCGAAGAGGGCTTCTACGACTCCGTCTTCGAGTCGCTGCGCATCCCGTACGAGCCGGTCCGCTGGAACCGCGACATCGACGCCTCGCACGACGACGACGTCACGAAGGCCGCCCGCGTCTTCGAGCTGATCCACTCCTACCGGGTCCGCGGCCACGTCATGGCCGACACCGACCCGCTGGAGTACAAGCAGCGCAAGCACCCCGACCTCGACATCACCGAGCACGGCCTCACCCTGTGGGACCTGGAGCGCGAGTTCGCGGTCGGCGGCTTCTCCGGCAAGTCCATGATGAAGCTGCGCGACATCCTCGGCGTGCTGCGCGACTCGTACTGCCGCACCACCGGCGTCGAGTTCATGCACATCCAGGACCCGAAGCAGCGCCGCTGGATCCAGGACCGCATCGAGCGCCCGCACACCAAGCCGGAGCGCGAGGAGCAGCTGCGCATCCTGCGCCGCCTGAACGCGGCGGAGGCCTTCGAGACCTTCCTGCAGACGAAGTACGTCGGCCAGAAGCGCTTCTCCCTGGAGGGCGGCGAGTCCGTCATCCCGCTGCTCGACGCCGTCATCGACTCGGCCGCCGAGGCCCGCCTCGAAGAGGTCGTCATCGGCATGGCCCACCGCGGCCGCCTGAACGTCCTCGCGAACATCGTCGGCAAGTCGTACGCGCAGATCTTCCGCGAGTTCGAGGGCAACCTCGACCCGAAGTCGATGCACGGCTCCGGCGACGTCAAATACCACCTGGGCGCCGAGGGCACCTTCACCGGCCTGGACGGCGAGCAGATCAAGGTCTCGCTCGTCGCCAACCCCTCCCACCTGGAGGCGGTCGACCCGGTCCTGGAGGGTGTCGCCCGCGCCAAGCAGGACGTCATCAACAAGGGCGGTACGGACTTCACCGTCCTGCCGCTGGCGCTGCACGGTGACGCGGCCTTCGCCGGCCAGGGCGTGGTCGCCGAGACGCTGAACATGTCGCAGCTGCGCGGCTACCGCACCGGCGGTACCGTCCACGTCGTCATCAACAACCAGGTCGGCTTCACCGCCGCCCCGGAGTCCTCGCGTTCCTCCATGTACGCGACCGACGTGGCCCGCATGATCGAGGCGCCGATCTTCCACGTGAACGGTGACGACCCGGAGGCCGTGGTCCGCGTCGCGCGGCTCGCCTTCGAGTTCCGCCAGGCGTTCAACAAGGACGTGGTCATCGACCTCATCTGCTACCGCCGCCGCGGCCACAACGAGTCCGACAACCCGGCGTTCACGCAGCCGCTGATGTACGACCTGATCGACAAGAAGCGCTCGGTGCGCAAGCTGTACACCGAGTCCCTCATCGGTCGCGGCGACATCACGCTGGAAGAGGCCGAGCAGGCGCTGCAGGACTTCCAGGGCCAGCTGGAGAAGGTCTTCGCGGAGGTCCGCGAGGCCGCCACGCAGCCCGCGGTCGCCGCGCCGGCCCCGGCCCCGCAGGCCGACTTCCCGGTCGCCGTGAACACGGCGATCTCCCAGGACGTCGTCAAGCGGATCGCCGAGGCGCAGGTCAACATCCCCGAGGGCGTCACCGTCCACCCGCGCCTGCTGCCGCAGCTGCAGCGCCGCGCGGCGATGATCGACGACGGCACCATCGACTGGGGCATGGGCGAGACCCTGGCCTTCGGTTCGCTGCTGATGGAGGGCACCCCGGTCCGGCTGTCCGGCCAGGACTCCCGCCGCGGCACCTTCGGCCAGCGCCACGCGGTCCTCATCGACCGGGAGACCGGCGAGGACTACACCCCGCTGCTGTACCTGTCGGACGACCAGGCCCGCTACAACGTCTACGACTCGCTGCTCTCCGAGTACGCGGCCATGGGCTTCGAGTACGGCTACTCGCTGGCCCGTCCGGACGCGCTGGTGCTGTGGGAGGCCCAGTTCGGTGACTTCGTCAACGGCGCGCAGACCGTCGTCGACGAGTTCATCTCCTCGGCCGAGCAGAAGTGGGGCCAGACCTCCGGCGTCACGCTGCTGCTGCCGCACGGCTACGAGGGCCAGGGCCCGGACCACTCGTCCGCGCGTCCGGAGCGCTTCCTCCAGCTCTGCGCGCAGAACAACATGACGGTCGCGATGCCGACCCTGCCGTCGAACTACTTCCACCTGCTGCGCTGGCAGGTCCACAACCCGCACCACAAGCCGCTGGTCGTCTTCACCCCGAAGTCGATGCTGCGTCTGAAGGCGGCGGCTTCGAAGGCGGAGGAGTTCACCACCGGTTCCTTCCGTCCGGTCATCGGCGACACCGCCGTGGACCCGAACGCGGTCCGCAAGGTCGTCTTCTGCGCCGGCAAGGTCTACTACGACCTGGAGGCCGAGCGGGAGAAGCGCGGCATCACGGACACCGCGATCATCCGCATCGAGCGTCTGTACCCGCTGCCGGGTGCGGAGCTCCAGGCGGAGATCGCCAAGTTCCCGAACGCGGCGAAGTACATCTGGGCGCAGGAGGAGCCGGCGAACCAGGGTGCGTGGCCGTTCATCGCGCTGAACCTGATCGACCACCTCGACCTGGCGGTCGGCGCCGACATCCCGTCGGGCGAGCGCCTGCGGCGCATCTCGCGCCCGCACGGCTCGTCGCCGGCGGTGGGTTCCGCCAAGCGTCACCAGGCGGAGCAGCAGCTGCTGCTGAACGAGGTCTTCGAGGCGTAGTCGCCGGCGCGACCCGCACGGAGAAGGAAGGCCCGGCCCCTCTGAGGGGGCCGGGCCTTCCGGCTGTTCCGGGGGTCCGCGTGCGTTACGGCTGAGGTTCGAAGTCCCAGTAGGGGCGGGTGCGCTGGCGGGCCGAGACGGTGTGGACGTGCTGGGGGCCGAGGGTGCGGGTGAGGGCCTTCAGGGCGGTGTCCTCGTGCCTGGAGGCCTCGGTGTCCTCGCGTACCGAGCGCAGGTCGGCGGCCAGGGCGGTGCGGGCGCTGAGCGCCATCGGGTGGTCGGGGCCGAGGACCCGTTCGGCGCCGCGCAGGGTCTCGCGGCTGAGGTCGAGCGCGGCTTCCAGGCGGCCGGTGATGTTGCGGTGGCCGGTGGCGTTGAGGGCGCAGCCCAGGGTCCAGGGGTGGCTGTCGCCGAGGGCGCCGCGCATGCCGACCAGGGCCTGTTCGGACAGGTTCAGGGCCTCGGTCCGCTCGCCCTGGGCGCGGAGCACCAGGGCGAGGTTGCCGACCGTGCCGATGCTGTACGGGTGGGCGAGGCCGAGCTGTGACTGGTAGCCGCGGACGACCTCCTCGGAGATCCGGCGGGCCTCCTCGATGTCGCCGTACTCGCGCAGGTAGGTGGCGTAGTCGGAGGCGACCATCAGGGTCCAGGGGAAATCGGCGCCGAACACCCGGGTGGAGCGCTCCAGGACGCTGCGCAGCCGGGCTCCGGCGCCGGGGATGTCGCCGGTGCGGCGCAGGCACTGGCCGAGGTTGTGTTCGGCGCGCAGGGTCTGCGGGTGGTTGGCCCCGAGGACCTGGACGTGCAGTTTGAGGCCCTGTTCCTGGCGGGCCAGGGCTTCTCGGTAGCGGCCCATCAGGCGCAGGCCCATGGCGCAGCCGATGCCGGAGGAGAGGGTGGCGATGTGCCGGACGCGCAGGACGCGTTCGCGGCGGCGCAGGGTGTCCAGGTCGGTGTCGTAGGCCTCCTGGTAGCGGCCGAGGAGGCGCAGGACGACGGCGACGTTGTTCTGGGCGCCGAGGGTGGTGGAGTCGTCCTCGCCGAGGAGTTCGCGGTAGGTGGTGAAGGCGTGCTCCAGCAGTTCCCGGGCCCGGTCGAACTTGGCGGTGCTGAGGAGGACTCCGGCGTAGGTGCTGGTGGCGCGGAGGGTTTCCAGGTCGCGGTCGCCGCGTTCGGCGAGGAGCCGCTCGGCGACGGAGCGGGCGAGGGCCTCGGCCTGCCGGAAGTGGCCGAGCATGCGCAGGGCGCCGCCGTAGTGGTAGCTGAGTTCGCGGACCTGGTCGTGGTCGTCGCCGAGCATGGCCCGCCAGACGGCGTCGGTCCGTTCCGACAGCCGCAGGCAGGTGCGGTACTCGCCGGCGAGGATCAGGTAGCGCAGGCAGTGCAGCAGGAAGTTCTGGATGCGGGGGTTGCTGCTGGTGAGCACCCCGGCGTGGTCGAGGTGCGGGACGAGTTCGGCGTAGCGGGGCCAGAGCCGGGAGTCGGTGGGGCGGCCCGGGTCGGCGGCGGCGAGGACCCGGCGGACGGCGCGGGAGAGCTGTTCGGCCTCGTCCTCGGCGAGGTTCTCGCGGACGATGTTGTGGACCATGCGGTGCAGTTGGACGGTTTCCAGGCCGCCGCCCTCCTCGACGGAGAGGTCGGAGTACTCCAGGCGGACGACGGAGAACTGGACGAGCTTGTTGAGGGCCGCGTTCCAGCGGATCTGGTCGTTGAGGATCCCGGCGAGGTGCTCGGGGACGCCGTCGGCGGGGAATTCGCGCAGCAGGCGCAGCGGGACCCGGCCGGGGGCGAAGAAGACGAACAGCCGCAGCAGGGCGAGGGCGTCGGGGAAGGTCTCCCGGACGTTGTTGAGGAGTATGGCCAGGGCGGTCGGGAAGGGCAGCGGGTAGTCCTCGGAGAGGGTGACGGCCTCGTGGGAGTCGAGGCGGTTCTGGAGGAGGGCGAGGTACTCGCCGACGCCGAGCGGGGAGTCGGCCAGCCAGCCCGCGGTCTGGTCGAGGGCGAGCGGGTAGTCCTCCAGGGCGTCGGCGAGCTGGTCGGCCTCGTCGCCGGTGAGACGGCCGGCGCGGCGGCGGATGAAGGTGACCGACTCGGGCCGGGCGTAGAGGGGGACTTCGACGAGGCTGGTGTGCCGGGCGGCCCATTCGCGGTTGCGGGAGGTGATGATGACGTCGCCGGCGCCGGAGGGCAGCAGGTCGGTGAGGTCGTCGGGGTGGTCGCAGCCGTCGAAGACCATCAGCCAGCGGTGGTACGGGGACCCGCGCCGCAGCGCCTCCAGTACGGCCCGGATCTGCTCGCCGTAGCTGCCGGAGCCGGGGGGCAGGCCGAGCGCGGGCGCCAGGTCGGCGAGCCGCTCGCGCAGGGTGGGCCGGTCCTCGGCGGGCACCCACCACACCACGTCGTACTCGGAGGCGAAGCGGTACGCGTACTCGGTGGCGACCTGTGTCTTTCCGACGCCGGAGAGCCCGAGCAGGGTGACGGTGGAGGCTCCGGGCGGAGCCTCGGTGAGGGCGTCGCGCAGCCGGCCGATGACGTCGTTGCGGCCGGTGAAACGCGGGTTGCGGCGCGGAACGCGGCCCCAGACCTCGGGCGGGTCGTTGGGGAAGCGGGGGCCCCTGCGGCCGCTCTCGGTGCCGATCCGGTCGGTGGGCAGCTCCAGCCGGCGCAGGACGCGGTACTCGGCCTCGTAGGCGTCCAGGCCCCACAGGTCGGTCTTCTCCAGCACGGCGACGGCGCTGGGCAGCGGGGCGTCGGTGAGGCAGACGGCGGCGAACCGGCCGGGGTGGGAGGCGGTGACGGTGCGCAGGGCGGTGTTCCACTCCTCGTCGGTGTGGGTGCCGGCCGAGAAGTAGCGCTCGCTGAGCACCACGAGGACCCTGCCGCCCGCCCGGGCCAGGTCGTCGAGGGCCGCGGTGAGGCCGGAGCCGCTCGGGTCCCAGCGCTGGAGGGCGACGCGGTGTCCGTGCTCCTCCAGCCGGTGGGCGATCCACACCGCCCAGGGGCGGTTGAAGCCCGCGAAGCTGATGACGAAGCGCTGCGCGGGGGCGGCTCCGTCGCGTTCGTGACGCATGGCGGTACCGGTCATGCGGCCGTCTCCCTGGGGTCCGTGCGGTGGACGGGTGCGGGGCGGTGCGGAGGGGCTGGCTTGAAAGGTACCGCAGCGGACGGGGTGTCATACCCCCACGAACGGGGCGAGTTCGGGGTGTGCCGCGCACCAGGCGCGGCGTTCGCGTTCCAGGGCGCGGCGCGCGCCGGTGTGCTGGTCGCCGGGCGGCGGGGTGGCGTCCATGGCCCGCTCGGCGGCGGCCATGCCGTCGACGAACTCGCGGCCGGTGACGGTCAGTGCGGGGTCCGCGCGCAGGACGGGCAGGACGGCGGCGACCTGGGCGCGGATCCTGGCGTGCTGGGCCCAGGCGCCGCGGGCGCCGTAGAGGGCGGCGTGCTGCCAGTACCCGGCGAGGGCCAAGTGGGCGTACGTCCCGTGCAGCAGCCCCTCCAGGGGGCGCGGGTCGGCCCGCCAGGGCGCCCAGTAGCGGGGGGTGCGGTCGGCGGTGTGCAGGGTGAGGACGTCGGCGAGGGCGGCCAGCTTGCCGTGCTGCACCTCGTGGACCAGCGTCGCGGCCAGGGCGGGCGGGGCCTGCGCGCGGGCCAGGACGGAGCCCGCGGCGGCGGGCAGGGTGGCGCCGCTGGAGCGGGTGCCGCCGGCCAGCGGGACGACGGAGCGCAGCAGCCGGCCGGTCTCCTCGGCGCGCGCGGAGTCGTAGCGTTCCAGCAGGGTGTGCGCGCCGGCCCACTGGATGTCCCAGCGCTTGTGCCCCTTGGGGGTGAGCCGGCGGGCCGGACGGACGGGGGCCGTGCCCGCGGCCGGGTCCGGGGGCGGGACCCGGTAGGGGTCGAGGTCGTCGAGGGAGGTCTGGCCGCCGCCGGGCAGGGTGTGCAGCGGCAGGACGTCGGCGGTGTCCCAGGAGCGTTCGGTCAGGGCGAGCCGGCCGGGGCCGTGGGGGCGGAGCAGGCCCAGGGTGGGCAGCACCAGGCGGCCGTTGACGGGCCGCAGGGTGGTCTTGAAGCCGATTCCGGCGCGCAGCGCGGCGGCCGCGGCGAGCGCCCCGAGGTGCCCGAGGTCGGGCGGGGGGCCCTGCGGGGCGTGCAGGCGGCGCAGGGTCTCCTCGGCCCAGACGCCGGTGGCGGGGTAGTGCAGTACGTCCCGCACGGCGGCCGGGTCCTGGCGTTCGGCCTCCTCCAGCAGCGCCCAGTGCTCGGCGGTCTCCGCGCCGGGGGCGGCGTCCAGTACGGCGCGCAGCAGGAGCAGCCGCTTGGAGCGGCGTACGTCGCGTACGAGGCGGGTGCCCTCCTCGGAGGGTTCGGTGGAGGCGAGGGTGCGCAGGGTGTGGGAGCTGACGGTGAACCGGGCGAGGCCGGGCGTCCCGGGCGGTGCGGTCCGCTCGGGCTGCTCCGGCCGTGCGGGAGTGCCGGGGGCGTTGCGCTGCGCGGGGAGGCCGGTGCCGGTGCCGTGGGTCATGAGGCGGCCCGCCCGGTGGTGGTGGCGGCCTCGTGCAGGGCGCGGGCGATGTGCCGGATGACGGCCTGGAGGTCGGCGCAGTACACGGACGGCTGGCGGAAGCCCTCCCCCGCCCGGTAGCGGTGCGGGTAGTGCCCGCCGCCGCACACCTCGACGAGCTCGCAGGCGCGGCAGTCCGCGGCGAGGGCGTCCCTGCCGAGCTGGCGGGCGGCGAAGCCGGGGTGGTCGAGCAGTTCGTCGAAGCTGTGGTGCTCCAGGGTCATGCCGGTCGAGGCGGCCCCCTCGTAGGCGGACTTCAGCGAATCGGCCTGTTCGATGCTGCCGTCGGTCTCGACGACGGCCGTGGTGACGGGCGCCAGGCCCAGGGTCTCGGTGGCGGTGGGCAGGCCGAGCAGCAGGGCGATGACCTCCTCGAAGATGCGGATCCTGGTGCGCCGCGCCCCCTCGTGCCACCAGCGTTCGAAGACGGCCAGGAGCCAGTCCGCGTACGGGGTCCCGTGCCCGGTGCTGCCGGGCGGCGGGCTGCTCCAGTTGCCCAGGGGCAGCAGCAGGCCGACGCTGGGCGGGGCGAAGGAGAGCAGGGACTCGTACGTCTCCACCGGGTCGTGGGCGAGGTCCACGACGCACAGCAGCCCGGCGTAGCTCTCGGGGTGGCGGGCGAGCAGCCGCAGCCCGCGGGCGGCGGCGGCGAAGCCGGGGCGGCCCGCGTGGTCGACGCGGCGCCGGTTGTGGGCGGGCAGGCCGCCGTCGAGGCTGACGCCGACCCGGATCCCGGCCGCGGCCAGCGCGGCGATCCGGCCGGCGGTGAGCAGGGTGCCGTTGGTCTGCACGCCGGCGGTGACGCGGGTGCGGGGCGCGTGCCGGGCGACGGCGTCCCGTACCGCCTCGACGGGGGCGGCGAGCACGGAGGGCGCGGCGAGGAGGGGTTCGCCGCCGTGCAGGACGAGGTCCACGCGGGGCAGGTCGTGGGCGGCGGCGTGCTCGGCGATCCGTTCGGCGGCGCGCAGGGCGGTGGCGGGGTCCATGGCGGCGGGACGGGTGCGCCAGCTGTGGTCGGCCATCTCGTAGACGTAGCAGTAGGTGCAGGCGAGGTTGCAGCGGCTGTGCGTTTTGAGGACGAACTGCCGGACGGGCTGCGGGCGGTGGCCCGCGGCGCGCAGGGCGGGGACGTCGAGGCGGGCGTACGGCCAGCGGGCATGGCGGGCGTGACCTGCGAGGGTCCGGTGCACGGGCAGCGCGGGACCGCTCGTGATCGCTTGGCTCATCGCCTGTACCTCTCCCCTGCGGACGGTCCATCCCTGCCCTCCGCACGGGCCCGGCTAACGGCGGAAAGTGGTCAACTCCGGGCACGGGGCGGCGGCCGTCAGGAGACGCCCGAGTCGAACGCGTTGAGGATTTCGGCGGGGTGCGTGACCCGGTCCACCAGGCCCGCGATGACCTCGGCGAGCACGGGGTGGTCGATCCCGCGCAGCGCCGCCAGGTCGAGGCCGGAGAGGTCCGGGAGCCCCGGTCCCGGCCCGGGGCACGGGCGGGCCGGTCGTGGTGCTGCCGCTTCCTGACGTCCGGTCATCATGGGCTGCCCGTCCCCTTGTCGTGTGTGGTCCACTGCCCTCTTGCCGTGTGCGGTCCACTGCCCTTTCCCTGCCCCCGGCGCGGGGAAACGGCTCAGCCGCCCGCCTCCAGGGCCCGTACGCGCGCCTGGACGGCCCGGGCCCGTTCGCCGTCGGGGGCGCCCTGGCGCTGCCAGAGCTCCAGGGCGGCCCGGTAGGCGTCGAGGGCGGCTCGGGGGCGGGTGAGGCGTTCCAGGACCTCCCCGCGCAGCTCCTGGGCGCGGGCCGCGAGCCGCAGGGCGGGACCTCCCGGCCCGTCCCGGTCGGCTTCCAGCGCGGCGCGCCAGGCCCGCCGGTAGGAGTCCGCCGCCCGGTCGAGGCGGTCGGCGGTATGGGTGTGGACGTGGATCTCCTGCTGGACGTCCCCGTGCTCCCGCCAGGCGCGGGCCCGTTCCAGCGGGCCGTGGCTCTGCCGCACGGCCAGCTCCAGCAGGTACTCCGCCTCCCGCAGGTCGACGAGGTCCCCCTCGTAGGTGTGCCGCAGCCGCAGCCCGGCGGCCAGCCTCAGCAGCCGGTACGCCGCCCCGGGGTCGGACTGCGGCACGGCCGCGCGGCTCTCGCGCAGCACCCGTACGGCGGGGGAGGCGAAGCGGCGTCCGTCCGCGGCGCGGGCCCGGTCCAGGAGTACGTCGCCCCACTCGGGCAGCAGCTCCCCGAAGGCCTCCCCGTCCCGGGGGATCAGCCGCCGGGCCCGGCCGTACGTCTCGGCCGCCGCCTCCAGGGCCGCCGGGTCCGCGTCGCGCGCGTACCGGGCCCGGTGCACCCGGGCCAGGCACAGCAGGGCGGCCAGCCGCAGCCCGGACTCCCCGGCCGCCTCCTCCAGGGCCCGCGCCAGCTGCCCGGCCGCCTCCTCCAGCCGGGCGGGCAGGAACCGCAGCGCCCCGCCCAGCTCGACCCGCACCCGCGCGGCGAGGCGCCGCGCCCCGTCGGGGGGCGGGGCGGGGGCGGCGGGGGTGGCGGCCGGGCAGGGCGGAGAGGCCGGGCGGGGCGCGGGCGGGCCGGGGCCGGGGGCCGGGCCCGCGCCGTCGGGGCCGGGAGCGCCGTCCGGGCCGGCGGCCGGGGCAGGGGTGCGGTGCGGCGGGGGCAGGAGGAGGGTCAGGGCCGCCGTCAGGGTGGCCGCCGCCCGCTCCGCCAGGGCGGTGCGTTCCGCCGGGTCCGGGGTGCGGGGAAGGAGGGCCACCAGGACGCGGCCCAGGTTCAGCAGCAGCTCCGGGTCCGCCGCCCCCGGGCCGGTGGCGAGCGGCTCCAGTGCGGCCCGCGCCTCGTGCAGCGGCCCGGGGTCGTCGCGCAGGGTGCTCAGCCGCAGCAGGGTCCGGGCCCGCATCACCGCGCAGGCCCGGCGCAGCTCCGGACCGGCGGCGGCCGCGGCGGCGAACTCCCGGTCGGCGGCGGCCAGCAGCTCCGGTGACGGTCCCGCGGCCACGGCCCGTTCGTACAGCACCCGGCCCAGCGCGGCCCGGCCGGCCGGGGTGCGCAGCCCGGTGACGGCCCGTTCGGCCTCGGCGAGGAGTCCGGGGTCCCGCTGGACGGCCCACAGCCGCAGCAGTACCCCGGCGAGTTCGGTCTCGGCCTCCTCCGGGGGGTCGTCGGGTCCGGGCGGGACGGCCACGGCCCGGCGCAGCAGCGCGGCGGACTCGTACAGGGGCCGTGCGTCCGCGTCGGGCGTCCCCGCCGCGAGCCGCTCCCGGGCCGCGCGGACCGCCCAGGCGCGGCCGGGCGGCGGTTCCGATACCGGGACCGGCGGTGCGGGGGGTGCCGGGTCCTCCTCCGGCGGGCCGGGCAGGTAGCGGCGTACGACCTTCGCGGAGACCTGCGCGAAGGCCTGCGGGAGCTGCCCCGGCGGTACCCGGCCGCCGTCCCACCCGGCGTCCGGTCCGGGCGCGGGCGCGGAGTCGGCCTCCGCCGCGGGCACCCCGGTGAGCTGCGCGACGGCCAGGGCGGGGAAGTTGCGCACGCCCCGGCCGAAGTTCGCCAGTACGTACTCCGAGCAGTGCTTGAGCACCAGCGCGGCCTCGTCCCGCCCGAGCGGCCCGAGCAGCACCTCCTGCACGCCGGGCACGAACTCGTACCACTGCCCGGGCGATTCGCCGCTGCGCCGCAGCAGCCCGCTCAGCAGGACCTCCGCGAGGTCGGAGGGCTCCGAGTCGGGCAGCATCGTGCGCTGCACCAGCCGCATCACGGGCAGGGTCAGCGGGGCCGCCGACAGGTACACGGCGAGCTGGACGGCGCCGGGCCCGGCGGAGGAGCGGAAGCGGCGCACCAGTTCGCGCGGCGGCCGGGCGGTGCGGGGCAGGGGCACGGGTGCGGCGGGGTGGCGGGCGAGGACCCGGCCCACTTCGGCGGGCACGGGCCCGGTGCCCAGTCCGGCGACGAGCCGGGCCCACGCGCCGAGGGCGACGGCGTTCGGCGGCAGCACGGGCACGGTGAGGCCGCCGGTGGGCCGCCCGGGCCGGGCCGGCCGATCGGGCCGGAACCGCAGCCTCGGCCCGCCGCCGGTACCGCCTCCCCCGCCGGCCCGCTCCAGTACGCCGCGCTCGGTCGGCAGCCAGCTGCGGCTCCACAGCCGCTGCGGCAGGGGCTGTACGACGGCGCAGGGCGCGCACTCGGCCCACCGGTGCAGCAGCCGCTGCGCCTCGCCCTCCCGCCAGAGCGGCCCGGCGCAGTCGGAGACGACGATGGTCAGGGCCCGCCCGGTGGGATCGCGCAGCTGGTCGCCGGAGCGCAGGCCGGCGCCGGGTGCGGGGCCGCGGCCGACGGCGGCGGTGCCGTCCGGCAGCCGGTGCAGGTGGTGGGCCTGGACGTCGCGGAAGGCGCCCAGCCGCTCGCACACCGCGCGGAGTTCCTCGAACATCTCCCGCCACACCGCCATGGAGGGCGAGGCGTCCATGACCAGCCGTATGGTCGCCTCGCGCCGGCTCTCCGGCCGGAACACGGGGATGACCAGTCCGAGGGCGCGGGCGCTGGCCTCGGCGGTGGCGGCCTCGTCGAGGACGGTACGGGTGGGGCGGCCGGGGGGCCGGTGGCGCTGGAGGGCGCGCAGGGCCCGCTGGATCTCCAGGATGCGGGGCAGCGCGGCCGCGCCGGGCACCCGTACGGGAACCCCGCCCGCGACGGGGACCTCGGCGGCCGCGCCGGTGTCGGGGGCCGGGCGCTCCCGGGCGGGGTAGAGCCTGACCGGGTCCTCGGGCTCCGGTTCCGCCGGTTCGGGCTGCGGGGGCGGCCCGGCGGTGCCCGGGGGGCCCGGCGGGCGCGCCGGTCCGCCGGGCGCGGTGGAGGCGGGCTCCGGCGAGGTGCCGGACCGGTCCGCCGCGCTGCCGGTACGCCCGGCCAGCCACAGGGCGTCGGCCAGTTCCTCGGAGGACGGATCGAGCCCGGCGGCCCGCAGCAGCCCGGCGAGGGCGCGGATCTCGGCGTCCGCGGCCCGGGGCGCGGCTCGTGCCGGGACTCGGTTCGCAGGTCGGTCCGCGGGTCCCGCGGGGAGGTCGGCTTCGTGGGACACGGCCGCTCACCTCGGGCGGTCGAGGCGCTGGATGAGCAGGTCCGCGAGGTCGTCCCGGCTGGGCGGGGCCGCGTAGTGGGTCAGGTAGATGGCGTTGAGCAGCTGGTCGGCGGCCAGCAGCTCGGAGCGGGAGCGGCTGAGGAACTCCCGGATCAGGTCGGCGCCGAGCTGGGCGGCCTCCTCGCCCAGGTGCGCCCGGACCATGGTGGCGAGCCGCTTCTCGCCGGGCTGCCCGAGCTTGAGCTGGATGCAGCGGCGCAACAGCGCGGCGGGGAAGTCCCGTTCGCCGTTGCTGGTCAGGATGATGAAGGGGAAGGCGCGGCAGCGCACCCGCCCGTCCCGGACGGTGACCTTGGCGCCGTCGTCGGTGAGCACCTGCACCTCGGGCTCGGAGTCCGCGACGCGTTCCAGCTCGGGAAGGGTGAACTCGCCTTCCTCCAGTACGTTCAGCAGGTCGTTGGGCAGGTCGATGTCGCTCTTGTCGAGCTCGTCGACGAGCAGGACGCGGGGGCGTTCGGTGGGCAGCAGCGCCGTGCCGAGCGGGCCGAGCCGGATGTACCTGCCGATGCCGGGCGCGCCGCCTGCGGCCGGGCCGCCCTCCCCGGCCGCCCCGCGCGCGCCGGCGGCGATCTGTACGTCCTGGAGCCGGGCGAGGGCGTCGTAGCGGTAGAGGCCCTCCTGGAGGACGGTGCGCGACACCACCGGCCAGCGGAGCACCCGGCCGAGTTTCAGCTCGTGGGCGACGGCGTGGGCGAGGGTGGACTTGCCGGTGCCGGGGTAGCCGGTCACCAGCAGGGGGCGGCGCAGGTAGAGCGCGGCGTTGACGGCTTCCAGCTCCTCGGGCTCGGGCCGGTGCAGCTCGGCGGCCTGCCGGTGGGCGCCGAGCCGGCGGGCCACGTTCCCGTCGGCGGCCGCGGCGGGTCCGCCCGGTTCCACGACGGGGCCGCCGTCGAAGTCCCGCCAGGGCGGCGGGTCGGGCAGGGCCGCGATCCCGTCGTGGGGTTCGCCCACGCCCCGGTAGATGAGCCATTCCTCGTTCACGGCCGCTCCCTCCCGCGAAGCCCGCAGCGCCGGCCTCGCCCGCATCGCCCGTACCACTCGTCGTGCCCGCGCCGCCCGTACCGCCGGCTGCCCCCGTATCGCCCGCACCGCACGCGACGCCCGTACCGCCGGTCACCGCCGTGCGCCCCCGGCCCCGTCCCCGTCCCCCGCACCGCCGGAGCCACCCGCACGACGCGCGCCACGGGCACCACGGGCACCGCCCGGACCTCCCGCACCACTCCCGCCGCCCGCCGGGCCGTTCCGGGGCCCGGCCTCACAGGTCCCCCTGCAACGGCTCGTCCTCCGGCAGCGCCCGCGCCGGGTCGTCCCACACGAGGGTCAGCCCGGCCGCCCAGTAGGCGTCGGGATCCGCCCCGTACGCCCGTCGCCGCAGGGCCTGGACGCGCTGCGGCAGCACGGCGCCCCGGCCCGCCCCGGCCAGTTCCTCCCGCAGCCCCCGGTGGAAGGGGGCGCAGGAGACCCCCGGGTCCGCCGGGGGCCTGCGGCACACCACCACCCCGTAGCCGGCCTCCCGTACGGAGTGCAGCGCGCCCAGCGTCGGTTCGGTCGCCGCCGCCCCGCAGAGCACCGGGACGGTGTGGTCCAGGAGCCCCGCCAGCCACCCCGGCGAGGGGCTGCGGGGGCGGCCGCGCAGGCAGTCGGCCCGCTGGCCCAGCAGCGGTCCCGCCTGCACGCGTGCCCAGCGCCCGGCCGAGACGGCGTCCCCGCCGAAGCGGAACACCACCGGCCGCTGCACCCCGACCGGGGTCCCGCCCGACACGGTCCATTCGTCCACCGCGAGCCCGAACAGCTCCGGCGCGGCCGCGACTTCGAGGAGCGCGGCCGCCTCGTGGGTGTCGCACCGCCGGAACCCCTCCGCGAGCGGGGCGCGCAGCACGTCGGGCAGGGCCGCCAGGGTGGCCCGTACGCCGGCGGCCACGGGGGTGACCCGGTCGGGGCGGACGGGGCCGGCCAGCACCGACACCCGCCAGTCGTAGACGTCCTCCCAGCCGTGCGCCCAGGCCTCCAGCAGCACGGAGGGGCCGGGCGGCAGCCCGCCGGAGCTCCGGACGGGGCCGTGCGCCTCCCGGCCGACGGCGGCGCGCCGGCGCCGATCCCGCTCGGCGAGGCCGCGCTCGTGCCGCTCGCCCAGCTCCCGGCGCAGCGGGCGCCACAGCCGCTCCGCCGTGGCCCGTACCCAGTCCCAGAGCTCCTCGTCCGCTCCCGGGGCCGACGGCTCGCGGTGGTCGGCCACGCTCACGCCGGTCGCGTACCGGAGCATCGCGGCGGCCTCGCCGCCCGCGCCGGGCGGGTCGTGCAGCAGCCCGAGGCCGTCGCGCCAGGTGAGGGGGGCGGGCAGGGTGGTGTCGGGTTCCTCGCCCCGGGCCTGTTCGGCGAGTTCGCGGACGGCCTCCGAGGAGACGGGCGCGGGGAGTTCGGCGAGCAGCCCGCACAGGGTGGTGCGCTCGCCGGGGGTGAGCCGGCCGCGGCGGCCGTACGGGTCCCCGTCCTCGGTGGGCAGTTCGTCGTGGACGTCGGTCCAGGTGCGGCGGCTGTCGAGGTCGCTGAGGTGGCGGTCGAAGTGGTAGAGGTCGTGGGCCTGCATGACCCTGCGGTAGAGGCCGCTCTGGCCGTTCGCCGGCGTGGGCAGGGTACGCAGCTGGGCCACGGACACGGCGAGTCCGCCGCCGCCCGCGTGCCGGCGGGCCTTGACGATCCCCACGACCTCCCCGCGCGTCAGGTCCACCACCGGCCCGCCGGACATGCCGGCCTCGATCTCGTCGTCGTCGCCGAGGCGGATCGCGGCGCCGCCCGCGGCGATGCCGCGCAGGCGGGTGGTGCGGCCGGTGATCTCGCGGACGCCCAGCTCCTCGGTGCAGCCGAAGTACGCGGCCTCGTCGAGGCGGGGTCTGGCCCGGTCGGTCAGCCAGACGCACGCGTGGGTGACGGGGGCGAGGACCCGTACCAGTGCCAGGTCGGGCAGGTCCCACAGGGCGCGCCGCCCGGGCCGTCGCTCGTCGAGCCGTTCGGGGAGCACGCATTCCACCCGGCCGGTGACCGTCCCGGTGGCCCCGTCGAGGCCGGGGGAACTGCCGGAGAAGAAGGTGATGCCGATTTCACGCCCGGTCAGCCGCACGGCAGCACCCCCTTCGCCGACCACGTGCGCGCACGTCAGGACCCAGCCCGGGGCGATGAAGAACCCGCTCCCCCACGTCGGCCCGGTCCCAGGGCTCTCATACCCGTCCGGGGGCGCGTGGACGCGTACGGTGGCGGCCCGGACCAGGGGCTCCAGGAGCTCGAAGGCGCGCGCGGATCCGGCCGTGCGCCCATCAGGCATCCCTGGTCCCCCGTTCCCCGCTCGCCCCGTGAAGGGCGTCCACGGTAGCGCCGTGGACCCCACGGGCGGGAGGGTCTCGCCGGTAAGCGGATTATCCTGGCGGAAAGACCCCCATCACCACGACACGGCACGGAGCCCGACTTGTACTTCACCGATCGCGGCATCGAGGAGCTGGAGAAGCGGCGCGGCGAGGAGGAGGTCACCTTCGAGTGGCTCGCCGAGCAGCTCCGTACGTTCGTCGACCTGAACCCGGACTTCGAGGTCCCGGTGGAACGCCTGGCGACCTGGCTGGCCCGGCTGGACGACGAGGACGAGGACGACGAGTAGCCCGTCTCCCGTCCGGGCCCCGCTTCCTCCGCCGCCCTTGGCCGGAAGGAAGCGGCCGCGCCCGGCCGGAAGGGGCCGTCCGGTGCGCTCGATCAGTCCGGAGCCGGGGAGCACTTCCCGCACTGGACGTTGCGGGGCGCCATCGTCTCCGCATCGACCATGACGGTTACCCCAGCGCCGTGGGGGCAGACGCGGCCCGGCCGCCTCCCGGGCCGACGCGACACCCGCATCGAGCTCCAGGTCGCCAACATGTCGGCGTACCGAGGGTCGACCCACACCGCCCGCGGCTCCTCACCGAGGCTCTCGCTCACCGCAACTCCTCACTAGCGGACCGTAGTCGACCGACTGCAGAGGCAGCACCACCCGTTGGGCGACCGACGGGACGGGCATCCCGAGCCGCCCTCGGTGCAGTCACCGACGAACGCCTGTCTGCGTCGAGGCCGCGGACCTCGAATGATCCGGATGGCCCAACGGCCCGGCCGCTCGAAGCGGTCGGGCCGTTGTCGTGTGCGCTCTGACCAGCAGCGCGGGGAAATCCCTCGGGCGCCCAGGATCAGGCGGCCTTGGTCTCCCAGAAGATGCGGTCGATCTCGGCGATGAGCTCGAGGGCCTTGGCGCCGGTCGCCGGGTCGTTCGACGCCTTGGCGGCCGAGAGGGCCTTCAGGGTGTCGTTGACCAGGGTGTGGAGCTGCGGGTACTTCTCGAAGTGCGGGGGCTTGAAGTAGTCGCTCCAGAGCACCGAGACGTGGTGCTTCGCGAGCTCGGCGCGCTGCTCCTTGATGGTGATGGCGCGCGCGCGGAAGTCCGCGTCGTCGTTGGCCTGGTACTTCTCCTGGACGGCCTTGACGGACTCGGCCTCGATACGGGCCTGGGCCGGGTCGTACACGCCGCAGGGCAGGTCGCAGTGGGCGGAGACCTTCACCTTGGGGGCGAAGAAGCGGGAAAGCATGGAGTGGGTCCTCCTCGTGATCGTCTTCTCAAGAGTGGAGATTACTCGCTGAGAATCCGGAATTCGCGGCCGCCCCCATGGGCTTAGGACAAAAGTCCAGCCCCGGCCGAGCGGGGGTGAGCGAACGTACGGGCCCGTACGGCAGCATGCGGGGAGGGATGAGGAGGCCGGAGATGGCGGAGAGCGGGCAGGTGCGGATGCGGGTCGGGATCACCGAGGTGGCGGGGCCGTCGATGGTGCCGACGCTGGTGCACGGGGACCGGCTGGTGGTCCGGTACGGGGCGCTGGTCCGGCCGGGTGACGTGGTGGTGTTCCGGCATCCGCTCCAGCAGGACCTGCTGGTGGTCAAGCGGGCGGCGGAGCGCCGGGCGGGCGGCTGGTGGATGCTCGGGGACAACCCGTTCAACGAGACCGGGGACAGCACCGACTACGGCCCGGTCCCCGAGGAGCTGGTGCTGGCGGTGGCGTTCCTGCGGCTGCGGCCGCGCCCGGCGGGTCAGCGTTCGCTGAGGGCGCGGCTGTCCTGGGCGGTGTCGGCGGTGCGGCCGCTGCGCGCCGACGTCTCGGCCTCCAGCCGCTTGCGGGCGCGATAGGCGGCGACGTTGGCGCGGGTGGCGCAGCGGTCGGAGCAGTAGCGCCGGGACCGGTTGGTGGAGGTGTCGAGGTAGGCGTTGCGGCAGGGCGGTGCCTGGCACAGGCCGAGGCGGTCGGGGCCGTGCTCGGTGAGGGCGAAGGCGAGGCCCATGGAGGCCATGGCGGCGTAGCCCGCGGAGGCGTTGGAGGGGTGCTCGGCGAGGTGGATGTGCCAGTCGGGGCGGCCGTCCTCGCCGAGGGTGTCGTGGCCGCTGACCTGGGGGCTGACCGGGAACTCCATGAGGAGGGAGTTGAGCAGGTCTACTGCGAGGACGTGGTCGCCGCTGTCGGCGGCCTCGAAGACGGCGCGCAGCCGGCCGCGGACGTTGCGGAAGCGGGTGACGTCGGTGTCGGTGACCCGGCGGGCCATCTGCACGCTGGGCCCGAAGAGGGCGCGGACGTCCTCCACGGAGGTCAGGGCGTCCTTGTTGCGGGCCGGTTCCTCGGTGTTGACCAGGCGCACGGCGAAGTCCGAGTAATGGACCAGTTCCACTGGTAGTCCTTACGGATGCGGATTAGTGTCTGCATGAGCCGGGTAACGGCTCCTATGCCTTCGAGGGTATTACGTGTGGAGGAGTTCGGGATGGCGGACGCTGTGACTGGCTCGTTCGGTACGGACTGGCGGGCCTGGCAGGAGAGCTGGGACCGCCAGCAGGAGTGGTACATGCCCGATCGCGAGGAGCGGTTCCGGGTGATGCTGGACATGGTGGAGGCCGTGGTGGGCCCCGCACCCCGGGTGCTGGACCTCGCGTGCGGTACGGGAAGTATCACGGACCGGCTGCTGCGGCGGTTCCCGGAGGCGACGAGCACCGGGCTGGATCTCGACCCCGCGCTGCTCACGATCGCCCGCGGTCACTTCGCCGGCGACGACCGGGTCTCCTTCGTCACCGCCGACCTCACGGACCCGCACTGGCGCGCGGCCCTCCCGTACGACTCGTACGACGCGGTGCTGACCGCGACCGCCCTGCACTGGCTCACCGGCAAGGAGCTGGCCGTCCTGTACGGGCAGATCGCGCCGCTGGTGCGCCCCGGCGGGGTCTTCATGAACGCCGACCACATGCCCGACCCCACCACCCCGCGCATCGACGCCGCGGAGCACGCCCACCGTCACGCCGGGATGGACCGGGCGCGGGCGGCGGGCGTACTGGACTGGCGCGACTGGTGGGAGATGGCCGGCTCCGACCCGGTGCTGGCCGAGGCGGTCCGGGCCCGGTTCGAGATCTACGGGGAGCACGCCGACGGCGACACCCCGGACGAGGCCTGGCACGCCCGCACCCTGCGCGAGGCGGGCTTCGCGGAGGCCCGCTCGGTCTGGCGCTCCCCCTCGGACGCGCTGGTCCTAGGACTGCGGTAGGGACTTCGCCGCGCACGCCGCAGGGGCGGTACGGGAACCCGTACCGCCCCTGCGTCAGCGCGTGCCGCCTACAGCACCTTGGACAGGAACGCCTTCGTCCGGTCGTGCTGCGGGTTGCCGAGCACATCGCGCGGGTGGCCGGACTCGACCACCACGCCGCCGTCCATGAAGACGAGGTTGTCGCCGACCTCGCGGGCGAAGCCCATCTCGTGGGTCACCACGATCATGGTCATGCCCGACTCGGCCAGGTCGCGCATGACGTCGAGGACGTCGCCGACCAGCTCCGGGTCCAGGGCCGAGGTGGGCTCGTCGAAGAGCATCAGCTTCGGCTCCATGGCCAGCGCGCGGGCGATCGCCACGCGCTGCTGCTGGCCGCCGGAGAGCTGCGTCGGGTAGTTCCCGCCCTTGTCGCCGAGGCCGACGCGGTCGAGGAGGCGTACGGCGCGCTCGCGGGCCACCGCCTTGCTCTCGCCCTTGACCATGACCGGGGCTTCCATGACGTTCTCTATGGCCGTCATGTGCGGGAAGAGGTTGAAGCGCTGGAAGACCATGCCGATGTCCCGGCGCTGGGCCGCGACCTCGCTGTCCCTCAGCTCGTAGAGCTTGTCGCCCTTCTGCTTGTAGCCCACCAGCTGGCCGTCGACCGAGAGCCGGCCGGCGTTGATGCGCTCCAGGTGGTTGATGCAGCGCAGGAAGGTGGACTTGCCGGAGCCGGACGGGCCGACCAGGCAGAAGACCTCGCGGGGGGCGACCTCGAGGTCGATCCCGCGCAGGATGTGGGCGGCGCCGTACGACTTGTGGACGCCTTCGGCCTTGACCATCGGCTGGGCGGTCACTTCGCCACCTCCGTACGGCGGAACATGTTGAGGTTGGCCTTGAGCCGCTCGAACGGGGTGGGCGGCAGGCTGCGCAGCGAGCCGCGGGCGTAGCGGCGCTCCAGGTAGTACTGGCCGACGCTGAAGACGCTGGTCAGCGCCAGGTACCAGATGGAGGCCACGAAGTACATCTCGATGACCGCGCCGGCGGTGCTGCCGATGTTGGAGCTGGCGCGCAGGAGTTCGGTGTACTGCACCGCCGAGACCAGGGAGGAGGTCTTCAGCATGTTGATGAACTCGTTGCCGGTCGGCGGGATGATCACGCGCATGGCCTGCGGCAGCACGACGCGGCGCATGGTCTGCGTCTGGGTCATGCCGAGCGCGTGCGAGGCCTCGCTCTGGCCCTCGTCGACGGACTGGATGCCCGCGCGGACGATCTCCGCCATGTAGGCGCCCTCGTTCAGGCCGAGGCCCAGCAGGGCGACCATGAACGGCGTCATGACGTCGACGGTCTCGTTCTTGTAGATCGGGCCCAGGTCGATGTACTGGAAGATCAGGGGGAGGCTGAACCAGACCAGCAGCTGCACGTAGACCGGGGTGCCGCGGAAGAACCAGATGTAGAGCCAGGCCACGAAGCTGGTGACCGGGTTCTTCGACAGCCGCATCACGGCGAAGAGGATGCCGAGCGCCAGGCCCAGCGCCATGGCCGAGATGCTGATGATGATGGTGTTGCCGAGGCCGCTGATGACCGCGGGGTCGAACAGCTTGTCGCCGACCGTCCCCCAGATGATCTTGCCCTGGGAGAAGGCGTAGACGAGCCAGGTGAGCAGTACGGCGACGACCACGGCGCTGATCCAGCGCCCGTAGTGCCGTACGGGGATGGCCTTGATCGCCTCGTAGGGGTTGCCCGAGGCGCCGGGTCCGGCCGGAGTCGCGGCCGGGCCCTTGTCGATCTTGTCAGTCACAATGACTGCCCTTCAGTGGAGCGCTCGGTCTTACTTGCCCGCGTTGATGGTGGCGGACTGCACGGCGCTGTCCTTGACGTTCCACTTCTCCAGGACCTTGGCGTAGGAGCCGTCCTTGATGATGGCGTCGAGGGCTTCCTTGAGGGCGTCGCGCAGCTGCGTGTTCTCCTTGGAGACCGCGATGCCGAAGAGGCCGACGTCGGCCTGCTGGCCGGCGACCTCGAAGTCGTTGCCGCCGCCCGAGGTCTTCGCCGTGTAGGCAGTGACCGGGTAGTCGTTCAGGTCGGCCACGGCGCCGCCGGCCTTGACGCGGGTCTGGGCCTCGGCGTCGGTGTCGAAGGCCTCGATGGTGAGCTTCTTGTCACCGCACTTCTCGGCCTGCGCCTTGAAGGTGTCCTCGTACGTGGTGCCGCGCTGGACGGCGACGGTCTTGCCGCAGAGGTCGTCGAGGGACTTGATGTTCTCCGGGTTGCCCTTCTTGACGAGGAGCGAGACGCCGGAGGAGAAGTAGTCGACGAAGTCGACGCCCTTGCCGATCTTCTGGCCCTTGTCGTCGAGGCCTTCCTGGCGCTTCTTGTTGTCCGTGATCGAGGACATCGCGATGTCCTGGCGGCCGGTCTCCAGGGAGGTGATCAGGCCGTCGAAGGTGCCGGAGGTGAACTGGAACTTCACACCCAGCTGCTTGCCGAGCGCCTCGGCGATGTCGGGGTCGACACCGACGATCTTCCCGCCGTCGACGAACTCCATCGGCGCGTAGGCCGTGTCCGAGCCGACCTTGATGACGCCGGCGTCCTGGATCTTCTTCGGGAGCTTCGAGAACAGCGGGGCACTGTTGTCCGTCTTGCCCGAGTTCGAGGAGCCGTTGCCCTCGGTCTGGTCGCCACAGCCGGTGAGGATCAGGGCGCCGGCGACCGCGATCGCGCCGACCGCGGCGATCCGGGACCGGGCGGCGGTCGTACGACGGGTGGTGCTTGCGGTCATGAGCTGGTTCCTCCGACAGGGGTGGAAAAGCATCCGAGAGAAGGCCGGGCACGCACCATCGGGTGTCGCGACCTTGTGTGATTACGGCATCTTGCCATTCGGACTGACGCATTCAGGCTGCTCGTCAGGTCAAAATCAGATAACGGGCGCCCCCGACTACCCAACAGGACTGCGGGCAAGGCGCCTCGGAGCCGCACAAACCGCCGTGACCTGGCGTTTTCGCCTCACTATTTGCTGCACGTCTCGCCAGCTGGACAACAAGCTTTGGACTTTTAGCCAAAACCGGGACAAGCAACCTACGATCAGTCCGGAATCGACTCGTCTGGCCGAGCGTTCTTCGGGTAGAACAGATCCTTACACCCCTCATCCGGGGCTCAGGGCGCGCGTGCGGCGCGCCCGCGCGTACGAACCTCCCCTTCGCGGAGACGGGCCAACCGTCGACGCGGAGTACGAACGCGGTGCCCGCCCACCCCTTAACCAGGAGTGGCCACCCTCAACGATTCAAAGGACTTAAGGGGTCACACGAAGTGGCAGCGGAGATCGTCAACCCTCGCAGTGACAGTGCGACGGACAACAACCCCGATGCGGTGTTCGCACTGCACCGCGGCGGCAAGATGGCCATCCAGGCCACGGTGCCGGTCAACGACAAGGACGACCTGTCCCTGGCGTACACCCCCGGCGTGGCGAAGGTGTGCACCGCCATCGCCGAGCAGCCGGAGCTCGTGAACGAGTACACCTGGAAGTCGAACGTGGTCGCGGTCGTCACCGACGGCACGGCCGTGCTCGGACTCGGTGACATCGGTCCCGAGGCCTCCCTCCCCGTGATGGAGGGCAAGGCGATTCTTTTCAAGCAGTTCGGCGGCGTGGACGCGGTTCCGATCGCGCTCGCCACCAAGGACACGGACGAGATCGTCGAGACGGTCATCCGTCTGGCGCCGTCCTTCGGCGGGGTGAACCTGGAGGACATCTCCGCCCCCCGCTGCTTCGAGATCGAGCGCCGCCTCCAGGAGGCGCTGGACATCCCGATCTTCCACGACGACCAGCACGGCACGGCCATCGTGACGCTGGCGGCCCTGCGCAACGCCGCGAAGCTCACCGGGCGCACGCTCGGCGACCTGAGGGCCGTCATCGCGGGTGCCGGCGCGGCGGGCATCGCCATCGCCAAGATCCTGGTCGACGCGGGCATCGGCGACGTCTGCGTCACCGACCGCAAGGGCGTCGTCTCCTCGGACCGCACCGACCTGACGGACGTCAAGGCGGAGATCGCGGGGCTGACCAACAAGAGCGGCCTCAACGGCACGCTGGAGGAGGCCCTCGCGGGCGCGGACGTCTTCATCGGCGTCTCCGGCGGCACGGTCGGCGAGGAGGCGGTGGCCACGATGGCGGAGAACTCCTTCGTCTTCGCCATGGCCAACCCGAACCCTGAGGTGCACCCCGACGTCGCGCACAAGTACGCGGCCGTCGTGGCGACCGGCCGTTCGGACTTCCCGAACCAGATCAACAACGTGCTGGCCTTCCCGGGCATCTTCGCGGGTGCTCTGAAGGTGCGCGCGACCCGGATCACCGAGGGCATGAAGATCGCCGCCGCCGACGCCATCGCAGGCGTCGTGGGTGACGAGCTCGCCGCCGACTACGTGATCCCCTCGCCGTTCGACGAGCGCGTCGCCGAGGCCGTCACGGCCGCGGTCGCCGCGGCGGCGAAGGCGGACGGGGTGGCCCGCCTGGCCTAGTGCCACGCTGGACACAGCGCTACGGGCGAGGCCCGGCCGGATCGATCCGGCCGGGCCTCTTCGCGTACGCGTCGTTCCCTCGCGGGGAATGCACCCTCCCCGCCCCCGAACGGGGAGGGGTCGCTCCGCCTCGTTGCCGGGCGCGCAAGAGAACGCGGGAACGCAAAGCGAGAACGCGACGAGAATGACAGGCTCATGGCGAGCGCGCCGCATGGCTGGAATCCTACCCCCTCCCAGGGCGGTCTTTGACGTTCCGATTGGCTCCGGGTAATGGACAAACCACCTGGTACGGGCGGTAGTTGAGGATCGAACGAGCGCTTCCACTCCCACCCGGCGGCGATCGGCCGCCTCTGGCCAGAGAGGCCTACCGACCGGTAGCGTCTGGCGCCATGTTCGCTGCCTATGCCGCCCGAATCGACCGAGACCAGCCGCTGAACGGCCTTGAGCTGGGCGAGCGCCCGGCCCCCGGGGCCCGCCCCGGCTGGGTGACCGTCAACGTCAAGGCCGCCTCCCTCAACCACCACGACCTGTGGTCGCTGCGCGGAGTCGGCCTCGGCGAGGACAAACTGCCCATGATCCTCGGCTGCGACGCCGCCGGGACCGACCAGGACGGGAACGAGGTCGTCCTGCACTCCGTGATCGGCCAGAGCGGCCACGGAGTCGGCCCGGACGAGCCCCGCTCGATCCTGACCGAGCGCTACCAGGGCACCTTCGCCGAGCAGGTGACCGTCCCCGCCTGGAACGTGCTGCCCAAGCCCGCCGAGCTGTCCTTCGAGGAGGCCGCCTGCCTGCCGACGGCCTGGCTGACGGCGTACCGGATGCTGTTCACCAACGCCGGGGTCCGGCCGGGCGACTCCGTACTCGTCCAGGGCGCGGGCGGCGGCGTCGCCACCGCCGCGATCGTCCTGGGCAAGGCGGCCGGCCTGCGCGTCTTCGCCACCAGCCGCGACGCGGCCAAGCGCAAGCGCGCCGTGGAGCTCGGCGCGACGGAGGCCTACGAGCCGGGCGCGCGGCTCCCGCACCGCGTGGACGCCGTCATCGAGACGGTGGGCGCGGCCACCTGGTCGCATTCGGTCAAGAGCCTGCGCCCCGGCGGCACCCTGGTGATCTCCGGCGCGACCAGCGGCGGCACCCCGCCGGCCGGCGAGCTGCACCGGATCTTCTTCCTGGAGCTGAAGGTGGTCGGCTCGACCATGGGCACCAAGGACGAGCTGGAGGACCTGCTGTCCTTCTGCGCCGCCACCGGCGTCCGCCCGGTCATCGACCGGGTGCTGCCCCTGGACCGTGCCCGCGAGGGCTTCGAACAGCTCGCGTCGGGAGACCTCTTCGGAAAGATCGTCCTCACGGTCTGACCAACCGCCTGTCAATCAGGGTTGACACCCCTCCCGCGTCAACCTAAATTGACATGCATGACCGAAGCGACCGACCTCGCCGCACGGGCCGGGGACCAGGACCCCCGCGTGGGCCTGCGTGCCGTGGCCGCCCTCCGCAGGCTGCTGGAGCAGCTGGAGGCCGTACAGGTGCGCAGCGCCCGCGCGCAGGGCTGGTCCTGGCAGGAGATCGCGGCCGAACTGGGTGTCAGCCGGCAGGCCGTACACAAGAAGCACGGGAGGCTCTGATGTTCGAACGCTTCACCCGGGACGCCCGCGACACGGTGACGGGCGCGGCCGCCCAGGCCCGCAACGCCGGGGCCGCCACCGTCACCGAGGAACACCTGCTGCTCTCCCTGCTGGAGCGCGGCGCCCTGGACCGCCTGGGCGTGGACCGCGCCGCCGTCACGGCGGGTCTGCGGGCCGCCCGCCGCCGGGGCGGGATGTCCAGGGCGGACGAGGAGGCCCTCGCCGGTCTCGGCATCGACCTCTCGGAGATCGTCTCCCGGATCGAGGAGACCCACGGCGCGGGCGCCCTCGCGGCCCCCGCACCCCGCGGGCGCACCCTCGGCTCCTCCCTCCGCACGGCCCTGGGCCGCCCGGAGTCCGACAAGAGGCACGTCCCGTTCACCGGGGGCGCCAAGAAGGTCCTGGAACAGTCCCTGCGCATCGCCCTGGGCCGCGGGGACCGCCACATCGGCACCCTCCACCTGCTGCTGGCCCTGCTCTCCCGCCCCGGCCCGGTCTCGGAGGCCCTGGCCGACCACGGGATCACCTACACCACCGCCGAAGCGGCCCTGGCCGGCTAAACCCCGGGCCGCAGCCCCGCCGCGATGCGGGCGGCGGCCGCCGCCAGGTGGGCGCGGGCCTCGGCGAGCTGCGCGGGGGTGACGCCGTGGTCGCGGGCCGCGTCGCGGACGTCGTCCCGGAAGCGGTCCAGCAGCCGGTCCAGGTCCCGCGCCGGGTCGGCGGTGGGCGTCAGGTCCTCGGCCCAGCCGGATCCCGAGGGCCCCGGGGCGCTCGCCGTCCCGGCGGGCCCGGCCTCCGCCGCACCGCCACCGCCCAGCCACGCCCCGGCCAGGCTGCCCAGGACCCCGCCGGACCTGGCGAACTGCTCCTGGAGCTGGGCGGCGATGCGCTGGACCTCCTCGCGGGCCCGCTCCTGCGCCTCCTTGGCCTGGCGCCGCGCCTGCTGGGCCTCCTCACGGGCCCGGCGGCTCTCGTCCTTCGCCCGGCGGGCCTGCTCCTTCCACTCCTGCTTCGCCTTGCGGAACTCCTCCTTGGCGGCCTTCCAGGACTCGTCCTCGAAATGGGCCGTCGTGGCGGAGGCCGCGGCCCGCATCTCGCGGCGCAGGTCACCGGCGGCACCGCGGACGTCGTCTCGGATCTCCGCGGCCAGCTCGGACACGGAGTCGCGGATCTCCAGCTCCAGGTCGGCCAGCTCCCCCACCCGGTCGGCCAGCTCGGCGCGGCCCGCCTCGGTGATGGAGTACACCTTGCGCCCGCCTTCGGTGGCGTACGTGACCAGCCCCTCGGCCTCCAGCTTCGCCAGCCTCGGGTACACGGTGCCCGCGGAGGGCGCGTACAGCCCCTGGAACCGCTCCTCCAGCAGGCGGATCACCTCGTACCCGTGACGGGGCGCCTCGTCCAGCAGCTTGAGGAGGTAGAGGCGGAGGCGGCCGTGGGCGAAGACGGGCGGCATGTCAGAGCACCTTCTTGTCGAGCTGGAGGGGAGCGGCGGCCTGCGGCCGGCTCAGCAGGGCGATGGCCCCGGAGACGGTGGTGGCCCGCAGGGTGCCGGTTCCGGTGCCGAGGGTGCCGGTGATCCGCTTGGCGCCGAACTGGCCGGTGACCCGCAGGTCCGCGAAGCCGTTGGAGACGCTGCCTGTGGCGGTGTTCGCCTCGACCCGGGCGTCGGCGGGATGCGGGAGGCGGATGGCCACCTGGCCGGAGACGGAGTTCAGGAAGATGTCCACCGGCTCGGGCGCGGCCGGGTCGGGGACGAGGTCGATGAGCATGTCGCCGCTGACCGAGTCGGCCCGTACGCTGCCGGCCGCGCCGTCGACCACCGTCAGACCGCCGGAGACGGAGTGGAAGGCGAACTCACCGGTGACGGACTGGGCCTCGACCCCGCCGGAGACGGTCCGCGCCTCGACCCGCCCGGAGAGCCCGACCAGGGTGGCGTCACCCGAGACCCCGTTGACCTCGGTACCGCCGGAGATTCCGGACACGAAGGCGGCGGCGCTGACGGTGGCCAGCTGGACGCGGGTGCCGGCCGGGACGGTGAGCGTGACGGTGACGCTGCGCTCCCAGGCCTTGCGGCCGTCCGCGGAGGAACCCGCCCAGGCCTTCCACGGCTTGCCCTCGATCCACTTCCGGAAGCCCTGGGAGCCGTTCCAGGGCAGGTCCTCGTAGGAGAGCGTGAGGGTGCCGCCGTCCTGGACCACGTGCAGCGGGGGCCCGTCGACCTCGGTGACCTCCAGCCGGGCCGGGCCGCCCTCGGAGGCGACCACGTTCACCGTGCCGCCGACGACGCGCACGCGGAGGTCGGCCACGGGCCGCTCGAAGGTGAGCTTCTGTGGTGCGGCGACCGACCACGTCATCTGCTCTGGCATGTGCTGCTCCTCCTCAGGCTGGCGCACGCAACATATCGCGTCTCCCTAGACACGATATATCGCGGCCAACCGAAGTCAAGCACCCTTCGCGGGCGCGCCCCCCATGGCCGCCGCCGTTCCCCGGGCTCCACCCGGACCCGCGCCTCAAACGCCGACGAGGCTGGAGCTGCCGACGAGGCCGGATGTGCGAAAGCGCGCCGGCGGGGCAGAGACACAGGCGGGCGGCCGGACGACGGACGTGAGGGGGCGGGGACGGGGTGGGGTGTCGTCCGGGGCTAAAACGAGATGAATTCGGCGCGCGGTGCCCCGTACGACTCAGACCCGGAACAGGCGCCG
>NZ_JBVISF010000030.1:0-26312 GCF_055575675.1 Streptomyces sp. NPDC034043
CCCGCGGAGCGGGTCCCACAGCGCTGCGCGCTGTGCCAACGAACCGCTTCGCTTCGCTCAGCGGGAGGGCGCTTCGCGCCCTCGGGGCCGGCCCTTCGGGCCGGTGTCCTTCGCTTCGCTGCGGACTGTTCGGGGTTCCGCTTCGCTCCACCCCGAATGGCCCTGCTCCGCAGGCCTGGGTGACCCCGTTTCACGGGGTCCGGGCCTTCGGCCCGTTGGGCGGGTCCGCTCCGCTCCCCCACCCGGGTCCTTCCGGCTCCGCCTCCAGGACCAGCCCGCTCCGCGGGGGCCAGCAGCAGGGAAGGGTGCTGTGCTGCGGCTGGTTCCTGGCCTGCAGAGTTCCCGGTGGCTGGGTGGCGTGTCGGGCGTGGGCCTGCGGGGCCCCTGCTCAGTCTTCGAAGAGCTCTCCCAGGGGTGTCGCACTGTCCGGCTTGGAAGCCAGGCATGAACCGTGGACGTAGAACTGCTGGACTTCTACTCGGTCCGGCTTCGTTGCAGTCAACTTGATGAACTGGGGATCTGCTTCCATCAGGCTCTCGGAACACACCGCGCACGTGTAGGACAGTCGGCTCATAACTCTTCCTCGAAATGTTTGGTCAGGCCGGGGCCTCACTTCGCTCCCCCGGCCGGCCCGCTCCCCAAGCCGTGTGACCCCGTTTCACGGGGTCCGGGCCTCCAGCCCGTTGGGTAGGTCCGCTCCGCTCCCCCACCCGGGTCTTCCGGCTCCGCCTCCAGGACAACCCGCCCCGCGGGCAGCCGGCTACGAAGCCGGGAGGGCTCGTACGGCGACCCGGCCTACGGGGGTGGACGCGGCGGAGCGGACAGGACCGGATTCGAACCGGCGTCAGACCCCCTTGAAGGGGGGCGCGTCGACCACTGCGCTACCTGCCCCCTCCGCCATCAAACACAAAGCTACCCCACCCCTGACAACCGTCCTCACAGATTTCCAACCTCTACTGCTTCATTTTCTTAGCAGATAGATACTGGGACCAACACCCGTTGCCCCGCTGGGGCACCGGCTAGCGAGTTGTCGCGGATCACCGAAACTGCGCAGCACTCAACCAACCTGCACAGTCCAGCCCCCGTGGTTCGGTGGTGGCACACCGTCCCCGAAAGGCGCACGTCGTCAGCTGAGACTTACTGATCGTTTCAGAATGAAGCGCTTGGCCAGAACTGTCGGCTCCTGCGGCTCGCATAGGCTGGCCGGTCTCATCCGACGCACCGCGACGAGGATCAGCCCATGTACAACAGCACCAGGATCCGCCTGATCGAGTCCACCGACGCCGCCCCGATCGCCGCGGATCGTGTGCGGGACTTCGAGGCTTTCCGGTTGTGGGAACCCGCCCAGCCGGCCGACTTCTTCACCCCGGAGGGCCAGGCGGAGCGGATCGACAAGCTCCTGGCCGGATACCGGGCCGGCACGGTCTGGCCGGGCGTGGTACTCGCCGACGGCCAGGTGATCGGGCAGATAACCGTCGGAGGCATACTGCCGCAGCCGCACCTGCGCCGCGGTTCCGTCGGATACTGGATCTCCAGCGTCGCCCAGAATCAAGGGCACGCCGGCCGCTCCCTCGGGCTTGTACTCCAGGTGATGACGGACGAACTCGGGTTGCACCGCGCTGAGGCGTCCACAAATCTTGCGAATCTGCCGTCGCAACGGGTGCTGCGCCGCAACGGGTTCAGCCCCTACGGCGTCGCGCACTCCTCGATCTTCCTCGACGGGAGCTGGCAGGACGGGCTGCTGTGGGAGCGCATCCTGAGCGACTGACTGATCGTTTCACAACGACGTCCGCAGGCGGCGGAGGCATATGAGGCTGCAGGCCAGTTCGAGCAGGCCCTGATGGAGGTCAGCACGTCTTTCGTAGCGGATGCGGAGTCGTTTGAACTGGTGAAGCCAGGCGAAGGCCCGCTCGACTACCCAGCGGACCTTGCCCAGTCCGGAGCCGTGGGCGGCACCGCGTCGGGCGATCACGGGTTTGATGCCGCGTTTCCACAGCAGGCGGCGGTACTTGTCGAAGTCATAGCCCCGGTCGGCATACAGTCGCCGAGGCTTGCGCCGAGGGCGTCCCCGCTGGCCCCGGATCGGGGGAACCGCGTTCAACAGGGGCAGAAGCTGGGTGACGTCGTGCCGGTTGCCGCCGGTGAGTGTGACGGCGAGCGGGGTTCCGTGCCGGTCGACGATCAGGTGGTGCTTGGAGCCGGGGCGGGCCCGGTCGACCGGTGAGGGACCAACGTGGTCCCCCCTTTAAGAGCCCGGATGTGCGAGCCGTCCACGGCACAGTCGTCCAAGTCCAGCAGGCTGGCGCGGCGCATCTCGCCCAGCAGGGTGGCGTGTAGGCGAGGCCAGACACCGGCCTCGGTCCAGTCCCGCAGCCGGCGCCAGGCCGTCACACCGGAGCAGCCCACGCTCTCTGCGGGAACGTCACGCCAGGCGACACCGGTCCGCAGCACATACATGACGCCAGCAAGCGCCGTTCGGTCGGGAACACGCAACCGTCCCGGATTGCGACGGCGCCGCTCGGGAGCAGGGGGCAACAGCCGAGCCACCCGCTCCCACAGGTCGTCAGGAACAAGATCAACACGCACCCCGGACACCCTGCCGACCAAGATCGCCGAGCGCAAGACTCAGCTCAACTCATTCTGAAACGATCAGTTAGCGGAGCTTGAAGGAGACTTCGGGACGCTCCGGCAGTTCTTCACTGCATCGTGTGGCGTCTCGTACCTGCGCATTGCTCAGATAGGTCAGCCCGTTCTCCACTGAAAGGGAAGGCCGCTCTGCACGCGGCATCGCCTTGGACCAGCAGAGGGGGCGGGGTGCATCCGCGTCATGTGAGCGTGCGATTCGTCGGACCCGGCGGAGGCATGGCCCAGCTGCCTTGGCGGACTATAGCCGGGGAGCTCCGGCCCATGGACTACCCGGCCGTACGAGGCTTCCCCGTACGGCGCGGACGGCTGCTGGCTCCCGGATGGTGGTGGTCCGCGACCACCGGCCAGCTGGTCGAATACGGCAGCGCGGCGATGCGGGACGCGGTCATGCTGCTCGACCGGGATCCGCAGGTCGTAGGCATCGCCTGCCGGCCCGTGGAGTTCGTGTGGGAAGAACACGGAAGGCTTGTCACCCACGCCCCTGACCTGGCCGTGGCTCTGGCAGACGGAGCCACGCACCTCGTGGACTGCCCCGGGCGCAGCGGTCCCTCCAGACGGCTCTCAGACCGGGCCCAGGTAGTCGAAGCGTGCGCTCGGGAAGCCGGCTGGGAGCACCGGTTCGCAGTTGCCGCGGATCCGGTGGTCACGACGGAGCGGGTACCTGAGCGCTGCGCGCTCAGGAGGGAACCGCCTCGCTGCGCTCGGCTGGGCTCGGCTTCGCCGAGCCATGGCCGGCCCTTCGGGCCGGAGTCCTGCGCTGCGCTCCGGACTGTTCATGGTTCCGCTGCGCTCCACCATGAACTGCCTGCTTCGCAGGCTTGGGGTGACCCCGTTTCACGGGGTGCGGGCCTCCGGCCCGTTGGGGTGTCCGCTTCGCTCCCACCCGGCCTTCCGGCTTCGCCTCCAAGCCCTGGGCCCGCTTCGCGGGCCTGGCTGGCGGCGGATCAGGTCCGGTGGTGGCCAGTCATCCATTCACTCGGATGCATGGAGTCCCACATATCCCCGGTCCACTCCTTCGCGAGGAAGATCGGACGGGTCAGGAGGATGTCGCCCGCCCTCTGCACGCGAATGAACACCCCGAGCTCAGCTGACACCAAGCCCCCATCAGGGGAGAACCTGTCCTCGAAGCCGTGTTCCTCGTTGTAGTCCCCCAGCCACTGCTCAACCACGGAAGGAACCCGGCCGACGAGCGGCATGCCGGCCGCCTTCACCTGCGGACCCCTCAACGCGTCCACCGCGACCGCAGCAAGGCTGCCCGTATCCGTGCCGTAGAGCGTCACACCCAGCTCGGGGAACGACTCCTCAGTGTCCACAATCCAGTCGCCGGCTCTGGGCAGCGACTGGGGACGGCCGCTCAGCAGTGAAGCCGCTTCAGGCAACGGCATGCCAAACTCCAGCAGACCGACACCGACCAGCGGCTCATACAGCCACTCTCCGCGGTCCTCATCCCCCTTGACTTCCCAGATCACCATTCCTGCCCTCACAGCGAAGCAGTGCTTCCTGCACTGCTTCGATCCACCAGCCCACCACGCCACTGCAGGGCCGCCGACTCGCCACACTATCCGACCACGATCCAGGTGACTCAATCTGGAACCCGGATGAACTTGGGAATCAGGACCGGGCACCGCGCGGCAGAACCGGCGCCGTCGCGATTTGTAGAACTGCGTGGAGAGTCAACTGCCCAGCTTGCTGAAGGCCCAGCGGAGCACTTCCTGGTCGGGGTGGTCCCGGCTTGTCCGTGCGAGCGCGGTCAGGGTATGAGCGGTCAGGCGGGCCCAGTTCCGGAAGTTGCCGTGCGTCGCATGACGGTCGGCGAAGGCGATGTCTGCGGGATCGGTCCGTGCCCAGATGGGGTGGTAGAGCGGGATGACCTGCTGAACTTCGTCCAGGGTGAGCTTGGTGATGTGCTGCCAGATGAAGATGCGGGAGGAGAGCATCGGCTCCTTCCGGAGCACCGTGTGAGCTCCCTCGCCACCGGCGAAGATGATCGCAATCTGCGAGTACGGGTGATCCCACGCATATCGGAAGTATTCGAACGTCTCTCGATTGAGCCATTGGGCTTCGTCCACGACCAGCGTACGTGGTTGCGCGGCCAGCGAGTCCAGGAGCAGCCGGTCGAACTCGGACGGGTGACGCGGAGGTTCGCCCGGCAAACCGAGCGCAGTGAAGAGCTCATGACGCACCGCACGGGCCGTGGGGCGGGCGCGGAAGGCGATCCGGCAGACTTCCTCGCCTCGGGTCCGCTCGAGCTCACGCAGGCAGACGTTCACCGCCAGCGTCTTGCCGACGCCAGCCGGACCATGAAGGCACATCATCGCCCTGGCCTCGATCGTGTCGGCGATGTTCTCCCGTGCCGCCAAGAGCGCCCTGGTCGTGACGACCGCGGCGTCCGCGAGCTGGGTGTAGTGATCGGTCTCCCGCGGCGGCAGCTGGCTCGTCATCGCTTCTCCTTACGGGGGGCGGTGCGCAGGGATGCGGGGTGTTCCAGTCGTCGGGCGGAGGAGCGGGCGGGATGAAGTCCGGCAGGGCCAAGGCGGCCATGTCGCTGTCGGCGGCTGCGTCGAGTTCCCGAGCGGCTTCGGCCGCTGTGACGGCGCCAGGCGCTGCGCGCGCGTGGGCGCCGTAGCCGGGGCGAAGCGCTGGCGGCGCAGGGCCTCCGCCTTCTTGGCGTCCTCGCGCAGGCGGCGGGCCCGCGCGGTACGGGTGCGGCGTAGCTCGTCGAGTTGCTCGGGCGTGGCAGCGTCGGCGAGGTGGGCGGTGCCGAGGTGGCGGTCGGCCGGGTCGCAGACCTCGATCTCGTGGTCGTGGTGGGGCATGTGCCGGACCCTGACGTGGCGGCCTGCCTGGCCGGCCATCCACGCGCCGAGGTAGTCCCGGCCGCGCCAGCGGACCCCGTGGCTGCTCAGTTTCCGGACCCGGCCGTCGTCCTCCAGCATCAGCCCCCACAAGGCGGCCTCGGGGATGTCCGAGAGAGGTGTGGGGTCGGCCTGCCAGGCCTCGACGGGGGTCCGGCCGTTCAGGCCGGCGGGGCGGTGCTCGGTGTTCCACCACCGTGCCCAGTCGAGGACCTCGACAGTGAACTCGGCGAAGGTCAGCGGCAGCGACTCGTCGGGATCGGCCTTCTTCTTGGTGCGTCGGGGCTTGGGGGTGAGGGTGTAGCCGGGCAGGACGGCGAAGAGCATGCGGTCCGCACTCCGGTTGAGGTTCTCCACCGTGCCCTTCAGGTGGGGGCTGTAGGCGGGCAGGTCCTCGCACTTGGTCTTCAGGTCGGTGAAGGCGGCCAGGACCGTCTTCGACAGGAAGTCCCGGCCGCGGTCGGCCCGCACGTGCTCAGGGATGCCGCCCGCGGGCCCGTACGGGCCGGTGCGCAGCACCGCGGCGCGCAAGGCCGCGAGGATCGAGACCCGGGACGGATAGCCGGGCGTGACCGCGGTCCCGGTGATGGTCTTCGTCGCGACGTCGATGAACCACGTCACCCACGGGCGCACCAGCTCCCCGTCCGCGTCGACGACAAGCGGTGCCTGGACGTGGTCGGCCTCCCAGGTCTGGTTCCGCCACTGCACCGGGCGACGTCCGAACACGTCATGGGCCCGGGCGGCCTCCGGCCCGCGGGCCAGACCCGCGCGTTCACCAGCGGTCAGGTCCCGGCGCACCGCGCGCAGGAACGTCGACAATGACGGCACCGGATCCAGTAGAGGGACAGCGTCCGTCGGCGCACCGCCCGGAACCACGAGGGCCGGCTCGCCGGCTGCCGTCCGGGCGCGGGCCATCAGCTGCCGGTGGACCGCCGAGGCGTTCCCCCGCCAGTACGCGAGCAGCACCCAGCCCTGTCCCTGCCCGCCGACCACATCCACCGCCTGGGCGACCATGACGATCCGACTCGACTACAGCGACCAGGAGACCGCGCTGATCTGGGCGTCGATCTGCCGCGTCTCCGGCGAGCTCGTCGTCGTTCAGCAGCAGCTCGACCAGCCCCGCCTGTGGTCGGTCGCCGCCCGACTGATGACCCTGTACGCCAAGACGTTCCCCGGATCCGACGGCACCGCCGCCGTCCGCTGGTACCGGATGGCCGCCAGCGCCGCCGACGAGTCCGGGGACCCGGCCGCCCGGGTATGGGTGCGCGGGCGGGCCGCCATCGCCCTCGGGTACGAGGGGGCATCCCTCGGCGTCGCCGACGTCCTCGCCGACCAGGCCCTCGCCATCAACGCCCGGCGCTCCCTCGGGCTGCTCAACGCCATCTACGGCAAAGCCCACGCCGCCGCCCTCCGCGGCGACCATGCCACCGCCCGCGCTCTCGACACCCAAGGGTGCCGGGTCTTCGACACGGCCGGCTCGCACGAGCAGACCTCCGACTACGCGGTCCCGTGGTGGCGCCTCAACGTCTTCCGGTCCCTGCTCCTCGCCCGTCTCGGCGACGAGAAGGCCGCCACCGAGGCGCAGGACCAGGCCCTCACGGAACTCCCCGCGAGCCTGCCCCGCTTCGCCACCCACCTGGAGCTCCACCGCGGCCTGATGCTCGCCCGCTCCGGCGACCGGGTCGGCGGTGTCGCGCACGCCACCGCCGCTATGGACACCCTGCCGCCGGAGAAGCACAGCCTGACCCTGCGGATGCTGGTCAACGAGATCCGGGCCTGACCAGCCCCCGGCGCATCCAAGGGTGCGCCGGGACCGCCCGCGGCCGACCCGCGCAGCGGACCGGTCGCGGTGTCGCGGCGGTGCTCGTACTCCTGGCAGCGGGCCGGCGGATGCGGCCGGAAGACCCCGCCCAGGTTCGGAGGATTCTTGGCGCATCGCGGGCGAGTCGCATACGTTGACCTGCATGTACAGGGGGATGGAGCTAGCGGGCCGCTACCGGCTCGAGAGCCGGTTGGGGCACGGCGGCATGGGCGAGGTGTGGGCGGCGTCCGATCTGAGGCTGCGCCGTACCGTCGCGATCAAGATGGTGCTCACCTCCCATCTGCGTGACGACCGGCTCGCTGCCCAGGTCCTGGCCCGTTTCCGCCGTGAGGGCGAAGCAGCCGCCCGGCTGAACCACCGCAACATCGCCGTCGTCCACGACCTGGGCGAGCACCAGGAGACGAGCGCCGACGGGTACGTGGAAGTCGCTCCGTTCCTCGTCATGGAGTTCTTGGAAGGGCGTGATCTCGCGACGGTCCTGCGCGAGGACCACCCCGGCGGGCTCCCCCTGGAGCAGGTAGTGGAGTACGGCGCCCAGGTGTGCGACGGGCTGGCCGCCGCCCACACGCGGAACATCGTCCACCGCGACATCAAGCCGGCCAACCTCATGCTGCTCGACGACGGCACCGTCAAGATCTGCGACTTCGGGATCGCCCAGGTCCAGGACGGCACGATCGGCCTGACCATGACCGGAGCGCTGCTCGGCAGCCCTCAGTACATGGCTCCCGAGCAGCTCAGCGGACAGACACCGACGCACTCGTCCGACCTGTACGCCCTGGGCGTCAGCCTCTACGAGCTCCTCACCGGGCGCCCCCTGTTCACCGCGGACTCCGCGTACGCCGTCATCGCCATGCATCTGTCCACCACTCCCGAACCGCCCAGCACCCACCAGCCCGCAATCCCGCCCGACATCGACAACCTCATCACCTCCCTTATTGCCAAAGACCCCGCCGGCCGTCCCCTCACCGCCAAGGACGTCGCCGTACGCCTGCGCACCGCCCATCTCGCTCCCGGGCCCACCCCCGTGCCGGCAGCGGAGGCATCGGAAACCGACGAGCAGCACCTCCAACGGGCTGCCGAAGCCGGAGACTTTGACGCCATGTTCAGCCTCGCGCGGCTGCTGAAAGAGGCTGACCGCATCGACGAGGCGGAAACCTGGTACCGGAAGGCCACCGACGCCGGACACATCAGCGCCATGAACAACCTCGGCGTGCTGCTGGAGAACACCGGCCGCACCAACGAGGCAGAAACCTGGTACCGGAAAGCCGCCGAGACCGGGCACACCGGCGCCATGACCAACCTCGGACTGCTGCTGGAGGACGCCAACCGCATCGACGAGGCGGAAACCTGGTACCGGAAGGCCACCGACGCCGGACACATCAACGCCATGAACAACCTCGGCGTGCTGCTGGAGAACACCGGCCGCACCAACGAGGCAGAAACCTGGTACCGGAAAGCCACCGACGCCGGGCACACCGACGCCATGACCAACCTCGGACTGCTGCTGGAGAACACCGGCCGCACCAACGAGGCAGAAACCTGGTACCGAAAAGCCGCCGACACCGGACAGATCGACGCCATGCACAACCTCGGAGTGGTGCTGGAGGCCGCCGGCCGCACCAACGAGGCAGAAACCTGGTACCGAAAAGCCGCCGACACCGGACAGATCAACGCCATGACCAACCTCGGAGTGGTGCTGGCCAGCACCGGCCGCACCAACGAGGCAGAAACCTGGTACCGAAAAGCCGCCGACACCGGACAGATCGACGCCATGCACAACCTCGGAGTGGTGCTGGAGAACACCGGCCGCACCAACGAGGCAGAAACCTGGTACCGAAAAGCCATCGACGCCGGAAACACCGGCGCCATGTACAGCCTCGGACTGCTGCTGGCCAACACCGGCCGCACCAACGAGGCAGAAACCTGGTACCGAAAAGCCACCGACACCGGACAGATCAACGCCATGCACGGCCTCGGACTGCTGCTGGCCAACACCGGCCGCACCAACGAGGCAGAAACCTGGTACCGCAAAGCCACCGACGGCGGAAGCAGCGGAGCCATGAACAACCTCGCCCTGCTCCTGCAGAACACTGGCCGCGAGACCGAGGCAGAAGCCTGGTACCAGCGCGCCGCCGACGCCGGACACACCGAAGCCATGAACAACCTCGCACTGCTGCTGGCAAACACTGGGCGCACCAGCCAGGCGGAACCCTGGTTCCAGCGCGCCGCCAACACCGGACACACCAACGCCATGAACAACCTCGCACTCCTGCTGCAGAACACTGGCCGCGAGACCGAGGCAGAAGCCTGGTACCAGCGCGCCGCCAGCGCCCCGGACGGTGAAATCCGGGCCTGACCGGCCCCCGGCGCATCCGAGGGTGCGCCGGGACCACCCGCAGCCGACGAGCCCCTACGCGCTTGCACCGCGAGCTAAATGCTGTCCGGCCGATCATGTGGCACGGATCGGCGGCCTGCGGGAGCATAGGGTGTCGGGCATGGGGATGAGGACGCTGATCAAGGACCTGGTGAGGGAAGCCGAAGGGCTCATCCGCGATGACGTGTGGGTTCTGACACCCGCCCATCGCAGGGTCATCGCGAAGGCCGCCGTCGACCTGCACGCCGCCGTCGGCGCTCCCCAGGTCCAAGAAGCGCTGCCCGTGATCGACCGCCTGGAGCACCTGCGGGAAGCACTCGCCGCCGTGGCCATCGCCCTTGCTCACGTCCATGGGCATACAGCCTGGTTCCTTGGCGCTGCCGCCACGGCTCTCACGCCCGTCCTGCACTGGCGCGCCCTGCCTGGTGAAGAGGGCCACACCTTCGGCGCCGTCGCACCGACCCCTCAGCAATATACGGAAGCCGAGGACGCCGTCCGTCACCTTCAGAGCGCCCTCGCCTCCATCGCCTCCGCCTGAGCCCATCGGGACCAGAGGTCCCGATGGGGCATTGGGCCGGCGGTCCGAACGGGGTTGTCTGATCGCCCGGACAAGTCCTAGACCGGGCCTACAACGCGGCAATCGCCGCGGCCGGGAATGCCGGCCAGGCCGAAGGCGCCCGGGCCGCTGCCGCCACCGCGCGTGCCGCAGCCCAGTTCGCGCGCCAGTCCGCCGCCGCGGCGGACTCCGCAGGCAGGGCCTCTCAAGCTGCTGGTGTGGCGTCCAGCGCGGCCAAGGGCGCGGCGGCGAACGCCGACGCCGCAGCCTCTGCCGCCGAGGAGGCGAACGGATACGCGGACCAGGCCGGCGTCCACTCGGGTGAGGCGCGGCAGGCCGCGGGTGAGGCACGCCGTCACGCCAACGCCGCACGTGCCGCCGCCGACCGCTCGTCCTCGTTGGCGAGCCGCTCGGCCAGTGCGGCCTACAGTGCGAGGGACTCCGCGAACTCCGCAGCCGCGCATGCAGAGAACGCCGCTGACTTCGCCGAGGAAGCCGCCCGCCAGGCCGGCAACGCCGCCACGTACGCGGACCGGGCCAAGAAGAACGCCGACGCAGCCAAGACCGCAGCGGAGACGGCCTCGGCCGCGGTGAAGAAGGCCAGGGAGGTCTTCGACCTCGCCAACGAGGCCGAGGCTGCCGACCTGGCCTCCCGCACCGAGGCCGCCATCGAGCGGGCCCGCTCGGCGAAGTCCGTCAGTGACCAGGCGATCTCCGCCTCTGCGGCCTTGCAGGTCCAGGCCCTGGGCCTGCAGGACACCGCCACCGCCCTGGCCCAGGAAGCGGCCCGACCCAATGGCGATGTCGCAGCCACGGCCAAGAAGGGCCGTGAACTGGCGATGCAGGCGATGAAGCTCCTGGGCCCCTGGCACCAGGAAGCCGCCGCCCGCGCGCTCGCCGGCACCGACCAGGACGTCCTGGACTACCTGCGCACCCGCTGGAAAGAGGCCGAGCAGCAGGACGTTCGCCAGCGTGTCCTGAACCTCAGCACCCAAGCCCCTACGCCGGGGTACGCGCCGCAGCTGTCGAAGCCTTGAAGGGCGCGCCCGAGCAGATCCACGGCTTCTACACCACCGGCCAGTACGCCGCCGGCGCCGACGACATGAGGGTCGACGTCGCCCGGCTGACCAACACCGGTGGCCCCGGTGTCAGGGAAGGGGCCAAGGCGGCCCTCGCCGACGGCACCGGCAAAGCCCTCGGGACCTTCCTCCAGATCAGCCAGTACACGCACCGCCTTGACGACGAGAGGGTCATCGCCGCCCAGCTCGCCACCGCGGGCGGGGACGAGGTCAGGGCCGCCGCCAAGATCGCGATGGTCGGACCGGTCGACCAGCTGCACGAGTTCGTCGCCACCGGCCAGTACATGGCCCAGCGCAAGGACGACCTCGCCGACCACCACAAGAACCAGATCGAAACTCTCCTCGCCGAAGGCGACGCGGTCGCAGCCAAGGCACAGGAGAACCGCTGGAAGGCCGCCGAAGCAGCCTTCAGGGCCAAGCAGGCCGCCGCGGAAGCCAACGACGCAGCCATCCAGGCCCAACAGTCCGCCAACCAGGCGGCCGGACACGCCGCCTCGGCGAAGTCCTCAGCCGACAAGGCCGCCGCCAGCGCCACCGCGGCCGCGAACTCCGCCGCCACGGCACGCGGCGCCGCCAACCGGGCCGAAGCCGACGCCTCCGCAGCGGAAGGCTCCGCCTCACAGGCCGAGTTCTCCGCCAGCTACGCCCGCCAGTCCGCCCACGACGCGAACAAGTCAGCAGACAGCGCCCGCGCCTCCGCGATCGCGGCCGGCAAGAGCAGCGAGGCCGCCGAGGCCGAAGCCCAGCAGGCCCGTGCCGCCTTCCTGATCATCCGCGAGCGGGAAGAAGCCGAAGCACGCCGCCAGGCCGAAGAAGAGCGGAAGCGGCAGCAGGCGAAGAAGCCCAAGAGGATCTGCACCCCCCATCCCACCCGCGAAACCATGGCCCCGATCATGGCGTGCGCAGCGGACCCGGAGAACTCCGAGATCCGCGCCATGCCTGAGGACAATCCCACGATCCGCAACATCGTGTGGGAGCTCATGGGCATCAACGACATTGTTGACTGCTACAAGACCCCCACACTCTTCGGCTGCACGATGGCGGCTGCCGGCGTCCTACCGGTCGGCAGGCTGAAGCTGCTGACCAAGGCCGATGACGCGATCGACGGCATCCGGCACATGCGCGCGTTCCGGCGAGCCCCCGACTGCCTCAAGACAAAGGCCCCGCATAGCTTCCCCTCCGGCACCCAGGTATTGCTGGCTGACGGCACCCGCCGGGCCATCGAACATATCCAAGTCGGCGACCTCGTCACCGCCACCAACCCCACCACCGGGGCTACCGCCCCGCAGCCGGTCACCCAGACCATCACCACCCCCGACGACCGGGACTTCACCGACGTCACCTTGACCGACGGCTCCAGCCTGACCTCCACCGACCACCACCCGTACTGGGCAGAGAACCGCAAGCGCTGGGTCGACGCCGTCGACCTCCGCATCGGCGACGCGCTGCGCACGCCCGTCGGCACCGCGATCCAGATCGGCAAGACCAGCCACTGGAAGGGCCTCCAGCCCGCCTACGACCTCACCGTCGACAACACCCACACCTACTACGTCAGCACCGGCACTACCGACGTCCTCGTCCACAACACCGACGGCCCGCCCTGTCCCGCCTGGGTATCCGGCATCCAAGACCAGCTGCCTAAGTGGACCAGAACTAACGCAAGTAAAGCTGACAAGACTGTGGGACAGCTCCGCGCTCCGGACGGAACTCACTTCCCTCCCGAAAGAGCTCCGCGAAGTAATCAGCGGGGAAGTCCTTCCGGACGGCAGTCCTGACCCTTGGTACATGAAGGCCAAGAAATTGATTTACACTTCGGATGCCGGTGACTTCAAGAGGCCCAGCAAAGTCATCCCAGGGTATCCACCGGCATCGCACGTGGAGGGAAAATACGCGGCCTGGATGGCAGAAAACGGAATCAGCGAAGCGTCCGTCGTGATCAATAACAGCGAAGGTGTCTGCAATAAGGCTCTCAACTGCAGCATGGCGATCGAGGCGATCCTGCCCGACGGACACAAGCTGCACGTGTACTACCCTGGCGACAACTCGCCCAAGACACTGGTCGGCAAGAGAAAGAATCCGGTGCGATGATCTTGTTTATTCATGTCGATGAACCCCTCGTCCTTGCTGACGAGCCCGAGGCGCTCGAGGCGGTCAACCGTGTGCTGACGGAACGGATCAGCAGTCTCGGCTGCGATACCGCCTCCTTCCTCTACAGGGAGGAGACCAACCTGTCACGCACTGAAGCTTCACTTACCGTATCGGTGAACCACGAAAACGGATACGGCAGCCTTGCCTGGTTTGCCGAGGGAAACACCGCCAAACGCTTGATGGATACCAAGGGCGAAGAGTTCGCTGATTCCATCTGGGTCTCCATGAACCCCACCCCCCCAGAGTTCGATCCGGAGATTCTTAGCGACCCCTGGGCGCCAACATACATTCATCGAATCAGCGCTCTCCCGATCCCGACGCTACGTGCAGCTTTGGAAGAATTCTGCAAGGCCGGGACCGGCGATCGACCGGAGTGCGTCAATTGGGTGGAGGGCAACTTTAATGGGACACTGCTCAATCCTCCCGTTGAATAGCTCAAATCCTGTGGCTTGAGTTAGATGCGGGGAGCCGCCTCGGTGGCGGTACCCCGCATGCGTGTCTACCGCAATCAGATGAGTTCCAATCCTCTTCGGGCCACCGGCCGTCTAGTGCTGCGACCCCATAGGTTCACCGGGTTGCTCGTTGTGCTGGTTGGAAGCGATCTCGCTTCCAACCAGCAGGGGAGGCGGGATGGCACCACCGGTCAAGGTCGGGAGGCGGACGGAGCAGGAGGGGCAGAAACTCCAGCAGATCGTTCGGCGGGGCAGTACGAGCTCGGTGCGGTTTCGGCGGGCGATGACGCTGCCGGCCTCGGCCGGCGGCAGCACGGTCCCGGTGATCGCGCGGCTGGTCCAGGCGGACGAGGACACCGTTCGAGACGTGATCCACCGCTTCAACGAGATCGGGCTCGCATGCCTCAACCCTCAGTGGGCGGGAGGCCGTCCCCGCCTGCTAAGACCGTGTCCTATGTGGTGAGGCGGACGAGTCGCTTGTAGCAGCAGATGGCGGCTGCCAGCCCGAGAAAGGCCAGGTAGTTGCCGGATCGGCGCTCGTAGCGCCGGTTGAGCCGGCGGTAGCCAGTCAGCCAGGACATGGTCCGCTCGATCACCCATCTGCGGCGTCCCAGGCGTTCGCTGGACTCGATGCCCTTGCGGGCGATGCGGACGCCGATGCGCTTGCCGCGGAGCCATCTCCGCAGGTGAGGGATGTCGTAGGCCTTGTCGGCGTGCAGCCGTTGAGGTTTGAAATGACGGCCGCGGTGGGGGTCGTGTCTCGTTTGGTGACCCATGATCATGGGCTTGAGAGCTTCGCTGTCGTGGACGTTGGCAGCGGAGACGCCGACGAGGAGGGGCAGTCCGTTCGCATCCGACAGGATGTGCATCTTGGAACCCGGCTTGCCTCGGTCCACGGGGCTCGGACCTGTGTGTTCGCCCCCTTTTTGGCTCGAATGTGGGCGGAGTCGAGCACCGCGCGGGAGAGGTCGAGGAGGCCGGCGTCGTCGAGGCGGTGCAGGATCTCCTCGTGCAGCCGGCCCCAGACACCGGCTCTCGACCAGATCAGGAACCGGCGGTGGGCCGTCGACTTCGATATCCCGAAACACGGCGGCAGCGACCGCCAGGCGCATCCGCTGACCAGGACGTAGATGATGGCCGCGAACAGGGTCTCATCAGGCGTGTCCTGCGTCCCACCGCCCTGCGGCCGGACCCTCGACGGTGGGATCAGCAGCTCCGCGATCTCCCACAGCCCGTCCGGCACGATCCAACTCCACGTACCCCGCCCCATGTCGAGGTCAACGACGCCTCACCACATAGGACACGGTCTTAGCTGAGGATGAGCACGCGAGGGAGAGTCAGCATCCGGGGCCGAGCAGCGGAGACGACGTCAGGGCGAGGGCAACTTTCCGTAGCTGGGCCGCCCACGTCTGCTGGTCAAGCCCCAAGGTGTACTCGACGCAGCAGTCGCATTGCGGGATCAGCGCCACAAACGATTGCTCGGCCTCGGTCTCGACTTCCGTCTCCCACCAGTCGCCCGTCGCCAGCTCAGCGGGAGTCGTCTCGCCATCGACGAGCCTCGCCGCCATCCGGCGCAGAGCGTGGCGCCGTGCCAGGCCGCGATCCGGCAACCCGATCCCGGACTCGGTAAGTGCTTGCTCGAACGCGTCGCGAATATCGCGGGCATCCGCGTTGCGAGGCAAACCGGCGAGCTCGCACAATGTCGGGGTGTCCAGTCCGGCTGCGAGCGCCTCAGCAGCGATCATCGGCAGATCCTCCGGGCGTATCTGATCCGCCTGATATCGGCACGCCACCTCACCCAGAGATGTGAGCCCACTCCGCATAGGGGTTTCTGGTTCTGGTGTCGTTCCTTCTGCTCCCATGACCCCTACGGTGCCAGCACCGTTTTCGGGGAAGGTACCCAGGGCGGGCCCGCTCGGCGACCACGCCGCGTGTTCGCCTGAACCGGGGCCGAACCCACGAGAACACGACCGTCCATCCACCGGGTTCCCGCGCGAACAGGGTCCTTCAGTTTCCGTGACGACCCGGGCAAACGTTGCCTGATGCGGCGCTAGTTGTTGCCCCGTGCCTTCTCGTGAGCGGCCAATTCCTCTGCATTGCCGATGAAGGCGGGGCCGCAGTGTGGTGGCAGGCGGTCGATGACCATCGCCACTGCAGCTTGTGCACTGTCCGTCTCGGCGATCCGCGGGATGTTCCGGCCCGGTCCTTCGACGTAGTATCGGCCGTCGCTCAGGGTGCCGATGTAGGGGATGTCCCAGGTGTGGGGGATCTCCGTACACCTGCTGAAGTGCAGCTCCCACATGCCCGTCCAAGGGTAAAGCTGTCGAAGCAGCGGCTCGGCATGCGCCGTCAGCACCAGTTCGGCAAACGGAGCCAGAAGTGGCGATTCCGCCGGTCGGCGGGGTTCGCCGGCCGTGGTGAAGATCTTGTGCCAGGCCGCTTCGACAGTGTTGGTCATGCTGTGATTGTGCCTGTCCTGCGCCGCTTGTCGCCAAAGATCACCTTCTGGCAGATCATGGTCGGATGCACCGACATGAACTCACCGACCGGAATTGGCCACCAAGCCCACATCCGGTGGCGGGCACAGAATAAGATCACCGGCCTCTGCCCCGTCCCGTACGACACCGAGACCCAGGTCGGTGTCACCAAGAAGTTCCCCCCTCGGACGATGCGTGCACCAGCGGCGCAACCCTGCGCGCCGGGGAACTCGAGGAGCGGCGCAAGACGCAGCTGGACGCGCCGGGGGCCGGGATGGTGAGGGAGCCGGGTGGGTGCTCCTCGCGGGCTATGACCCCGTCAAGTCGCCGCGGTCAGGACCCAGGGTTCGGGAGGCTGGCCTCCGGTTTCACGCGTGGCCACTCGACGGCCCTCACAGTGTCCTGATCCGGTACCCGCGGCGCACAATCGACGGTCACAACCCTGCGAGGGCGAGCATCTGGTGCATCCCTGTGGTTGGCAGGTTGGGGTTTGCGGCTGCGGTGGCCGCGACAGATTCCGACGGATCGGCCAGCAGCCTCGTCAGGTCCTCCGCCGGAAGTCGTGGATGGCTCGCGATGGTGCGGCGCACCATGTGGTCGGGGTCAGCTGCTAGCTGGCGCGCGATTTCTACGGGCAGGTCGGGGTCGCGGGGGGCCAGCTGCCTCTCGACCACACCGTCCGCCCCCATCCTGCGCGGCAGCGGCGGCGCCGCCCTCCGCCACGGGACGGCGCACTGACGTCCGCGACGTCGTACCGAACCGCCGGGCCGTCTCCATCGAGCTGCGGGTCCCGGCCGGAGGTAGGCCCGTCACGCACCGGATCAACGGCGTCAGCGACGCCGCGGCGGACCTCTTCGCGGTGGCGGTGGGCGCGGCCCCGGCCGCCCTGCCGGAGCCGGACCCGTCCTTCGACGGCGCCGCGCTCGTGACGACCCGCTCCCTGCGCTCTGCCCCTAACCCCGTCCGTCCCTCAGTGCCGGGCAGAAGGCCAAGGCTCTGGCCTGGGCCTTGGCCGCTCTCGGGCCCGGTCTCGCGACGCTCATCGTGACCAGCGTGCTGTTCGTTGTGCACGGAGAAGCCGACATGCTCATCCTCGCGATCCCAATGGGACTCGTGAGCGTGTTCCTCAACCTCGCGAGCGCCGCCGCAGGAGAGCGGACCCTCCAGATGTGGCTCTTCCCCTGGCGCGGCATCACGGTGATGGCCGTACGCACCAGTCCGTACGGCAAGTCGGGGAAGTACGAGTACACGGACCCAAGCGACGAAACCCACAGTTACTACCGGCATGCGTACGCGAGCCAGATCGAGATCAGCTACCACCCGGACAACCCCGGCCATCCGGTCGGCGTCTATCCCCCTCCACACGTGTGCTGGCCACCATCGGGACCTTGCTGCTGTGGGCCGTCACGGCGGGCCTCATCTTCGTGGCGATGATGGCCGCCACCGAGTGACCATCACGCCGCAGGCTGCAACACGTCACAGCCAACGCCACACTCCCGCATGACCGCACGCAACGACAGGCCGGCCTTTGCGTCACGGCGGACCGCCGCGCACAGATCGGTCTTGGACTTCAGCAGCACCCGGCCTCCCTCGTCGTGCAGAGCACAACCATGATCCCGCAGCAAGCACTCAGGTGCTTCCATCAGTCGGTGACACCGCGTATGGCGGATAGCGAACCGAGCGATCAAGTACGACACGCCGTTCGAAGAACGGCCTCTACCGGCGCCGCAGAGATCCGGGGCCGCAACGAGTAGACCAGTTGCCGGCCGGTGACAGTCGCTCTCCACTGGCCCGCACGACAACAAGCCTGCCCTCCTCGAAAGCGATTCGATCACTGGCGGCCAGGAAGAGCGGCCTCGCCAGCTCAAAGGCGTAACCGGCGTCAGTCTCGAGGTCCTTCACCAATACCAACCGCGAGATCGGCGTGGCTCCGTCAGCTATCAGGCGCATGCCGAAATGGTCCCACGCAGCCTGCGGCCACCTCGCCCCACTCACCAGCTGACCAACGGCCCAGAGGTTGAAGATCAAGCTGCCTCAGGCTTGTCGCCCGCCTATGGGCGGCATGACGCTGTTCCTCCTCCGAGGCCGGGACCACCGGTCCGGCAGGACGCAGGCCAGGCTGCGGCCGGTAAACCGCGCGCCGGTCCAAGGTGACCACCGCGGCCAGGCCGCCCCAGGAACGTGCCGACGAAGTCCGCAGCGGCTGCGGGGGCGGGGCGGTCTCCGGCACGGTGGGCGCCGCGTACGGGTTCGGAACGGGGCCGGGAGCCAGCGGTGCGGCGGGCACGGTCGTGGCTGCAGGTCCGGCTGCCGGTGCGGGGTCGCCCTGTTGGGCCGGGAGGCGGCGACGGCCCGGATGACGCCGATGCCCTGGCCGTGCACAGCAGCCAGAAAGCCCGCAACGTTGACACCCTGCTGGTCGAGGAGGGCCATCTTGGCGGCCGGGGCCGGCCAGGCCGGGGAAGGTGAGGAGCGCGTCGCACACCAGACCCTCAACAGGTCTCCTGCTCAGCCGCTCTCCTTCGGCGGCTCAGGTCTTGATCAATCCGTCCGGCAGACACGGCCCGGCAGGGTGCCCGCGAGCGCCGCCGCTTGACGGCGACGGGACCCGGCGCGAAAGCGGGGCCCGCCGGCGTTGTTCAGAACACCAGGACGTGGGTGATGACGATCTGCGGCGGGTCTTCGTCGCGGCTGATGACGTACTCGGCGATCCCGAGCTCGCCCTCGGCGCCGAGCGCGAGGCGACGCCGCTGCGGACGCCGCGTTGACGCCGTGCTGCCCGGCACCAGGCCGCCCATCTCGCCGATGGTGACCATCGCGGCCACGATCGCGCCGAAGACGTCCGGCGGCAGAGAGGGGTCCATCATCAGCTGAGAGACGTTCTCGGACAGCACGCACGGCAGGCCTTCGTCGTACGGATCACTCAACGGGAAGTCCAGCCGCCCGGCGCCGCGCAAGGAGATCGTCCAGCGAGACGGTGGGCACCGTGCCGGCCAGCACGGCGTCGGCTCGCCCGGACACCACGATCCGCACCCTGGTCCCCGTGGAGGACCCCTTCGAGCACGTACCGCTGAAGCTCCTATCAAGCTGGTCGTTCGTAGTGGCTAAGCCGTACTGTGCCTGGGTGCGCTACTTGGCGGAGTCCTTCATCTTCGGGGCCTTGAGGCGAGGCCGTTCGGTCGAGCAGTTCCTCGGGCCGGTCGGCCCGCCCGAGCGCCGCGGTGTGCGGGTATGTCGAGGTCCGGGCGGCGAGGACGTCATACGAGGTTTACGTCCATGCCGTCGAGGATGTCGGGCATGAGTCCTTCTTGGACCTGGACTCCTTCCCGCCGTTCGATCAGAACTCCGAGGAAGAGGAGTTCGGCCAACTGCTTGGCAGGGCTGAGGACCCACAGAGCGCGCTGGCTCTTGCTGAGGAGGGCACAGGGGCTGTTCGCGGGCGGTGGGTCAACCAGGGTGTCGGGCAGGACGAGTACCGCGACTTCGTCCGGGTCGGCCGGCCGTCTGTTATGTCGCCGGACGGGTATCCCTGGCCTGACCTGCGCACCGACCCGTGATGATCTGATCGCCTCATTCACGTGGCCGGTGCCAGGACCGGAACACCAGTAGCTTTGATGTGCCTGTAGACCTCCCGGGCGACGAACCTCTTCAGGCACCGCATGATGTCCTTGGTGGACATGCCTTCGGCGGTGCGTCTGGCCACGTAGTCCCTGGTCCGTGAGTCGTATTGCATGCGGACCAGGACGATGGTGTATAGGGCGCGGTTGGCGTTGCGGCCCCCACCGCGGTTGATGCGGTGGCGGTTGGTCCGGCCGGACGAGGCGGGGATCGGGGCGGCCCCACAAAGATGCGCGAAAGACGCTTCGGACCGGAGCCGATCGGGTTGTCTCCCGCTGTGATCAGCAGCTGACCGGCCGTCTCCGTGCCCACCCCGGGCAGCGCGACGAGGCTGGGTGCGGCCCGGGTCACGAGAGGGGCCAGGTCCGCGTCGGCCTCCTTGATCTCCTGCTGAAGGGCCTGGTAGCGCCGGGCGAGGCGGCGAAGTGCCGTCTTGGCCGCGCAGGCCGGGTCGGTGAGATCACCGCCGGGGCGGAAGCGGGCGAGGGTGTCGATCAGCCCGCTGGTGGGCAGCCCCCGCAGCTTGCCCCGCAGGGCGGAGGGAGCGGTGACCATCAGAGCGCGGATCTGGTTGACGGTCTGCGTCCGCGCTTTGACCCCGCTCTTGCGGACGACGCAGAGTGCGGATCGCTTCCACGATCCCGTCCCGGCTCTTCGGAGTTCCGCTCGCGCGTCCGGACAGGACGGCGGTGGCCGCCGCGTAGGCATCGATCGGGTCGGACTTGCCGTGGGCCCGCCTGGCCTTTCGGTCCGGCCGGTCGACCTCAACGACCGTGATGCCGCTGGTCGTGAGGAACCGGGCGAGTTCGGCGCCGTAGGCGCCGGTGCCCTCCATCCCGACCGCGATAACGTCGCCCTGGGCACGTAGCCAGGCCAGCAGCTTTGCGTAGCCAGCCGAGTTCGTTTCGAACGGCTGCGCGTCCAGGTGTCGACCGACCGAGTCGATCACTGCGGCCTGGTGGATGTCCGTGTGCGTGTCGATTCCACCGATCACCGCTATCTCAGGCGCTGTCATGCTCGGCTCTGCCGTCCTTCCGTATGGGTACCGGATCGGCGTGTGCTGCCCGGGCAGACGGACAAGACAGTGATGAGGCTGGTGGCCAGAATCCTATGAGGTCACGGACACCCGCGAGCACACGCGGTGGCATCCCTCAGGGGTCGACGATTCAACGGACAGACAGCCGAAACGTCAGTCAGACCCAGAGTCAGACCCCTGAGGAATGCCGAGTACATCCTCACTGTCAGACCTCCAGAAGCAGCTGCTGTGCGACGCACAGTTGGTCGTGGCGATCCGCATTCTGGTGCCACCCCGAGACGTGGGACGGTCAGCGTAGGGCGTTCCACGTCTCGGGGGCAGGGCCTGTTCGGTCAGGGTGCGTTCAGTCCGAAATCCTGGCGGCTGACGTTGCTGGCGCCGGGGCTGTGGATGTTGTTGTTCGTGGTGATGTTGTTGAACATCGGGATGACGCCGTTGAGGTTGACGGGGAGGATCGACAAGAGGCCCCCGTCACCGTCCCCGTCGTCTCCGCCGCAGGTACCGCCGGTGATGGTGGTGGGGTCATTGACCCTGTCCGCGATGTTGCTTCCGGGAACGAGCACCACGGCAAAATTGTCGACGAGGCACGGGCCCTCCTCGGCGACCTTGACGGTAAGGGTGAGCGTGTAGCCCTCACCGGGACCCAGCGGATCGCTGTCGCAGTTGATCCTGTTGTCCCCCTCGAAGGCGCACGAAATGTTCACATCCGAGTCGATGACCGTCTCCCCTTGGACGAAGGTCACGCCTTCATGCTGGATGGTGTCCTGCATGACCGTCCCGCCGACGGTCGTCTGATCGCCTGTGTTGGTAACCGTGAGCGTGTAGACACCCTGCCCGCCCCTGGGGAAGCTGCCGGAATGCGTCTTCGTGATGTCGATCTGAGCCGCGGCGGACGCGGGAGTCGCCCCCAGGGCGAACGGAAGGGCGATACCCAGTCCCAGGACGGTGGCGAGGGCGGACATCCGCCGCCTCAACGTGTGCGTGACCATGATGGTCCCCTTGTCGTGTGAAGGTCGCCGTGCTGCGGCTCCGCCCGCGAAGCGACGGGGGCGCAACACGCGGGACGCCTGCACGACAGGAACGCACCAGGGACGGCCTGATCACGGGCACGGTCGCCGTTTCACTCGATCGCCCCGCCGCATCCGGGTGGCCGCTCTGTGGCCGGCGGGGCCGCCAGGACTCGTACGGTGCTCCGGCGGCCCCGCCAGCTGATGTGGAACGCGCGGCTAGGGCCTGTCCTGGCGAGCAGGTCGAGGTGTACACCTCCGCTTGGCGGCCGGCGGCCCTCCCTGCCGCCAGGCGACCTGCTCCGAATGGCTGCTCCGATCGGCCCGGCCGGCCTGACCTGCTTTAGCGTCGTACTGCCGTGCCGCACAGGCTGCGGCGCACCGAGGCGATGGAGAGGAACTCCCATGGCAGTCGTGATGACCTTTGTGTGGCCCGAGCTCACGCCAGAGGCGTACGACGCGGCGCGTGAGCGGGTGGGCTGGGAGGACGACGCTCCCGACGGGTTCGTGATGCACATGGGCTGGTTCGCCGACGACGGCTTCCACGCGGCCGACGTCTGGGAGACGGAGGATCACTTCACACGGTTCATCGCCGACAGGGTCGCACCCGTGGTCAAGGGGGAACTGGGCATCACGACCGAGCCCCAGGTGACGTTCGCCCCCCTCTACCGGCGCTTCATCGCCCCGGACGCCAGCGGCGCCGCCTGAACCGACCTCGATCACAGCTCGGCACGGTCACGTTCGGCTCCGCCTGCACGGTGCGGGGTGTCGCGATGTCCAGGACGCCCAGCCGTGCCATCCACTGCGGGGCCCGGGGTGCCGGCTGTTGGGACGACGGCCGGGGAGTTCGACGACCTTGGTCGAGGCTGCCTGTGATCATCACCGCGAGCAGGGCGAGGTACTCGCGCTGCAGGTCCGGGCTGAAACCTTCCTCCCCCGGCATCGCCACCAGCGCCTGGTGGCCCTGGGCGAGAAGCCCACAGGTGTCCTGCACCGCCCGGACACCAGCCTCAAACCGTGAAGGGGACAGCCGGGCACGCGCCATCTCCAGGTATAAATCCAGTACATCGGCTCCGCAGGCTTCTTCCCGGGCGTCCGCATCACGTTCGATCACGAGCACCAGCCTTCCCGACCTCCGACCACACACACCCCACTCCGCCGTGCGGCAGGGGGCCGGGGCGCATGACGGTCCTGGCCGGACAGCCGCGCGCGCAGGCCGCCCGCCCGCCCCTCCCGGACCGCGCCGCCCACGAGCGGCGCGCGAGCGTGGGCTGGCAGGTGTAGGCGGCCCGGTGGTACTGCTCCCAGCATGCTGGGCACCGGGCCTCACCCGTACACGCCCTATCGGCACGGGCTACCCGCACCCTACGGGCGCGGGCCCAAGCCCGGAGGGGAAGCCGCGTCTAGAGCAGGCCGGTGCGGATGTGCTGCGTGAGGTTGTCGTGGATCTCGCGTAGCCACGGGGTGCGGACGGCCGGCAGCCGGGCCAGGGTTCGTTGGAAGACTCCCCAGTCGATCCGGAACACGTCATGGACGTTTGGCGTGGGCGGGTCGTCGCGAAGGACGCCGTCGGGTATTGGGCCCGATGAGGGGGTGGGCAGTTGCGGCTCGGGGAAGACCAGCCGGAGCCACACCCCGAACGGCAACGGGACCAAGCGCGCAGGAGTGGCAGGGGTCCATGCCTTACCGGTCTGCGGGTGGGACGGCACGAGGAGGATGTCGGCGCCGTCGTGGGCCGGCTGTCCCGGTCCGGCCAGGACGGCGCGCCGCCTCGGCCCACCGGCCGGCAGCAGGGTGTCGAGGGCGCGTTGGAACATCTTGGCGGTCAGGCCGTCCGGTACGGCTACCGCCCGGCCGTCGGAGGCCACCAGGAGGTGGGCGAGCGCCTGCCCGGCCGCCGCCACCCACTGTGGGCTCCAGTGCCATCGGTCGCTCGCCCGGAACGGCTCTCCCCACGGGGCGATCGGCTCGGACGGGGGCACGCCATCCCCCTCCGCGAGCAGGTCCGCCCAGGACAGCGGTGCGGTGTCGGCGCCTTCGACGGGAAGGCGGCGCACGGTGTTCGGGGCGAGCCACGCGGCCTGCCAGAGCGAGCAGTCGTCGATCCTGCTCGCCACGGGAAGACCGCACGCCGCGCAGGCCATGTTGGGGCCGTCGCGCCCGTCGAAGCCACAGCAGGCGCCGCCGCGCTTCTCCGGGATCAGCACGGCGCCACGGGTGTCGCCGGGTGCGATGACAACCGCGCCGGACACGCCGTCGGACAGGGCGTGGACCGGCGCGTAGATGCCGCGGGCAGCCGCCTCGTCCGGATCGATCTCCTCCCACCTTCGCCACGGCGGCCCCCAGGGCTCCAGTTCCACGGCGAACGTTCCCGATTCCATGAGCACCGGGAGCTGAAGCCCGTTCCCGTACTTCTGGCGAGCGTGGGCCGGCAGGGCGACCTGGGACAACGGGGCGGTCAGCTCGGAGCCACACCGCACACACACGAAAACGAACAAACGTCCTCCGCTCGGGAAACAGGGGTATCGTCGCAGCTCCGTGGCAGACCGGCCAACGTGTATTCAATTCGCTGTGGGGCCGAAGCACAGCCACGACGCTGAGCATCACCGTTCGAATCCTCGGCGGGCTCTAGGGCATGTCTGACACATGATCACCGAACTCAGACGTGGAGCTCGGCGCAATGATCTGCGGTTCGGGATGCGGCCGCCAGTCGTCCTGTGCCTCGCAGCGACAACTGTCCCTGCGCAGGGACTTCTGGCACCATCCGATCGCAGTCATCCCAGTTGAGCGTGGCTGCGGGTGAAGGCGGCAGGGGACTGTCAGTGGCTGGTGGCAAGATCACCGACATGAGTCTCGTGCGAACTACTCCCCCGCGGCCTGTCGAGGTGACAACGGTCTTCCCCGAGCTGGCTCCGCTGGCACGCCCTGCGCTACGGCTGCATCCGCGTCCGGGGTTGCCGTCGGTCAGAGACAGCTCGGTCGGCGGGCCGCTGCTGTGGCCGGCTGAAGAACCGTGGCCGCATTGCGAAGACGCGCACCTGCATGTGGACACCGGATTCCGTCGGTCGCCGACCGAAGTGCGGCTCCGCAGACGTTTGTCCCGCTGGTGCCCTGAGGGCCAGGCTTCCACGCTCACCTCCAAAAAGGAGGCGCTCGAGGAGCGCAATGCCGCGTGGCTCGCCGAACGGCTCGAAGCCGGCCCTCCCGGCCCGGCGCAATGCCCGGTCCCGATGCTGCCCGTGGCTCAGTTGTACCTGCGCGACGTCCCTCTGTTGCAGCCGCCCGGGCAGGCCGATCTGCTTCAGATTCTCTGGTGCCCGTACGAGCACGATCCGCATTACAAGCCTGCGACCGCGCTGTTTTGGCGGTCGGCTGCGGAGGTCGGCGATATCCTCGCCACACCACCGGAACCGTACGAGGCGGACTATCCGGGATACGTACCAGAGCAGTGCGTGCTGGCACCGGAAGCGATCACCGACTACCCCAACCTCCTGGATCTGAGCCCGGAACTGCGGCTGGTGTTGGGGGACTGGAGCAGGTGGCAGGCAGCCGGAGCCAACGTGGACAGCTCCTACGCGGAGGATCCGCATGAGTTCTACATGACTCATCTGGGCCAAGCACCCGGCTGGAAGGTCGGCGGATGGCCCCCATGGGGCCGCACCGACCCCAACCCCCGGTACTGCGCAGTGTGTGAGGCGCAGATGATCCCGCTGCTGACGATCGCCTCCTTCGAGTCGAACGGCGACGAAAGCCTCAGCTGGGTGCCCCAGGAAGACCAGGCCGCCGCCAGCTCTGACTGCGCGCATCAGGACGTCTCACAGCCGACCAGGGTGGAAGTGGGCAGTAGCGACAACATGCAGATTTACGTCTGCCCGACCTCCCCCCGGCATCCACACACCGACCTGATCCAATGAGCCGTCCACCGATGACAACACGATTGCCGACGCGAGCCTGGTGACAACCAGCCCCCAGCACGTGGTGACAACCATCGCTGCGAACTCAACCGAGAGGCCCAGGTCAGACTCCCCGCCCGTGACAGGTATCGCTGCCATTCACAGCGGTGCGGGGCGGCCGCCGGCCACCCGTTCCGGGGCTTGCCTAGGTGCGCTGAACGGGTGGAGGCCGGGCCTGTGGCGAGCCTGGGCTGCTAAGGCCTGTCTGATAATTGATCTTGTGGCAGGTCGAGGTGAGTTGACGGATGCGGCGTGGGAGCGGATAGAGCCCTTGTTGCCGCAGGTGGAC
>NZ_JBVISF010000031.1:0-23848 GCF_055575675.1 Streptomyces sp. NPDC034043
CCGCACCCACTCCGCATTCGTCAGATCGCCCCGCCCCATGCCCGACCTAACGACCGGACAAGCAGACAGTCACAAGATCCGCCGGACAGGACCTAGTGCTGTGACCGGGAAGGTTCACCGGGTTCGAGGGCTATGAGGGACCCGGACGAACGGTTCGCATGCTGGGTGAGACGATCGCGCCGTGACCATTCACTTCCATGACTTCGATGGCGAGCACTCGCTGACGTTGGATACCGGCGGCCTGGCTGCCGATGCCGCAGTAGTTGCCGCCGGGCACGAGCCGAACGGGTACTTCTGGGAGGGTCTCGTGCGGTTTGCCTGGCCGGATATTGCCGAGCACGTCGATTTCGACAGCGAGGCTGGCATGTTCTGCGCGGCCGGCAGTTCGAGCGACCTTGAGCGACTCAAGACGGCTGTCGAATCCGTCATCACGAGCCCCGAGGCAGTCCGCGACATCATTGTCCGTGCGGAGGCTTCGGGCTTCGAGTTCGACGACTAATGCTGTGCTCTGGCCGGGTTGAGCGGGGTCAGACTGCGGCCGGCAGTGGCCTGCCGCCCCAGCGGAGACCTCGTTCCCTGCGGACGCGGACGCGTGCGCGTTCGCGGGCGTTGGGCGGCCAGGACGTCGGGGTGGCGGGCGTTCTGGTTGCGCCAGCGCAGGTAGGCGTGCAGGGCCCGGGTCTGGACGGTGTGGTTCGGATGGTTCGAATTGGCCAGGGTGAACTGCCTCAGCGGCCCGAAGTGGGCCTCGATGGGATTGACCCAGGACGCGTAGGTGGGCGTGAAGCACAGCTCGACCTTGTTCCTGGCCGCCCACCTGCGGATCTTCCAGTTCAGGTGGGCGGAGAGGTTGTCCAGGATCACGTAGATCGGGGCGCCGTCCGGGCGGGCTGCTCGAATCGACCGTAGGGCGGCCCAGGTGTGGTCGATGCCCTTGCGGCGCCGGTTGACACCCCACAGCTTGTCGTCGCCGACGGAGTAACAACCGTGGAAGTAGGTGATGCCGTGGATGCGGCGGTAGGTGGCAGGCAGCCTGGCGGGGCGGCTCTCTTCGGCCCAGCAGGAGCCTGCGGTGGGGCGGATGCCCAATGGCCCGAACTCGTCGAAGGCGAACGTGCGGTCTGGACGCTCGTTGACCGCGTACTCGATCCGGGCCAGCTTGGCGTCGAAGGCCGGGTCCGGAGACTCCTTCCAGGTCTTCGTCCGCTGGAAAGTGATCCCCCGGCGGGCCAGTAAGCACCGCAGTGCCTCGCGGCCGATCCGGACGGGCCTGGCTATGTTCCGGCGCAGGTGGTCGGAAAGCTTGCGGACCGACCAGCGGGTGAAGGGCTTGCCCAGCACGGTCGGGCGGGTGGTGGCCGTCTGGATGACGAAGTCCTCGTCGTCACTGCTTAGCAGGCGGGGACGGCCTCCCGCCCACTGAGGGTTGAGGCTCGCGAGCCCGATCTCGTTGAAGCGGTGGATCACGTCTCGGACGGTGTCCTCGTCCGCCTGGACCAGACGCGCGATCACCGGGACCGTGCTGCCGCCGGCCGAGGCCAGCAGCATCATCGCCCGCCGAAACCGCACCGAGCTCGTACTGCCCCGCCGAACGATCTGCTGGAGTTTCTGCCCCTCCTGCTCTGTCAGCCTCCGGACCTTGACCGGTGGTGCCATCCCGCCTCCCCTGCTGGTTGGAAGCGACATCGCTTCCAACCAGCACAACGAGCAACCCGGTGAACCTATGCGGTCACAGCACTAGCGGCGGCGCCAGGCACGACGCTGCACGTCCTCGAGACGCCGGCGCGTTCCGGTGTCGCCCGGAGGAGTTGGGACAGCAGGCGGGCTCGCCAGGGGGGCACCGCCTCTCACTCGCCGAGGATCTGCCGATGTTCTGTCAGGTGATCGCCACCGTTGTAGGCCAGTTTCCCTCTGCCGAGGCTGGTTTGGCTCCGTTGTGGCTGTGCGGGCTGGGGAAGAGACTTCACTCGGAACCGGCCGTCGGGTGTGGCGGCCACCACATACTCGGGAGGGCATGTGACCACACGAGTCGGCATATATCTCACCCTCATCGCCGTGACCGCCGCCCTGGCAGTGGGCACCGCGCAGGCGCCCGCGAGCGCCAGCCCGCAGTGGCAGATCGACGGATCAAGCAATTCGGGATGCGCGTACGCATCCGGCGACTACAGGTACAGCCGGACCGGTTCCCACGCTGGCCGGCATGCGTACGAGGCGTGGTGGACTCTCTCGGTCTACCGCACGAGCTGCGACACCACCGCCCATCTCCGGGTTCGTTACGACCAGTGGAACGCCAGCACGGGCCTGTGGGTCGACTCGGGCTGGAGGACGATAGCGAGCGCTCCGGGGGACTATGACAGCACCGCAGGCCATCACACCGACGTCGCAAACGTGCGGTTCATGGCCTGTGACTACACCTCCTCCAGCGGCAACTACGGCTGCGGAACCGTCAGCTGAGCGTGCACCCACTGGGGCCAGGTCCTGCCACGGGGGAAACCTGGCCTCGTTCAGCTCATGTTGGTGAGTAGGCTGCTGCTGATGGCCATCGGACCAAAGGTGACGATGCCTGAGGGCCTGGTACGCGACGCGATCCTTGCCTCCCCGGCCTGGCCGGCTCATCGCGGCCGCGATGAGCCGGCTCGACGCGAGGAGCGTCGACGTCGCCCGGATTCTCCTCGACGCGCACGCGGACGGAGCGGGCGTCGACCAGGTCCGTCGCCGCCGTCACCACCGCGGCCGCCGCCAAAGCACCCGCCGCCGCCCCGGCGACCCCGGCGCCCGCCGCCCCGGCCCCTGCTGCCGCGCCGCCGGCCCGGGACGTTCTGGCCTCGCGCCTGGGCAGTTCCGGCGACGACCCACGGGGCGCGCCTGCGGCGGGACGCGTACCCGCACCCGCACCCGCACCGGCTCCGGGCCCGGGCCCGGGTGCACCCGGGCCCGCCCCCCCCGTCCCCGCCGCTGCGCCGGTGCGGGAGGCCGCCGACCTGTGGGCGCCGCCCGCGAGTACGTACGCGAAGCGTTCCTGGGGCCCCCGCTGACCGAGGGGCTGACCGTGCCCCGGGACCTGGACCTCGGCGACCGCGCGAAGGCGCTGGAATAGCTCGGCGTCAACCGGCTCGCGCACGCCACGATCGTCGGACTCGTCAAGGACGTGCTGCCCGAGACGCGGGTCGGTTTCCTGGTCGGCTCCCGCCCCGGGCCCCTGCTCGGGGCCCGCATGGACCAGATCCGCGACCAGGGCGGCCCCGCACTCCTCGGTGCGCACCTGGCCCGGCTGAAGGCCGACACCTCCTTCAAGGAGGTTTCGGGTGCCGCTGCGGTGGGACCTGGAACGCGAGGTCTACCCGACCAGCAAGAGGCACACCTGACCCGTACGACATGAAAGCCCCCGCCAAACCGGCAACTCCGGTCCGGCGGGGGCTGTTTCACGTTCTGGACCTGTCTGGATTGATCGGCGTTCAAGGTCTAAGGTTCGCGGGTTCCATATACCGAAAGACAATTTCCATTTTCCGGAGGCCCCCGCCGTGTCCACGCCGCCCAGCCCGGAACAGATACCCCCGCCGCCGGGATCGCCGCCACCGGAGCCCCCACCCGGCTACGGCTATCCCCAGCCCGGTTCCTGGGGCCAGGCGCCGGAGCCGAAGAAGAAGCTCAGCACCGTGCAGAAGGTCGGCATAGGCTGCGGCGGTGCGGTCGGTCTCGTCCTCATCCTCGGCTTGGGTGCAGCGATCGGTTCCGGCAGCGCGAAGGAAGGTTTCGACAAGGGTGCGGCTACCACCGCGTCCGCTCCAGCCCCCACCACCCCCGCGCCCGTCAGCGCCGCCCCCACCCCCTCGCCGACCAAGAGCGAGCCCAGCGCGGCCGAGCTGGTCAAGCGCCGGGAGACCACCAAGAAGGTCATCCTGACGCTGGCCGTCGCTAGCACGTGGGACAAGATGGCGCGCGAGCAGACGAGGAGCCTGTGCAACGGCTACCTGCTGTTCGGACCCGCCAAGACCAAGCAGCTCGTCATCGCGGATCTCTCCGAGCCCGCGTACGACAAGGACGGCATCACCGTGTCCCGCGACGAAATGGGCGACGCCTACATGGACCTGATGGAACAGCGCTGCGTCAAACCCTGACCGCCGGCACCCGTGACGGCACCCCGCCCCCGGCAGCGGTCCGGACCCGGCGGGTTCGTCATGTGCGGGCATTACCAACACGGCGCCCCGTATGCGTACGGTGAGTGCACAACTGAATGGCCCCCGGTTCCCGCGCTCTGGACCGGGGGCATCGTCGTTTCCAGGCCCGGCTACTGCCCCAGGAAGTCTTGCGCCACTGCAGCGGAGACATGGTACCGCGAACCGCTCCCCGGCACCCTGCAGGGCGAACAGCTTCTCCGGCTTCGCCGACAGACCCGCAGGCAGTCGCCCAGCCGGGCGCCGTGGCCTCGGGGGCGGAGGGCTCATTCGTTGTTGGTCTGGGCGGGGCTGGCGGGGGTTCTCGACGGGTGGCCGGTGCGGCGGAGGGTGGCGGGTGTGGTGCCGTACCAGCGTTGGACTGCGCGGCGCAGGGCGCGGGCGTCGGCGTAGCCACTGCGGCTGGCTATCGCGTCGATGCTGAGGTCGGTGCTGCGGAGCAGGCGCGTGATGTGGTCTCGGCGCAACGTCTCGAGTTCGTTGCTCCAGGTGGTGCCGTGTTCGGCGAGGGTGCGTTGGAGGGTTCGTGAGCTGATGGCCAGGCGCCGGGCAACTGTGGCCAGAGTGGGTGTGGTCTCGTCGTGTATGGAGGCGAGGGCGGTGCGGAATAGGTCGAGCCAGTTGTGGAGGGGGACTGCTGCGGCGAGGGTCTGTTGGGCGTGTCTTCGGAGCACGGTGGACAAGCCGGGTTGCGTGCGTGGTGTGGGGGCGTTGAGGTCGGTGGCGAGGAAGGTGATCGAGCTGACGGGGGCTTCGAAGTCGATGGTGCGGGTGCCGTAGAGCTCGGTCAGGGCGTGGTGGTGGCGTGGGGCTGCGGCGGCGAGGGTGACGCGGACGGGAACGAGGCGGCGTTGCGCGGCTTCGCTCAGACGTCGCTGGTAGAGGCCGAGCGCGTAGGCACGGACGGCGCAAGCGGCGTCGTAGGTCAGATCGGCCTGGTTGATGTGGCTGATGGTGATCTGCTGGCCGTCTTCGCTGATGTGCAGGGTGCCTGAGTCGGCGACGGTGGCGAAGTAGGCGGCGGCGTCCTGGATCTCTTCGTGCGGGGTAGGCGCGGAGGTGATCAGGTAGTCCCAGACTCCGAGGGTGCCGATGGCCGATTGCTGTGCAAGTAGCAGGGACAGTTCGGTCCAAGGGGTGTGGAGGGTTGTGAGTTCTGTGATGCGGATGCTGGTGGCCGCGGGTGTTCGGCAGAGGTCGTCATTTTGAGGTGCTCGGGTGCCAGGCCGAGCAGGTGTGCGTATTGGGCGGGGGGCATGCCGAGCAGGCGTGGAGCGTCCCCTGGTGGCGCGTTCGGTCCCCTTGCTGGCATGTGCTGCCCTGGGTCAAGCGATCTTTTCGGTCATAGCGTGGTGATCGTTCTCGTTCGGTGCGGACGGCGTCCGCCGACCGCACCGAACCGGCCCAGGCCTGTTTGGAGAAACCCCGTGATGCGTCCCCTTCGTTCCCTGCTTGTCTTCGGCACAGTGGCCGCCTCGGTCATGACTGCCGCCGGCACCAGCCAGGCTGCAGTTCCTCCGAGCCCTACCAACTCCATCTCAGCCGGATCCGGCGCATCCCCGTCGATAGTTGGGACCCAGACCGCCAACGAGGGCATATACGCGTGCGTCAAAGCCCACGTAGCCGGCATTGGCTGGGGAGACTGGTTCTGTGGCAGCAATTACTACGCCGGAACAGAAGGACAGAGCAGAGCAATCGAAGCCCTCAAGATTCACATCGTGGGCGCCGGGCGGTTCTGCGCCACCGCCCACATCCGCGACTTCGGCAATCTGTACGGAGGATGTGACGAGGACGGCGGGGAAGTCACCGTTGGTACCACCGGAATGGCCAAGCCAATGGAAGCCGCGGCCATCTGGCTCGATGACGCGGGGTACTACGCCCTGGAGGGCTGGTCCCATGTAGAGAACATCGGCTGGCAGTACCACGGGCCTAGGGACTCTGGACAGCTTGGTCTGGTCGAGCTCGGCACCAAGGGCAGGGCCCTCAACCTCGAAGCCGTTTCACTCGGCGTGGTCCGAGCGGTGTAATAAGACCGTGTCCTATGTGGTGTCGGCGTGCAGCCGTTGTGGTGTGAAATTACGGCCGCGGTGGGGGTCGTGTCTCATGCACCGGTATGGCCCGTGGACGGATCCGGTGGCCCCTCGTCGTGGACCGCGCTCGGGAGATCGTGGACGGGTACGCGCCGCTGAAGGTCACGCTGCGGCAGGTGACGCACCGCCTCGCCGCCGAGGGCGTGCTGCCGCACACGCCGCCGATGTACCGCCGGCTGTCCGCGCAGCTGGCTCAGGGCCCGGCGCGAGGGCCGCTTCCCCGACCTGATCGACACCGTCCGCGAAGTTCACGTCTCGCCGGCCTGGCCGAGCGCGGACGCCTTCGTGCGCGAGATGCCCGACTGGTTCCGCCTCGACCGCACTGAGGGCCAGGAGTACGCCTTGTACGTCGCCGCCGGGCATGCGCGAAGGTCCCCGGACCGTACAGTCGGGTGCTTCCCCTCGCGTGTGCCCGTCGGGTTCCGAGTCCGCGGAGCGGGTCTTGGGCAGCGGCATTAGCCCAGGATGACGCCTTGGTTGACGTCGAATCCCCGGAGCTGGGCAGCCTCTGTGGAGTCGTGGCCGTATTTGATCGGCGCCTGCAGCACGTACTTGGTGCCCCCGGTGGATGACCCGTCCGGGTTCATTTTCTGGGGCGGTGGCGGGAACAGGATGTGGTTGGCGATCCACTTCCCCGGCTCAAGGGTCTCGTAGGAGAACGGGCCCTCGATGTCACCTGAGCGTTCGAAGGTGAGGGCCATCGATTGGGTCCACGTCTCGGTGAGCCCGTTAGGGGTGAGTTGGAGGAGGCTGTCCGGGGAGGAATCGATGTCCGGTAGCCGCAGGGTCACTTTCCCGAACCGCGGGTGTTCCGCGTCCATCGCGAAGTCGACGGTCCGCAGGCGAACGAAGTCGGCGCCACCGACTTCGACCCTCACGACCCGGGAACCGATGAAGTTCAGTGTCGGCAGCGGCGGTGGGAGATTCACGACCAGTGTTGCCCCGAAGCCGTTGCAACTGAGGGTGTACTGCTGGCCGATCGTCGGCAGCACCGGCGGGGCCTGACCAGATGGCTTCGCGGTGGCGGTTGCACGGGTGGCTGCTGGGCCGGTCGCGAGCAGCCCCATGCCGGCAGCCGCCGCAGCGTGGCTGAGCAGACGACGGCGACTGAGGGAGGATGTCATGCCGACGATCATCAACCTCACCACCTCCCGCTGGGCCGGTTCCGGCCGGGATGTCCCTCCCAGGAGTGACGCAATGCAGCTGATCGTGCACCGACCCGTCGAGCAGGGATGCTGGAACTCACCTGCGCGGAGCCCACTGGGCGGCGGTGGCAGTGCCCTGGCGCAGGATGCCAGGAGGGCGCTGAGCCCCGGAGCCCCTTCCAGGGGGTATGCCGCCAGCGACCCTCACTTCGAGCCGCAGGAGCGCCGCCCCAGCGACAGCAGGCCACGTTAAGTGATGGAACAATCGCTGAACCCTATTCATGCGCGTTTGTCGAGAGCGCATTGTGAAGAGGGCCTTGCTGGCGCGTTTGGTGCTGGTGGCGAGGGGCGACAGGCTGCAGGGTCCCGGGGTTGTGACCTGCGCGGGCGCGGTCGGTGCTCCGCCCCAGTTCATGGTTGATGTCGTCCGTATCCGCGGGCGCGGCTCGGCCACCGGCAAGGGGTAGGCCGAGGCGGGGGCCTGGGCCACTCGCGTGGCGGGTTTACCAGCAAAGCGCCGGCTTTTGCTGGGGCGGGGAAGCTTGGTGTCGTGGGCTTGCCGGTGAGTGGTTCTGAGGTCAGGTGGTGGGCGGGGTGCACAGGGGGCGAACGGTCTCGGCGGCGTGGAGGATGCGGTCCATGTCGTGGTCGGTGAGGTCGCAGTGCAGGGAGAGCCGTAGTGCGGTGCGGTTGCGGGGGGTGGCGGGGGGACAGAAGACGGAGGCGAACACGTCGTGTTCTTCCATGATGTCGCGTACCTGGATGACTGTTTCGTCCCGGCCGGTGGGCAGCGACATGATGTGGGCCCCCGAACCCCGAAGGTCGTACCCGAGGCCGGTGAGCGCTTCGCGCAGGGTGGCGGCGACTTCCCGCAGGCGGGTGCGGCGCCATTCGTCGGCGCGGACGACGTCCAGGGTGGCGGCGATCTGCACCAGGTCGGACGGCACCAGGGTGGAGGCGAAGACGGCCGGGTAGGAGGTCATCTTGAAGTACTCGACGAAGTCCTCGTCCGGGCAGGTGATGTAGCCGGCACGCTTCGCGAACGCCTTCGACAGGCTCATCGTGCGGAAATGCACACGCGCCGCGAGTCCGGCCTGCGCGACCATGCCCGCACCGGCCGGGCCGTGGGTGCCCAGTGAGTGCGCTTCGTCGACGACCAGGACGCAGCCGGTCTCCTCGGCCACCTCGCACAACGCTGCCAGCGGCGCCAGGCTGCCGCACACGCTGTACATCGAGTCGACCGCGATCACACCAGGCCCGTACTCCTCGATACGGCGGGCCAGGTGGGCGACGTCGTTGTGCAGGAAGGGCCGCACCTGGGCGCCTGCCGCCTGCGCCCCCGCCCACAGCGACATGTGGGCCAGCGCGTCCACGTACACCGGTACCTCGGGCCCGGCCAGGGTTTGCAGCAGACCGACGTTGGCGTCGAACCCCGACTGGCAGAAAACGCCCGCCCCCGAACCGAGGTACCGGGCCAGCTGTCGCTCCAGCGCCGTCTGCGGGTGCTCCTCATACAGCAGCACCGCCGAGGCCAGTCGCGCTCCCCGCATGGCATGGAGGGACTCGGTCACGGCGTCCACCACGCGTTTGTCGCCGGCCAGGCGCAGGTAGTCGTTGCTGTCGACGACGGTGGAGTCCGGACCCGGCAGACGTCGGCCGCGCAGGATGTGACGGCCTGACCACCGGCCCCGGATCCCGTTGGCGTGGAAAGCCTCCACCCGTTCCTGAACGAACGGGGGCAGCACAGGGCCGGCAGCACAAGCATCGATCATGCAGCGCAATGTAGGCCCGCATATAGCCCGAAGGGTGTTGCTCGTGCGGGCACGTCCGGGTGATCCGCTGCCGCTGTGTTCGGGCCTTGGCACACTCTGACCGACAGCCGCGGCCCGCCGCTGACGGTGACGGTTCGAGCAGTGCGGTCAGCCACCGCAACTGCACTTCCCGCGACGTTACGGCTCTCGCGCCTGATCTCGGTCACGTGAAGCCAGTTCGATCATGGTTGAATGCTGCGTCGCGGCTGGCGGTGCTGCCGCGGCACACCCGTTCTCTCTTCATCGGGTGATGCGGGTCACATCCGCCCCGTGTCACGAACGGAAAGGCAGCTTGCGTCTGGTGGTCGTCCGCACGGCGGAAACGAACCACACGAAAGAGGCACAGCGATGAACGCGACAGCAGCGCAGCAGCACGAAGTCCTGGTCCTGGGCGCCGGCTATGCCGGGCTCTCGGCCGCGATCCAGCTCGCGGCCCGGACCAGGAAGCAGGGGAACCTGCGCGTGACGCTGGTCAACCCGTACGACACCTTCACCGAGCGGCTCCGACTGCACATGACCGCCACCGGCCAGGAGACGGCCGAGATGAACATACCGGAGCTGCTGGACGGCACCGGCGCCGGCTTCGTGCGCGGCTGGGTCACCGCCGTGAATGCCGGGGCAAGGACCGTACGGATAGACGACGAACGGGTCCTGCGCTACGACACCCTGGTCTACGGCCTCGGCAGCGTCGCGGACACCGTCGACGTCCCCGGCGTGGACGACCACGCCTCCACCCTCAACAGCCCGCAGGACGCCGCTCTCCTCGCCGACCGGCTGACCCGGCTCGACAGCGGGACCGTCGTGGTCGGCGGCAGCGGCCTCACCGGCATCGAGGCCGCGGCGGAGATCGCCGAGCGGCATCCGGAGCTCCAGGTGGTGCTGCTGGGCCGGCAGGAGCCGGGCGCGAACATGCACCCCAAGGCCAAGGCCCACCTTGACGCGGCGCTCGCCCGGCTCGGCGTGCGTGTACGCAGCGGCGTCGAGGTGGTCAAGGTGCTACCGAACGGCGTCGAGCTCGCGGACGGCTCCGGCATCGCGGCGGCCGCGGTGCTGTGGACCAGCGGCACGCGGGTCTCGCCGCTGGCCGCCGCCGCGGGCCTGACCGTCGACGAGCGCGGCCGCGTGGTCACCGACAGCGCGCTGCGATCGGTCTCCCACCCGGACGTCTATGCCGTGGGCGACGCGGCGGCGATCCGTCAGGGCTACGGCGTGATGCACGGGACCTGCCAGAGCGGCATGCCCACCGGCGTGCACGCCGCCCTGTCCATCCTGCGAGTGCGGGCCGGCAAGGAACCCAAGCCTTTCCGCTTCGGCTATTACCACACCCCCGTCAGCCTCGGCCGCAACGACGCCGTCGTGCAGTTCACCCGCCCCGACGACAGCCCGCGCCGCATCGTGCTGACCGGCAAACGGGCGGCGAAGTACAAGGAGACGGTCACCGCCGCACCGTGGCCCACCTTCGCCCGCATGAAGAAGATGCCCGCCTCGGGCGCCCTTTGGCCGCACGGCGGCCGCTACACCCGGATCAGGAGCGCCAAGTGACCCAGCCGCTGCAGACCAGTCCCGAGCAGCTCGCCTTCCAGCAGTACCGCACGCTGCTCTTCTCCGTCGCCTACCGCATCCTCGGCTCCGCCGCCGACGCCGAGGATGTGGTCCAGGACGCCTGGCTGAAATGGTCGGCGGCCCAGCGTTCTCAGGTAGCCGACCCCAAGTCGTATCTGACCCGGATCGTCTCCAACCTGTCGATGGAGCGACTCCGTTCGACCCGCCACCAGCGCGAGACCTACGTCGGCCCATGGCTCCCCGAGCCGATTCTCACGAGCCCGGACACCGCCGACAGCGTCGCCACGGCGGACTCGGTCTCCACGGCACTGCTGGTCGTCCTGGAGACGCTCAGCCCACTCGAACGCGCGGTCTTCGTTCTGAAGGAGGCCTTCGCCTTCAGCTACGGGGAGATCGCGGCAGCGGTAGAACGCTCGGAGCCGGCGGTCCGGCAGGCCGCGCACCGCGCCCGCGAACACGTCCAGGCCCGCCGACCCCGTTTCGCCGCGGACCGTGCCCGCCAGTACGACGTCACCGAGCGCTTCTTCGCGGCGGCGTCGGGCGGCGACATCAACACTCTCATGGAGCTGCTCGCCCCGGACGTGACACTGTGGACCGATGGCGGCGGCAAGGTCCGCCAGGCCCTCAAGCCGGTCGTCGGCCTGGAGACCGTGGCCCGCTGGTTTGCCGCCCTCGGCACCGTCACCTACCAGGGCATCGCGCCCGACCGGATGCGGACAGAACTCACCTGGATCAACGGCGGCCCCGGCGTGGTCTTCCGAGGGCCCGACCGCGTGATCGCCACGCTGACCTTCGACTTCGACCCCGAAGGCCGCATCTCGACCATCCACAACGTGGCCAACCCCGACAAGCTCCACGCCGTCGCCGACGGCACACGACACGAACTCTGCTGAGCCGCCGGATCGCGCCAGCCCCGAGCGGCGCACCGCTGTCACTGCGCTGCTGATTCGGCGACTACCGCAGGCCTGCCCGGGGAGCTGCGCGCGCCGGCCGCGCTGGCTGCTCAGTCCCACCTCGGCTTTCACGTCGTGTTCCTGGCCCTCGTGCACGACCGTCCCGACGTGGCTGCGGGACACCCCCGTCAGCATGCCCTGCCGGGCCAGGCACGCTCGCGCCGCCGCGACACGGCGTTCCCAGCGCCGCCCCATCCGTCCGCGCCATGAACGGTCACCATCTCGTCCACCGCCGCCCCGCCATCGACCACCAGGGCGCTGGACGAGCTCTTCCAGGCCGGCCAGTGACCGGCGAACCGCATCCCCCACGGCAGGCGGCCCCCTGTCGTTCTGACGCTGGTTTCCCCGGGCGGGGCAGGTGAGCGGCCGCCGTCCGGCCCGGCGCTCCCGCCGCCGGCCCAGCAGGCCACGGCGGCGGAAGAACCAGCGCATGGAGCAGGTCGTCCTCGCCGCGCTCCGGCCACGGTCGGGCTCAGCCTGGCGGTCACCGCGCTGCGGTGGCTGGCCGCACACCCCAGGATCGTGGCCGCCGCACTGTTCGTGGCCGCCGCGGGAGCCGGAGCCTGGACGTGGCGGCGCAGGGAGACCGCCCGGCGGGAGCACGTACGGGCGAGCGGCATGCGCTACGCCCTCGGACAGCTCGACTCTCTCCATCACCGGGCGTTCGAATTCGCGGTGCGGGACCTGAGGCGCCGCGACGGCTGCACGGACGCGCGGCAGGTCGGCGGCCGCGGCGACAACGGCGCCGACGCCAAAGCCACCGACCCCTTCGAGCTTCGCCCGGGCGGGTCGTCCGCAGGCTTCCCCGTTGGCCGCGTCGGGAGCTGGAGGCCCTGCTGGCCGGTCTGGACGACGCGCTGCGACGCAGGACCCTCCCCGACCCGTTCGCCCACCGGCAGCCGCACCGCAGGGGCAACTGGTGGCATCAGCGTCTGTACGACCTGACCCATCTCCTGTGACATGTCGCCAGGGGGCCGCAAACCGGCGGCCGCGGGCGCGCCCCGACCCGGCGCGCCCCGGCCCGGGGAGGTCGGCGCGTCGTTCGTAGCGGGTGCGGGCCGTGGTGCACGCCTTCTACGGGCGGGGGAGCGGTGCCAGTTCGGCGTGGGTGACGGTGTAGCCGCCCTTGACGACGGGGGCGTACGGGGCCGGGGCCATGCAGGTGCCGACCTCGGCGTCCTCACCGTTCGGCAGCAGGTTCACCCCGTTCCACGAGAAGCCCACCCGATCGGCCTTGCCGCCCTTTCCGCCGTCGTGCACGCTCAGTCCGACGCGTTTGCCGAGCAGGCCGGTCTCCTCGTGGCTGACCTTCGTGATGAGGGCCGTGACCGTCGCCGTGTTCGGGCCGGTGACCAGGCACTCCACTTGGCCGTCGAAGGTATAGGTGACGTTCTGGTCAGCCGAGTGGTGCGAGATGCGTACCGTGCCCCGCGCGTCGACGGGCAGCCCCGTGGGAAGCCCGGGCCGCGGGGTGCTGTACGGGGCGGCCACCGCGTCGAAGCTGAAGGAGCGTACATCGTTGTCGCTCAGGTAGGGCAGTACGAAGTCCCCGCTGCCGACAATCCGCGCCGCGCCCGGCCGGCGGTGGTCCGTGCGCTGCTCGGCGGACGAGGCGATGGACGAGGTGCACAGGGTGAGCCCGGCCGCCAGGGCCGCGACGGTAGCGGTGGCGGTGCGCCGAGCAGACAGCGACAGCGAAGCCATGACGATCTCCTTTTATGCGAAGGGGAGTTGACTGGAGGAACGCGACCCATCCTTAGCTTTGACAGCCGCCCGGTCGTCATCCCAAGGCCGCAAGATCGATGCCGCCTAATCGCCCGCGCGGCTGACCAGACGTCAGCCGAGAGTCGCACAAGGTGGATCACCGCCGGCCGCAGCCGTTCGCGGATCAGTTGTCGCGCTGGCGCCGGCCCCGGCTCAAGTGGGGCACTACGAAGACACCGTCCGTAGGAAGGACGGGATCCTGCTGCACGCCGACCGGACCCTGTCCTTCGCCGGGCGGCTGGTGAGCGGCGGGCCACCGTTGGCCCGGCACCCAATGGGGTGACGCAGGCGCAGACGGGTGACAAGACGAATGTTGCGGGGAAAGCCGGGAAGCCCTGCGAGTGAATCGACTGCCCTAAGTGAAAGGCCGCCAATGCGTCGTCTCGCTGCTGTCGTCCTCGGAACGCTCGCGATCTTCGGCGCTCTCGCCGTACCGGCCAGTGCTGACACAGGTCTGAGCGTCGGCCCGATTTCGTTGGGCCTGCCGGGCGCCCCACAATTTGCGCAGCTCCGGGGCATGGACATCAATGTGGGCAAGCTCTTGGGGTAGACGCCGGTCTGGTCGGGGCTCCACAGGGCGGTTGAACGTTGCCGCCCGTGTCCGTCCCGCCGAGGCGAAGCCGAGGGCGCGGGCTCTGGCTGCGACACCCCGGACTGGCCAGGTAGCCGTCAAAGTTGTGGCCAACTACGAACCAGAGCGTTCCTTTCACCAGCAGCCGGTCCCGTCCTCTCTGGCCTGATACGAGTCAAAGTCACAGGTGCGGTGCGGTGCGGTGCGGTGCGGTGCGCCCATCGGGTGGCCACCGCCCGATGGGAGCGGTGCGCACCACCGCCGTCCCCGGTGCGGACTGTCATAGCGGCGCACCGCGTCCATTCGGGCCGCTTCTTCTGCCGCACTGAGCGTCTGCTGGCCCGGCGCGGGCGCCGGGCCGGTCGCGTGTCCCGCTTGCGGCATCGTTTGCCTTTCCTTGCCGCGCCGGCCTTGGCGGCCGACGACTGTCGCAGCCTGGACCGGCCCGCCGGTCGTCAAGAAACCCGGCCCAAACGGGAGGGCAGAGACAACGGACCGCCCGCCCCGGAGATGGCGGGCGCCGGGCTGATCTCCCGCTCATCCTCGGCCGTCACGACCCGACCGGACGCCTCCGTCCGTCGGCCGCACGGTCCCGCTGCGTCCCGACGCGGCCCGCGAGCTCGCCGAGCACCTGACCCCCGCCGACTCCGGCCATCCCTGGACCGGTGTGACGTTCTCGTCGGTGTGGGGCGCCCGCGACGTCCTCGACACCACCCTTGGCCAGCCCGGCCTCATCGCGGAGATCAGCGCCGAAACCTCCGTCGACCGCGGTGGTGTCTACCGGCATCCGATCCGGTACGTGTGCCTGCGTCTGGACGCGGCAATGGAGGACGTCCCCCGGTTCGGCGGGGGCCCGGCCGCAGCCATGGGATAGTGCCGCCCGCCGATGCTGGGGTGGGCACCTGCGCAGTGGGGGAGGGGCAGGTGCCCACGGGTGACGACCGGGGGCCGCTCACCGCGCCGACCGCCGGTTCCAGCGTAAATTGCGGTGCGGACCGGAACTGCTCTGGCCCTGAGTCGCATGCCCGGGGCCGGGGGCTCATCGGCGCGGGTGAGGGGCGGGCTCCTGCCAGGTCGAAGGTACGGGGAATCGCGTGGGAACACTGGTCGCATCAGACGTCATCGGGCTCGCGAGGGCCGGTTCGACTGGTTCTGCGCGACCATATCGAGCCGTGTGATGCCCGTCCTGCTCAGCAGCCGGCACGCGGCCGATTACCGGGCGGGCCTCACGGAGCTGGACCTCGGCGTGGTACGCCTGTCCGTAAGCCTGTCCGCTGTGACCTGCTCACCGGTGAGCTCGCGCCCGCCGCCCGCATCAGGACGGATGCAAGGGTGACGGCCGCTTCGTAGGACTGGGCGGTTTTCTCGTAGCGGGTGGCGATGCCGCGCCACTGCTTGAGGCGGTTGAAGCACCGTTCGACGACGTTGCGGTGCTTGTAGACCTCGCGGTCGAAGGCCGGCGGGCGGCCACCTCGGCTGCCTCGCCGGGCCCGGTTTCCGACCTGGTCGGCCCGCTCGGGAATCGTGTGGGGTATGCCCCGACGGCGGAGCCAGGCGCGGATCGCCTTTGAGCTGTAGCCCTTGTCGCCCAGGACGTGATCGGGCCGGGTGCGTGGTCGTCCCGGTCCGATCCGGGGCACCCGGACCCCTTCCATCACGGCGGCGAACCGGGTGCAGTCGTTGGTGTTGCCGCCTGTGACGACGAAGGCGAGCGGCCGGCCCCGGCCGTCGCAGGCCAGGTGAATCTTGCTAGTCAGACCGCCTCTGGACCGGCCGATGGCCGGGTCGCGGAGCCCCCTTTTCGAGCCCCCGCCGCATGCTGGTGGGCCCGGACGACCGTGGAATCGACGGACACCAGCCACTCGATGTCGCCCGCCGCGTCCGCCTTCGCCTGAGCAGCCCGCAGCATCCGGTCGAACCTCCCGTCCGCCACCCACCTGCGGAAACGCGTATGCAGCGTGGCCCACGGACCGTAACGCTCGGGCACGTCCCGCCAGGCCGTCCCGGTCCGGAACTTCCACACGATCCGTTCAGGACCCTGCGGTCGTCCAGCCGCTTCCGCCCCCGCAACGACACGGGCAGCAACGGCCTGACGAACTCCCACTCGACATCGGACAGTTCATGGCGACGTATCACGACACCATGATCCACCAGTGATGATCATTTGAAGACACCGCCTAGCGCCCCCGCCCGACCGCTTCCGCCGCCCCGCCCAGCGCCTGCCACGCCTGGACCGTCCCACCCTCATGGCCCGTCATCGGTCATTCTGACGGCGACTCACCCTCTTCGGGGGTCCCGGCTGCGAGCACTGCGGCGCGCAGGCGTTCCAGCACGTCCGCCGGGGTGATCATGTACGCCTTGCCGGTGATCGACTTCTCGAACCCGGCGCGGGTCAGTCGCCACACCCCGCATGCCTCCCGGCCGGTGACGCCGAGGGAGTTCTGCACCCGGGGATTGAACAGGTCGAGATGGTGGAGGGTCAGGCCCGGCTCCACCGACTGCGCCGTACGGGCGGAGCCCGCCTGCTCGTGGTTGGCGAGGACGCTGATCACGTGCGCCACGTGGAGGGCGGGCAGCCGGCCCTGGGGGGCGTCGGGGTGCCGGAAGATGTGCTGCGAGCTGTACGAGTCGGTCTCCGGCCGGACCTCGAAGGGCGTGTCGACGAGGGTCCCGAGGAGGTCGAGGACGGATCCGCCGTCGGCGACTGCGCCGCCAAGGGCGTGCCGAACCCGGTCGACGACGCGCTCCTCGTCCTCGAACGCCTCGTACTCGGCCCGCGCCAGATCGACCGCGTGCTGCTGGTACCAGTCCGGGATCCACTCCGGCACGTCGTTGGCCTTGTCGACCGGGCGGGGTGTGACGCCGGCCATGTCCTCCGGGGCGTGCGCGTCGAGGCGGATCAGCGCGCGGCCGGGAAGGCGGGTGTACAGCGGGCTGTCCGGGACCAGGACCTGCGTGGCGTTCAACCACAGGCGCAGGTCCGGGCCTTCGGCGCCGGCCGGACGCCAGATCGCCTCCAAGTCCTCGTCGTCGTCCTCCGCGACGCGGACGGGAGCCCCGAAGCGCTGTGCGACGGCGTCAACGTGCTCCCGCCACGCGGTGCGTGCGAGGGCGAGGACCTTCGGGTTCTCCTCGGCGTTCTCCGCCTCGATCACGCAGGGCACATAGCGCGCCATCCGCACCGGGTTGAGGAAGTCGCTGCCCCGCCCGTACAGCTCGAAGGGGGTGCCGGAGCGGCTGTGCAGGGTGATGACGGAGTCGATCTCGATCCGGGTGAAGTACTTGACCTCGCCCATCCATCCGGCGAGGTCGCCCTCCCGGATCGGGGGCCCGGACCACAGCACGGGGTTCGGCAGACCTATGAAGGTGGCCGCGTCCCGAACCTGCCCCGGTGTGTCCTGCCAGGCAAATCTCACGATTCTTCTCCCCGCTGAGCGATCATCAGTTGATCATCCTAGAGTCGCTTTTCGACCACGGCCGCCACGCTTCCCGAAAACGCCGAGATCCCGCCGCCCGGTCTTTCAACCGGACGGGACCTCGTGACGATTCTGGAGAGCTACTCACCGGCAACGCCGGTCCAGTCGCCGGGGTTGGGCACGGTGTCCTGGCCGTGGCGGAGGATCGGCAGCATGGTTTCGGTGGCGTCGCACCCGGTGCACGCCATGGTGCCGGGCCGGGTCAAGGCATCGAGCGCTGCCATCGTCTTGACCGGCACCGCGCGGTCGGTGGCCAGCTGGCTACCCTGGGTGTGCACGGTCGCGGCCCGCTAGAGGTGCGGCCGTCCAGGACTCATGTCCAGGGCGCGGCTGGCGTCGCCGATGGGCCGGCGCCGCGCCACTCGACGAGCAGTGTGTTGTCGAGGTCGAGGTTCGAGGTCGACGTTGTCGGAGTCGGGGCCGGCCCGGCGCTGGAACTCGAAGATGTCCGCCTCGCCGAGGGCCTCGCCCTTGCCCAGGCCGTACCCGTGCTGCCGTCCGGCCCGGGCTGATGGTTCGAACCTAAGTTCGACGGGCATCGTACTTCGATTCGCCGCACTACCGACTCCGTCGTTCTGTACGCGCGCTCGGGCCGCGTGGTGACCCCGTCGTGGATGGACCTTGCCGTCGCTGCGCAGCACGCGCTGCGCCCGGGGACCGTACTGGATGGGGAGGCGGTGATCTGGCGGGACGGTGCGATCGACCTCTCGGCGGTGCAGGCCCGGGCCGCCTCGTCCCTAGCCCGGGCTCGGGAACTCGCCGCGGCCCTTCCCGCCTCGTATGCGGCGTTAGATCTCCTGGTCCATCCAGACCTCGACCCCGTGACCGGGCGCCCGTACATTGAGCGCCGCCAGCTCCTCCTCGAACTCCTGGAAGACGTAGGACCGCCCATCCAGCCGGTACCCGCGACGGATGACCGGGATACGGCTCTGACCTGGTACGACGCGCTCCAGGAACAGGGGATAGAGGGGATTGTCGGGAAGCGGGCCCTCTCCCCGTACCGCGGCGGACAGCGGATCTGGCAAAAGGTGAGGCACTCCAAAGTCGTGGACGCCGAAGTCATCGGCTTCACCGGCACGCCGGCGCGGCCCCGCCACCTGGTTCTCGTGCTGCCGGGCGGGAGGGTTGCCCGCTCCCAGCAGCTGACCGCGCCGCTGGCCGCTCAGGTCGCGTTGTACCTCCGGGCGGCAGGCGGTGGCGTGGCGGCCCGCACCGCAGACGAGGAGCCGTACCGGCAGGCAGCCGCCGGCCTGGTGGTCGAGGTAGCGGCCGGGACCACGCGCCACGCGGTGGTCACGGTCGTCCGCGTCCACTGAACGCATGCTCTGGTGCTCAGACCTGGCCCCGTAGCCGGAGCGCTGCCGCCGCCGGCGCCCCGTCCGGGGTCTGATCAGGCTGTGGCCGGGGCCCGGCGGACGAGCCGGGCCTGGGCTCCGGGCAGCGGGTCCGGCTGGACCGGTCGGGGAAGGTGCCTGCTCGGACGCAATAACGCGGTGCCCCTCTTCCAGTTCGGCCTCGGTGTCTTGCCGGCCTGTCCTGCGGCTTCGGGTGCCTCAGGGGCGCGCCCCGGCGAGCGGGCCACGGCCAACGTGCGAGCCCTCAACCCGCTCGCGCTGCTCGACCGGGAGAAGCCCACGCCGGCAGCCCCGAGAACCAGCACGCCCCCACATGGCGACGGGCGCCATGTGGGCATCGGCCGCCGTCGCGGCCGGGCTGCTCGGTGGCATCCCGTACGCAGCGTGGTCGGCCGCCCGAGAAGGGGCCCGAATCCGAGGCTAGGCCCGCCGATCAGCCCGCCCGCGTGCCGCGCGTCAGCAGCGGATCACAGGCGGGTGGGACGGGTGGAGGGCGGCGATGCGCTTCTCCTCCGCGATCCGCTCCCGGTCCCGGACGAGCGCGTCTTCCCGGCCAGGACCTCACCACAACCCAGCAGACGATCAACCAAGCCCTGTCAGCGGCACGAGCACCGGTCGAACGAAGCATCGCGCGACTCAAGTCCTGGCAGATCCTGCGCCGGGCCCGCTGGAGCCCCAACCGGATGACCGTCATCGCCGCAGCCGTCCTCACCCTGGAACGTCAACGCTGATGAATCTCATTGCCGTTCCAGGGTGAGGAGGGATTGGCAATGGCCGTCATCCAGTTGGGAACCGTCTCACGACCAGACAAGTCGCCCTTCGGCAACGGAACAGACCGGATAGTCCCCCGCGCCGGTCCTCGTCAGCATCTCCGCCACGGAGTCGAAGTAGTGAGCCAGTGACGCGTACTCGCCGGTGACCGTGGGCGCACCCACGAACCATCTGCCGATACGTCCGTCCCTCACGTCGATGAACTTTCCCATCCAGCCGTCACGGTCCGACAGGAACGGGATCCACTCCTCGCGCCATTCGCTCCCACCGGACAAGGGGTGATTCGCGTAGAGCCTCTCCATCGCCCGTATGCCCAGAAAGAAGCTTCCCTCGTCGGGGAACCCGTCGAAGCCGCAGCATGCCACTTCGTCGTCGACGTCTTCCTCCGGCAGATCCAGATCGTTCTGCAACAGCCACGTCCGCAGGTCCCCATGCAGGGAGATCCCCATCCGTTCCTCGGCTGCCGCGAGCGTCTGCTCCGTAGCGGGCCCCGGCAGATCCGCGTGATCGGCCGGCGCGTGCTCTCGAAGAAGGCTCATCACACGCGACCAACTCTCAGCCACACTCATCGCCCTATGCCCTCTGTCCTCTCTACAGGGATGTCTCCGTCCGACTACGCCACTGCGGAGGTTGGGAAGTACCGGCCGGAGAAGCTTGCAGGGATGGTATTTCGAGCATGCGTTCCATCCCTCCCCACGATCATCTTCCGCCCCTAAGCGCAGGGCCGGCCCCTCAGCGAAGTGACCGCCCGCGACTTTTCACAGACAACCCACCGTGCCCGGCGGGCCCAGCCGAGGAGCTTCCAGGCTCAAGCGAGGGCCGCGGCGTCACCCTGAGTGGCGAAGCTGAAAACGCTCAGTGGTTGAGACAGTGGGCTCTCGTGTGTTGTTGCTGGTCGGGGCCTGTTTTGGGGTGTGTGGCCACTGTCATGGATGTGAGAGATCGGGGTCTATCCACTGTCGTTGAGTGAGAGATGCCCAGGTCGCTTACTGACGCGAAAACGAGAGATCGCAGGTACAGGCCGCGCTATCCGCATGGGCGCCGGAGTGGCGGAGCTGGCGCAGGCCCTGACCACGGCCGCAGACCACGGCCGCACGGGTCGTTCTGCGGGGCGGCCCGGTGCGGGGCCGCCACCCTAGCTTCTGGGGCGTGGCCCAGGGTGCCACACGATTCCCGCCCGCCGCCCTACGGGCCTGGCAGGCCCTTTGGGCCACCCGCGCGATGAGGTCCCCTGCGCGGACCACTTTTTGCCGGGCGCCTTCGGCGCGTTCACCGGCAAAAGTCCGGGTGGGCCCGCGCCGCCGCCCAGGCTGAGGCCCGCCGTGCCGCCGAGGCTGACTGCAGGCCCGCAACGGCCCCGGGCTCCTATTCCTGACGCAAGGGGGCAAAGAGGAGAGTTCGGGGAGGGGGCGGACGCCGCAGCCGGCTGACCGGCTCACCCGGCATGCGGACCTTCTCGTCGATGTACCGGCTCGGTCGTGAACGCTCTTTTGCTCGCGTCCGGCGACCGTAAACCCCCGGTTGTGGAACGAGACCGGTCCGCGGGCGACGTGCATGGGCCCCGGGGCTCGGGGCACCGGCCTGTGAGGACGGTTCGTCGCTCAGGAGGTGGTGGCGGTGCGCGCTACGAAGGTGCTGGACTCCTTTCCCGCCGGTCATCCGCACGGAAGCTGGTTCGCCGAGGAGTACGCGGCCCGGTGCCGGGAGCGGGGCGAGCGGGCGACCGTGGTGATGGACCTGGAGAGGGACGCCTTCCTGGTCGTAGCCCTGGACCCGGAGGCGGCGCGGAACCCGGCCGCGTAATGGGCGTCCCCGGGCCGCCCCGCGACGTCACCCGGCCCAGTGCACCCGCCCCAGATGGATCAGGCGGAGCTGGCGGCGGGCCGTGCCGAGGGCGGCCGCCCAGTCCTCGCCCCGCAGCGAGGCGGCGAGGAACGCCGACGCCGTCATGAACATGTGGTCCACCAGGAGCCGGGAGAGCATCGTCACGTCGTCGGCGTCCCAGTGCGCGCTCAGGGGATCGGCCCCGAGCGCGGCCCCTGTCTCCTCGGCGAAGGCGTCGAGTTGTCCGACGATGGCCTCGCGTACCGCCGGTACCCCGCCGCCCGGTGGGCCAGCGCCTCCACCTGGACAGTGGTCGTAGCCGGCCCGGCTCCCGCCTCGGATACCGTGTTCCTCTACGGGGTGCCATAACGGATGTGACGCCCCCCACTGGAGGTAGTCAGCGTATGAGTTCAAAGCGCAGCAAGAATCCAGCCCTGCCCGTACTTGACGACGCATTCCGACTCGCGTCGGTCAAGGACGCCGAAGAGTCCACCCGTGACTTGGCCGCGCGGCTGGCCACCACCGAGCTGCGCCGCGTTTCCCACCCGGGCCGGGTCACCTGGGATCCCACCGATCAGGCCGAGCCCGTACCGGTCCCGCCGACTGTGGTCGACGGTGACGGAGACCTGTGGCTGCGGGACCGGGGCACTGGCACCTGGACCATGCCCGAGTTCAACCCGAAGGAGTTCCCGGCCCGCTGTGGCGAGGTTCTGACGTGGAACCAGCTCGCCCGCGAGTTCGGCCCGCTTACCGCACTGGCCGACGACCGCCGCATCGGCGGCCGTCGGCGCTGACCGCGCAGCCTTCTGGGATGACCGCGCCCCGAAGCGCCCGTTACGGGAGCTGGGAGCTCCAGCTCACCGACATACGCCCAGCTCCGGGCCCCTGAATGGACGCTGCGGTGGTCTCAGTCGGCCTCGTGCGCCAGTGCGCCGGCGATGTCTGCCCGACGTTGCACCCCGGGGCGGGCTGGGCGGTGTAGAGGAACAGCTGGGTTAGGGCGACGGCCATGGCCGAGACCGCGTGCTCCTGGACGACGTGCCGCCCGCGGCCGCGCGCTCGCCGAGTCGCAGGCCCGATCGCGGGTCTCGTCCGCCTCCATGTACTCCGCGACTTCCTCGGTGAGCTTTGCGCGGAGCCGCTGCCGGTACTCGGCCGGGTCGGCCACGTAGATCTCCGGCTCGGCGCCGTCCGCGCGGATGATCTGAGGAATCCGGTCCCGTACCAGCTTGCCTTCGGTGAGCACGTACTCTCCCGCACCAGTTCGTCCTTGGCCGGCCCCAACCGGTCCCCTGTTGTCCGAGCGTAGAGATCACCCCTCATCTGCCGCCATCAGAACCAGGAACTTCACCCCAAGCGGTCGGAAAGCGAGAGATCGCACAGGGGTGTTTCGGTCTCGCTTCTTGACGGCAGGTCTTGTCCCGTAGCAAGGGCTAGCGGCCGGACTCCCTGGGCACCGGTGGCGTGTGAGGCGGCCACGGCAGTCTCCCGCCAGGAACCCCCCAATGGCATGGTGTGTACATGACGAACCAGCGCCGATGTCAGATCTGCTACGGGCCCAACCACTCGGAAGTCAGATTCCAGGATCACCTCTGCGCCGATTGCCGAGCCAAGAGAAAACACAAGTCACCAGACGAGATCCGCCGGGAGAAGGGCGTTCATCCTGACGACATCTTCAGGGATCTCCCAAACTCTGACCCGCTCCGGAACGGCGGGCCGGGCAAAGTAGCCCCACGGAGAGGGCTGTACGCCCGCGTGCGCGCCGCTCTCCGCCGCAACGGCTGGGGTGGGTGACCGGGAGAGCGCCGCACAGGTGTGACAGAGCGCTCCAAGCTGGCGGGCTGAGCAGAGCGGCCAGGGGCGGGTCCCCCCAGAGGTGAGGACCCGGGGGCGCCCACCGCTGGCCTCCGGTTTCAGCGTGGAGGATGGTGAACGCGGGACCGGGCTCCGTCACCGACGCCGTACGCCGCGCCACCCAGAAACGCCTCACCGGCAAGGAGGAGGAACTGAGCGAGGACGCATCGAAGATGGCCCCGGGCTGGTCGGCCGACCAGCTGCACGGCGTCATCGGCGACGACATCCTAGCCGTACTGATGGAGGGCGCGGACTGGCCGGTGATGGCCCGCCAGCTCGTCGGTCTCCAGCAGACCGGTGTCGACCTCGGTACGTTTCTGCCGCAGATGGGCCGCATGACCGCCGGAGTCCACCAGGCCGTGGTGGTCAACGCGGGCCGGACCGGTGAGGGGCGCGGGGCTTAGGTCCTGTCCGGCGGATCTTGTGACTGTCTGCTTGTCCGGTCGTTAGGTCGGGCATGGGGCGGGGCGATCTGACGAATGCGGAGTGGGTGCGG
>NZ_JBVISF010000032.1:0-20401 GCF_055575675.1 Streptomyces sp. NPDC034043
CTCACCGCCCCACCCCCCGAACCTCACCCCCCGTATCCGTCCGGCACCTTTGTGATGCGTGTCCCCGGTCACTTCCAGGCCCGGACGCGGGGTGCTTCCTCAGAGCGCCGTGCCCCCGTCGGGCAGATACTGTGAAGTGTGATCGAGTCCGGACGGCCGCGGCTCCGTCGGCGCCCCGGGCCGGGAAGACTTGTGCGGCTGTCGCCGATCGCCCTGACCGTCGTCATCGCCACCCTGGCCTACAACACTCCGCCGGAGATGGCCTTCAGCCGCCTGCTGCCGGCGGCGCCCGCTCTGGCCGCCGCCATGTGGCCGGTCCTCCCCACCGTCCTCCTCGGGACGGTCTGCCTCATCCTCATGATCGGGCTCAGCTTCGTCTTCCCCGATCTGGGCACGTGGTGGACGGCCGCGGGAATCATCGCGGTCACCGTGGCAGCCGCCTACGGAAGCCACGTCCGGCTCCAGCGGGAGCGCACCCTCTTTCAGGTGCGGCTGGTCGCCGACGCGGCCCAGCAGGTGGTGCTGAGCCCCATGCCACGCCGTTTGGGACACGTCGAGATCGAGTCGCTGTACCTCGCGGCCGCGGCGGAGGCCCGCATCGGCGGGGACTTCTACGAAGGGGTCGAGACGCCGTACGGGGTCAGGCTGCTCATCGGTGACGTGCGAGGCAAGGGCCTGCCGGCCGTGGGAGCGGCCGCGGCGATCGTCAACGCCTTCCGGGAAGCCGCGTACGGCGAAGCCGACATCGTCGACGTCGCCCGCAGGCTGGACGCCAGCAGCACCCGCTACAACGCCGCCTTTCCCCCCGACGGGCCGATGGAGCGCTTCGCCACCGCCCTGCTCGTCGAGATCCCGCACGGAGGCGGACGCATCAACGTCCTCAATTGCGGACACCCGCCCCCGATGCTCCTGAACCGCAGGAGACTCCGTGTCCTCGACCCCGCCACGCCCGCACCACTGCTCAGCCTCGCGGAACTGATCGGCGACCACTACTACGTCGACACCTACGACGTCGCCCCGGGCGACCTGCTGCTCCTCTACACCGACGGCATCGCCGAGGCCCGCGCCCGCGACGGCGAGTTCTTCCCGCTGGCGGCCTGGATGCGCCGGCAGCCCCCGGCGCCGCCCGGCGAACTGCTCGCGGCCCTTCACCGCGACCTCCTCCGCTACAGCAGAGGACGGCTCGACGACGACATCGCAGCCCTCGCCGTACGCCTGTGAAGGCACTACACGGCCGTCACCGCATCGGCGGCTCGTCGGCGTCGGGCCGGCGCCAGCCCGGGCCCTGCTCCAGCGGCGCGGAGGGCCTCGTACGGGCCGCCGCCGTGGCAGGCCGTCGTTCCCTGCCCGCCCGGACTCCCGGCGGCCCCGCAACCCGCCGCGCGCTGAGCGGCGGCGGAGTCCTGGACGGCGTCTCGCAGCAGCCGCGCCGGCTCGGCCGGGGAGGCCCCGTCCCGGTCGGCGGAAGGCGGGCCGAGGCCTTCCGGCGACCGAGTCGTCCAGGGCCGCCTCGACATCGGCGAGGGCCGGCCCGCTGTCCACGTCGAGCTGACCCGCCAGGGCCGCGCGCACGGTGGGCCCCAGCTGCTGCACCGTGACCGGGAAGTCGTAGTCCATACCGCCTCACCTCACCCGAAACGGCCTGCCGCGTGCCGACGCGCCCCTGGTGAGGGCCATCTCAGTCGATGGTGCCCCCGGCCGCGAATCCGCTGCGGGCCCCGGGCGCGGCGATCGGTGACGGGCCAGCTGCGCCTTCCGCGTCACCGACGAGCCAGCCGAGCATCGCGGGGGTGGCGTCGAAATGGCCGCCGTGCCCGGCATCGGCCTGCCTGGTCAGCGTCGCGGACGGAATGCGCGCGGCCAGCCATTCACCGTGCTCCGGCGGGACGAGGGTGTCCAGGCCACCGTGCCACAGTCGGGTCGGGACGCTGATGGCCGCGGGGTCGAAACCCCAGCCGGTGCCGAAGAGCGCCATGACGTCGTCGACCCAGCCGTCCAGCCCCGGACGGACCGCCTCGGCGAAGGACGCGCCCAGCATGGCGCTGACGTCCGGCCGGGAAAGGACCCTCTGTTCGACCTCCGGCAGCGGCGGCAGCCCGGCCGTTCCGACATTCGCGAGGTGTTCCATGACGGCATGCCGTCCGGTCAGGGCCGCGGCGGCGCTGCGGCGGTTGCCCTCGTTCATCCCGGCGGTCCAGTCCAGCCCGGCCGCGTCGCGCGGTGCCAGACTCGCCAGCACGCCGACCCGCGTGACGCGACCGGGATGCACGGCGGCGAACGCCAGCGCGTGCGGGCCGCCCCCGGACACCCCGAGCACCGCGACGCGGCCGAGCCCCAGTGCGTCGGCGATGACGGCCACATCGGCGGCGGCATCGACGACGCGGCGCCCCGACGAGGGTGTGGAGCACCCGAAGCCCGGCCGGTCGTAGGTGATCAGGCGGACGCCGACCGCACGGAACAGGGCGTCGTCGGGGTGTCGGGCCAGCCGGCTCATGGGACTGCCGTGCAGGTAGACGACGGGTAGCCCGGTGGGCACCCCCCACTCCTCCACCGCCAGCGTCCTGCCGTCGTCCGTGATCACTTCGCGCATGGCGGCCAACCTAGCCCGGCCCCGGCCGACGGCCAAGGCGTTTCGTCGACGGCGGAAGATCACCGTCCCACGAGGTCGGCAGCGCCGGAGGGCCTGGCGTCCGGCGCCCGGCGCCCGGGGCCGGGGCACGCCGGTCCGGCAGCTCGCACCGGGCTGCGGCAGGTGCGAGCCGCAGGTCCGGGAACCGGCGGCGGTTGATCAACGGAGTCCGGTGGCAGGTGCGGACCGGTGTTCCGTGGCGTGATCTGCCGCGCGAGTACGGGCCCCGGCAGGCCGTTTACGGGCTCTTCCGACGCCGGCTGCGCGCTGATCACGTGGGAGGTGAACGTCGGTCTGCCGGGCTCATCAGCACGCGGCTGGTGCCCGCCGGGACGGCGCCGGGCAGAAGGAGCCGCCCGGCGGGCTCGGGGCCGAACCGGAGGATCACGGGCTGAGCCGGTCGCGGGGCGGTGGCATACGGGCCCGTGCCGCCCGGAGCCGACGTACGGAGTAACCCGGCATGCGCGGGCGTGCCGCGGACACGAGCCTGGCTGCATGACCAAGAAGCCCACCGTGGTCGTCCACCCACCGGACATCCGGGGCTTGCGCGCGGTGACCGTCGACGGTTCCCCGGCCGGAAGTGCGTGGTCGCTGCGGGACCTCCGCACCCAGCTCCGCCGGGCGGGCCTCCCGGGGGACACGGACCTGGCCGACCGCTCCCGCGTCATCTGGCGTGAGGGCGGCAGCGACATGTGGCCCGACCGCGCGTGGCGCCGCCGCACGGTCATCGCCGTCATGACCGCCGGTCTGCTCGCCTCCATGGTCCTGCTCGTCGGCGTCGGCCGGGTGGACGCCTTCGGAGGGCTCACCTTCGCCGGGCGGATCACCGGTTTCCTGTTCATGTTCGCGGGCGCCGTCCAGGGAGTCGCGGCAGCGGCCGCTTTCGACTACTGGGGCAAGCGGAAGCTGAGGTACTCCGGCGCCCTGGTACTGGTCGGTGTGCTGATCGCGGTCGCCACCGAGAGCGTCTTTCTCCTCATGTGGGCCCAAGAGCGCGAGTACACGCCCTACCTGAGGGCCTTCGTGCCGATTTCCCTCTGGGCACTGTGGGCCTTGTGGGTGCTCTGGCGTCAGCGCCCCTGGGAGGGAATCCCCCACCCCAAGGGTTTCACCGTGGGGCTGAGCACCACCGCCCTTCTCGCTTCGGCGAATTTTGCGTACTCGGCCGTCTACCAGCCCGCATCGACCAACCTCACCTTTGACATCAAATTCACATACGGAAAGGCCACGCTCGACCCCAGGAATACCGTCATCTATCTGCCCGTCGAGATGCACATCAAGAACACGGGAGCGGTCCCGGCCTACGTGATGATGGCAGGCTTCCGTATCGCCGGCCGCACGTCGGAGTACGACAAGGAAAAAGCCGTACTCGAACAAGGGGAATGGAGGACGGACGCCGAGCAGAACATCGACACCGAGATGCACGTCAAGACGACGAGGCACAGGACACTGCTGATGGGCCCGTTCATCAACCCAGGCCTCCGCATCAACCCCGGCGACACCCGGGGACAGAGGACGATGGTCCAGATCCCCAAGGACGCGAACTATGACGCGATCGCGTCCGCCGTCGGCGTCACTCTCCTTAGGGCCGACCGGGGAAGAGTCGACAGCACGTTCAAAGAGCCGATCTATTCGTGGAAAGAGGGAACCGACCGGTTCTTCGACTGTCCGGCCGGGAGGTGCAATGACTACGTAATGCATCACGGACGCCTCCGCTTCAACAACAACCTCATCAACATGACACGAAGGCCGCGCTATGTCAGCGCCTTCAAAGAGCTCAGCGAACGCGGCCCCTCGTCCTCCGTCGTGATCAGCTCCTTCAACTCCAAGGGAAAGCTGTCGGATGAAGAGGAATCCGTGGAAAGGGCGGGCATCTCCAGCCTCACCACCGGGGCCAACGTGATCCCCTTCGCCACATTGCTCGCCCCCGGCATGCCCTAACCACGTCGCGCCCACGTCCGCCCACGCCGCTCGCCGCCCGTGCGGTTTTTCGAGACCATTTGGGAAGCGCGGGCGGCTAGCCACTTGGCGAGGCCGCCCGCGATGCGGTCTGGGCTGGTCTCGACGGTCACGTCGTGTTCGCGGCGGGTGGCATTACGTCGGATATGAGCCCTCCCCAAAGCTGTGCTGCCCAATGCCGTGATCAAGTCCTCCCGGTCGAAGGCCGGCGGCCGGCCACCGGAGCGGCCACGGCGCTTGCGGTTGCGGACCTGGTCGGCCGGCTCGGCGATGCTGCAGCGGATCCCGCGTCTGCGCGGGCAAGCACGGTTGGCGCGCGATGAGTACGCCTTGTCGCCACGGGCCCGCAGCGGTCTGCGCCGGGGACGGCCACCACCCGGCTTGGGCACCCGGATCGCTTCTAATGGCTCGCGAGTTCGCCGCTGAGCTTGCGGTGGAGGTCCGCGCTGGGGTCGTTCAGGCCGACGATCTCGACCGACTTGCCGCGCTGGGCGTACTTCGTCTCGATGGCGTCGAGGGCCGCCACCGAGGAGGCGTCCCAGACGTGCGCCGCCGACAGGTCGATGACGACCTCGTCGGGGTCGGTCGCGTAGCCGAACCGTCCGACGAGGTCGTTGGAGGAGGCGAAGAACAGTTCGCCCGTCACCGTGTAGACCACGCTGGAGCCGTCGGGTGCGGTGGTGGCGGTGACTTCGGCGAGGTGGGCGACGCGTTTGGCGAAGATGACCATCGCGGTGACGGAGCCGGCGACGACGCCGACGGCGAGGTTGTGGCTGGCGACGACGCAGGCGACCGTGACGGCCATGACGGTGATCTCGCCGGCGGGCATGCGCCTGAGGGTCTTGGGGGCGATGGAGTGCCAGTCGAAGGTGGCGAAGCAGACCATGACCATGACGGCGACGAGGGCGGCCATGGGGATGTCGGAGACGACCGGTCCGAAGACGATGCAGAGCACCATCAGGAAGGCCCCGGCGAGGAACGTGGACAGGCGGGTGCGGGCACCGGACACCTTCACGTTGATCATGGTCTGCCCGATCATCGCGCAGCCGCCCATGCCGCCGAAGAAGCCGGTGACGATGTTCGCGACGCCCTGGCCGATCGACTCGCGGGTCTTCGACGAGTGGGTATCGGTGATCTCGTCGACGAGCTTGGCCGTCATCAGGGACTCCATGAGCCCGACCAGCGCCATCGCGAACGCGTAGGGGGCGATCGTGGTCAGAGTGTCCAAGGTGAAGGGGACGTCCGGCAGGCCGGGGACCGGCAGGGAGGAGGGCAGTGCGCCCTTGTCCCCCACCGTCGGGACGGCGATCCCGGCCGCGACGGTGATCACGGTGAGGACGACGATCGAAACGAGCGGGGCCGGGACCACGGTGGTGATCCTGGGAAGGAACACCATCAGCAGCAGGCCGCCCGCGAGCAGCGGATACACGGGCCAGGGCACGTCGCGCATCTCGGGGACCTGGGCCATGAAGATCAGGATCGCGAGGGAGTTGACGAAGCCGACCATGACCGAGCGCGGTATGAACCGCATCAGCTTCGCGACGCCCAGCGCCCCGAGCGCGATCTGGAAGACTCCGGCGAGGATGACGGCGGCGACCAGGTAACCGAAGCCGTGCTCCCGGTTCAGCGGCGCGATCACGAGGGCGACGGCCCCGGTGGCCGCGGAGATCATTGCGCGGCGGCCGCCGACGACCGAGATGACCACCGCCATCGTGAACGAGGCGAACAGGCCGACGGCGGGGGCGACACCGGCGATGATCGAGAACGAGATCGCCTCGGGGATCAGCGCGAGCGCGACGACCAGGCCCCCGAGGACCTCGACGCGCCAGACCTTGGGGTCGGAGAGCCAGTCGGGGCGCAGACCGCGCAGTCGTTCGGCGGGGGACGTCGGGGAAGCGGAAGACAAGGGATCGGGAACCTGTCGTGCTCGGGCACACCCGCCGCGGACGGGCCGGGGGCGTGCGGCAGGACGCGGGAAGCTCCCGCAAGAATCGGATCTTCGCCGGGGACGCCTTCGGCCCCGGCACCGTGCGGGCGGGACCGCGGCAGCCGTCCTCGCCGCCGGAAACTCTACCCGTACCGCCGCGGTGGGGGTCCCGTTCAGTCGTGGGACGGGGGAAGGGGATCGATCGTGAACAGTTCCGCGCACCCGGTCATCCGCAGCAGGCGCGTGAACTGGGTGGTGGGAGCGGCCAGGCGCAGGTCCTGACCGGTGTCGGCGGCGACCGCCCGGGCGTTCAGCAGGGCGTTCAGTCCGGAGGAGTCACAGAAGGACAAATGCCGCAGGTCAACCACGACCGTGTGCGGGCGGCTTTCGGTGGCCAGGGCGGTGAGCAGCGCCTGACGGAATCCCTGGGCGCGGGTGAGGTCCATCTCGCCGTGCGGCCGGACCACGGTCGTACCGTCGCGAGGCTCGACCTCGACGCCGGCACTGCCGCTCCCGCCGTCGCGTTCGCCGTGCATGCCCGTCATCCTCCCTCCGGTAGGGCCACCGTAGGCGCTACTGGGGGGTGCGACCAGCGCGACACCGTGCGGACGGGCCCGACTCCCGCCACCGGCCGAGTGTCCGGCCCCCGTGTGCTTCGGGTCAGCCCGGTCGGCTCGGTCGGCGCAGGCGCTGGAGGCGGTGGGTGCGCAGGGCGGTGCGCGCCGCGTTGGCCCCCGGCGCGCCGTGGACTCCTCCGCCGGGGTGGGTGGTGGCGGAGGCCAGGCAGAGGCCGGGGACGGGGATGGTGGGGCTGCCGCCGCCCGGGGACGAGCGTCGCAGCGCGGGCGGGCCGCGGGCGGCCCGGACGACCCGCGCGCCGTGCTCCGCGCACTCCAGGGCGGTGGCCCGGCCGAGCCCACTGGACGCCCCGGTGACCACCACGACCGTGTCCTTCACGCCCCCACTCCTGTCCGTCGGGGCCGCTTCATGCCACCGCCGACGGGCCCGCGTCGTCGGTGGTGGTGTGCCGGTTCGGCGGCGTACGGGTGGTTTCCCGGTCCGGGGCGTCGGTGGGACGTGAGGGGCGGGAAGGGGGTTTGCGGACCGTCCCGAGTGAGGTGGAGAGACATATGGACGCGATCGTGCTGCTGCGTGACGACCACAAGACGGTGGAGAAGCTCTTCAAGCAGTTCGAGAAGACCGGCGACGACGACACCGCGGACCGCCGCCGGATCGCCGACCAGGTGATCGAGGAGCTGACCGTGCACGCCTGGATCGAGGAACGGATCTTCTATCCGGCCGCCCGCGAAGCCGCCCCGGACACCACCGACCACGTCCTGGAGAGCATCGAGGAGCACCACGCGGTGGTGTGGATGCTGTCCGAGCTCAAGGGCATGGACCCGGCCGACGAGCGTTTCAAGGCCAAGATGAGCGTGCTGATGGAACAGGTCCGCCACCACGTCGAGGAGGAGGAACAGGAGTGGTTCCCCGACGTGCGCAAGGCCATGGGCCGCAACCGGCTCACCGAACTCGGTGCCCGGCTCGAAGAGGAGAAGGGGAAGGCCCCGCGGGATCCGCTGGCCGTGCCGAGCGCGACCAGCGCGTGAGGCGCTGAGGGACCGGGGCGGCACCGGGCCGGGTTCCGTCACCGGCCCGCGCGCCGGCCGCGGCGCGGGCGCGTCAGGCGGGGTGTGCCAGGAGGAGGTGGCGCTCGTCCGGGGTGAGTCCGCCGCGGACACCGTGCGGGATGCGTTCGGCCAGGGCGTGGCGGCGGCAGGGCAGGCGGACCGGGCAGCCGCCGCACACCGCTTTCGCGGCCTCCTCGCGTGCCCGGGCGGCCACGGGGTGCTCGTACGCGGCCCGGGCGAAGACCTCCCGCTCCGCGGAGCGGCACGGTCCGTCCAGGGGTCCTTCGTGGCGCGGCTCGAGGAGTACGTCCGTACGGGTGCTGTCGGTCACTGCTGCGGCTCCTTCCGACCGGGGCGGTCCGCCGTGACCGCCCTCCACCGGCCGTATGACCGGCATTCGCTCATCCATGCCCGTCCGCGGGTTCAATCCGGTTCCGCGGAAGGTCCTGCCGCCGGTCCCCCGCGGCCGGGGCGGCCCGGAACAGCGGCGGGGCCGCCCGCATGCCGGCGGCCGGCCCCGCGCAGCTGTCCGCGGCGTCACATGGCGGAGCTGCCCGTGCCCGTCTGGCCCTCTTCGCCGGTGTCACCGGTGCGCTTGCCCTGCTGTGACGTCGACGGCGTCTTCCGCTGGCCCGCGCCCGAGTCCTTCTTCGGAACGGACTTCTCCGACGGCTCCTGCTGACGGGTCTTCTGCCGGTCCTGGCCCTTCTTGGGCATGGTCACTCCAATCGTCCGGTGGGGGCGGCACCGGTGTGCCGCCCCCGCCATGTCCTCATGCCGGGCGCCCGCCCGCACCCCGGCGCGTCCATCCGGCCCAGTGGCGCCCGGCGCGGGTCACGGTCCGTGCCGGGGGTCGGACAGCGGTGGCCCCGGTGATTCCGCCGGAGCGGAACGCCGGCCCGCACGGCCCGCGTCAGTCCATCCGGCGGCGGTCCTCCTCGCTCCACGCGCGCGTGTCGCGCGGCTGGACGTAGGGCTCCTCGTCCTCGGGGAGCCCGCCGGCGATGGCGCGCTGCCGGGCCAGCTCCGCGTCGAACTCCAGGCCGAGGAGGATGGCGAGGTTCGTGATCCACAGCCAGACCAGGAAGATGATCACGCCCGCGACGGTCCCGTACGTCTTGTTGTACGAGGCGAAGTTCGCGACGTAGAACGCGAAGCCGGCCGAGGCGGCCATCCAGATCACCAGGGCGAGGAGGCTGCCGGGGGTGATCCACTTGAACCCGCGGCCCTTGGCGTTCGGTGCGGCCCAGAAGAGCAGCGCGGTCATGATCGTGACGAGGAGCACCAGGGCCGGCCACTTGGCGACCGACCACACCGTCAGCGCGGTGTCGCCGATGCCCAGGGCTTCGCCGCCCTGCCTCGCCAGTCCTCCGGTGAAGACCACGATCAGCGACCCGGCGCAGGCGAGGACCATCAAGCTCACGGTGAGCGCCAGCCGCAGCGGCAGCACTTTCCACACGGGGCGGCCCTCGGGCACGTCGTAAACGGCGTTGGAGGCGCGGATGAACGCGCCGATGTAGCCGGAGGCGGACCAGAGGGCCACGAGGAGACCGACGGCCGCCAGGAGCGACCCGGCACCGCTGCGGCCCTGCAACTGCCGCACCGCGTCACTGAGTACGTCCCGGACCGAGCCCGGGGCGAGGTTGCGCAGGTGGTCCAGTACCTGCTGGGTCGTGGACTCGCCGGCCATGCCCAGCAGGGACACGAGCACCAGCAGGGCGGGAAAGACCGCCAGCACCCCGTAGTAGGTCAGGGCGGCGGCGCGGTCGGCCAGCTCGTCGTTCTCGAACTCCCTGACCGTGCCCCGCAGCACCGCCTTCCAGGAGCGCTTCGGCAGTTCGGTGGGCTCGTCGGGGGCGCGTTCCTCGATCCGGGGGCCGGGGCCCGCCCCGGCCCCCGCGCCGCCCGCCCCGTGCTCGGGTTCTCCGCCGTCCCGCTCCCGCTTCGCGATATCCGTCATGCCTTGCGGTTTTCCACGTCCCGGGAGCTCATGTCCCCCGGGGAGGAGGGAATTCCGGCCGGTTCACCCCTCCTCGCGGAGCACGCGGACGCTCTTGACCTCCGTGTCGACCGCGTCGGGAACGACCATCCCCGCCTCGATCCCGGACCGGAGGTAGCGCAGCACGTCGCCGCCCAGCCGCTCGCCGGGCAGCACGGCCGGGATGCCCGGCGGGTACGGAGTGAGCATCTCGGCGGCGATCCGTCCCTCCGCCCGCTCCCACGGCACCTGTTCCGTGGGCCCGAAGAAGGCGTCCCGGGGCAGCACGGCCTGCTCCAGCCGCAGCCCGGCCGGCGAGGGGACCCGTACGGGCTGTCCGGTACGGAGCCCCGGCGCGTGGGCCGCGAGGTCGGTGAGCGCCGACACCAGGGCGTCGGCGGTCCCGGCGTCGTCGGCGTGCGTGACCTGGGCGCTGATCCGGCGGTGGTCGGCGACGTGGAGGTTGACCCGGTGATGGCGGCGCAGCCAGTCGGCGGCACGGTAGCCGGTGACCTCCCAGGCGCTGATGTCGATGATGATCTGGAGGGGGTCCATGTCGGCCGCCAGGCCGGGGCCGCAGAAGTCCTCCCTGCCGTGGACGCGCATGCCGTCGATGCGGGAGATCCGGTCACGGATCCCGTCGCTGAGCGCGAGGGCCTCCCCGTAGAGGGCCTTCCCCTGCTCGGCCATCTGGCGGCGCCAGCCGTCGAGGGCCGCGTACACCAGGACGGAGGGGCTGGTCGTGCCGAGCAGGTCCTCGCGGCTCCTGAGCACCTCGGGCCGTACCAGGTCGCCCTGGAGGTGGAAGACCGAACTCTGCTCCAGGCCCGAGCCCATCTTGTGCACGGAGGTGACGCAGACGTCGGCTCCGGCGTCCATGGCCCAGGCCGGCAGGTCGGGGTGGAAGGGCAGGTGGGCGCCCCAGGCCTCGTCGACGATGAGGGGCTTGCCGCGGCGGTGGCAGACGTCCGCGATGGCCGCGAGGTCCGAGCAGGTGCCGTAGGGGGTCGGGGTGGTCACCAGCGCGCCGCGGGCGTCGGGGTGCTCGGTGAACGCCGCCTCGAAGGCCTCCGCGGACGGCGGGTGGGCCAGGTGGCGCTCCGCGTCCCACTGGGGGTCCACCCAGACGGGCCGGATTCCCGAGAGGATCAGGCCGGACACCACGGACTTGTGGGCGTCCCGGCCGATCAGCAGCTTCTCGTGCGGCCCGGCGACGGACAGCATGGCCGACTTCACGGAGAGCGAGCTGCCGCAGGTGGAGAAGAAGGCGTGGTCGGCGCCGACGGCGTCCGCCATGAGCGCCTCGGCTTCCTCGATCACGCCCTGGGAGGCGGTGCGGTCGTCCAGGCCGCTCGTGGCGAGTACGTCGGAGGCGAACACCGCGTCGCCTAGCATGGCCCGCACCCGGGGGTCGGCACCGCGGCCCTGTTTGTGGCCGGGGGGTGTGAAGGGGATCTGGCCCTCGGCGTGGTAGGCCGCCAGGGCGTCGAGCACGGGGGTCTTCGACTGGTCCATGGCCGACCGTGTGCCCCTTCGCCGCCGGGCGAAAACGGACGGCCCAGGTCGCGGGCCGCGTGCCGTGGCGCGTACCCGTGAGCGTCCCGGTGCCGTCCGGGACGCGCACGAGCGATGTGGAGCCGTGATGTGCAAGGGAGGCGATTGCGGGTAGGCGCAGGCCCATGATCGCCTCTGACGCCCTAGCGGCCTCCGGTTCCCCGTCCCTCCTGCTGATCCTGGCGGGCGTGGTCGTCGCCGCGCTCCTGGTCGGCGCCTTCTGGTACGGCAGCAGGCGCGCGGCGGCCCGCCGTGACCCCGGCGCACGGCCGGCGGACCAGAATCCCGCGGCCCGTGCCCGCCAGGACTCCTGGCGGGAGCCCGACGACCCCGGGGCCGGCCACGACGCCCCGCAGCGCCCATGACCCCTCGCCCGCTCCCGGCCGCGGCTCCGTCCTCGCCGACGGGGTCCGGCCCCCAGGAGGTACCCGTGCCGAGCACCGCACTGACGTACACCGACCCCTTGCCCCGCCTGATCGCGCTTCCCGGCGTGTACCGGCCCCAGGCCGACACCCTGCTGCTGGCCGGCGCCCTCGCCCGGGAGCCGCTGCGCCCGGGCGCGGAGGTCATCGAGATCGGCACGGGCACCGGCGCCCTAGCCCTGCGCGCGGCGGCCAGGGGCGCCGAGGTCACCGCCGTCGACGTGGCCTGGCCCGCGGTCCTGGCCGCCCGGCTGAACGGCTGGCGCCAGCGCCTGCGGCTGCGCGTCCTGCACGGCGACTTCGCCGCCCGCACCCGGGGGCGCCGTTTCGACCTGGTCCTCGCCAACCCGCCCTACGTCCCCTGCCCCGACGCCCGTCTGCCCACCGGCGGGGCGCAGCGGGCCTGGGACGCGGGGACGGACGGCCGGGCCGTCATCGACCGGATCTGCGCGGCCGCCCCGGCCCTGCTGCGGCCCGGAGGCGTACTGCTGATGGTGCACTCGGGGATGTGCGGGGTACGGCAGACCCTGGAGCTGCTGGAGCGGCAAGGCCTGTCCGCGCGGGTCATCGAGCGGGCGTCGGTGCCGTGGGGGCCGGTGCTGCGCTCGCGCAGGCTCTGGCTGGAGCAGCAGGGCCTGGCGGAGGAGGGCGCCGAGCAGGAGGAACTGGTGATCGTCCGTGCCCAGCGCCCCTGAGCCCCGGCGGGTGTCCGTGGACCGCTGTGGTCCGGTCATGGTGGAGGGGCCGGTCGAGATCGTCCTGGACGACGGAACGACCGCCCGCTCGGACCGGTTCATGGTCGCCGTGTGCACCTGCCGCCGCAGCCGTACGTACCCCTGGTGCGACACCAGCCACCGCCCGCGCGAGCGCGCCACCGCGGCGCTCGAGGACAGGAGCGACGGATGACCGCCCCCGCCCGCACGACCCCGGACGCCGCCGGGCCCCCCGCGCCCGCCGCGGCACGCGGACCGCTGTCCCGTGCCGTGGTCGACTCGCTGCGCGGCGGCGGCGCCCCCGCGCACACCACCGCGGCGGTCCTGAGGGCCGACCCGTGGGGCGAGGACCTGCACCTCTCCCTCTACCTGCTGTACGAGCTGCACTACCGCGGTTTCGCGGGCGTGGACGACACCCTCGAATGGGATCCGGACCTGCTGCGGCTGCGGCGCGCCCTGGAGGACCGTTTCCTCCACGCCCTGCGGACCTCCACGGCCGGGGCCCCGAGGACCGTGGCGGAGGCGTTCGGGCCGCTCCTCGTCGAGCCCGTGGACCTGAGCGGCAGCCTCAGCCACTACCTGGAGACCGAGGGCGAGCTGTGGCAGCTGCGCGAGTACGCGGCCCTGCGCTCGCTGTACCACCTGAAGGAGGCCGACCCGCACGCCTGGGTGATCCCCCGGCTCAGCGGCCGCGCCAAGGCGGCGATGGTCGCCATCGAGTACGACGAGTTCGGCGCGGGCCGTCCCGAGCGCATCCACGCCCGCCTGTTCGCCGACCTGATGGAGGACCTCGGCCTGGACAGCTCGTACGGCCACTACCTGGACCGGGCTCCGGCGGCCCTCCTCGCCACGGTCAACCTGATGTCGCTACTGGGCCTGCACCGGGCCCTGCGCGGGGCCCTGGTCGGGCACTTCGCGTGCGTGGAGGTGACTTCCTCCCCCGGGTCGCGGCGCCTGGCCAAGGCCATGCGCCGCTGCGGGGCCGGACCGGCGGCCGAGCACTTCTACGCCGAACACGTGGAGGCCGACGCCGTCCACGAGCAGGTCGTACGGCACGAGGTCATCGGCGGGCTACTCGCCGAGGAGCCGGACCTGGAGGCCGATGTCGCCTTCGGCTGCGCGGCGACGCTGCTGCTGGAGGACCGCCTCGCCGCGCACATCCGCGGCGCGTGGGACCAGGGGCGTTCGGCCCTCAGGGGTGAGAGGCGCTCGTAGGGGGTCGTGACCGCGGGACCCGCCGTACCGAGGCGCGCGGGCGCCTCGCGCGGACTCACCGACCATGGAAAGGGGAATCTCATGTCCGGCAGTCGTCCCAAGGCCCTCCTCGCCTCCGCGGCGCTGGTGGGCGGAGCATTGCTGATGACCGGGTTCCAGGACTCGGGCGCCGCCGCCGGTGGCGGCACCGCGAGCGCCGGGCGCGAGCCGGCCGGGCGGGTCTGCGGCGCCGCCGACCTCTCCTGGAGCGCCAGGTCCGAGTCCCGGGCCGGCGGGTACATCCTGATCACCGCCAAGGCCAAGCCGGGGGTCACGTGCACCCTCCCCGCCGCGCTTCCCACCGTGGCGTTCGGCTCCGACGGCACCGAGGCGGGTCCGACCGGGCGGACCGCCGGGAAGCGGATCACGCTGAGCGGCGCCACCACCGCCTACGCCGGGGTGAACCCCAAGAGCACCCCGGGCGACGACGGCAAGGAGCTCGAGAGCATCATCGTCGCCATCGGTGACGACGACCCCGAACCCGTCTCCCTGCCGGTCGGTACCATCACCGTCGACATGCCGGTGGTCACACACTGGCAGACCTCCCCCGAGGACGCCGTCCCCTGACGGGGTGACCGCCGGCCGAGCGGTCCCCGGGGCGGGCGGTCCGCGTCACCCCGGGGACGGCTCCGCGTCGTCGTCCGTCCGCCCGTGCGGGGCGGGCCGCTCCGGCGGACGGAAGCAGGCCGTGATCGTCTTGCCGCCGTGGCAGGCGTGGGCGTCCCACCGGTCGGCGAGGGCGTCGATGATGGCCAGCCCCCGGCCGGAGGTCGCCCGGTCGGAGGCCTGCCTGGGGGCGGGCAGCTCGGGATCGTCGTCCGCCACGCTGACGTGCAGACAGCTGCCGTCCCAGGCCAGGACGAGCTGGGCGCTGCTGTGGGCGTGCACATGGGCGTTGGTCACGAGCTCGGACACCGTGAGCAGGATGGAGTGCACCGTGTCGGGCGCGTCCCCGGTCCACGCCAGGGTGTTCAGATGCTCCAGACACCACCGACGGGCTTCACGGACCCCCCGGTGGACGGGGAACGACCGGGCCCAACCCACCGCGCGAACCGCCACGGTTCCACCTCACCCTCACTCGGACCCTCACTCGGACGGATCGATCGTCAGCCCCGGCCGGCGCGGTGGCGGGCACGGTGGCGGTCACCGCCCTTGAGCAGCAGCAGCGCCAGCAGCATCGGTGCGATCAGCAGGATCATGGTCCCCACGGTGATGTGCCTCCTCCGGTCGGTACCTCTTGGGCCCGTTCGGCCCGTTCGGCCTCTTCGCGTGTTTCCGTCCGCACCCGGCCGAAACCCCCCGGCGGACGCACGGTTCCGCACCCTGTCGGGCGTTTCCGCGTGCAGAGCGGCGTCCGGCGGGGAAGGCGCGGGTGGAACCTGCCAGGCCCGAGAAAGGACGGACACCGTGGTACGACCGAGGATTCTCGTGGTGGGAGCCGGATTCGCCGGGGTCGAATGCGTCCGGCGGCTGGAGCGCGGGCTCTCGCCCGGGGAGGCTGACATCGCCCTGGTGACCCCCACCTCCTACCAGCTGTACCTGCCGCTGCTGCCGCAAGTCGCCTCAGGCGTGCTGACCCCGCAGTCCATCGCGGTCTCGCTGCGCCGCAGCAGCCGCTACCGGACCCGGATCATCCCCGGCGGCGCCGTGGGCGTCGACACGCAGGCGAAGATCTGCCTCGTACGCAAGATCACCGGCGAGCTGACGGAACACGCGTACGACTACCTGGTGCTGGCTCCCGGCAGCATCACCCGCACCTTCGACATCCCCGGACTCACCGAGCACGCCCGGGGCATGAAGACCCTCGCCGAAGCCACCTACCTGCGCGACCACGTCATCTCGCAGCTCGACCTGGCCGACGCGAGCGAGGACGAGGCCGAGCGGGCCGCACGGCTCTGCTTCGTCGTGGTCGGCGGCGGGTACGCCGGCACGGAGACGGCCGCCTGTCTCCAGCGGCTCACCCACCACGCCGTGAAGCGCTACCCCCGGCTGGACCCCCGCCAGATCAGCTGGCACCTGCTGGACCTCGCCCCGAAGCTGATGCCCGAACTCGGCGACCCGCTGGGGCGCACGGCCCTGGACATCTTGCGCCGGCGCGGCATCCAGGTCTCCCTCGGTGTCAGTGTCGCCAAGGCGGGCCCCACGGAGCTCACGCTGACCGACGGCCGGGTGCTGCCCAGCAGGACCCTCATCTGGACGGCCGGAGTCGCCGCGAGCCCGCTGATCGGCACGCTCGGCGCGGAGACCGTCCGGGGCAGGCTGCTGGTCACCCCGGAGATGACCGTGCCGGGTGCGCCCGGCGTCTTCGCGCTGGGGGACGCCGCGGCCGTGCCCGACCTCGCCGCGGGGCGGGAAGGGGCGGTGTGCCCGCCCACGGCGCAGCACGCGTTGCGCCAGGGCCGCACGCTCGCGGACAACCTGATCGCCACGCTGCGCGGCCGGCCCCTACGGCCGTACGTGCACAAGGACTTGGGGCTCGTCGTCGACCTCGGGGGAACCGACGCGGTGTCCAAGCCTCTGGGCATCCCGCTGCGGGGGCTCCCCGCCCAGGCGGTGGCCCGCGGGTACCACTGGTCGGCGCTGCGCACCAATGTCGCCAAGACGCGCGTTCTGACCAACTGGCTGCTCAACGCGATGGCCGGCGACGACTTCGTCCGGATCGGGGTCCGCTCCGCCAAGCCGCCGACCCTGCGGGAGTTCGAGTACACCGACGCCTACCTGACCGCCGATCAGGTCAAGGCCCACACGGCGGCGCTGCGCGCCTCCGGCTGAGGGGGACCGCGACAGGGGGACGGTGACCCGTGCGGCGCGCGCACGCTCGCGCCCCGGCGGCGCAGCCGTCCTCCCTGGGGCCCGGACGTGCGGTGGCGGGTGTTCCCGGCCCGCCGCGGGACGGGTCATTTTTGGCCGGGTCCGGCGACGGCCTTCGCTGCGGACTGCGTTCCGCCACCATGGTGCCGACGGTCGAGGGACCGTTCTCGAAGGAGGAGTGCGGGATGACGCCACCGACTGGCCCGGCACGGCGGCTCGGAATCGAGCCCGGCATGGTCGTCATGGAGCTGGGCTACGACCATGACGTCGACGACGGCATCCGTGACTCCGTGACCGAACGCACCGGCCGCGATCTGGTCACCGACGATCACGAGGACCGCGTGGACGCGGTGCTGCTGTGGTGGCGCGAGGGGGACGGTGACCTGGCGTGCGAACTCGGCGACCTGCGGCGGCTCCTGACGGACCGTGGTGCGGTGTGGGTGCTCACGGCTCAGGCCGGTTTCGTCGGGCACGTCGAGGCGTCGGACATCGCGGAGTGCGCGCGGGAAGCCGGAATGCACACCTCCGCACCCGTCGACGTGCCAGGCGGCTGGACCGGGACCCGCTGCGCGCCGCTAAGCTCCCGGACCATGGCCTGAACCCGCCGCACCGATCCCGGGACTCAACTGCGCTTTCCTGCGGCCCCGTCGGTGCACATGGGGTGGGAGTCAACTACCGAGGCGGATGCGATCGTTAGACAGCCGAAAGGTTTCCCTACATAATCCTTAGACATGGGAAAGACTTACGAACGCATCGACGGCCGGCTCCGTACCTTCATAGAGCAGCAGCCGGTCTTCTTCACCGCCACCGCCCCGCTGGTCGCCGACGGTACGGTCAACCTCTCCCCCAAGGGCCTCAAGGGTTCCTTCGCGGTGCTCGACGAGAAGCGGATCGCCTACCTCGACTTCGCCGGCAGCACTGCCGAGACCATCGCGCACCTGCGGGAGAACGGCCGGATCACGGTCATGTGGTGCGCCTTCCAGGGGCCGCCCAACATCGTCCGGGTGCACGGCCGCGGCGAGCCCGTCTTCCGCGACGATCCGCGCTTCAAGGACCTGCTCGCCCACTTCCCCGACATCGACCCGACCCTTCACGGGCTGCGCGCGATCATCGTGGTGACGGCCGAGCTCGTCCGTGACTCCTGCGGATACGGGGTCCCCTTCATGTCGTACGACGAGGACCGCGACCTGCACGGCAAGCGCTTCTCGCGCGAGGACGACGCCTCGCTGAGCGCGTACTTCGCCAAGAAGGACCACATCGCGCAGAGCATCGACGGCCTGCCCGGGCTCCCCCTCCCGCTGCCGCCCGGCGACTTCTGAGCGATCACCCCTCCCTCCGGCGGTGGCCGGCTGCGGGAGCGGGTGCGATCGTGGATGCCATGCGTACGTTCGCGCCGTGCGGAAGGCGGCCGTCACGGATCCCGCGCCGCGCCGCCCCGGCTTCCGGAGGCCGCGATGCTGATCCACCACGTTCTCGACCACGACACGCTCAAGGTCAGGATCCAGGGCGAGCTGGACATCACCAACCGGGCCGCGGCGGCCCTCCGGATCGAAGCGCTCGTGGCCGCCCACCGTCCGGCCCGGGTCCTGCTCGAACTGCCCGCCGGCGACCCGACCCCGGCCACGCTCAGCGCGCTGGCCCGCACGCAGCGGATGTGCGGCAGCCTCGGCGTCGCCTTCACGGTCTCCGGCACCCACCCGCCGTCGCAGCCCATCCGGACCGCGGGCCCGGCGCACCGGCTGGAGGCGGGGGCGCGCCACGACCACTGACAGGACCGGGACCGACCCCCGGGGAACGGCGGAGGACGATGGGCGACCGGACCGCGCGTCCCGTCACGGAGGGCCGCTTCCGGCACCGGGGCGCCGAGCTCGTGTACGACGACGCCGGTCACGGACCGCTCGCCGTGTACGCCCACGGCGGCTTCACGAGCCGGGCGCAGGAGGACCGGACGGGGCTGTTCGACTGGGGACCCGTGCTGGACGCCGGGCGGCGCCTGGTCCGCTACGACGCCCGGGCCCACGGCGGGTCCAGCGGCGAAGCCGCGGTCACCGACTACACGTACGCCGCCCTCGCGGACGATCTGCTGGCCCTGCTCGACCACCTCGGGGCCACGGCGCCCGTCGACGGCATGGGGGCCTCGATGGGCTGCGGCACCGTCCTGCACGCGGCCGTCCGCGCCCCCGAGCGATTCTCCCGGCTGGTCCTGCTCATCCCGCCCACGGCCTGGGCGACCCGTGATGCGTACGCCCGGGAAAACCGGAAGGCCGCCGACACCGTCGAACGGGAAGGGGTCCACGCCTGGTGGTCGGCCCGGCCCGGCAGGCCCCGCCCGCCGGTCGTGGCGGACGTGCCCGGCCTGCCGCCGACGCCCCCGGAGCGGGTACTGCCCTCCGTACTGCGCGGGCTCGCGCTCAGCGACCTCCCCGCGCCCGGGGAGATCGCCGCGCTGCGCCATCCGGCCCTGGTCCTCGCCTGGGGGGACGACCCCGGCCATCCGCGGTCGACGGCCGAAACCCTGGCCGACCGCCTGCCGGACTCCCGGCTGCGCGTGGCGCGGACCCGCGCCGACGTGGCGGCGTGGGGAGGACTCATCGCGGAGTTCCTGACCGCGCCCTGAGCCGGGCTCCCGTGATCAGCGGCGCCGGACGCGGGCGCCCCGGGCACCGCCGATGCCGGCCACGTGGAGGGCCAGCAGCATCAGGCCGAGGATCATGATGTTCCCGGATGAGAAAACGTGGTTCGTCGAGATCTCCGCCGCGTTGATCAAGAACGCGATGAAGAACAGGACCGCGGCCGCTATACCCAGCATCACTGCTCCTTCCAGAAGGTGCCGGGCGTATACCCCCGCATCGCGGCCCCACGCACGGCCGTCAGTCGTCGGCGATCTGGAGGGCCAGCACGAAGTGCTCCCCGTCCGTACCCGCGAGCAGGCTGTCGAACAGCGGGGTGAGCCCGTTCACGGCTCCGCATCCGGCGTCGTGGTTGGTCCACCAGCTGCCCTCCGGCCCGAGCGCGGACACCACTCGGCGCGCCGCGCGCTCGGCGGCAGCGGCGGGCAGGTGCCGGTGGGAGGGCCACACCAGGTCGACGGACGCGACCTCGGCCAGGAGCGCGGCGGCCTCGGGCGGCTCCAGCGGTTCCAGAGCGGCGCAGATCCCCGGGACGGACGGCGGGGCGTACCCGGGCAGGAAGCGCCGCCAGGCCTCGTCGGCCGCGACCGCGGTCAGCAACGCGCGGACGCGGGCGCCCAGTTCGGGCAGGTCGGGTTCCGGCTCGGTGAACCGCCCGGCCACCGCGTACACTCGCATCGGCGTGGCCAGCTCCGCCATGCCCGCTTCCAGCTCAGCGAGTTTCCCCCAGGACTTCATGTCCGCATCCTGCCGTACGGTCCCGCAAGGAACGCAAGGAACGCGAGGACGCCCGCCGGGGATTCCCGGGCGGGCGTCTCGTGTGCCGTGGGGTGTTGCCGGCTTAGTACCAGTGGTTGGCCTGCCAGAAGTTCCAGGCGCCGACCGGGCTGCCGTAA
>NZ_JBVISF010000033.1:0-19650 GCF_055575675.1 Streptomyces sp. NPDC034043
GCCTCCCCGACGACGCCCTCGGGCGCCCGCAGTACTTCGACAAGACGACGAACCAGCTGCTGGACCACAAGGGCCTGCCCAAGCAGGACCTCACCTCGGTCCCCAAGGGCCCCGACCACCCCCTGGCCGAAGTCCCCAAGCGCGAGGAAGTCCCCGTAGGCGTAGGCGCCCGCCCCACGGACGTCACCTCCCACACCCCTGGCGGGGTCACGACCCACACCCCGGGCGGGGTCACCACCCACACCCCGGGCGGCATCGCGGACAACACCCCGCACAACAGCCACACCGAACCCGGCGGCAACAGCGGCACAGGGGGCCACGGCAACACCGACACCACCCCCAGCACCGGCGGCCACACGGACACCCCGTCCACGGGCGGCCACGGCGACGGCCCCTCCACGGGCGGCGGCGGCCACGGCGACGGCCCGTCCATCCCGCACCAGGGCGGCGGCTCGGGCGGCGGCTCCCTCCCCGACGGTCCCGCGGGCGCCGGCGATGACGGGGTGCTGCCCGGCGGCTCCGAGCCCAGGCCGGACGGGGCGCGGTACATCGAGGAGCCCACCCCCGAGCACGTCCCGGCGGCCCGGTTCTACGACGGCGTCCGGGCCAACCCGGAGAGCCTGAACATCGGGGCGATTTCAGACAACACAGGCATCAGCCCTCAGGTGCTGGACCGTGTCCGCACCCACTTCTTCCTCACCCAGCACGTGGTGCCTGAGGGTCCCGGTCTTTCGCGCCACGGGTACTTCACACCGCGGAGCGACATCGCGGAGATCTGGGAAGCGGCGAGCCAGCGCACCCTCACGCCCGAGGAAGCGACCAAGTTCGAGCGCTACATCGGACACGAATACGTCGAGAGCCAGCTGATGGAGGCGGGTCTGCCCTATACCGTCGACGCACCGCACCTGTGGGATTCGTTCCAGAACGACGGCGGCCCGGTGGAGTACTACCGTGAATTCCCCCGGGACCCCCGTGACGCAGGCGCGCACGATCTCGCGGTGAACGAAGGAAGGGGCGGATTCGGACACTGGAGGGCGGTAGGGTTCGACGTTCCGAAGATCGAGCTGGCGTCCGATCTGTCCAACATCGACGAAGTGGTGGCGGCTCTGAAGGACGAGCTGCGCTCGAAGGGAATTGAGCTCAAGTGACCGATCGGACGGCGTCCGCCGTGCTCCACCGCCTGAGCGCGGTCGGGTGGATGAGCGACTGGGACTTCGCGTTCGGGCACGCCAAGTCGCGTCGAGTCCTGTTCCGTGAATACCTGCGCCGAGCGGCCCTGTGGTCGCAGGCGTATGCGGCGGAGGAGGCCTGGCCCTTCTTCGACGTGACCCCGTACGTGGACCCCGAATTCCGGCTCTCCGCCGAAATCGCTTCCGAGCTCGCGGAATTCCTGCCGCGGCTACCCAACGGGGAGGTGCGGAACACCTGCTCGGGAGCGGTCCGCCTGGCCGAGCTCTGTGCGCAGAACCCGGACGGGTTCTCGGGCCTGCCCGATCTGTACGAGCCGCTGGTCCTCTTCTACGAGCGGGGCGGGGAATTCGCCCGGGACAACTCCGGGGCCCTCGACCTGACGGGTGTGCGGTTCCGGCTCAGCGCCCTGACGGCCTACCTCGGCAATCCGCCCGTCACCCTGCTCGGTGACACCGTGCTCGACGCGCTCGATGCCGACGGCCAGGTCGCGCACTTCACGGCGGAGGACGGGCAGGGCCCCCTGCTGCGGCGCCGGGTGCTGAGGGACCAGCAGACGGACGAGGTCTTCGGCCGGGACCTGCGGTGGCAGCCGACGGACCTGATTCCCGGCTCCGAGACGGAGCTCAAGGAGGCGGGTCTGATCCAGCTCGAAGAGCTCAAGGCAGCCAAGCTCATCGGGGAGATCGTCGCCGCCGTCTCCCGGTGAAGCGACGACGGTGGGGGAGGTCGCCTTGATGGATGTCGCGGGGCTCGACCTCTCCATGAGCGACCTGTCCGGTGCGGACTTGGCGAACGGGCTCCTCACGGAGACGGTTCTGCGTGGAGCCCGCATGTCAGGCGCGGATCTGTACCGTGCGCACCTCGAAGGTGCCGTTCTCGACGAAGCCGATCTCGCCGGTGCCTCCCTGGTGAAGGCCGAGCTGGACCGTGCCTCGCTGCGCGGTGCCATGCTCGACGGTGCGGACTTCGGGAGCGTCGAGATGTACGACGTGGACGTACGGGCGGCTTCGTTCCGAGGGGCAGTGTTCCATGGCGCGTCGCTGGACGATGTGGATCTGCGCGGTGCCGATCTCAGCGATGCGTCGGTGTCGCAGACCTTCATGCAGGTTGTCTTCGACGATCGGACGGTGGTGGACGGCCTCATGGGCACGGTCTTCGGGCCGGCCGTCGTCGTGGACGCCGAAGGCCGACGGGAACTTTCCGGTGCCGACTTGGAGTCGTGGCTGAACGGCCGGGGCGCGAAGGTGCGGGTGCTGCCGTGTTGAGTGAGGTGCTGAGCGGGAGCCGGCCCGGTGGAGGACGCGTGGCGTTCCTGTGATCACGTCCGAACCCGTGGGGGAGTGGTTCTGGGAGCCCGCCCCCGTGCTCGATGCTGCCGCGAGCGGGGTGGCGAGGGCCCTCGGGCTGGTGGGGGACGTCAGGGGCGTCCTGGCTTCCCTCGGGCTGGTCGAGGGCGGCGGCACGGGCTCGGTCCTGCTCTGTGACCGGTCGGCCATGGCCCACCCGTTGGTCGAGCGGCGTGGCGTACCCGTCCCCGCCATGGCCGAAGCGACCGCTGCCGCGAACCCGTTGCCGGGCCGGCTGCTCACGCTGGGCCTCGTGCTGCCCGGCGAGTGGCGGGAGGCCGGGGTCCGGCGGCGGGCGGAGAGGCTGTTCACCGTACGGGTCGATGTGTGGGGCGAAGGCGCGGTGCTGCTCGCGCTGTCCACGTACGCCGACCCCTGGCTGACCCAGGACCTCCGGGAGCGGCCGCAGCCCGAGGTGGCCGCGGAGAACGCGCCCCGGCTCGCCGCCGCACTGGAACGGATCTCCGCGCTGGCATGCGCGGAGGTCGACCCGGGTGACGAGACCCGGCACGCCCGGCCCACGGCGGACGGGTTCGCCGACCTGCTGGCGGAAGGGGCGGCGTACGAGGACTCCTGGGGCACCTTCGAGGTCCCCGCGCGCTGGCAGCGGCTCATGCGGCTCCTCCCTGGCGGGTACGGGGAAGAGGACTACGAGGCCACCACCGACGGGCCCGTCCGGTACGCCGAAGTGCGGTGCGGGGAAGGGCTCCTCGGGTTCCTGTGGGCGTCCGCCGACGGCGCGGCCGGCTACGAGCCCCGCAGCGCGGCGGGGGACGCGGCCTTCGAGGCGGGCGCGCCCTGGCTGCTGCGGCTCCGGGCGGCCCGAGGGGGCGGAGACTCGGCGCTGGAGGCCCTGGACGGCTGCCTCGGCCGTACCGGGGCCGGGTCGGCGGTCGGCGCGGCCGTGCACGGGGCGGCGTCGCTGGACGCGCTCCAGGAGTTGTCGGGGAGGGGCTGAGGGTGACGGCGTCGCTGGTGCTGGCGCGGCTGAGGGCCGTGGACTGGGACATGCGGTGGGACCCGCCGGCCGAGCGGGCGGGGCTGGTCGCGATCGACCAGCTGGAGGCGGCCCGGCGGCTCGGAGGGATCGTGTCCGCCGCCACCGCCGGATGATCCGCGCGGACGAACTGGTCGCGCGGGTCACCGCGATCGACTGGCGGGTGAGGGAGGCCGACTTCGGGCAGGGCGCCGAGTGCGCCCGGCTGATGCGGGAGTACCTGCGGCGTGCGGCGCTCTGACCGAGAACGGGTTCGTGGACTTCGGCGAGTGCCGGGTGCGTCTGGCGACGTGGCAGGAGTACGCGCGGGAGGGGGACGGGCCGTGGGCGGGTTGATGCGGGCGCCGCTGGAGTGCGGGGCCTGGTACTGGGAGCTCGACGGGACCGGTGAGGCCGGTGTCGGGGCTGCGCTGCGGACGGCCGCCGCCATGGCCGGCGTACTGGAGCGGCACGGGTTGCTGGAGCCCGTGGCGCTGGAGTGGTTCTGGGTGTTCGGGGACGGTGACGCCCGGATCGGGCTGGAGGGCGTGCGGCTGGATGACGACCGCCTGCCGGGGCGGGTGGCGGCGCTGCGGCCAGCCGGGCAGGAGCGCGCCGAGCCGTCGTCCTTCCACGTGGTGGGCGACGGGGTCTGGTTCGACGCCGCCGGGCGGCGACGGCGGGAGCACCGGCTGGTCGAGCTGAGCGTGTGTCCCGACACCGTCATGGGGCTGTCGGCCGAGCTGGCCGTGCACCATGACGTGTGGGGGGCCTGTGACTTCCGGGGTGTTCCGCACCCCCGGGTGTACGCGTACAACGCACCGCGCCTCGCGGCCGCGTTGCGGGAGCTCGACGGGCTGCTCGGGGTCGAGGCGGAGCCGGGGGAGCCCACGTACTTCGGGACGGCGGTGGGCCACGGGCTCCGGGAGCCGGACATCATCGACGGGCTGGGGCCGGACCTCACCGACCTGTTGGAGCGGTGGAGCAGGTGAACGAGCGGCTCGAGGGGTTCGAGGGGTTCGAGGGGGGCCTGCGAGGCGCCGAAACCGGCGCCGCCGGTTTCGGCGTCGGGAGGGGGCGTACTAGCGTGCGGGGCGACAGGGAGAAGGGAGGCCGGGGTGGCGGCTGAGGATTACGACAGCCAGTTGCTGGAGTCCGTCGCGGTGCGGCGGCGCAGGATGCGCGATGCCGTGCTGTTCGGGGCGCAGCGCGGGCGGCGGGTGGCCGACGAGCGGATCGGGAAGGCCGTCGCCGGGCTGGTGATCGCGGCGGTGCTGTGCGCCGGCTGCGTCGGCTGGTCGTTCATCTCCCACCGCCTCATGGGCAAGACGGGGACACCAGGGCAGGTCAGTACTCGGTGATAGGTTCGAGCGCGTGGTGAGCATGGGGGCAATCAGCGGTACGGCCTTGAGCCGGGTCACCCTGGTGGGCGAGCGGCGGCGGATGGATCTCGTACTGCCCTCCCAGGAGCCGGTCGGGCGGCTTTTGCCCGACGTCATACGGATGCTGGACGACCGGGTGGCCGCGCAGCCGATGCTGCGTCACCTGGTCACGGCCGACGGGTCGGTGATCGAGCACGGGGTCTCCCTGGAGGAGGCCGGCGTGGCCGACGGGGCCGTGCTGCGGCTCGTACGGGTGCAGGACGTGCCGTCCGCGCCCGTGGTGCACGACGTCACCGACGAGGCCGCCGAGGACCTGGACGTACGGGCCTGGCGCTGGCGTCCCTCCGCGCGGCGGGTCACCGCCGGGGCCGGGATGGTGCTGTGGGCGCTGGTGGCGGGGTGGTTCGCCCGGCGGGAGTTCGCGCCGGGTGCCGTGGCGGGCGCACTGCTCGCGGCGGCCGCCGTCGCCGGGATCGTCGGGGCGCTGGCCGGGCGGCTGAAGCGGTCAGGGCTGGCGGCCGCGCTGCTGGCCGGCGCCGCCGCCGTCGGGGTGCTCGGGGCGTGGACCCTGGGCGACGCGCAGCACTGGGGCGCCATGGGCCGGCTCGCCGCCGTGGCCGGTGCGCTGGCCGTCGGGCTCGCGCTGCTGGGGTGGTTCACGTCGCTCGGGCGGGGCGGGCTGGTGGGCGCCGCCGCCGTGGTCGGTCTGACGGTGGCCTGGGAGGCCGTGGCCCTGTCGCAGGGGCAGGCGGGCGCCCGGACCGGGTCGGTGCTCGCCGTGTTCTCGGTGGTCCTGCTCGGGCTGCTGCCGCGTCTCGCGCTGGCGGCGGCCGGTCTGACCGGCCTGGACGACCAGCGGGCGCGCGGGGTTTCGGTCAGCCGGTACAAGGTCGCCACCGCCCTCGGTGCCACCCACCGGGGCATGGCGCTGGCCACCCTCGCCACCGCCGTCTCGGCGGGCGCGGCCGGGGTGCTCGCGCTGCGGGAACCCGACGTCTGGACGGTGTCCCTCGCCTCGGCGGTCGCCGTCGTGCTGTGGCTGCGCGCGCGGGCGTTCCCGCTCGTCGCGGAGGTGGTCGCGCTGCTGCTGGCCGGGGCCGCCGTCACCGTGGCGGCCCTGCTGGTGTGGGCCGGCCGGGCCGGCGCGGCCGGGCCGCTGGCGGTGCTGCTGGCGCTGGCCCTGGCGGCACTCGGCGTCCTCGCCGTGCAGCCGCCCGAGCACGTACGGGTCCGGCTGCGGCGGTTCGGGGACACCGCCGAGTCCATCGGCGTCATCGTGCTGTTCCCGCTGCTCATCGGGGTGTTCGGTGTGTACGGGCGGCTGCTCGGCACCTTCGCGTAAGGGTTGCTACTCAGACATGTCAGACATGAGCATGAACCAGCGTGACGGACACCTGCCCGATCCCGGTCCCGGACACGGCCACGGACACGGCCCCGGGCCCGCAGGCGGCACCGGCCACGGCCCCGCCGGCGCGCACGGCGACTGGCAGGCCGGAGCCGGCCCCGGCCCCGGACACGGCCCCGGGCCCGCAGGCGGCACCGGCCACGGCCCCGCCGGCGCGCACGGCGACTGGCAGGCCGGAGCCGGCCACGGCCCCGGGCCCGCAGGCGGCACCGGCCACGGCCACGCCCCCGCCGCCTCGCACGGCGACTGGCAGGCCGGAGTCCTCGGCGACCTGACGGGCGCCGGCCCCGCCGCGGCCGCGGGAACTCCCGCCGCCGCACCCCAGGGCCCGCTGCCGGTGCAGCCGCACGCCCCCCTCCCGCAGCAGCCGGCCCCCGCGCCGCCGCGGCAGGCGTACGCCCAGCAGCCCTACACCCCGCAGGCGCCGCAGGCCCGGGCCCCCGAGACCGTCCCGGTCCCCGGCTCCGAGGCCGCCGCCGGCCGGCCCCGCCACGGCGACCCCCTGATGCGCCGCACCCTGCGCACCCTGCGCGGAGTGCTCGGCTCCTCCGTCGCCAAGGCCGTCGCCGCCGAGACGGGACTCGCCACGCAGGTGCAGCAGCCCGTCACCACCGGACGCCAGATCGTCGTCACCAGCATCCGCGGCGGATCCGGCAAGACCACCGTCACCGCCCTCCTCAGCCGCACCTACAACCACTTCCGCCACGACCCGGTGCTCACCCTGGAGGCGGACGCCGCCCTCGGCACCCTGCCCGTGCGGCTCGGCGTCCAGTCCCTGCGCTGGACGTGCGCGGACCTCGCGCAGATCGTCCGCCCCTCCATGCAGCTCACCGACATCACCGGCTACCTCGTCCCGCTCGCCGACGGCGGCTGGCTGCTGCCCGGCAGCCAGGGCCGGATCGGCGCCCAGGTCGACGTCGCCACCTACCGGACCGTGATGGTCGCGCTGCGCCGCTACTTCGGGGTCACCGTCGTCGACTGCGAGACCCTCCCGGGCGAGGTGGCCCGTACCGCCCTCGACACCGCGCACGCCCGCGTGCTCACCGCCCCCGCCACCGCCGAGGGCCTGGTCTCCACCCACGCCGTGCTCGACTGGCTGGCCTCCCTGCCGGTGCCCGTGCTGCCCCGCACCGTCGTCGTGCTGACCGTGCAGTCCCCGCACCCCGCCGTCGACCTCGGCAAGGCCGCCGAGAAGCTGCGCGCGACCGGCGCGGGGGTCGTCGTACTGCCCTACGACCGCCACCTCGCCTCCGGCGGCGCCATCACCTCCGAACTCCTCGGCGCAGGCACCCGGGAGGCGGCCGTACGGCTCGCCGCCGAGGTGCTCCAGCGGGCCGTGGCCCTCCCGGCGTCGGGTGCCGCCCGGTGACCCAGCAGCTGATCCACCGGCCGGCCCGCGGCACCCTGCCGCCCGCCCCCGCGCACCCGCACGCCGTCGAGGCCCCGCCCAACCTGCCCGAGGGCAAGATCGGCAGCCCGGCGACCGCGCTGCTGCCCATGGCGGGCGTGATGGGCTCGGTCGTGATGATGACCGTCATCCGCAACAGCCAGTTCGCCGCCGTCGGCGCCATCGTGCTGGTCTTCGCCCTCGTCGGCGCCGTCGCCCTGTTCTGGTCCCAGCGCGGCAAGGCCCAGCGCACCCGCCGCGCCCAGCGCGAGCGCTACCTGGAGTACCTGGAGGAACAGCGCGAGGAACTCGGCGCCCGCGAGAAGGCGCTGCGTGACGAGGCGCGCCGCCTCAACCCGCCGCCGGAGGCCCTGTACGACCTGGTGCGCGACCCCGCGCGGCTGTGGGAGCGGCGCCGCACCGACCCCGACTTCCTGCGGCCGCGCCTGGGCACCGGCGCCGTCGCCGTCCAGGAGCTCAGCCTCGCGGCGGGCGCCGGGGGCGTGCTCACCCCGCCCGACCGGTTCATGCTCAACGAAGCGGGCGCCCTCATGGCCCGCTTCGGCCGGGCCAGCGACTTCCCGCTGACCGTCCCCCTCGACCGGGCCGGCAACGTCAGCATCGTCGGCGACCGCGAGGGCGTCCTGCGGGTCGCCCGCGCCCTGCTCACGCACACCGCCGTCCTGCACGCCCCGGACGACGTGGCCGTGGCCCTCGGCGTGCCCGGGGACCGGCTCGCGGACTGGGAGTGGGCCAAGTGGCTGCCCCACGTCCTCGACCAGCAGGAACACGACGGGCCCGTCGCCGCCCGCCGGATCGCCCCCAGCCTGCCCCAGCTCGCCGCCGGGGTCCTCGCCCCGGACCTGCGCCGCAGGGCGTCGTACGCGGCCGAGGTGCGCCGCGGCCTGTCCGACAAGCGCGCCCTGCGCCTGGCCGGCCGGCTCCTCGTCGTCAGCGACGAGTACGGGGAGAACGCCGTCGAACTGCCCCGCCCCGACACCGCGGTCGGCCTGGCGGACATGAACACCACCGTGCTGCACCTGCTCGCCGAGCAGGTCCACGAGCCCGACGAGGTGTCCGTACGGATCACCGTGGACGGCAGCCACGTCACCGTCCGGGACCTGCGCACCCCGCAGGCCCCCGCCGCCGAGGGCATCAGCGATGCCCTCGGCCCGGCCACCGCCGAGGGCCTGGCCCGCATGCTCGCCCCGCTGCGGCTGTCCGCCGAGTCCGTCGCCGAGGGCACCCCCGTCTCCGGGCCGGTCGACTTCATGGGCCTGCTCGGCATCTCCGACCCGGCCGCCCTCGACGTGGGCCGGATGTGGGCGCCGCGCGGGGAGCGGGACTTCCTGCGCGTGCCGATCGGCATCGACGACCGGCACGGCCCGGTGCTGCTGGACCTCAAGGAGTCCTCGCAGCTCGGCATGGGCCCGCACGGGCTGTGCGTCGGCGCGACCGGCTCCGGCAAGAGCGAGCTGCTCCGTACGCTCGTCCTCGCGCTGGTCGCCACCCACTCGCCCGAGGACCTCGCGATGGTCCTCGTCGACTACAAGGGCGGCGCCACCTTCGCCCCCTTCGAGAAGCTCCCGCACGTCGCCGGCGTCATCACCAACCTGGAGAACCAGGCCGGGCTCGTCGAACGCGTCCACACCAGCCTCGCCGGCGAGGTCAAGCGCCGCCAGCAGGTCCTCAAGGACGCCGGGAACGTCGCCGACATCGGCCACTACGCGGTGCTGCGCGCCGAGAAGCCCGAACTGGAGCCGCTGCCGCACCTGTTCGTCGTCATCGACGAGTTCGGCGAACTCCTCACCGCCAAGCCCGACTTCATCGACCTGTTCCTGTCCATCGGCCGCATCGGCCGCTCCATCGGCGTGCACCTGCTGCTGTCCAGCCAGCGCATCGAGGGCGGCAAGCTCAAGGGCCTGGACACCTACCTGTCCTACCGGCTCGGTCTGCGCACCTTCTCCGCCGACGAGTCGCGCACCGTCCTCGACACCACCGACGCCTTCCAGCTGCCCCCGCTGCCCGGGTTCGGCTACCTCAAGGTGGACACCTCCACCTACACGCGCTTCAAGGCCGGGTACGTCTCCGGCCGCTACCGGGGCCCGGCCGCCGAGCGCGAAGGCGGCGAGAGCGGACCGCTCGCCCTGCCCTACCCCACCTTCAACACCCTCCAGGACAGCGCCGGTCCGGCCGAGGACACCGAGGAGAAGCCCACCGCCACCGCCCGCGAGACCGGGCCCAGCGTGCTCTCCGTCATCGTCGACCAGCTCGCCGGCGCCGCCCCGCCCGTACGCCGTATCTGGCTGCCGCCGCTGCCCGACGCGGTGCCCCTCGACGCCGCCGCCGGACCGCTGTCCGTCACCGAGCGCGGCCTCCAGCTGGGCACCGCCCGGCGGGTCCCGCTCAAGGTGCCGCTCGGCGTCCTCGACGACCCGGCGCGTCAGTGGCGCGGCCCCTGGGAGCTCGACCTGACCGTCGCCGGCGGGCACACCGCCGTCACCGGCGGCCCCCAGTCCGGCAAGACCACCCTGCTGCGCACCCTGGCCCTCTCGCTGGCGCTGACCCACACCCCGCAGGAGGTCGCCGTCTACGGCCTCGACCTCGCCGGGGGCGGCCTCGCCGCGCTCGCCGGGCTCCCGCATGTCGGCGGGATCGCCGGACGCGCCGACCGCGAACGGGCCGCCCGTACGGTCGCCGAGGTACGGGCCATGCTCGCCACCCGCGAGGCCCTCTTCCGCGAGCACTCCATCGACTCCGTCGACCAGCTGCGCCGGCTGCGCTCCCAGGGCCGGCTCACCGAGCTCGCCTCCACCGACATCGTGCTGCTCGTCGACGGGTACGGGGCCCTGCGCGAGGAGTTCTCGGAGCTCGACGACGCCGTCACCGACCTGCTCAAGCGGGGCGGCGGCTACGGCATCCACGTCGTCGCGGGCATGCTCCGCTGGAACGACGTGCGCATCGCCAACCAGTCCCTCTTCGGCGGCCGGGTCGAGCTGCGCCTGGGCGACCCCTCCGACTCGGCCATCGACCGCAAGCTGTCCGAGACGATCTCCCCGGACACCCCGGGCCGGGTCCTCACCGACGGCAAGCTCTTCGCGCAGACGGCCCTGCCGCGCATCGACTCCCAGGCCGGCAACACCGACCTGGCGGCCGCCCTGGAGGAGGCCGCGGGCACCGTCCGCGCCACCTGGCACGGCGAACTGGCCTCGCCGGTACGGGTGCTGCCCGCGCGGCTGCCGGCCGACCGGCTGCCCACCGTCGACGAGGAGCCGTACCGGATCCCCGTCGGCGTGGACCAGGACGTCCTCGCCCCGGTGCTGCTGGACCTCTTCGGCCAGGACCAGCACCTGCTGATCCTGGGTGACAACGAGTGCGGCAAGACCAACCTGCTCGCCCTGGTCGCCCGCCAGCTCATCGCCCGCTACGGCGAGGAGGAACTGGTCTTCGCCGTCTACGACCCCCGGCGCGGGCTGCGCGGCGTCGTCCCCGAGCCCTACCGGGGCGGGTACGCGCACAACGCGAAGATCGCCGCCGCCCTGTCGGCGGGGATCGCCAAGGAGCTCGACAAGCGGCTCCCGGACGACGGCATCGACCCGGACGCCGAGCCGGGCGAGGGCCCGGGCTTCGCCGGACCGCGCATCGTGGTCCTCGTCGACGACTACGACATCCTCACCACCGCCGGGCAGCAGCCGCTCCAGGCGTTCGTCCCCTACCTGCCCTCCGCCCAGGACATCGGCCTGCACTTCGTGATCGCCCGGCGCGTCGCCGGCTCCTCGAGGGCCCTGTACGAGCCGCTGATGACCACCCTGCGCGAGTCCGGCACGACGGCCCTCGTGATGAACGGCGAACGCTCCGAGGGGCAGCTGTTCCCGCAGCTGTACGCGAGCGCCCAGCCGCCCGGCCGCGGCACGCTGGTCCGGCGCGGCCGCCCGCACCAGATCGTGCAGACCGCCCTCGCCGACTCCCCGAAACAGGAAGCACCCTGACACCGTGACCAAGGACGTCATCGCCCTCACCGCCAAGATGCCCGACACCACCGCGCTGATGGTGGCCCTGACGGCGGGCGGCGCGGACCTCGACGCCCAGGCCGTCGGGGACGGTGCCGTCATCCAGCTGCTGGGCGCGGGCGGCCGGCCGCTGGTCTCGGTCGAGGCGCCCGTGCTCGTGCAGGTGCCCGGCGAGGTGGAACGGCTCCTCGGGACGCCCTCGCCCACCCCGGTCTGGTGGACGGAGACCCGCGCCTCCACCGCCGTGCCCGAGGCGGCCCCCCTCGCCGGGGCCGTCGCCGGACGCCTAGCCGAGGTGCTCGGCGGCGCCGTCTGGCCCGAGGGCGCAGGGCACGTGGCCGTGGTGCCGGTGACCTCCGAGGCCTCGGCGGCGCCCGCGCCCGTCGGAGCGCTGCCGACCGTGGACGTGGTCACCGAATCCACCGCGGTGGTGCTCGCGGACCGCCCGGTGATCGGGCTGACGGCCTGGCTGTCGGACGTCCTGCGGACCACCGCCGGCTTCGGCGCGGCCCTGCACATCGTCACCCCGGACCACTGCCGGCTCAGCCTGCCGCTGCGCACCGCGCTGACCGGGGCGCCGAACCGCTGGGTGGTCCAGGACCCCGAGTGCGGGTACTACGACGGCCTGTCCGGCGCGGTGCTGAGCTGGCAGGACGGCACCTTCGCCCCGGTCCGCGACGAGGCGGGCCGGCCGCGGGCCGCCGCCGCGTTCGGGCGGGCCGGGGCGTCGGGCGAGCGCCGGCTGACCGTGCAGTTCCGTACGGAGCACCCCGCCGAGGAGGGGCTGCTGGTGGGCCGCTCGCTGGAGGCCGCCTGGCGCACCCTGACCGGGGAGCCGCCCGCGGGCTGGGGCACCGCCGAGCCGGTGAACCTGCCGTGGTCCCCGCGCCAGCTCACCGACCTGGCCCGGGGCCGGGCGCCCGAACCGACCCTGGTCACCGCCGTCGGATCGCCGGGGCGGCCCGCGCTGGCCACCGTACGCGTGACCCGTACGGCCGCCGGGGTCGAGGAGGACATCACGCTGTCCCTCGGGTACGGGCCCGCCGAGGAGGTGCCGCTGGCGGCGCTCGAGGCGCTGGCGGAGGAACTGGTGTCCGGGCACGGCCTGATCAGCATGCTGGCCTCCCTCGGCCCCGGGCGGCGGGACCTGAGCCTGACCTCGCGTGCCCTCGCGCCGGCGGTGCCGGTGTCGTTCACCCTCGGCGGGGCCGGGGTGGCCGAGGCGACGCTGACCCGGGCGCGGCGGCCCCCGCTGGAGGTCAGGCCCGTCCAGGTGGGCCCGCAGCGCAGGCCCGGGCTGCACTACCCGCTGGGCGACGGCGGCGACCCGGCGGCGTGGGAGTCCCTGTCCACGCTGCTGGGCCACCTCCGTGCGGCGGTACCGCCGCTCCCGTAGGCGGGGCGGCGGCCGGACGCGGGGGCGGGGCGGGTCAGCCCGCGCCGCCGCCGGCGCGCACCAGACCCGTCTCGTAGGCCAGCACCACCACCTGGACCCGGTCGCGCAGGTTCAGCTTCGTCAGGATGCGGCCCACGTGCGTCTTGACCGTCGCCTCCGACAGCACCAGCCGGGCCGCGATCTCCCCGTTCGACAGGCCCTGCGCCACCAGCAGCATGACCTCGCGTTCGCGGTCCGTCAGCCGCTCGATCTCCTTGTTCTCCGGCTCGGCCGTCGTGCTCGGCAGCATCGGCGCGAACCGGTCCAGCAGGCGGCGCGTCGTCGAGGGGGCCACCACCGCGTCCCCGCTGTGCACCGACCGGATCGCGGCCAGCAGCTCGGCCGGGGGCACGTCCTTCAGCATGAAGCCGCTCGCGCCCGCCTTGAGGCCCGAGAAGGCGTACTCGTCCAGGTCGAAGGTGGTCAGGATGATCACCTTGGGGTGTTCCTCCGGCTCGCAGATGCGCCGCGTCGCCTCCACCCCGTCGAGCTTGGGCATGCGCACGTCCATCAGCACCACGTCGACCGCCGTGGCCCGCAGCACCTCCAGCGCCTCCAGGCCGTTGCCCGCCTCCGCGACGACCTCCATGTCGGGCTGGGCGGCCAGCACCATGCGGAAGCCGGTGCGCAGCAGCACCTGGTCGTCGACCAGCATCACTCGGATGGACATGCGTGACTACCTCAACCTCTTCTTGAGCGGGGGCTAACTCTTCTTGAGCGGGAGCAGGGCACTGATCCGGAAACCACCGCCGGGACGCGGACCCGCGTCCAGGGTTCCCCCGACCATACCGATGCGCTCCCGCATGCCGATCAGACCGTGTCCGGCGCCGTCCGCGCCGCCGTCCTCGTACAGTTCGTGCGCGGCGCCCCGCCCGTCGTCCTCGACGAGCAGGCCCAGCCCGTCGTCGAAGTAGACCAGCCGCACGGTCGCCTTCGCGTCGGGGCCCCCGTGCTTGCGCGTGTTCGTCAGCGCCTCCTGCACGATCCGGTACGCCGTCAGCTCCACGCCGCTCGGCAGCTTGCGGGGTGCGCCCTCCACCTCGAAGCCGACCGTCAGCCCGGCCGCCCGCACCTGCTCGACCAGCACCTCGATCTGCTCCACGTCGGGCTGCGGGACGTAGTCCTCGGACTCCTGCGGCTCGCCCGTGCGCAGGACGCCCAGCAGCCGGCGCATCTCGGCCAGTGCCTGGCGGCCCGTGCCGGAGATGGTCTGGAGGGCCTCCTTGGCCTGGTCGGGGGCCACGTCCATGACGTACGCGGCCCCGTCGGCCTGCACCACCATCACCGACACGTTGTGCGCGACGACGTCGTGCAGTTCGCGGGCGATCCGGGCGCGCTCGGCGGCCACCGCCACCTTGGCCTGGGCCTCGCGCTCCTTCTCCAGCCGCTGGTTGCGCTCCACGAGCTGGGCGTAATAGGCGCGGCGGGTGCGCAGCGAGTCGCCCGTCACCCAGGCCAGGGCGAAGGGCACCATCATGAACAGGGCGAAGAGGATCTCCTCCACGGTACCGGCGCTCTTGTCGATGCCGAAGCGCAGGAAGTACAGCGGTGAGGCCAGCAGTCCGCAGGCCAGGGCGGTGCGCGACACCCAGCGCGGGACGTCGGCGGCCGCCACCGTGTACAGGACGACGAGTATGGCGACGTCGCAGAACTGCATCTCCTGGCCGATGGCCAGCTGGTAGAGGCCCGCGCCCACCGTCAGCCAGAACATCGCCACGGTCCACTTGCGGCGCAGGGCGAGGGCGGCGGTCAGCGCGGCGACGACGGGGACGGTGGCCAGCCGCAGGGCGGTGCTCTGCCCCTCGGCCCCGGCCACGTTCATCATCGACATCCCGAAGAAGAGGACAGCCCAGAAGCTGTCGACGCCCGTCGGGTGTCTGCGGATGAAGTCGTAGAGGCGCTGCACGTAACCCAGAGTAGGGAAAGGAGATAGGTGCTGGAGTCAACCACAGGTGCGATCCCTGCGACAGGGGCGTACTCCGCAAGGTGGAGGGTCGGCTTAACCTGTGAGGGATGAGCGCTCAGGGTGGGGTCAGGGGGCCGGTCCGGTGGCGGGCCGCGATGGAGGCCGCGCTGTACGGGCCGGAGGGTTTCTACGTCCGTCCGGGCGGGCCGGGGCCCGCGGGGCACTTCCGGACCTCCGTGCACGCCTCCGCCCTGTACGCGGGGGCCGTGGCCCGGCTGCTGGTGTGGGTGGACGGGGAGCTGGGCCGGCCGGAGCGGCTCGACCTGGTCGACATGGGGGCCGGGCGGGGGGAGCTGCTGGCCGGGGTCCTCGCCGCGCTGCCGCCGGAGACGGCGGCGCGGGTGCGCCCGTACGCGGTGGAGCGCGCGGCGGAGCCCGGGGGGCTGGACCCCCGCATCCGCTGGGTCGCCGAGCCCCCGGAGGGGACCACCGGGCTGCTGTTCGCCAACGAATGGCTGGACAACGTACCGCTGGAGATCGCCGAGGGCGGCCGCTACGTCCTGGTCGCCCCCGACGGTACGGAGACCCCCGGCGGGCCCCTCGACGACGCCGACCGGCTCTGGCTGGAGCGCTGGTGGCCCGGGGCGGCCGGACCGGACGGCGGCCGGGCGGAGATCGGCCGGGCCCGCGACGAGGCCTGGGCGGCGGCGGTCGCCACCCTGGACCGGGGCCTGGCCGTGGCCGTGGACTACGCCCACACCCGCGACGCCCGCCCCCCGTACGGGACGCTCACCGGCTTCCGCGCGGGCCGCGAGACCGCCCCCGTCCCGGACGGCGGCCGCGACGTCACCGCGCACGTCGCGCTCGACGCCTGCGCGGGACCGGGCGCGGCCCTGCTCACCCAGCGCGAAGCCCTGACCGCGCTCGGGGTCAGCGGCGGCCGTCCACCGCTGGCCCTGGCCTCCACCGACCCGGCGGGCTACGTCCGCGCCCTGTCGGCGGCGGGCGAGGCGGCGGAGCTCACCGCGCGCGGGGGCCTCGGAGACTTCGGCTGGCTGGTCCAGCCGGTCTGCATCGGCCCCTGGCCGCGGTAGCGGGGCCGGGGCACGGCGGTCGCGGGGCACGGCCGAGGGGCCGGGCGTCGCGGGCACGGCCGAGGGGCCGGGGTTCCTGGCGGAACCCCGGCCCCTCGTGAAATTACGGCTGTTCCTGCTGTTCCTACTGCTCGACGTCGTGGTCGTGGCCCGGGCGCAGACCGCCGCCGTTGCCGGAGCCGGTGGACGGCTGCGAGACGACCGGCTGCGTCAGCGGGGCCAGGTCCCAGGCGTAGTGGCCCACCGCGTTCGCGATGACGTCGACGTTGATGTCGAGCGCCTTCTGGTCGATGTTGGTGATGTCGTCACCCTTGCCGTGGTAGTTCGGGTCGTAGGCGATACCCGCCGTACCGCCGAACTTCGCGGCCTGCTCCGGGGTCTTGATGCCCTCGGCGCCGGTGTCCGTACCGCCCGACGGGATGCCGGCCTCGATGAACGGGCCGTAGTCCGAGCGGCCGGTGAAGTCACTGCCCTCGTGCGGGATGTTCTGCGCGTCGAGGAAGTCGGTGATCTGCCGCTCCAGCTGCGCCGAACCCTCCGGGCCGGGGCCCGAGCCGACCTTGTCGGAGTCGTCGCCGTCGTAGACGAAGTACGCGGCGTTCGGCGAGGCGATCATGTCGAAGTTGAGGTAGAGCTTGATCTGCTTCTTCTGCTCCGGCGTCAGCGAGGCCACGTAGGCCTCGGAGCCGAGCAGGCCGAACTCCTCCGCCGACCACCAGGCGAACTTGACCTTGTTCTTGATCTTCGACTGGCTGCTCGCGAGGCGCTGCGCGACCTGGAGGATGCCCGCCGAGCCGGAGCCGTTGTCGTTGATGCCGGGACCGGCCGCGACCGAGTCCAGGTGCGCGCCGAGGAAGACGGTGTTGTTCTCGTCCCCGCCCCGGGTCTCCGCGACGACGTTGTACGTCTTGCGGTTCTCGCGCAGCTCGCGGATGTCCAGGGTGACCGAGACCGGCCCGGCGGCCGCCTCGGCGGCGAGCTTCTCGCCCTCCTCCTGGCTGATCCCGCCCGTGGGGACCTTGCCGGCGTTCGCGTCGCCGAGGGTGCCGTTGAGGGCGCCCGCGGTGTTGTTGTAGATGATCGCGCCGACCGCGCCGGCCGCGGCCGCGTTCGCCTGCTTCGCCGCGAAGGTGCAGCCGCCGCGCTTGACCAGGGCGATCTTGCCGGTGAAGGCGCCGGCCGCGAAGTCGGAGGCCTCGCAGCCGTTGGTGCCGTCGGCGTCGACGGGGGCGACGGCGACGGGAGCGGTGATGCCGCCCTCCGGGCCGCTGGCGGTGTACGTCATCAGCTTGAGCGGGACGTCGCGGCCGTTCGCGCCGTTGACCTTCAGCTTCTCGGAGAGCGTCTCGACGTACACGAAGTCGAACTCGTGGCGCGAGACCTCGTAACCGGCGCCCTTCAGCACGGCTTCGACGTACTGGGCGGACTGGACGTGCCCCTTGGAGCCGGCCACGCGGGTGCCGCCGTTGTAGTCGGCGATCGACTGGAAGACCTTCAGGTGGTTGTTGGCCCCCTTGCCCGTCGAGTCCTTGACCAGCTTCCTGGCCAGCGCGTCACCCCGGGCGGCATCGCTCTGCGGGCTCGTCGCACCGGCCGGGCCGGCGAGGAGCAGAGGGGAGACGAGGGCAGCGGCCGCGAGGGCCGCGGTCGCTGTGGCTATACGGCGAGAGGGCATGAAGGTCCTTTCACTGCGGAAGAGCCTGTGGGGGAGTGGTGGACGCACGTTAGACACCAAGAGGCGCCCGTCGCCAGAGTTTTCACTGCTTCCGGTTTGTGAAATCCGGATATCGGCGTCTCTGGAAAGGGTGAAATCCGGCCACTGTCCGATGCCCGGGCGGATCGGCTCAGCGCAGGACGCCCTCGATGAAATCGGAACCTATTCGGGCGACCACGGACAGATCCAACTGGTGCTGGACGTAACGCCCCTGGCGTCTGGTCTGCATCAGCCCGGCCTTCTTCAGCACGGCCAGGTGCCGGGACACCTCCGGCGCGGATATCCCGTAGACGCGCGCCAGCTCACTGGTCGTGTACGGGGCCCGCGCCAGACTCCGGCACAGCCGCATCCGCATGGGGTGCGCCAGGGCCTCCATCCGCCGCTGGAGCAGCTCCACCGAGCCCGGCGCGGAGGCCAGTTCCGGCGAGTCCAGCGGATAGTGCACCACCGGCCGCCAGCCCGGCGCGTGCAGCACCAGCAGGTGCGGCCAGCCGAAGTTCGTCGGTACGAAGACCAGCCCCGCCCCGATCCGCGGATCGGTCGCGGTGGCCTGCCCGTTGACCATCTTGTCGGCTGTGATCGTCGTCAGGCCCTCGTCCACGCTCAGCGCCGCCGACACCTCCCGCAGCGCCGCCGGCAGCCCCTTGCGGCGCAGCACCTCCGCCTTGTGCCGGGCGTCCGCGGTCTGCCGGGGCTCCACCCGCCGCCAGGTCTGCGCGAAGAACGCCTCGTCGCAGTCCTCCAGCAGCCGCCGCATCCACACCCGCACCCCCGCCGGGTCGTCCAGCAGCCGGACCGAGAACTCCAGCTGCCGCGGCCCGCGCGCGGCCGCCGTCTCCAGGGCCTTCACCCGCGCGGCCCCGTCCTTGAGCGGATGCGGCCCGCCGCCCTCGTTGTAGAGCGCCAGCCAGCAGTGCTCCAGCGCCGCCATCACGAACCGCTCGTCGTCCATCCGGTCGAGCACGTCCAGCTCCTCGGCCAGTGTCGGCGCGGGCAGACCGGTACCGCCCGGGATCCCGGCGAACGCCATGAAGATGTCGGAGAAGGAGCTGTTCCACAGGAATTCGGCCTCGAGGAGCCGGTCCGCCAGGCAGGGGTCGAGCGAGGCTGTGGTGGACCTGGCCCACGACTGGAGCCCCGGGTGATGGGCCGGCTGCGAGAGCGCGTGCAGGGCCATGCAGAGCTCGGCGAGCGGTGACGGCGCGAAGCCGATCCGCTCCTCGGGGAGCCCGGCGATGTCGATGGTGACGCTCATCGCCCCATTTTCTCCTTCCCCGCGCACCCCGCACCGCCCGGCCCCGGCGGCCCTCCCGGGCTCGGGGGCGGGGGCCGGGCGGGAGCGCGCGGGGCTGCGGGCGTCCGTGCGTCCGTACGAGGGTTCACGAGGCGCCCGCGGGGGCGTCGCCGCAGGTGGGAGGCATCGATTGACGGGGAGCGTCAATCGGCGAGCGCTCTGCGCCCAAGGGGGTGAGGGTGGATCCATGACAGCGATCGAGCAGTACCTCGTGGACACCTACCGCGCGACCCAGCACGGCACTCCGATGCCCCCGCCCCTGGGCCGCCACGACCTCGCCGCCCTGCGCGCCATCCGCACCGAAGCCCAGTTCAACGCCGTCCTGGCCGGCCGCCCGGCCACCCACCCCTGGCTCCATGCCCTGACCGGCCTGCTCCGTGGGGGGAGGGTGTGCTGAGGGGGGGTGGGGGTGGCGGGGGGGCGGGGTGCTGGTGGGGCGGGGTCAGGGCTGGTTTGGGGGTTTCCCGTCAGTCCCATCGTCCTTCCGGTTCGTGCCGGTCCCTCAAGGGC
>NZ_JBVISF010000034.1:0-16163 GCF_055575675.1 Streptomyces sp. NPDC034043
CGCCACGCCGCCGTCGCCGCCCTCCTGCGCGTCCCCCACGTCGTCCTCGCCGTCAACAAGATGGACCTCGTCGACTACCAGGAGACGGTCTTCGCCGCCATCACCGCCGAGTTCACCGCCTACGCCGCCGACCTCGGCCTGACGGACATCACGGCGATCCCGATCTCGGCCCTGGCCGGCGACAACGTGGTGGAACCCTCGGCGAACATGGACTGGTACGGCGGCCCCACCGTCCTGGAGCACCTGGAGACCGTGCCCGTAGGCGACGGACCGACCGCCGGCCCCGCCCGCTTCCCCGTCCAGTACGTGATCCGCCCGCAGACCGCCGAGCACCCCGACTACCGCGGCTACGCGGGCCAGATCGCCTCCGGCGTCCTGCGCGTCGGCGAGGCCGTCACGGTACTGCCCTCCGGCCGCACCTCGGTCATCGAAGGCATCGACGCCCTCGGCACCCCCGTCCCGAGCGCCCGCGCCCCGCAGTCCGTCACCCTCCGCCTGGCGGACGACGTCGACGTCTCCCGGGGCGACCTCATCGCCCCCGCCGGGACCGCCCCGCCCGCCACCCAGGACGTCGTCGCCACCGTGTGCCACGTCGCCGACCGGCCCCTCACGGTCGGCCAGCGCGTCCTGCTCAAGCACACCACCCGCACGGTCAAGGCGATCGTCAGGGAGATCCCCTCCCGGCTGACCCTCGACGACCTGTCCCAGCACCCCGACCCCGGCCGGCTGGCCGCCAACGACATCGGCCGGGTCGTCGTCCGCACCGGCGAGCCGCTCGCCCTCGACGCGTACGCCGACTCGCGCCGCACCGGCTCCTTCCTCCTCATCGACCCGGCCGACGGAACCACCCTGACCGCGGGCATGGCGGGCGAGGCCTTCACCGAGCACGAACGGACCCTCTGACGATGCCCCCACCGCGCCGCCCCGGCCCCGCCGCCGCCCTCGCACTGCTGCTCGCCGCCGCCCTCTCCGCCTGCGGATACGGATCCCGGGCCGTCCAGGTACCGGACGCCGCGCCGGCCGCGGCGACGGGCCGGAAGCTCTCCGCCGGCTCCGTGACCCTGGGCTACTTCCCCAACCTCACCCACGCCACCGCCCTGGTCGGCGTACGGGAGGGCCTGATCCAGCGGGAACTGGGCGGGACCGCCCTGAAGACCACCACCTTCAAGGCCGGCCCCGCCGAGATCGAGGCCCTGAACGCCGGCTCCGTCGACATCGGCTTCATCGGCCCCTCGCCCGCCGTCAACGGCTACGCGCGCTCCAAGGGCCGGAACCTGCGGATCGTGTCCGGGGCGGCCTCCGGCGGGGTCAGGCTCGTGGTGAACCCGGCGAAGATCAAGTCCCTGGACGACCTCAAGGGCAAGAGGATCGCCACCCCGCAGCTCGGCAACACCCAGGACGTGGCCTTCCTCAACTGGATCGCCGCACGCGGCTGGAAGGTCGACGCGGCCAGCGGCAAGGGCGACGTCTCCGTCCTGCGCACCGACAACACCATCACCCCGGACGCCTACCGCTCCGGCGCCGTCGACGGCGCCTGGGTGCCGGAGCCCACCGCGTCCAAGCTCGTCGCCGAGGGCGCCGCCGTCCTGCTCGACGAGCGGGACCTGTGGCCCGGCGGGCAGTTCGTGATCACGAACGTCGTCGTGTCGCAGAAGTTCCTCAGGGAGCACCGGGACGTGGTCGAGGCCGTACTGCGCGGCACGGTGAAGACCAACGAGTGGATCAACTCCCACCGGGACGAGGCCAAGGCCTCCGCCAACGCCGCCCTGAAGACCCTCACCGGCAAGGAGCTGGAGCCGGGGGTCGTCGACGCGGCCTGGCCGGGGATCCACCTCACCGACGACCCGCTCGCCACCACCCTGAAGGCCCAGTCCGACCACGCGGTCGCGGCGGGCCTGCTGGAGGAGCCCGACCTGAACGGCATCTACGACCTCGGGCCGCTGAACGGGGTCCTCGGTTCCCTGCGCAAGCCCACCGTCGACCACGCGGGTCTGGGCACCGACGACCAAGGGAGGTGACCCGCGATGGCGACCGCCCTCATCAACGCGGAGCACGGCACCACCACGGCCCGGCGGGCCGTCCGCATCGAGCACGTGTCGAAGTCCTTCCCCGGCCCCGCCGGCCCCCAGGTGGTGCTGGACGACATCAGCCTGGACGTGGCTCCCGGCGAGTTCGTCACCCTCCTCGGCGCCTCCGGCTGCGGCAAGTCCACCCTGCTCAACCTGGTCGCCGGCCTCGATTCCCCGACCACCGGGACCATCGCCACCGAGGGCCGGGCCGCCCTGATGTTCCAGGACCACGCCCTCTTCCCGTGGCTCACCGCCGGCAGGAACATCGAACTGGCCCTGCGGCTGCGCGGGGTGGCCAAGGCCGACCGCAGACCCGAGGCCGAGCGGCTGCTGGAGCTGGTCCGCCTCGGCGGCGCGTACGGCAAGCGCGTCCACGAGCTCTCCGGCGGCATGCGCCAGCGCGTCGCCCTGGCCCGCGCCCTCGCCCAGGACAGCCGGCTGCTGCTGATGGACGAGCCCTTCGCGGCCCTCGACGCCATCACCCGCGACGTCCTGCACGGCGAACTCACCCGCATCTGGGAAGACGCGAACGCGAACGGCTCCGCCGCGGGCGGCCTGTCGGTCCTCTTCGTCACCCACAACGTCCGCGAGGCCGTCCGTCTCGCCCAGCGCGTCGTCCTCCTCTCCTCCCGCCCCGGCCGCGTCGCCCGCGAATGGGCCGTGGGACTGGACCAGCCGCGCCGCATCGAGGACGCGGCCGTCGCCGACCTGTCCCTGGAGATCACCGAACACCTGCGAGGGGAGATCCGCCGCCATGGCCGGCACTGACCTCAGGCCCCGGACCGCCGCCAACGAGCTGGCCGGGCTGGACGCGCTCGAAACCCGCCAGGGATCCCGCACCCCGCTGCGCCGGGTGCTCCTGGCCAAGGCCCTGCCCCCGCTCACGGCCGTGGTCCTGGTGCTGACGGCGTGGCAGGTCCTCGCCGCGGCCCGGATCACCGACGACTACATGCTGCCGCCGCCGTCCGCGGTCTGGGACAGCCTGGCCGACCTGTGGTTCCGGGGCACCCTCTTCGACGTCGTGTGGACCAGCGTCTGGCGCGGCCTGTCCGGTTTCCTGCTCGCCCTGGCCATCGGCACCCCCCTCGGTCTGGTCGTGGCCCGGGTGAAGTCCGTCCGCGCCGCCGTCGGTCCGGTCCTGTCCGGCCTGCAGTCCCTGCCGTCGGTGGCCTGGGTGCCGCCGGCGGTGCTCTGGCTGGGCCTGGACGACTCGATGATGTACGCCGTGATCCTGCTCGGGGCCACCCCTTCCATCGCCAACGGCCTGGTCTCCGGCATCGACCAGGTCCCGCCGCTGTTCCTGCGGGCCGGCCGCTCGCTCGGCGCCACCGGCCTGCGCGGCGCCCGGTACGTGGTCATGCCGGCCGCCCTGCCGGGCTACCTGGCCGGCCTCAAGCAGGGCTGGGCCTTCTCCTGGCGCTCCCTGATGGCCGCCGAGATCATCGCCAGCTCCCCCGACCTCGGCCTGGGCCTCGGCCAGTTGCTGGAAGCGGGACGCGAGACCTCCGACATGGCCCGGATCTTCCTGGCCATCATTCTGATCCTGCTGGTCGGCATCGCCGTCGAACTGCTCGTCTTCGCCCCGGCGGAGCGCCGGATGCTGCGCCGCCGAGGCCTGCGCGGATGACGCCCCGCCCCGGAGCGGCCGGGCCCGGGTCAGCCCGCCGGGGCGAGGGCCCGCGCGCGGGCGGCGTCGTACCGGAGCAGTACGAGCCGCGCCAGTTCGGGAGCGGCGCCGAGCACGGCGCCCAGGTGGTCCGCCCCGGCCTCGGCGGCGCCCGCCGCGATGCGGTCCGGGAGCCGGCCCGGTGCCAGGACGTACGGGGCCACCGCGATCCGCCGCGCGCCCTCGGCGCGCAGCGCCCGTACGGCGTCCCCGGTGCGGGGGAAGGCGCCGCCGGAGGCGGACGCGGGCCGTACGGCCCGCCATCCGGTGCGCTGCCACCGCCGGGCGGCCCCGGCGAACGCGGCGGCCGCCTCCGGGTCGGTGGTGCCGGCGGCCGCGAGGACCACGGCGGTGGCCGCACGGGCCCCCGGGCCGACGCCGGCCTCGTACAGCCGGCGCTCCAGCGCGGCGGTCAGCAGCGGGTCGGGGCCCAGTACCGGTGCCTGGCGCACGGCCAGTGACGGCGGGGCCTGGCGCAGGAGGCCGGGCAGGTCGACCGCCGCGTGGAAGGCGTGGGTGAGCAGCAGCGGCTGCACCACGACCCTCCGGGCGCCGTGGCGGGCCAGGTGCTCCAGCGCGCCCGGTACGGAGGGCGGGTCGAAGTCCAGGAAGGCCGTGCCGACGGGCGGTCCGGGCCTCGTCGACCGGATCCGCCGGGTGAGCGCGCGCACCGTCCGCGCGTGCCGCGGGTCGCGGCTGCCGTGTGCGACCAGCAGCAGGAAGTCGCCCGTCTCCGGGCCCCCGCCCCCTCCGGACGGCACGGCCTAGCCCCCGACGAGGGCCGGCACGGGCCAGTAGGGCTCGTCCTGGAGCAGCATCGGGTCGTGGGTGAGGATCGCCCGCTCGTACTGGCTGAGGACGGGGGAGGGCTCGATGCCCTGCGACTCGATCATGTTGTGCCGGCACTGGCGGTAGACGGTCAGCGCGTCGAGCTGCCGCCCGCAGCGGTACAGGGCGCGCATGAGCAGCATGCAGAACTGCTCGTGGTTCGGGTTGCGCGAGTACAGCTCGGTGAGCTCCGGGAGAATCCGTTCGTGGCCGCCGGTTCGGAGTTCTAGATCGTAAAGCAGAATGAGTGCGGAATTACGGGCCTCCAGATATCGGGTGGAGGCGGTGCGGCAGATCGGTCCGCCGGCCAGTCCGCCGAATACCGGGCCGCGCCACCGGGATAATCCCTCACGAAGATCGGCGATGTTCTGGCGGTGGCCGGATAGGGTGTCCGTTCCGGAGCGCGCGTGGATCGCGTCCACCGTGTCGAGGAACAGGTAGGCGTCGAGTTCCCACCGGTCGAAGAGGAACTGGTAGCCGGAGGTGCTCGTCACCACCCGCGAGCCCTCCCGTTCGGGCTCCACCGCGGCCAGGGTCCTGCGAACCCTGCTGACCTGCGCCTGGAGGGCGTTCTCGACCTTGTTGGGGGGTGTGGTCCCCCACAGTTCGAGGATGAGGGAGTCGACCGTGACGAGGGATCCGCCGGCCGCGAGCAGCGTCGCCAGGAGCGTCTGCTGCATGGCGCCGCCGAGCCTGACGGCGACTCTCTGTTTCATTATCTCTATGGAGCCTAGGACTGAGAACAGCAACACAAACATCTCCCCGCGAGATGGAAAGAGAACGGTGTCGTGTGCGTGCGTGTGCCGGTCGTGCGATTCGGTCCTGAAGGAATGCCGACGGCGTGCTCGTGACGCTCTGAATTCCTAGTGGACCGATCGGTCCCGACCGTACTTGCTCAGGTGGGAGCATGTCAATGAAGCCCGCGCATCCGTGGGAATGCCGCGCCGGGGGGCAAACACGACAAGGCCGTGCAACACGTCCGGCACCGGATGCGGGGGATCCAATGGGTGCGCCGGACGTGCTGCACGGCCGATCGGGGGGGAGGGGGGAGCCGCCGTGGCGGCTCCCCCCTCCGGTCAGGCGTTGGCCTTCTGGCGGTAGCGGGCGGCGCCCGCCAGGGCCACGAGGGTCACGCCGAGGGTGATGGCGGTGACGGTCCACAGGCCCGCCCGGTAGGGCGCGATCCCGCCGGCGCTGAGCGAGAAGACGGTGGCGGTGATCGCGATGACCACGCCGTTGCCGATCTGCGCGCCGGCGTTGAACAGGCCCGAGACCAGGCCCTGCTCGTCCGGCGCGGCCGTGCCGACGGCGGCGATGTTCAGCGCCGGGTAGACGGCGGCGAAGCCGAGGCCGCCGAGGAGCTGCTGCGCGAACAGCGTGACCAGCGGGTCGACCTGGCCCATCAGCAGGACCCAGCCGAGGTAGCCGATGCTCAGCAGGACCAGGCCGCCGGTCGCGACGGGCCAGGCACCGTACTTGGTGACCAGCGCGGCGCCGTAGCGGGCGGTGCCCGCGGTCAGCACGCCGCCGAGCAGGAAGGCGAGGCCGGCCTCGAGCGGGGTCCAGCCCAGCTGCTCCTGGTAGTAGAGGGTCAGTACGAACTGGAAGGAGACGTAGGCGCCGAAGAAGAGCATGGCGATCAGGGACCGGGTCAGCTGGCCCTTGCGGAAGACCGACAGGGGCACCAGCGGGGCCGGGTGCCGGCTCTCGACGAGGACGAACAGCGGGAAGAGGACGGCGGCGGCGATCAGCGAGCCGATGGTCTGCGCGTCGCCCCAGCCGTCGCTGGCGGCCCGGCTGAGTCCGTAGACGAGCGCCACCGCGCCCGCCGTCACCGTGACCGCGCCGAGGATGTCGAGGCTGCCGGTCTTGCCCTTCTCCTGCTGCGAGGGGACCACCGAGGCGGCGAGCAGGGCGACCAGGAGGCCGGCCACGGCCGGGGCGAACAGGACGAGCCGCCAGGAGACGCCCGCCATCAGGCCGCCGAGGATCAGGCCGAGGGAGTAACCGGCCGAGGCCACGGCCAGGAAGGTGCCGAGGGCGCGGTTGCGTGACTGCTCGTCACGGAAGGCGTCGAGCAGGATCGCCATGGCGGCCGGTGCGGTGATGCCGGCGCTGACGCCCTTGAGCAGCCGGGCGACGACCAGGAGCACGCCGTCGTCGGCGATGCCGCCGAGCACACTGGCGACGACGAAGACCACCAGCCAGCCGATCAGCAGCTTCTTGCGGTTGTAGAGGTCGGCCAGCCGGCCGCCCAGCAGCAGGAAGCCGCCGAAGCCCAGCGCGTACGCCGAGACGACCCACTGGAGTGCGGAGGTCGACATCCCCAGGTCCGCCTGGACCAGGGGGAGGGCCGGTCCCATGCTCGCGATGTCCATCGCGTCGAGGAACTGCACCGCGCACACGACCAGGAGCAGCAGGGGAAGGCTCTTGACCGCGGGGGCGGGCGGTACCACCCGTGCGAGGGGAGGAGAGGTCGGGGATGCCTCGGTCATGATCAGACTCCGATCGGAGTGTCGTCGGAAGCAGTGAGCTCTACGAAAGAATGACGGACCGATCAGTCCTGGACTGATCGGTCCATTTCTAGCGCTCACAAACCCCTGTGTCAAACGTATGCTGGGAACCGCGGGGGAGAGGCGAAGGAGTTGAGACATGGCGCGCACACCGGCACCAGGCACGAGGCGGCGGATCCTGGAAGCCTCGGCCAAACTCTTCGGTGAGCAGGGGGTCCGGGCCGTCGGCATGCAGCAGGTGATCGACGCGACCGGAGTGGGCAAGAGCCTCCTCTACCGCGAGTTCGCCAGCAAGGACGAACTGATCGCGGCCTGGCTGCGCGAGAGCGACGCGCAGTGGTGGGAGCAGGCCGAAGAGGTCACCGCGCCCTACCCCGGTGACCCGGCCCGGCAGATCCTCGCGCTGATGGAGTTCTTCCACGCCAGCGTCCGGGAGCCCGACTTCCACGGCTGCATCTACTACAACACCTCCAGCGAGTTCCGCGAGCCCTCCCACCCGGGCCGCCAGGAGGCGAAGCTGCACCTCAAGGGCCTGCGCAACTGGTTCCGCGACCGCGGCGCACAGGCCGGCGCGGAGGACCCCGACGCCCTCGCCGACACCCTGATGCTCATCGTCGGCGGCACGCTGGCCAACGGCGAGGTCCTCGGCGAGGACGGCCCCGCCCGCATGGCCCTGGCCGCCACCGAGCTGGTCCTGCGCCAGCACGTGCCCAACGCCCTGGCGGGCGCCACCCTCTGACGGCCCGCCCGCCCCGCGCCCGGCCCCGCGGCACCGGAATGCCGCGGGGCCGGAGCGCGTCCGCGGACGCCCCACCTCAGGGGCCGCCGGCGCCGGTACGGGTCGGCCGGGCGTGCCGTACCGCCACGCCGTGCTCCTCGTAACCGTCGTTGTAGGTGAACGACTGCGGCATCCTGTCGTGGAACTGGTAGTCGGCTTGAATTCGACCGTCCTCGGCGAGCACGACGATGTCCTGGCCGGACATCTCCATCTCGCCCGAGGCCGCCGAGACCATCACCCAGTTGAACCGGACGACGTCGTGGTGGCCGGTCGCGTTGTGCGAGGACCGGAACTCGTAGCCCATCGGGCCGTACACCTCGTGCGTGTAGGCCAGCTGGTCCAGGAGCGCCGCGTGCCCCCGGATCGGATCCTTGCGGTAGAAGACGTAGACGCAGTCCGGCGCGTACAGGCCGTACACCATGTCGCGCCTGCGCCTCTCGTCCTTCTCGTTCCACAACGCGACGTAACGCGCGAGGAGTTCGTTGGGTCGGGGCAGCATGAAGGGGTACCTCCGGGTTCCTCTGGAACGCCGCCCGCTCAGCGCCCCGCGGCGTACCGCGGCAGCAGCTGGGCCAGGTCGGCCGTGATGGCGCGGGCGTGGGCGCTCAGGTAGAAGTGGTCCCCGGGGAAGGTCCGGCACCCCAGGAACTCCGGGGTCCGCCCGGCCCACGACCGCATGGCGCCGGGCGCGAGGAGGGGATCCTCACGCCCGGAGTAGGCGACGACGGGACAGCCCACGGCCGCCCCGTCGTCCGAGAAGTCGGCGCACACCGCGCCGTCCGCGCCCATCGCGCGGACCGCCCCCGCCAGCAGCTCCGGATCCCCGGCGACCGCCTCCGGCAGACCGCCCAGCAGCCGCAGCGCCTCCAGCGGGTCCGAGGTCAGCTCCGCCGGCGCCGAGAACCCCCGCGGGGCCCACCCCGACACGGCCAGGAGCACCGGCGCGGGCAGGCCCCGCCGCTCGGTCTCCACCGTCAGCCGGTAGCCCAGCAGCGCGCCCATCGAGTGCCCGAACACCGCGTACGGGCGCTCGTCCATCTCGTCCGACACCACCCGGGCCAGGGCCTCCGCCAGCGGACCGAGCCGCGTGTACGGAGCCTCGCGCCGCCGCTCCTGACGCCCGGGCAGCTGCACCGCCCGGCAGGCCACCGACCCGGGCAGCCACCCCGGCCACGCGCGGTACATCGACGCGCCGCCCCCGCTGTGGTGCAGCAGGAACAGCCGCAGCTCCGCGTCCGGTTCAGCGTCGGCCGGATGCAGCCACCGCGACGCGCCCTGCACCTGCGGCAGCGGTCCCGGCGGCAGGGGACCCCGTACGGCGTCCACGGCGGTCTAACCCGCGGGCACGGGCGCGGGGGAGGCGGACCCGGCCTCGGTGAACCGCTCCCGCAGCACCCGCCGCAGCACCTTCCCGGTGGGATTGCGCGGCAGCGCCCCGACGATGTCGTACCCCGTGGGGATCTTGAACCCGGCGATCCGGCCGTTCAGGAACCGCAGGAACTCCCGGGGCGTCGCCGCGGCACCCTCGCGCAGCACCACCGCGGCCCGTACGGCCTCACCCCAATCGGGGTGCGGGACTCCGTACACGCAGACCTCCGCCACCGCCGGGTGGGCCCGCAGCGCGTTCTCGACCTCCGTGGGATAGATGTTCTGGCCGGCCACGATGACGGTGTCGTTGACCCGGTCGGCGAGGAACAGGTAGCCGTCGGCGTCGAGACGGCCCATGTCGCCCATCGACAGCCACTCGCCGCCCTCGCCCGACAGCGCCCGGGCGGTCACCTCCGGCAGCCGCCAGTACCCCAGGAAACGCGCGGGGCTGCGGACCACCACCCGCCCGACCTCACCGGCCGGCAGCTCGCGGCCCTCCCGGTCCAGGATCCGCAGCCCGACACCGGGCACGGCCCGGCCCGCCGAGCCGAGCACCCGGCTGTCCGCGGTGTGGTCCCCCGGCGGCAGAACGGTCAGGAAACTGCCCGCCTCCGCCGAGGAGTAGCCCTGCGCCAGCTCGCAGTCGAGTACGTCGATGCAGGTCAGCAGCAGCTCGCGGTCGATCGGCGAACCGCTGTAGACCACCTTGCGCAGCGTCTTGAAGGTGTCGCGGGTGGTGCCCCGCTCCGCCAGCATCATCCGCAGCATCGCGGGCGCCGCCCACAGGGTGGTGACCGCGTGCCGCTCGATGAGCCGGGTCGCCTCGTCGGCGATGAACTGCCGCATGACCACCGTGGTGGCACCGGCGTTGAAGGAGTGCATGAACCAGCCGAAGCCGGCGGTGTGCAGCCCCGGGAAGCAGCTCAGCCCCCGGTCCTCGGGCCGCCAGTCGATCCAGTCCACCCCGGCCGCCCGGGTGTCGGCGATGAAGGTGAAGAACGTCCGCTGCGCCAGCACCACCCCCTTCGGCAGCCCGGTCGTCCCGCTCGTGTACAGCTGCGCGACCGCGTCGTCGAAGCCGGCCCCGCCGGCCGCCGGCGGATCGGAGTCCGGTCCGCCCGCCTTCCAGTCGAGGAAGCCGCCCGCCACATGGCGGTCGGAGTCCGCCTCGACGACCTGCCGCAACTGCGGCAGCACCGCCCGCAGCCCGTCCACCAGCGGACGGAACTCCCGCTCCACGAAGAGCAGCTCCGCCTGCGAGTCGCGCAGGATGTGCTCGACCTCGCCGAGCGTCAGCCGCGAGTTCACCGGCACCAGCACCACGCCCGCCTTCGCGCAGCCCAGCGCCAGGTCGTAGTAGTGCTCCGACTCCCGGCCCAGATAGCCGACCCGCGCTCCGGGCGCCAGGCCCGCGGCCAGCAGCGCGTGCGCGGTCCGGTTGCTCTCCCTGTGCAGTTCGGCGAAGGTCAGCGCACGGTCCTCGCAGATCACCGCGGGCTGGTCGGGCCGGGTCCGGGCGTGCAGCGCCGCGCGGGCGGCGAGGGTCCGGTCCTCCGTACGGTTGTCCATGGGTTTCCCTTGTTCGTGGTTCGAAGGGTCGGGGCGGGGGCGGGGGTTCAGGCGGCCGGCGCGGCCGGCACCGGGCCGGCGGCCAGCCGGACGGACAGCTGCTCGGCGAGCTCCTCCACCGACGGGTGGTCGAAGACCACCGAGGAGACGAGCGGGATCCCGAGCCGCGTCTGGAGCTGGTTCTTCAGCACGATCGCCGTCAGCGAGTCCACGCCGAGCTCCAGGAACCCGGCCCGGGTGTCGACGTACTCCGGGTCGTCGATCGCCAGCAGCGCCGCCACCGTCGCGCGGACCAGGGCGACCAGCGCCGACCGCCGCTCCCCGGGCGCGGCCGCCGCCAGCACCTCCACGTCCACCGGCGCGGCCGAGGCGGCCGCCCGCGCCGTCCGCTCGGCGGCCGCCGCCTCCACCGGGCGGTCCGGCAGCCGGCTGAAGCCCATCCCGGACAGCTCCATCACCGGCCGGCCGTCCTCCTCCAGCAGCAGCACGTCCAGGGTGAACGCCGGGCCGGCCGCCCCGGCGTCCTCGGCGCGCGTGACCCGGGCCGCGGAGCGCAGCACCTCCCCGCGCGGCTTCTTGAAGGCGCGCAGCCGGCCCACGCTCGTGGCCACGTACCGGTGCCCGTCGTCGGCGAGCGCCGCCAGCCCGTGCGTCGCCCCGTCCAGCAGCGGCGGCGGCAGCAGCTCGGCCCGGGACAGGTCCCGGCCCGACAGCTCCGTCACCGCGAAGTCCGGGCCGTACGCCGCCACCCGGCGGGCCCGCAGGAACTGCGGCCCGTACTCCAGCCCGGCCCCGGCGTACGCGGCCCTCACCTCCTCGCCGTCCAGCACCCGTGAGGGCTCGTCGTCGGTGAGGGCCCCGGCCAGCGCCAGCAGCGTCCGGCCCGGACCCGCCAGGCCGCTGCCCGCGTAGTCCGCGTCGGCGGCGACGGAGGCGGTGGCGTGGATCCGCTCGGCGGCCCCGGGCTCGTCGGCCGCCCGGCTGGAGACCTCCACCGCCAGGCGCCCGTCCGGGGCGGGCCGCACCCGGGTCAGCAGCAGCACCGGACGGTCCGACAGGAACAGCGCCTCGTGGAAGCGGACGTCCTCCACCGCCCGGCCGGTGTCCCCGTGCACCTCGTCCTGCACCGCCAGCAGCAGCTCCAGGTAGGCCGAAGCGGGCAGGAAGGCCTGGCCGCCGATGGTGTGGTCCGCGAGGTACGCGGGCTGCGCGGCGCTGATCCGCGCCCTGAACTCCCGCCCCGGCCCGCCCCGCCCGGTCTCGCGGCCCAGCAGCGGATGCCCGCCGCCGGCCGCCCCGCGCCCGGCGGGACGGGCCGGGAGCCGGTAGCCGCGCCGGTCGAAGGCGTACCCCGGCAGCGCGATCCGCCGCCCGGGCCCGCCGGCGTGCACCGCGGCCCAGTCGATGTTCAGCCCCGCCGCGTACGCGCCCGCCAGCGCGGCGTCCAGGGCCGCTCCCGAGGTGTCCTTCGCACGCAGACTGCTCAGCCAGCGGTGCTGCTCCTGCGGCACCCCCCGCCGGGCCAGCGAGGTCAGCGCCGAGGACGGCCCCACCTCCAGGAACACGTGCCGGCCGCGCTCCGCGATGGTGCGCACCCCGGCCGCGAACTCGACCGTCTCGTTGACGTGGCGCACCCAGTACCCGGGCGTCGCCAGCTCCCGGGGATCCGCGATCAGCCCCGTCAGGTTCGACACGACCGGCAGCCGCAGCTCGTGGAAGGCGATCCCGCGCAGCACCTCGGCCAGCGGCTCGGACACCTCCGCCATCAGCGGCGAGTGGAACGCCGCGTTCACGTGCAGCTCCGTCACCGTCCGGCCCGCCGCCCGCAGCTCCTCCACCGCCCGCGCCAGCGCCCCGGCCGCGCCGGAGACCACGCACTGCTGCGGGGCGTTGACCGCCGCGACGGCCAGCCCGGGCCACTTCTCCAGCAGCGGCCGCACCTCCTCCACGGGCGCCGACACCGCCGCCATCGACCCCGGCGCGCGCACCGACTCGATCAGCCGGGAGCGCGCCGCGAGGAACGCGACCCCGTCCGCGAGGGTGAACAGCCCGGCCACCGTCGCCGCGACGATCTCACCGACGCTGTGCCCGATCAGCACGCTCGGCCGCACCCCCCACGACAGCCACAGCCGCGCCAGCGCGTACTCCAGGGTGAACAGCGCCGCGTGCGTGAAGGACGTACGGGCCAGGGTCTCCTCGGCGTCCGGCACCTCGCCGAACATCACCGCCGCCACGGAACGCCCCAGCAGCGGGGCGAAGAGCGCGTCGCACTCGTCGACGTACCGGGTGAACACGGGGTGGCGGCCGTACAGGGCCCGCCCCATGCCCACGTACTGCGAACCGGAGCCGGTGAACAGGAAGGCCGTCTTGCGGAACGCGTCGGGCTTGTCCTCCCCGCGCGGCGGCGCGCTCCACCGCTCCAGGTGGGCGGCCAGCTCACCGGTCGACGCCACGGCCGCCGCCACCCGGTGGCGGAAGTGGGAGCGGCCCGTGGCACGGGTGCGGCACAGGTCGGCGAGGCCGGTGTCCGGATGCCCGGCGAGGAAACGGGCGTACCGCTCGGCCTGGAGCCGCAGCGCCGGCCGCGACTTGGCCGACAGGGTGAACACGTGCCCGCGCTCCTCCCGCTCCGGGGCCGCCGGCGCCGCCGCGCCCGCCGCCGGGGGCTCCTCCACGACCGCGCGTTCGGCCTCCGCCGCCGGGGGCTCCTCCAGCACCGCCACCGCGATGGCCCCGGCGACCCCGAAGCCGTTGACCGTGGCCCGGCGCACGGGCGCCTTCCACTCCCGCTCCTCGGCCGCCACCTCGATCGGGTAGGTCTCCCACGGGATCCGCCCGGACAGGTTCCGCCACACGTGCGGGAAGAAGGCACCCGCACGCATCTGCGTGATCACCTTGATGACCGCGCCCAGCCCGGCCGCCGGCTCCATGTGCCCGATGTTGGCCTTCAGCGAGCCGATGACCAGCGGGTCCCCCTTGTCGCGCGAGGCACCGAACACCCCGTTGACCGAACCCATCTCGATCGGGTCGCCCAGCGGGGTCCCCGTCCCGTGCGCCTCCACGTACTGGATGTCGCCCGGCTCCAGCCGCGCGTCCGCCAGCGCCGCCCGCATCACGGCCTCCTGCGCCGTGCCGTTGGGCGCGCTCAGGCCCGCGCTCTCGCCGTCCTGCCCGATCGCGGTTCCGCGTACGAGCGCCAGCACCCGGTCCCCGTCCGCCAGCGCGTCGGAGAGCCGCTTGAGCACCAGCGCCCCGCAGCCCTCGGCGCGCGCGTAGCCGTCCGCGCTCTCGTCGAAGGTCTTGCAGTGCCCGTCCGGGGCCAGCATCTGGGCGTGCGAGAGGATCACGTACGAGCGCGGGCTGTGCAGGGTGTTGACCCCTGCGCACAGCGCGATCCCGCACTCCCGGCGCCGCAGCCCCTCCACCGCCAGGTGCAGGGCGGTCAGGGAGGCCGCGCACGCGGTGTCGGTCGTCAGGCTCGGACCGCGCCAGCCCAGGAAGTACGAGAGCCGCCCCGACAGGGAGTACGCGCCCAGCCCGGTCGTCAGGCTCCCGTCGAGCTGCTCGTCCGAGAGGCCCTCCAGTTCCAGCGCGAAGTCCAGCGGCGAGGCACCCACGTAGACACCGCCGTCACCGTGCCGGAGCCCGGCCGGGTCGATGCCGGCGTCCTCCAGGGCCTGCCACACCGTCTCCATCAGCAGCCGCTGCGCGGGATCGATGAAAGGAGCGTCCTTGGGCGGGATGTTGAAGAACTGCGCGTCGAACTCGTCTATACGGTCGAGAAAACCGCCCGCGACCGCGGTGATCGAACCGTCGGCCACCTCCGGAACCCAGCGGTCGCGCGGCAGCGGACCGATTCCGGAACGGCCCTCCCGCAAAAAGGACTCCAGCTCGCCAATGGAATTGTTTCCGCCGGGCAGACGCATTCCGATACCGACCACGGCGATCGGCTCGTGCCTCTCCGAAAGGAACCGGCCGAGTTCCTTTTCCTGCCTGCGGACCGTTTCCTCCGCGGCTTCGAGCCTTTCCCGTACATCGCACTCTTCCGGAGTCCCGGGCATGGCGGCCGCCCCTCTCAATTCGCTTCGAAGATATCGGCCAGGACGTCCGAGGCCAGATAGTCGGTCAGCCGCTCGACGGTGGGCTGGTTGAACAGGGCCGTACTGCTGATGCCCCGCCCCAGCCGCTCCTCCAGCCGCTGCTTGACCATGGTGAGCAGCAAGGACGTCATGCCGAGCTCGAAGAAACTGTCCTCCAGGGGCAGCTCTTCGTCATCGGGCATGAGCAGCGCCGCCTTGAATTCCGCCACGACGATTTCTTCCAGAACCGTCCGGCGTTCCGACCGGGGTGAGGCCACCAATTGATCCGTCATACCGGTCGAGTGAAGCACAGCGTTCGTGACGGTCGGCTGACGCCCTCCTGACTCGCCGGGGCCGTCAGTTCACCGTCAGCAGGCCTGTGGGAGCCTCGGTGGAGCAGCAGTGCGTGAGATCCGGCGTGGAGGAGCCAATCATGCAGACCGAAGCACGGGAAGAACTGCGGGCCAACGGATATTCGTTGCTGCCGGCCGACCGGCTCGTCATCGACGCCGAATTGCGGCAGCACGTCAAGGAATTGGCCGCCGAATGGGAGCACCTGGAGACGGACCAGTACCTGAAGGGCGGCTCCCGCTTCCGCGAGCGCCGCTACGACCGCTTCTTCTTCGTGCCCCGCACCGGAGAGGTCCGGCTGCGCCCGCACCGCCCCTACTTCCAGTCGATGAACGCCAACGACTACGCCGGCGGCATCGACCGCGACGTGGCGCCGCTGAGCCGCACCACCCTGGACAACCCGCTGCTGACCCGGCTCCTGCGCACCGACTTCGAGAAGTTCCCCGTGCCCGAGGAGTCCTGGCTGGACGACCCCTGGGACGTCCAGTGCCACCAGTTCCGGATCATCAGCACCCCCAACGAGACGGGGGAGCCCACCCCGGAGGGCCCGCACCGCGACGAGGTCGACTTCGGCGCGATCCACCTGATGGGCCGCTTCAACGCCCGCGGCGGCGAGTCCCAGGTCTACAGCCTGGACAAGGACCTCGTGGCCGAGTTCTGCCTGACCGAGCAGATGGACACCATGTTCTGGGCCGACGCGCAGATCCTCCACGCCGTCCGCCCGATCCACCCCGTCGACCCGGGGAAGGCGGCGGTCCGGGACGTGCTGATCCTGGGCTACAAGCACGAGCCGGAGCTGCGCCGCGAAGAGCGGGACGCGGTCTGACATGGTGACGCGTACCCAGACCCGCCGTGTCGACCGGGTGATCATCCGTTTCGCGGGTGACTCGGGTGACGGTATGCAGCTGACGGGTGACCGTTTCACCTCGGAGACGGCGTCCT
>NZ_JBVISF010000035.1:0-14349 GCF_055575675.1 Streptomyces sp. NPDC034043
GACGTCACACAGAACCTGGCCCCGAACGTCTCCACCGCCCACCGCAGGATCTCCGGGGCGGAAGCGTCCTCCAGGTCCCGGCCCGCCCGCTCGGCAAGCTCTTTGAGACCGACGTCTTGAGTGGTGGTCATATCTCGTCCCCTCCAGCGGTGTTGGACTGAACGCCCCGGGCCAGCAGCCCGAGGTACTTCAGCTGGAAGGCCCGGTTGCAGGCCCTGCATTCCCAGGCGCCGTGACCCGTCTCGTGGGGAAACAGGTCCTCGTCGCCGCAGTACGGGCAGTAGAACGGTGCGGCGCGCTCGCTCATGAGAGGCTCGCGTCGCTGGCGCGGCCGACCCAGGCGGCGAAGCGCTCGCCGTTCTCGCGCTCCTCCGCGAAGCGCTTGACGACCCGCTCGACGTAGTCGGGCAGACCGGCCGAGGTGACCTTGAGGCCGCGGACCTTGCGGCCGAAGCCGGCTTCGAGGCCGAGGGCGCCGCCCAGGTGCACCTGGTAGCCCTCCACCTGGTTGCCCTCGTCGTCCAGGACCAGCTGGCCCTTGAGACCGATGTCCGCCACCTGGATACGGGCGCAGGCGTTCGGGCAGCCGTTGATGTTGATGGTGATCGGCTCGGCGAAGTCCGGCAGGCGGCGCTCCAGCTCGTCGATCAGCGAGGCGCCGCGCGCCTTCGTCTCGACGATGGCCAGCTTGCAGAACTCGATGCCGGTGCAGGCCATCGTGCCGCGGCGGAAGGGCGACGGCTTGACCCGCAGGTCCAGCGACTCCAGGGCCGCGACCACCGAGTCGACCTGGCCGGCCTCGATGTCGAGGACGATCATCTTCTGCTCGGCGGTGGTGCGCAGCCGTCCGGAGCCGTGCTGCTCGGCGATGTCCGCGATCTTGGTCAGGGTGGCGCCGTCGACGCGGCCGACGCGGGGCGCGAAGCCGACGTAGAACTTGCCGTCCCGCTGCTGGTGGACGCCGACGTGGTCACGCCACTGGCCGGAGGGCTGCTCGGGCGCGGGGCCGTCGGTCAGCTTCCGCTTCAGGTACTCGTCCTCCAGGACCTGGCGGAACTTGGCCGGGCCCCAGTCGGCGACGAGGAACTTCAGGCGAGCGCGGGTGCGCAGGCGGCGGTAGCCGTAGTCCCGGAAGATCGAGATGACGCCCTCGTAGACGTCCGGGACCTCGTCGAGCGAGACCCAGGTGCCCAGGCGGACGCCCAGCTTGGGGTTGGTGGACAGACCGCCGCCGACCCAGACGTCGAAGCCGGGACCGTGCTCGGGGTGGTTCACGCCGACGAAGGCGATGTCGTTGATCTCGTGCGCCACGTCGAGCAGCGGCGAGCCGGAGACCGCGGACTTGAACTTGCGGGGCAGGTTCGAGAAGTCCGGGTTGCCGACGATGCGGCGGTAGATCTCCTCGATGGCGGGGGTGCCGTCGATGATCTCGTCCTGGGCGATGCCGGCGACGGGCGAACCGAGGATGACGCGGGGCGTGTCGCCGCAGGCCTCGGTGGTCGAGAGGCCGACGGCCTCCAGGCGGCGCCAGATCTCCGGGACGTCCTCGATCCGGATCCAGTGGTACTGCACGTTCTGGCGGTCGGTGAGGTCCGCGGTGCCGCGCGCGAACTCCTCGGAGATCTCGCCGATGACGCGGAGCTGCTCGGTGGTCAGCCGGCCGCCGTCGATGCGGACGCGCAGCATGAAGTACTTGTCGTCCAGCTCTTCGGGCTCCAGGATCGCGGTCTTGCCGCCGTCGATCCCGGGCTTGCGCTGGGTGTACAGGCCCCACCAGCGCATGCGTCCGCGCAGGTCGTTGGGGTCGATCGAGTCGAAGCCCGTCTTGGAGTAGATCGTCTCAATGCGCGTCCGCACGTTGAGACCGTCGTCGTCCTTCTTGAACTGCTCGTTGCCGTTGAGGGGCGTGTGGTGTCCGACGGCCCACTGACCCTCGCCGCGGTGACGGCCGGTCTTGCGGCGCGCTGCGGCTGCGGGGGCGGCTGCGGGCGTATCGGGGGTGGCGGCCATGGCGGGTACGTCCTTCTTCAACGGCTCGAGGTGGAGGCAGGGGGGAGCGGCGGCGCGCCCCTGTCACGCTGGAGTCTCTGAGCAGGTGCGGCCGATATCCGCCCGCGTGCCGGGGTTGCCGGCAGGCAAGGGGCGGTGTTCGGCCTCAGGGGGCTTGCGGGTGATCGACGCGTCCGCGGCGGCGGGGACTGCGGCGATGTGCGGCGGTCGCTGGTTCCGTCAGCGTGCCGGACAGATGGCGCTGGACATGCGGCCGAGGTCGACGTGCCGCCGACTCACCAAGGCAATTCCAGCTCCATTCATGGCCGAAGCGTGGCATGTGGCGATTGGAGGAGTCCACTACTGTCCACGATCCGGACGAACTCGTCCCGGATCGTGGGATGACGTGACGGGCGTCACCCTCGCCCGTTCCCCGAGGCTCCGCCCCGGCCCCCGCGCCTCAAACGCTGACGCGGCTGGATGTGCGGACCGCTTCCTGGGGGCCAGCCCTCAGACCCCCGCGCCTCAAACGCCGGCGAGGCTGAAGTTTCCGGCAGCACACCAGCGCGGGGCGGCCGGACAACGGACGTGAGGGGGTGGGGACGGGGTGGGGTGTCGTCCGGGGCTAAAACGAGATGAATTCGGCGCCGGGTACCTCGTACGACTCAGACCCGGAACGGGCGCCGAACATCGAAGCCCGCCCCGGACGACACCCCACCCCGGCACCGCCCCCGACCCGAAACCACCCCACCGAACCCGGCGCGACAGGGCACCGCCCCCGACCCGAAGCCACCCCGCCCGGCAGAGCAGCGACCCCGACAGGGCAACCCCCCACCCCCGAACCGCCCGGCCAGGGCCTACGCTCCCGGCCACGGCCCCGGCGTAGGCGTGGCCTCCTTCAGTTCCGTCTCCGTCCTGAAGACCTTGAACCCCCGGCGCTGGTAGTTGGCCATCGCCGTCGGGCCGTCCTGGCTGCACGTGTGCACCCAGACCCGCCGCGTGGGCTCGCGGTCCGGCCAGCGGGACGCGAGGTCCCAGGCGCGGGCCGTGCCGAAGGCCAGCAGGTGTCCGCCGATGCGGCGGCCCCGGAAGTCGGGCAGGAGCCCGAAGTACATGATCTCGACCACACCGTCGGGCTGCGGGTCCAGCTCCACGTACCCGGCCGGGGTGCCACGGTCGTACGCGACCCACGTCTCCACCCCCGGCCGGTTCAGCTGCTCCACCCACTGCGCGCGGGTCAGCGACAGCCGGTCCGTCCAGTGGATGTCCCCGCCCACCGAGGCGTAGAGGAACCGGCTGAACTCAGGCGACGGGACCTCCGAGCGGATGATCGTGATCTCCGGCCCCGGTACCGCCGCCGGGACGAGGTCCGACGCCGAGGTCATCTCGAGGGACCAGGTGGTGAGTGTGATGGTGCTCATGCGGTTCAGGGAATCACGGCCGCCGCGCCGTGGCCCACGCGGGCCCGGACGACCGCCGGGGCGGTGGAGTGGGGCAGGAGCCGGCCCGGGTCCGCCGGGCGGATCAGCTCCACCTCCACGTCCTCCGCGAAGCGGTACGGCCGGTGCGTCAGGACCCCGGCGAGGTGCCGCCGTACCCGGGACAGCTCGGCGCGGACCGTCACCGTCCGCGTCGGGTCCCCGAACAGTTCGGCGGCCAGTTCCGCCGCCGTACGCCCCCGCGGCGCCTCCGCCAGCAGGAACAGCAGCTCCGCGTGGCGCGGGCTCAGCTCCTGGGACCAGCTGCCGGCGGCCCCGTACACCGTCGCCGACCAGGACCGGGGCCGGCTCAGGTCCAGCACCACCCGGCTCACCGCCGCGGCGGCGCCGCGCGGCTCGGCCAGCCGCAGCAGCCACCCGCCGGGCAGCGGCTCGGCCACGCAGTCGCCCAGCTGCGCGACCCGTACCGGCCCGGGGCCGAGTGCCTTCGGCAGGGCGACCCGGTCGGCGGGGGCCAGCCCGGTCACGGCCGCCGTCCAGCCGTGCGGGTCCACGGCCACGGCCCGCCCGGGCAGCCGGGCCAGCAGCGGGGCCGCCACCGCCCGCAGCCGCTCCAGGGACTCCAGGTGCCGCACCCGCAGCTCCCGCTCGGCGAGGCGGGCCACGGAGCTCACCCAGGCCAGGGTCGCCGGGTGCATGGTGGCGAGCGGCCCGCTGACGTCGACCACGCCGAGCAGCCGCCCGTCCCGCGGGTCGTGCACGGGGGCCCCCGCGCAGGTCCAGTCGTGGTGGCTGGAGACGAAGTGCTCCGCCGAGAACACCTGGACCGGGCGCCGCGTCACCAGGGCCGTGCCCACCCCGTTCGTGCCGACCACGGCCTCGTCCCAGTCGGCCCCCACCGCGAAGCCCAGCCGGTCGGCCTTGCGCAGGATCGACCGGTGCCCCTCCCGCCACAGCAGCCGCCCGTCCGCGTCGGCGACGACCATGATGTGCAGGGACTCGTCCAGGGCGGGCAGCAGCCCCTCGCGCAGCACCGGGAGGATCTCCCGCAGCGGCGAGACCTGCCGCCGCTCCTCGGTCTCGGCCGCGGACAGCATGCGCGAGCGGGCGTCCCGGTCGGGGTGCACACCGCCGGCGAGCATCCGCCGCCAGGACTCGGCGATCTCCGGGCGGGGGGCGGCCGGCGGCCGGTCCCCGGCCAGCGCGGCCGCCCGTACCCCCTTGAGCAGGCGCGTCGCCTCCCGCGCGTCCATGGCCGAGATGCGCGCCACGTCGACCGTGCTGCCTGCGGTGTTGGCCACCGGAACCTCCCCGTGCTGAACAGGACGTACTGCCGGAGCCGCCCCCGGTGCCGCACGCGCGTGTTTCCCGGGCACATGCGGCGGGCGAATTCCGAGCCGTAAGGAATGCAGGGTTGCAACGGTATGCAACCCTCGCCAACCTCCGGTCACCCGACCGAAACTATCGGCACGCCGCCGAGCGGCGTGACAGCTCCTTCCTCGGGGCTCTTGGACCAGGGGTGGTGCCGAGTCGGCGCGGCGCCACCCCCGGTCCCACCGCCACGGGCTCGGATCCGGTGCTGAGCGTTCCGGCGGCCGTAGCGGTTTGGGGACCACGACGGCCGGGGAGCACGGTGGTTTGGGGACCGCCGTCAGCCCGCGATCCGCGCCCGTGCCACCACCGCGGCCAGGTCCAGGCTGTGCGGCAGCGTTCCGAAGGCCGCCCCCCAGTCACCGCCGAGCCGCGACGCGCAGAACGCGTCCGCCACCTCCGGCGGGGCCCACCGCACCAGCAGCGAGCCCTGCAGCACCAGGGCCATCCGCTCCACCACCCGGCGGGCGCGTGCCTCGATGCCGTCGAGGTCGGCCAGCTCCGTCAGCAGGTTCTTGATCGCCGCGTCCAGCCGGTGGTCGGCGCCCCGCGCCAGGCCGACCTCCTGGAGGAAGGCGTTCAGGGCCAGCGGCTCCCGCTGGAGCGCGCGCAGCACGTCCAGGGACTGGACGTTGCCCGAGCCCTCCCAGATGGAGTTCACGGGGGATTCGCGCAGCAGCCTGGGCAGCCCGGACTCCTCGACGTAGCCGTTGCCGCCCAGACACTCCAGGGCCTCCGCCACCATCGGCGTGCAGCGCTTGGTCACCCAGTACTTCGCGGCGGGCACGGCCAGGCGCAGGAAGGCCCGCTCCTGGTCGGTCCCGGCGTCGTACGCGGCCGCCAGGCGGAGCGTCAGAGCCGTCGCCGCCTCCGACTCCAGGGCGAGGTCGGCGAGGACGTTGCGCATCAGCGGCTGCTCGATGAGCGGTGCTCCGAAAGCAGAGCGGTGCTCCGCGTGGTGCACGGCCTGCGTCAGCGCCTGCCGCATCAGCGAGGCCGAACCGATCACACAGTCCAGCCGGGTCGCCGCGACCATCTCGATGATGGTCCGCACCCCCCGGCCCTCCTCGCCCACCCGCCGCGCCCACGTACCGTCGAACTCGATCTCCCCCGACGCGTTCGACTTGTTGCCCAGCTTGTCCTTCAGCCGCTGGATCGCGAACGCGTTCCGCGTCCCGTCCGGCAGCACCCGCGGCACCAGGAAGCAGGTCAGCCCACCCGGCGCCTGCGCCAGCACCAGGAACCCGTCCGACATCGGAGCCGAGCAGAACCACTTGTGCCCGGTCAGCACGTACTCCCCGGAGGCATCCAGCGGCGCCGCCGTCGTCGTGTTCGCCCGTACGTCGCTGCCGCCCTGCTTCTCCGTCATCCCCATCCCGAAGAGCACCCCGGCCTTCTGCCCGGCCGGCCGCAGCCCCTCCTCGTAGACGTGCGAGGTCAGCCGCGGCTCCCACTCCGCCGCCAGCTCCGGATCGGCCCGCAGCGCCGGCACGGCGGCGTGCGTCATCGAGACCGGGCAGCCGTGCCCCGACTCGGTCTGCGACCACAGGAAGAAACCCGCCGCGCGCCGCAGGTGCCCGGCCGGACGGCCCCAGGCGTCCGTCAGCCCGGCGCCCACCGCGTGCCCGAGCAGCCGGTGCCACGAAGGGTGGAACTCCACCTCGTCGATCCGGTTCCCGTACCGGTCGTGCGTCCGCAGGACCGGCGGGTGCTCGTTCGCCTCCCGGCCCCATTGCTGGGCCTGCGCGGAACCCGCGGCACGCCCGAGAGCGGTGAGCTCCCCGCGCACCTCCTCGCGGAGTTCCGGGGCCGCGTCGGCGAGGTGCCGCTCCACGCCCTCCGTGAGGGCGCGGTCGCCGAGGTAGACCTCGTACCCCACGAGGGGAGGGGCCTGGTTGCTGACTGTGTGGGTGGTGGCTGCCATGCGGATACCGTAAGGACGTGCAGCCAGCAAAAGAAACACCCGAGGGCTTCCCGGTACGGCCGGGACGGCTCCACCGGGCCCGCGCCCTCTACCGCAACGTCTCCAAGCGCACGATGGGCTGGCTGCTCCTCAAAGACACCGTCAACTCCTGTATCGAGTACCGGATCCTCGGCCTCGCCGCCGAAGCGGCCTTCTTCACCCTCCTCTCCCTGCCCCCGCTCTTCCTCGGCCTGCTGGGCCTGCTCGGCTACGTGGACGGCTGGACGAACACCGAGTCCGTCGCCAGCATCGAGGAGAACATCCTGCGCGCGGTCGGCACCGTCCTGTCCGACCGGGGCGTCAACGACATCGCCAGACCCATGCTCGACGACGTCACCAGCCGCGGCCGCCCCGACCTGATCTCCCTCGGCTTCGCCTTCGCCCTGTGGTCGGGGTCGCGCGCCGTCAACGTCTTCATCGACACCATCACCGTCATGTACGGGCTCGACGGGCAGCGGGGCATCGTCAAGACCCGGCTGCTCGCCTTCCTCCTCTACGTGATCGCCCTGCTGATCGGCGCGATCGTGCTCCCGCTGATGGTGGTCGGACCCGACGCCGTCGTCCGCCTGGTGCCCTGGAGCACGGAGGTCATCGCCGTCCTCTACTGGCCCGTGGTCACCCTGCTCTCCATCGCCTTCCTGACCACGCTGTACCACGTCTCCGTGCCCGTCCGCTCCCCGTGGATCGAGGACGTGCCGGGCGCGCTGGTGGCGCTCGCGATGTGGGTGCTCGGCTCGTTCCTGCTGCGGATCTACCTGACCAACACGGTGGAGGGGCCGACGATCTACGGCTCCCTGGCCGCGCCCGTCGCGATCCTGCTGTGGATCGGCATCTCCGCCTTCGCGGTCCTCGTCGGCGCCGCCGTCAACGCCGCCATCGACCGGGTCTGGCCCTCGGTGGCCACCGCCGCCGCCCGCGAGGCCAACGAACGGGCCCGCGAGGCCGAGGCCGCCCGGCTCGTCGCCCGCGCCGCCGCCTGGCGGGCCCTCGCCGAGGGGGAGTCCGAGGACGACGAGGACGCCGGAATGCCCTCGGAGTTCCCCGAGCGGTGGTCGAACTTCCTGCCGCCCGACGACTACACCTCCCGCCTGCGCAAGCACTGACGGCGGGCCCGCCCTGGCCCGCGGAGCTGGGCTTCGGCTTGTCTGGGAGTATCCTCGGCGCCGCCCTCGACGACCTCGTGGAAACGGGCCGGCTGCCCGAAGGCCGGCGCCCCGGAGCCGAGTTCCTCGCCTGGTCCGCCGTCCACGGTCGCGCTGTCCTCGTCATCGACGGTCCCCTGCGCGGCCTTCATCCCACCCGGGCCCACGACGCGGGCCGGCACCTCATCGACATGATCGAACGCCGTATCTGACCGCCGGACAGGGCGGCGTTCGTCGCGGGCTGAAGGCTTGCCGCAGCTATCGATTCTCGATAGATTTCCATCGTTGTTCGATCGAGGGAGAGATGATGGGGAAGCTGACGGTGCTCGCGCTGCGCGCTGTGCTGGTGGTGCTGCTCGCCGGGTCGGTGTTCGTGGAGGCGGTGATGGTGCCGCTGCTGGCCAGCGATCTGGAGGGGCTCGAGGAGGAGTTCGCGTACCTGCGCGCACCGTTCCTCGCGCTCATCGTCCTGGGCGTCGTGACGGTGCAGGTCGTCCTGGTGTGCGTGTGGCGACTGGTGACGATGGTGCGACGCGGGACGGTGTTCTCCCATGCCGCCTTCCGGTACGTGGATGTCGTCATCGGTGCCATCGTGGCGGCCGCCCTGCTGGTGTTCGCGCTCGGGGCCGTGCTGGCGCCGGGCGAAGCCGTCGCCCCGGGCGTCGTCCTCCTGATCGGCGGGGCCGGCCTCGCCGTCCTGGGCGTCGCGCTGATCGTGCTCGTACTGCGGATGCTGCTCGCCCAGGCCGTCGCGCGCGACGTCGAGGCGGCCAGGATGCGGGCCGAGCTGGACGAGGTGATCTGATGCCGATCGCCGTCGGCATCGACGTGATGCCGGCCAGGCGGAAGATGGCCGTGGGCGAACTCGCCGAACGCGTCGGGATCACTCCCGCCGACCTGGCGGTGCTCAAGAGCGGCCGGGCCAAGGCGGTGCGCTTCGCGGCGCTCTGCGAGGTGCTGGAGTGCCAGCCGGGGGACCTGCTGCGCTGGGGGGCCGGCGGCGACGGTGAGGGCGCCGACGGCGGTTCGTGAGCGCGGTTCGCCGATTCGGCCAGTAGGGTGACGGTGTGTCATGACCGGGCCTGGAGGCCCGAGTCGGATGGATCACATCGAGAGAACAAGGTGCTCAGGTTGAAGAGGTTCAAGGCTACGGTTGTCGCCATCGCCGCCATCGCAGGACTGGCCGTGGCCGTCACGCCGGCTCAGGCAGCCGATACCTGCAACGCGGGGGGCGGCGGCCGGTACATATGTGATTACGGCGTAACGAACCACGCGCTTCCGAACGGCCAGAAGGAACAGTTCCTGGTCGGCCTCGACTATGCGGTGTGGACGCGCTGGACCATCAGCAATCAGTGGACCGGATGGGTGTCCTTGGGCAAGCCCGATCCCCTCGGTTCTGCCCGCGCCACGAACGCTGTCAAGGTGGAGGATCAGCAGGTGGACGGCGACTTCCGAACGACCATCTACCTCAACAACAGCAACGGCCCCGTCGTCAGCAGGACGCGCCTCGCCCTCGGGTCGGGCTGGACGCCTTGGGACTGGCCCAACTTCAACTGACCGAGTGTTCCGCCCCCCCCGCCCGGGCCGTACGCGTCAACCTGTTCGCGGACGGAGGCGGGCAGCAGCTCCCACCCTTCGGCCGGGGTGATGTCGGTCATGCGGATTCCGTCCGTTCTGCGGGTGAGGGGACATGGGTAGCATCCTGCCTCCCCCGTGTGGGGGAAGAGGTCGGGAGCGGGGGACGATGTGGGTCGGCTCGGTTCCCGGCCAGCATGTTCGTCATGCCGAACCTGTTGCGAGTCAAGGCCCTGCCGGACGTGCCCCGGTGGGCCGCCGTCGCCGCCCATGCCGTTCCGTTGATCGCCGTCCCGTCGGGGCTGTGGCGGGTCGCCCTGGTCGTGGGGCTGCCGGTTGCCGCCGAGCCCGTCACGACCGTGCCCGGAGCGGCGTACGTGCTCTTCCTCAGCGTGCTGTCCGAGTGCCTGGCCCTGCTCACGCTGGGACTGGTCCGCGGCTGGGGAGAGACCGTGCCGCACTGGATCCCGTACCTCGGCGGGCGGCGGGTGCCACCGCTCGCGGCGGTGGTTCCGGCACTGCTGGGGGCGGCCGCCGGGGCGGCCCTGATCGCCTGGTTCGCGTACGCCAACGTCGTCGGGATCGGCGAGGGGACCATCGGCAGCCCGGCCCAGGACGTCTTCCTGCTGGCCTGTTACGTCCCCCTGGTCGCGTGGCCCCCGCTGCTGGCGGCGGTCGCCCTCGCGTACCACCGGCGCCGGAAGGCGGCGGCGCCCGTCATGGCGATGTGTGGGCCGCGATGAAGGCGGACAGCTCATCGGTGGCCGGGAGGCCCGAGGCGGCCGAGGCGAGGTGGACGGCCAGGCCGGGGAGAGGAACCTCATGACCCGCCGCCTCACCGCCGAATCCACCCCGAGTTGGCGCGGCACGTGCACCACGCTCAACCCGGCAATCCAGGATGAAACAACGGGATGAAACGCCCCCTTCAAGGTGGCCGTGTGTACGAGGAAGCGCCGTCCGGGGAGGTCCCCGGAGCCGTGGTCTGGCGGGCACGGGGACCCGGCGGGGTGGTGCTGCCCGACGGGTGCATGGACCTGCTGTGGACCGAGGGGCGGCTGCTGGTCGCCGGCCCCGACACCGGCCCGCACCCCGCCGGGGAGGTCCCCGGCCGTGCCTTCGCCGGGCTCCGCCTCGCCCCCGGCACCGCGCCCGCGCTGCTCGGTGTACCGGCCCACGAGCTGCGCGACCGGCGGGTGGAGCTGGCCGACCTGTGGCCCGGCCGCGACGTGCGCCGCCTCACCGAGCACACGGCCGCGTACGAGGACCCGTGCGCGGCCCTCGAAGCGCTGGCCCGGACCCGCCTCGCCGCCGCCGGCCCGCCCGACCCGCTCCCCGCCGAGGTGACGGCCCGGCTCCGGGCGGGGCAGCCGGTCGCCGCGATCGCGCGGGCCGTCGGGCTCGGGGAACGCCAGCTGCGCCGGCGCTCCCTCGACGCCTTCGGGTACGGCCCCCGCACCCTGGGCCGGGTGCTGCGCCTCCAGCGCGCGCTGGCCCTGGCCCGGCGCGGGCTCCCCCAGGCGGAGGTGGCCTGCGCCGCCGGGTACGCCGACCAGGCGCACCTGGCCCGCGAGGTGCGCGCCCTGGCCGGGACCACCCTCGGGGCCTACACGGCGTCGGCGGGGGCGAACAGCGAGACCCCGCAGCCGTCCGGGTCGAGCACCACCGCGTAGCGCTGCCCCCAGAAGGCGTCCCAGGGCTCGAGGTGCCCCTCGTACCCGGCGCCCGTCAGCTCCGCGTACAGCGCGTCCACCTCGGCGGGGGACTCGCACAGAAAGGCGAGCTCCCGGCGCTGGCCGCCGCTCGGCGGGGTCCAGGAGGGGTCGAAGGACCTGACCGTCTCCTCCGTGTCCCAGCCGATCCGCAGCCCGCCGGGCAGTACGGCCTCGACGTGCGGCTGGGCGTCGGCGCCGGCCGGGACGTCCAGACCGAGCCGGCGGTAGAAGGCGAGCGAGGCGGCCATGTCGGAGACGACCAGGCCGATCATGTCGAGTCGTGGAGTCATGAACCGCAGGCTAGGCGGACGGCCGGGCCGCGGTCTTGAAGGAAACGGACATCGCGGAAACGGCACACGGACGCCGCCATGCGCCCCGGCCCGGTCCGGCTGACGCCCCGGAGTTCACCGTGTCTCCGGTCACCCTTGATCGTTCGGGGTGGTGTGAGGGTTTGCGCCGCCCCGGATTCGGGCGATCCGTCGTGGGGCAACGGGCATCGCCGTGGCGGTGTTGTGCGCCGGCGCGTGCGCGGGACCCTCCCAGCCGAAGCTGCCCAGGTCGGAGTCGGCTCGCAGTGACCTGATCAAGGCCGCCCAGCAGCTCCTGGTGAACCGCTGCCTGACGGCCCGTGGGGCAGCGGGACCGCCTCCGCGGCAGGACGTGCTGTTCGGGAGCGACCCGGCCGAGCTGTCGGTCACGCTCGCCACCGGACACACGGTCCGTGCGCACACCGACGGCTGCCTGGCCGAGGCGCACCGCTTCCTCTACGGCGACCAGGCCCGCTGGTTCCGTGCCGAGGTCACCGTCAACAACCTGCGCGCCGAGGCCCAGGCCCGGCTCAAGGAAGACCCCGAATACCGGGCCGCACTCGCACGCCGCGCGGCGTGCGAGGACCGGGACGCCCGCTGTATCGGCGCAACCGGCCTCCAGGAACTGCGCGCCCGGCTGGAGCCCGCCCGCCTCGCCGAGGTCCGCGCCGCACACCGCGGCGACATCGCCACCTACGACCGGCTCCGCGGCCGCGCACTGCACCGCGCGGGCCCCACTGCTGTCCGCCGGCCACACCCCCCACCAGAAAGGCCACGACCCCTCATGAAGAGCAGGCTGTTCACCTCCGCCGCCACCGCACTCCTCGTCCTCACCGCCGGCCTCGCCGCAGCGGCTCCGGCCGGCGCGGCCGACTGCCCCAGCGGCCAGTTCTGCGCCTGGACGGACGTCGACTACCGGGGGCAGCGGGCCAACTGGAGCGGCGACGACACCTGGTGGGAGGGCTACATCGCCGACGAGGACTCCTCCTGGGCCAACCACGGCATCTCCGGCCCCGGCATCAAGGACCACGTACAGGTCTACTCCGCGAGCGGTCTGGGCGGCCACATGACCCTCTGCCTCACCCCCGGCCAGGAGGTCAGCCACAACGCCGCGGCCAACGACGACGGCGATTCCCACACCTGGGCCATGAGCTGCTGAGAAGCGACCGGGTCCCCGCCGGGGCCCGCGGACGGTGCGGGGGCCGGCAGGCCGGCGATCCTCGCCGAGGATGCCGTACGCCTTGCGGCGTGACGCCGGGGCCCGAATTTAATCGGTGGTGCCGTGCCTTGGGGCGGGGCTATGGTTCTGCTCGTTCCGAGGCGCGGCCGTGTGTCGTCGCCGAGGGCGTGGTGTCGGTTCGTTGAGAAGAAGCAGGAGGTGAGGACATTGATGACTGTCACGGTGACGGGCTTTGCCCGCATTCAGGAGTTCATCATCGTTTCCGCCCCTGTGGTCTCCGGCTGACCTCACACTCTCTTCGCACCGCCGCCGAGCGGGCGCTGCCGGGGCCACCCTGTGAAGGGTTCCCCTTGACTCTCTCTTCTTCCTCCTCTTCCCTCTCCTCCCTGTCCTCCTTCGGCTGGGACGAGGCGTGGGCCGACGAGTTCGCCCCCTACGCCGCCCAGGGACTCCTCCCGGGGCGCGTCGTGCGGGTCGACCGGGGCCAGTGCGACGTGATGACGGAGAACGGCGTGGTCCGCGCCGACACCGCGTTCGTCACCCCGCACGACCCGCTGCGGGTCATCTGCACGGGCGACTGGGCCGCCGTCAAGGCGACCGGCAATCCCCGTTACGTGAAGGCGTACCTGCCGCGCCGGACCGCCTTCGTGCGGTCCACCTCCTCGCAGCGGTCCGAGGGGCAGATCCTCGCCGCCAACGTCGACCACGCGATCATCGCGGTCTCGCTCGCCGTCGAGCTCGACCTCGGCCGGATCGAACGGTTCCTCGCGCTGGCGTGGGAGTCGGGGGCACAGCCGCTGGTCGTCCTCACCAAGGCCGACCTGGTCCCGGACCCCAGCACGCTGGCCCACCTGGTGCAGGACGTGGAAACCAGCGCTCCGGGCGTGCAGGTCCTCACCGTCTCCTCCCACACGGGGGAGGGCACGGACGTGCTCGCCGCGATCGTCGCCGACGGTACGAGCGTGCTGCTCGGCATCTCCGGCGCGGGCAAGTCCACGCTGGCGAACGCGCTCCTCGGCGCCGACGTCATGCACGTCCAGGAGACCCGCGAGGTCGACGGCAAGGGCCGCCACACCACCACCACGCGCAACCTGCTCGCCCTGCCGGGCGGGGGCGTTCTGATCGACACCCCGGGGCTGCGCGGCGTCGGGCTCTTCGACGCGGAGGCGGGGGTGGGGCAGGTGTTCTCGGAGATCGAGGAGTACGCCGAGCAGTGCCGCTTCCACGACTGCGCGCACGAGGCGGAGCCGGGGTGCGCGGTGCTGGAGGCGGTGGCGGAGGGCGAGCTGCCTGAGCGGCGCCTGGAGAGCTACCGCAAGCTGCTGCGCGAGAACCAGCGGATCGTCGCGAAGACCGACGCCAGGCTGCGGGCGGAGATCCGCCGGGACTGGCGCATGAAGTCGGCGGTGGGGCGCGCGAATTACGCGGCGAAGCGGGGCAATTAGCGGGTGCCCTTGCCCTGGCCGGGCGGTTCGGGGTGGGCGGGGGAGGCTCTGCCGGGCGGTGTTGCGGTGGGGTGGTTTCGGGTCGGGGCCGTTGCCCTGTCGGGCGGGGTGCGGTGGGGTGGCTTCGGGTGGGTCGGGGGCGGTGCCGGGGTGGGGTGTCGTCCGGGGCGGGCTTCGATGTTCGGCGCCTGTTCCGGGTATGTCCTGCGGAGCGGTACCGCGCGC
>NZ_JBVISF010000036.1:0-12683 GCF_055575675.1 Streptomyces sp. NPDC034043
GGGAGGGCTGGCTCGCCAGCCCAGGGACCTGCCTCCGCTCCGCTCCGGCAGGGAGTCCCTCCGCTCCGCTCCAGGACAGAAGAGAAGGCCTCCGCCCTGCTCCGGCCGAAGCCCCCTCGCTCCGCTCGGGGGAGGGCTGGCTCGCCAGCCCAGGGACCTGCCTCCGCTCCGCTCCGGCAGGGAGTCCCTCCGCTCCGCTCCAGGACAGAAGAGAAGGCCTCCGCTCCGCTCCGTCTGTAAGTCCCTCGCTCCGCTAGGGGTCGGGTAGCTCAGCGCCCCAACTGTCCTGCCTTCGGCAGGGGTAGCCTCCGCTTCGCTTCGGCTTGAGTCCTCCTCGCTTCGCTCGGGAGGGAGGGGGTCGTGTAGTCCTCCCTTCGTTCTAATCGGGCCTCTTTCGTTTCGCTTGGGAGCCGATCCGTTCCGTGGAGCAGGGTCGGATGCTTGAAGTAGAGCTGGGTGGGGGTTGATTCCCGGACTTTGCCTTGTGGCTGAAAGCTCTTGGGAGGGGGCGGAGGAGGGTTCACCACCTGATGTCTGGCGGTTCCGCTTAGCCGGGTTCGGGAAGTGCCCCTGATGGCAGTTGAAGGGAAGCTGGCGACTTTTGTGAGGACTTTTTACTGGGGGGAGTGCTGAGGACTGCTTGAGGCTTGCTGGTGGACTGCTGGGGAGGGAGGTGGGGGCGTTAACGCCGTTAATGGTGGAGGAGATGGTGATTCAAAGTGATCTGGGGATAGAGATAGGAATCAGTCAGATTCTGCGTGGTTATGGACACCGTGTCCGGAGGACCCGGGTCGCCGCGCCGTGGTGCTGCGACGTCAGGAAGTCACGTCCAGCTGCGCGTTCAGTACGGCGTTGAGTGCGCGCAGCGCGGCAGGGGACGGCCTATAGAGAGTACGGAGATGCGTTGCCGCAGGTCAGAGGGGGTGTGGGGGGAAAGTTATGTCCCCTCAGAAGGGACATAACTCGGAGGATGTGTCGCTGCTAGGGGGACAGAACTCCTGCAAAACGTCAGCGAGACTGACGCTTTTTGGGCTAAAACGTCGGGGAGACTGACGTTCTTGCGGAGATACGTCGGCTAACTGCGTGGGGGTGGGGAGGGGTTGGGCGCGGGGGTCCGGGAGGGGCCGGAGAGAGGCCGTGGCCGAGATGTGTCCCTCCTGAGGGGACACAAGACACGCCGAACGTCAACGAGCGTGACATTAGTGTCACCCTTGTTGACATACTCTCTCTGCAGATCAACGAAGTGGAGAGCATCCTCGTGTCATCAGAGTCACAGCGCCGCCGGCCGAGTCCGTCGCGCGCGCCGCGTCCTGATCTCCCCGTTGATGACGCGATCTCGGCGTGGAGTCAGCCGCTGGCTCCGGTCAAGGATCTGGACAGCCTGGCGAAGCGGTACCCCAGCCGGAAGCTCACGCTGGACGGTGAGCGCAAGCCGCTGGAGTTCTACGGGACGCAAAGTCAGCCAAATGCGTTCTCGATGGACAGTCTCGAGTTCTTCCTGGTGATTGCCCAGTACTTCAGGGAAGCCTTGCCCCTGAGGCTCATCCTGCTGCTGATCGCGTGCCAGCGGGCGGGAGGGCGGATTCCACTTACGCAGGAGGAGATGGCTACGATCCTGGACGTCAGTCGGACAAAGACGTCGGAGGCTCTGCACACCGTCATGTCTCATGGGATCGTCTTCAAGGTGCGGCGGGGTGTGTACCAGTTCAACCCGCCCTACAGTTACCGGGTGGCCGAGTTCATCCCGGGGACGGAGACGGCGGGTGAGTTCGTGAAGGTGGAGCAGCACAGCACCATCTCGCAGATTCGCAGCGACACGAGCCTGCCCGACCTGGTGCGGTTCCCGTCGCTGGACCACATGCGGCAGGCAATCGAGGAACTGCGGGCCGAACGGTCCAAAGAGCGCGCTGCGCGCCGGCTGAGCCGGGCACAGCGCAAGGAAGAAGGGACAGCTCAGTGAGCACCTTGCGATTCGCTGCGGTCAACGCCGACGGGCTTCTCTCCGACCTGGACCTTCCGCCTGCCGCGTACCGTGTGCTGCTGAAGCTGCGTTCGCTGAGCGAGCCGGGCGGGCGGATCCTCATCGACCAGGCCACCATCGGCGGGATGCTGGAGCTGAGCAGGCCGAGTGTCAATGCGGCTCTGCGCAGCCTGGAGCTCGCCAAGCTCGTGCGGAAGGTCAGGAACGGGGTGTACCAGATCAACCCGATGCTGGCCGGGTACAACTCCTTCGAGGACGCTGTCGCGGCGGTGAACGAGATGGCCACCGACGAGCGGCTGGACGCGCGCGGCTACGTCGCCAGTTACCACCAGGCGGTGGCGGAGTATCAGGACCAGCTGGCGGAGCAGCGGAAGAAGCGTGCGGCGCAGGCCGCCGCGAAGAAGGCCGCGGAGTCGAAGCGGCGGCGGACGTTGCACGCCGTGGGATGAGTGCGGCTTGAAGAGGGGCCCCGTGGAGGCCTCTGAGGGCGCCTCAGGGGCCTTGGAGGGTCCCGGTGATACAACCCGGGACCCTCCAAGGTTTCCAGGGGCTTGAGGGGGCTCCTGTGGCTTTGGGTCCGGTGAGTCTCAGGAGCCGGTCAGTTCGGCGTTCGCGCGCTCCGTGAGCAGGGTCAGTACGCGGCCCGCGACCGCCAGGTCCTCGGCCGGGATGCCTGTGTACAGCCGGGCGGAGATCTGGGCGGTCGCGGCCGCGGTGGTGTCGTACAGGTCCCGGCCGGCGTCCGTGAGGCGCAGCAGGGATCCTTCCCGCACCAGGAGCTCCGCGCCGGTCAGCTCATCGATGGCGCCGTGGACGACGGACGGGTCGGTCTTGAGGGAGTGGGTGACCTCGGCGACGAGTTCGTCGCGGGTGAGGGAGCCTCCCGCGACGGTGACGGCCCAGAGCGTCACGCCCTGGTGGAACGTGACGTCGTGGCGGGCCAGCGCTGCTTCCACGAGGGCGCGGGCGGAGTGGTGTGCCAGGGCTATGAGCCGGCCGTTGACGGCGGGTGCGACGGTGGTCATGACGGATCCTTCTCGTTGTCGGCGTGCGGATCGAGAGGCGTGTCGAGCAGGATCGCCAGCTCGCGGGTGAACTGCTGGGCGCGGGGGCCGTTCTGGCCGCCCAGGGGCTCCAGCAGCTGGTCCAGGAGGCCCTGGACCACCGTGATGGCGCGGCGCGTGACGTCGAGTCCCTGCTCGGTGAGCGACAGCTGCACGGCGCGGGGGTCGTCGGGGTCCCGGCTGCGGGCGACGAGGCCGGAGGTCTCCAGGGCGCGGGCGAGCTTGGACACGTACAGCGGTTCCAGGCCCGTGTGGTCGGCGAGCTGCCGCTGGCTGGGACGCCGCTTCGAGCGCGACATGCCGTGCAGCGAGGCCATCAGGGCGTACTGGGCGTGGGTCATCCCGAGCGGTGCGACCGCGCGGTCGACGGCGACCCGCCACTTCATGGACAGGCGCCAGACCAGGTAGCCGGCCGTGGCGTTCTCGGCTGTTGGGCTCATGGCGGATAGAGTAGATGGCTATTATGTACATGGCTAGTATTTTGGTGCCGCGGCCGCCGGTGCGCAGGCCTGTCCGGAATCCGGAGGAGGTAGTGCTTTACCGCGCCGAGACCGCCTAGTGTGAATCGTTCCCGGGTTCTTCCGGGGCATCGCGAGGGGAGCGGCATCGTGGGGGAGCTGGGCGGCAGGACCGCGTTGGTGACGGGCGGCTCACGAGGGATCGGTCGTGCGGTCGCCCTGCGTCTCGCCGCCGAGGGGGCGCTGGTCGCGGTCCACTACGGCGGCAACGCCGGGGCCGCCGCGGAGACCGTGTCGCAGATCGAGGAAGCCGGCGGCCGGGCGTTCGCGGTGCGGGCCCGGTTCGGCGAGAGCGGTGCGGTGGACCGGCTGTTCGAGGAGCTCATCGCCGGGCTGGCGGACCACGGCGCGGACGGCCTGGACATCCTGGTCAACAACGCGGGCATCCACTCGGCCACTCCGATCGGGCAGCTCACCGAGGAGGAGTTCGAGCGGTTGCTGGCGGTCAACGTGAGCACGCCGGTCTTCGTGGTCCAGCGGGCGCTGCCGCTGCTGCGGGACGGCGGGCGGATCGTCAACATGGGGTCGGCCGCCACCCGGATCGCGAATCCCCTCCAGATCGGGTACACCGTCAGCAAGGCGGCGTTCGCGGCACTCGGCCCGTCGCTCGCCAACGAGCTGGGCCGACGAGGAATCACCGTGAACACGGTCGAACCCGGGGTGGTGCTGACCGACATGATCGCCCACTACGCCGAGGTTCCCGAGGCGGTCGCCGGACTCGAGTCCATCACCGCGCTCGGACGGATAGGTGAGCCGGAGGACGTCGCAGACGTGGTGGGCTTCCTGGCGGGCCCGCGGGGACGCTGGGTGACCGGCCAGACCATCGACGTTTCCGGCGGTACCTACCTCGGGCCGATCTCGGCCGGCTGAACGCCCGTGCTGCGGGTCGGTGCGCCGCGTGGCGCGGGCCGGGGTCCGGGGCGCGCTAGAAGGCGAAGTCGACGTAGTCGATGTCGGTGAACTCGACCAGGAGGCTGGTGGCGCGGGCGCCGTTGTCCTTGAAGTAGATCTCCTGGAGGGCTTCGGCCGTGATGTGGCGGAGCTGGGCTTCGGTGGCGCCGGATTCCTGGGCCGCGAAGAGGCGCTGGGCGTACTCCGGGGGCAGGTGCTGGGTGATGCGGCGCATACGGCCGTCGTCGGTGGTGCCGGGGGCGGCGGTGAAGCCGAAGCGGGCGCGGGTCTCGATGACCAGGCCGGTGGTACGCGCGGCCTGCTCGCGTGCCCGCTTGCGGACCAGGGGCTGCCAGCGGCGGCGCACCTCGGCTTCCAGGCGGGCCGCGAGGGCCGGTTTGGGCTGCTTGATCTCGTTCTTCACGTAACGCTCGACCGTGCGCTGGGAGATGCCGAGCGTGGCCGCCACTGCCTTCGTCGATTTGAGCTGCTTGACGAGGAAGCGCATCTGGGCGCCCGCCGACTTGGGGATGGGGCGGGTGAAGTGCAGTTCGTCGGCCTTGGTGAGGCTGTCGGAGATGTCGGACATCGATTACTCGCCGTCTGCTGCCGCGTCGTGGCCCTTGATGTGGCGGGCCGGGTTGAGGTGCTGGTCGAGGAGCTGGACGGCCCATAGGAGCGGCTGGGTGCCCTCGTGCTTGACCATGCCGGGGCTGACGCCGAGGCGGAAGCCGCCGGGGAGGGGCTTGCCCTCGGGGGTGCGGGGGAGGAAGTCCAGGGGGCTGGGGCCGTCGGAGAGGTAGACCGCGCAGTCGGAGAGGACGGCGACGGGGTGCAGGCCGGCCTCGGTGGCGAGCTTGCGCATTTTGCGGTGCATGTTGACGCGGGCCGTGGAGATGACGGCGGCGCGGATGTCGGGGCGCCAGGTGGGGCGCTCCAGGGCGGGCCAGGCCTCGCCCGGGCGGTAGGCGGCGCCCTGGGGGCGCTCCCGGAGCTTGCCGATGCCGCCCTTGACGGTGGACTTGATGGCGGACAGGACCGCCGTGGTGGTGCGGGGTGCGTTCGTTTTGTACGCCGTCATGGCCGTGAGGTACTCGGACTCCGTCAGGGAGGCGGTGAGGCCGAGGTCCGCCATGGTGGCCATGTAGGCGTCGCGGAGCCGGGTGTACCAGGCGTCGAGGTAGGGGCCGTTGTCGGGACGGATCCAGGCCTCGGCGGGCCGGACGTCGTGGCCGAGCTCCTGGGCGTAGGCAAGGGTCGGGGTCGCGTACCAGGCGGGGCCGGTGGGGGGCTTGCCGTGGGGCGTGAAGGGGCTGGGGAGGCGCGGGTCGAGGGAGAGGGAGGAGAGGTCGGCGAGCCAGCACCCGGGGAGCTTGGGGTCGAAGCGGGGGGCGGTGGTGTGGACGGCGGGACCGAGGCCGACGGTCAGGCGGTTCGCGGCCGCGGCGAAGGCCATGTTGACGTCGATGCCGACGGCGTGGGTGCGGGTGCACTCGGCGTCGGTGAGAAGCTCCGGGTCGCGGATCCAGTCGTACGCCTCTTCGTCGAGGACCTCGTCCGGGGTGCGCTGGTGGGCGCGGGGGTAGAGGGCGGCGACCACCGGGTGTTCGTCCGGGGCCTCGGGCGGTGCCGGGTCGACGGGGCGGGTTAGCGAGCCGGGGACGGGTGCCGACTCCCAGGCGTTGGTCTGCGGGTTGCGGGCGGCGCGGGTGGGCGGGCGCAGGGCCGTCATGAGTTCCAGGCCGGTCACGGCGGTGGAGCCGCGGGGGGTGAGGACGCGGGCGGCGTAGGTGGTGAGCAGCTCGGCGAGCTCGGGGGCGGGGAGGTCGGCGGTGTCCTCACCCCAGGCGCGGGGGTCGAGGGCGCCCCAGGGGAGGACCGCGAGCTGGACGCACTGGCGGCCGGTGGTGGGGGAGGCCGGGCGGTAGACGCGGGCCCAGGGGCCGAAGCCGCGGCGGGTGAGCTGCCACTTGGCCTTGGTGAGCTGCTTGACGACGGGGTGGTTGTCGGGGAGGCGCAGGGCGCGGCGGTCTTCCAGGACGAGGGGGAGACCGAGGCGCTCGGCCGCGGGGGCGGTGAGGACGAGGAGGGGGTCGCCGTCCCTGCCGTTGCGGTGGAGGCGGGGGGAACGGAGGTCGGCGTCGGGGCCGAGGGCCCAGGCGATGAGGGAGGGGAGGTCGGAGGTGGGGTGGGGGAGGAGGAGGCCGCCGGCGGCGTGGGCGTGACCGGTGCCGTCGAGGACGGCGAGGGGGCCGTTTCCCGCGAGGGGGGTGGGTGTGGGGGTGGGGCGCTGGTGCGGGCGGCGGGTGAGGGCTGGGGCGTTAACGGCGTTAACGGTGGCGGGGAGCTCGCGGGTGGATTCGGGGGCGGGGGAGGTGGGGGCGTTAACGGCGTTAACGGTGGGGGGTGTGGGGTCGGGGTGGGGGGTGGTGTCGTTAACGGCGTTAATGGGGTCGGCGGGAAGGGCCGGGGGCGCGGGCGGCTGCGGGTGGGGGGTGGCCGGGCCGGGGGTGGGGGCGTTAACGCCGTTAATGGTGTTGATGGTGTCGGCGGGGTGCGGGCCGGGGGTGTTAACGGCGTTAACGGGGTGGCGGGCGGCGAGGCCCTCGAGGAGGCGGGCGTACGCCGCGCGCTTCGGGGGACGCGGTGAGGTGCGGCCGGTTTCCCAGGAGGTGACCGTCTCGCGGCGGACGGAGAGGGCCTTGGCGATCTGGTCCTGGCTGAGACCGGCGGCCTCGCGCAGGCGCTTGCGCTCGTCGGGGTGGGGGAGCCCGTCCTGTGCGGCTGCTTCTTCGAGCAGGGCGTCGACCGCTGCGAAGAGCGTGGCCTGTTCGTTCATCTCGGTCATCGGTACCTCCAGCAGCAGCCTATATGTGAAGCGCACTGCTGAACGCACACGAACCGCACGGGGGCGTTAACGCCGTTAACGGCGTTAACGCCCCCGTGCGGTTCGTCTCAGGCCGCGCAGGCGGGCAGGCCTCCGTGGAAGTCGACCATCTCGGAGAACAGTTCCCCGATGTCGAGATGGTGCCCCGGCTCCGCGCCCGCGGCCTCCGCGTACGCGCGGTGGAGGTTGGGGACCAGGCGTTCGCTGTCGAGGAGCGCGGCGAACGGGCCGAGGTCGGCCTCGCGAGCCGTCTCCAGCGGGGTGAGGCCCGCCGAGATGCCCGCCGCGGCGAGGTCCTGTACGTAGCGCAGGTAGGCCTCGGTGGAGTCGAGCAGCTCGATCCCGCCGACCGGGCCGTGGCCGGAGACGATGGTCTGTGGGCCGAGCGCGCGCAGCTTCTCCGTGACGGCGAGGGAGCCGGAGACCGAGCCGGTGAGGCAGAACGGAGTGGCACCCGACATCACGATGTCGCCGGTGAACAGGACACGCTGTTCGGGCAGCCAGACGACGGAGTCGTTCTTGGTGTGGGCGGTGCCCAGGTGCATCACCTCGGCCCGGATGTCCCCGAGGTGGAGGGTGATCGGGGCGCGGAAGGTGAGGGAGGGAAGCTCCACGCCGACGTCGCCCCAGCAGACCTCCGGCCACAGCCCGGTGAGGTGCAGACCGGCGAGGTCCATCTCGGCGCGTGTCGCCTCATGGGCGATGATCACCGCCTCGTTCGCGAAGAGACGGTTGCCGAAGGTGTGGTCGCCGTGCGGGTGGGTGTTGATGACGAAGCCTGGAGCGTGCGGGGTGACCCGCGCGACCGCGTCCTTCAGCGCCTGGGCCCGCGACTCGGTGGCGGCCGTGTCGATCAGTGCGGGACGGCCGCCCGCGGTGATCAGGCCCGCGTTGTTCAAGCACCAGCCGCCGTCCGGCTGGATGTACGCGTAGACGTCTTCGGCGACCTCTTGCAGCCGCGGGACGGACGGTGAACGTTCGGTCACTGCTCTCTCCTGGTTGAGGGCATTCAGGGGGTGGAGGCGAGCACAGGGCTCACCCCGGGCCTGGTGAAGAGGCGGTTGTAATAGACCAGCGGCTCGGCGCCGCCCGTGGAGACGGATTCGACGCGGCCGACGAGGATGCTGTGGTCGCCGCCGTCCAGCACGTCGTGGAGGGTGCAGGCGATCCGGGCGGTGGCGTCGGGCAGTCCGGGGAGGCCGAACTCGCACGGTTCCATGGGGCTGCCGGCGAACTTGTCGTGCCCCGAGCGGGCGAAACTGCTGGCGATGTCGGCGTGCTCCGCCGCCAGGACGTTCACCAGGAACCGGTCGCCGGTGATGAAGGCCTCGTGGCAGGAGGCCGTCTTCGCCGGGCATACCAGCACCAGGGGAGGGTCGAGGGACAGCGAGCTGAACGAGCTGGCGGTGAAGCCCCAGCGCTGTCCGGCCTGGTCCACGGTGGTCACGACGGTGACCGGGGTGGGCACGCGTGCCATCGTGCGGGCGAAGTCGACGGGGTCGATGGGGGGCAACGGTCCTCCTGGCTCTTGGAGAGTGAGGTGTGGGGCGGCCGGAACCTGTGCGGCACGGCGGTGGACCCGTTCGGGGCGGCGACGAGCCGCTGGGCTGCGGTGGCGTTAACGGCGTTAACGCCGCGAGACGCCGCCCGCCAGGGGCCGCCGTGGCGTTAACGCCGTTAACGGTCGGCGCGGACCACCATGGCCGAGTTGAAGCCGCCCCGGCCGCGGGCAAGGACCAGCGCGGTACGCAGCCGCCCGGGCCGTGCCTCCGTCACGAGGTCGACGGGGCAGTCCGCCGCGGGCGGGCCGGTGTTGACGGTGGGCGGGATCACCTGGTCGCGCAGTGAGAGCAGGGCGGCGGCCAGGTCGAGGGAAGCGCCACCGGCGGCGAGCCGGCCCGTCATCGTCTTCGGGGCGGTCACCGGGACGCCGTACTCCCCGAAGAGGGCGGTGAGGGCTTCGGCTTCGGCACGGTCCGCGTCACGCCGTCCCGCCGCGTCCGCGAAGACCACGTCGACGTCGGCGGGCGTGAGCCCGGCCTCGCGCAGGGCCAGTTCGGCGGCGGCCTGGAGGCGCGGTGCGCCGCCCGAGCCGGGCGCGGGGTCGAAGGTGGAGGCGTATCCGGCGACGGTTCCGTAGATCTCGGCGCCGCGCTCGCGGGCGGCGGCCGCGTCCTCCAGGACGAGGAGCGCACCGCCTTCGCCGGCGACGTGGCCGTCGGCGTCGGGGGAGAAGGGCAGGAAGGCGTGGCCGGGGTCCTCGCTGGTGGTCAGCTCACCACCGGCGAGGTGCGCCGCCCAGCCCCAGGGGCAGATGGAGGAGTCCACACCGCCGGTGACCACCAGCCGGAGCCCCTTGCGGAGCTGGCGGCGGGCCTGGGCCACCGCGTCGAGACCGCCGGCCTGCTCGGTGACCAGCACGCCGCTGGGACCGCGCAGCCCGTTCTTGATGGAGATCTGGCCGGTGTTGACCGCGTAGAACCAGGCGAAGGACTGGTAGGCGCTGACGTACTGGCTGCCCTTGCTCCAGAGGGCTTCGAGTTCCTTCTGCCCGAACTCGAAGCCGCCCGCGGAGCTCGCCGTGATGACGCCGGCGGAGAAGTCGGGCAGCTCGGCCGGGTCGACTCCCGCGTCGGCGAGCGCCTCGTCGGCCGCGGTGAGCGCGAGCCGGGTCATGTGGTCGGTCTGCGGCAGGAGGCGGCTGGGAATGTGGTCGGCGGCGTTGAAGCCGGGGACCTCGCCGGCGAGCTTCGCCGGATACTGCTCGGCGTCGAAGCGGGCGATCGGGCGGATGCCGCTTTCGCCGCGCAGTACGGCCTTCCACCAGGTCTCGGTACCGAGCCCGTTGGGGGCGGTGACACCGATGCCGGTGACGACGGGCGCGGCGGCCGGGGAGAGGCTCGTGCCGCCGGGGCGGACTGCGGTTTCGGTGGTCATGCGGCATCTCCCAGGCGCGGGCGGGTCAGGATCATGGCGCTCTGGAAGCCACCGAATCCGCTGCCGACGCTGAGGACGGTGTCGGTGCGCTGTTCGCGCGCCGTGAGCGGGGTGTAGTCCAGATCGCAGGCGGGGTCGGGGGTGTGCAGGTTGGCGGTGGGCGGCACCGTGTTGTACTCGATGGCCAGGGCGCTGGCGGCGACTTCGAGGGAGCCGATCGCCCCGAGGGAGTGGCCGATCATCGACTTGATGGAGCTGACCGGGACCTCGTAGGCGTGCTGTCCGAGGCTGCGCTTGAAGGCGGCGGTCTCGTGGCGGTCGTTCTGCTTGGTACCCGAACCGTGCGCGTTGATGTAGTCGACGGCGGTGGCGTCGAGACGGGCCTCGTCGAGGGCGACCTTGATGGCCTCGGCCATCTCCACGCCGTCCGCCCGCAGGCCGGTCATGTGGTAGGCGTTGCAGCGGCTGGCGAAGCCGGAGATCTCGGCGTAGACGTGGGCGCCGCGCTTGCGGGCGCTCTCCAGCTCCTCCAGCACCAGGACGGCCGAGCCCTCGCCCAGTACGAAGCCGTTGCGGGTGGCGTCGAAGGGCCGGGAGGCGGTCTCGGGGTCGTCGTTGCGCGGAGACGTGGCCTTGATCGCGTCGAAGCAGGCGAGGGTGATCGGGGAGATCGGGGCCTCGGTCGCACCGGTGATCATCACGTCGGCGCTGCCCTCGCGGATCAGCTCGACGGCGTGGCCGATGGAGTCGAGGCCGGAGGTGCAGCCGGTGGAGACCACGGAGACGGGACCCTGGGCGTTCACGCGCCAGGCCACTTCGGCCGCCATCGAGCTCGGTACGAAGTAGTCGAACAGGTGGGGGACGGCCAGCGTGTGGTCGACCTGCCAGGTGCTGCCGCCCCGGCTCACCGCGTTGTACTCGGTGTCGAGTCCCGTGGTGCAGCCGACCGCGCTGCCCAGGGTGACGCCGGTGCGCGTCGGGTCCAGGTCGGCGCCGGCGAGGCCGCTGTCGCGCAGGGCCTCGTCCGCGCTGACGATCGCGAACTGCGCGGCCCGGTCGAGCCGCAGGGCCTCTTCGGCGGTGAAGCCGTGGTCGAGGGGGTCGAAGTCGGCCTCTGCGGCGATGCGGGAGCGGAACGCGGAGGCGTCGAACAGGCTGATGGCGCGGGTGGCGGTCTTCCCGGCGGTGAGGAGGGACCAGAACTCCTTGGTGCCTACCCCCCCGGGTGCGACCACGCCGATTCCGGTGATGACGACGCGTCGGCTCATTGAGTGTCCTTCACGAGTGAGTCCTTCTGCTGAGCATTCGGTACGGCGCTTGCGGCGCGCCTGCCTCTCGCAACCTGCTGCCGTCCGAGCCTGGGAAACCCCACTCGATGCCTGATCGAACCCTGATGGTGGGACGGCCGGGCCGCTGTCCAGGAGCGCTGACGCGGGCGACTCCGAGGCTGGCTCGAGTTGGCCTCCAGTGGCGGACCGGAGCCTGCCCGTAGGTCACGTAGTTGAGCATCGAGGAGTTCGAATGTCGGAGCAGGCTGGGCGGGTTGCTGTCGTCACGGGTGCGACCAGTGGGATCGGATTGGCTGTGGCCCGGCTGCTGGGCGGTCAGGGGCACCGGGTGTTCATCGGTGCCCGCAGTACGGGCGATGTCGCCGCGACCGTCAAGCAGCTCCAGGACGAGGGCCTCGAGGTGGACGGAGCGGTGGTGGACGTCCGGTCCGCCGAGGGGGTCCGGACGTGGATCCAGGCCGCCGTCGACCGCTTCGGCGGTGTCGACGTGGTGGTGAACAACGCGGGCCGTTCCGGCGGTGGTGTGACGGCCGACATCGATGACGAGCTGTGGCACGACGTCATCGACACGAACCTGAACAGTGTGTTCCGGGTGACGCGCGAGGCGCTGACCACGGGTGGTCTGCGGGCGAAGAACTGGGGCCGGATCATCAACATCGCGTCCACGGCCGGCAAGCAGGGCGTCGTCCTGGGCGCTCCGTACTCGGCCTCCAAGCACGGCGTGGTGGGCTTCACCAAGGCGCTGGGCAACGAACTGGCCCCGACGGGCATCACCGTGAACGCGGTGTGCCCCGGGTACGTGGAGACGCCGATGGCGCAGCGGGTGCGGCAGGGCTATGCCGCCGCGTACGACGCGACCGAGGAAGCGATTCTGGAGAAGTTCCAGTCGAAGATCCCCCTGGGGCGCTACTCGACGCCGGAGGAGGTTGCCGGGCTGGTGGGCTACCTGGCCTCGGACACCGCTGCCTCCATCACCTCGCAGGCGCTGAACGTCTGCGGTGGTCTCGGCAACTTCTGATCCCCGAACGGTTCGTCCCGAGTCTGAAGGAGTCATGAGCATGTCGCAGTCCGGTCTGCGGGAGGTGGAGCACGAGATCACGGTCTCGGCTCCGGCCG
>NZ_JBVISF010000037.1:0-8532 GCF_055575675.1 Streptomyces sp. NPDC034043
CGGGCGGGGTGCGGTGGGGTGGTTTTGGGTCGGGGGCGGTGCCGGGGTGGGGTGTCGTCCGGGGCGGGCTTCGATGTTCGGCGCCTGTTCCGGGTCTGAGTCGTACGGGGTACCGGGCGCCGAATTCATCTCGTTTTAGCCCCGGACGACACCCCACCCCGTCCCCGCCCCCTCACGTCCGTCGTCCGGCCGCCCGCCTGTGTCTCGGCCCCGCCGACGCGCTTTCGCACATCCGGCCTCGTCGGCAACTCCAGCCTCGTCGGCGTTTGAGGCGCGGGGTCTGGGGCGGAGCCCCAGGAGGGGGCCGGGCGCAGCCCGGGGAACGGGCGAAGGGTGGGCAGGGGACTTCGCCCCGCGCAGCGGCACGCCGGCCGGACCCCGGGAGGCTACGGGGCGCCCGTGATGACGGCCGTCACGGTGGTGCCCGGAGGGAAGGCGGCGGACGCCGTCAGGGCGTGCAGGGCCCACAGCAGCTTCGCCACGTAGATCCGTTCCACCGGAACCCCGTGCCGGGACTCGAAGTCGGCGGCGAAGGCGTCCAGCGCGGCCGGGATACGGGCGTAGCCGCCGTGGTCGAAGCCCTCCGCCAGGGTCCAGTCGCCGGCCGGGCCGCCGAAGGCCAGGGTCTGGAGGGAACGTATCTCCGCCCCCAGGAAGCCCCCGGCCAGGACCGGGACGCCCAGCGCCCGCTGGCCCGGGGCCAGCCCCGCCGCGAGGCCGGCCAGCGTGCCGCCCGTACCGCAGGCCACCGCCACCACGTCGGACGCCCCGCGCAGCTCGCGGCCCAGTTCCGCGCAGCCCGTGAGGGCGAGGGCGTTGCTGCCGCCCTCGGGGACCACGTACGCGCCCGTGGCCCCCGCGGAGGCCAGGAGGCGGGCAAGGGTGCGCGGTTCGGCCTTGCGGCGGTACTCGGAGCGGGTGACGAAGTGCAGCCGCATGCCGTCCGCCGCGCAGCGGGCGAGGGAGTCGTTGAGGGGGCGGCCGGCCAGTTCGTCGCCGCGGACGATGCCGACCGTCTCCAGGCCGAGCAGCCGTCCGGCCGCCGCCGTGGCCCGGAGGTGGTTGGAGTAGGCGCCGCCGAAGGTGGCGAGCCGGTCGTGGCCGGTTTCCATCGCTGCCCGGAGGTTCGGCGCGAGCTTGCGCCATTTGTTGCCGGGCAGCTCCGGGTGGACCAGGTCGTCCCGTTTGAGGAGGAGCCGTACCCCGTGCGCGCCGAAGCGTTCGTCGGCCGCCTCGACGAGGGGGGACGGCGGGCGGGGTCGCAGTTCGGGGTGGGTCACCAGCCCATTGTCGGGCCTGTCACTTGAGGCGTTCGGCGACGCGTTCGCGCAGCCCGTCCATGGTGAAGCCGCGGGGGTCGATCTTGCCGGGCTGCCATTCGCGGTGGCCCAGGACCGAGCGGGCGCCCCAGCCGTGGACGCGGCAGACGGCGGCCGCCGCGCGGGTGATCGCCTCGAGCTGGACGGCCGGCCAGGGGTCCTCGCCGTCGCCGAGGTTCTCGCACTCGAAGCCGTAGAAGTACCGGTTGCCGTCGGTGTCGGCGTGGTGGTCCGGCGGCAGCCGCCTCTCGGCGATCACGGCGGCCAGTACGTCGGAGTCGCCGGCGCCGGCGTGGTTGGCGCGGCCGAAGCCGACCAGGTGGACCCGGCCGTCCTTGGTGATCACGCCGTGGCAGAGGGGGCCGGGCAGGGCGGAGTGGCCGTCGCGGCAGAGCTCCACGGTGTACGCGGTGCCGCGCGTGGCGGTGTGGTGGATCATCACCCCGTGCACCGGCCCCCAGGGGCCCCTGTGGTTGCGGTTGTGGGTGCGCCAGGCGCCCACTTCCACGACGGTCAGGCCCTCGGCGCGCAGTGCCTGGATGAAGCGGTCCGCGGACATGGGTGCGGCCATGACCGCCTCCTTTCACCGTGTGTGTTCGTTCCGTTACTTAACGGTGTAGTGGAGGGGGCTCTTCCGCGGCTAGGGCGGTATTCGGCCACTGCCTCGCTCCGTCATGCGGAGATCCGTTCGAGGGCGGGCGGGAGGGTGTGGTGAACCGGCCACCCGGCCGTCGTCCCGCCGCGGAGGTGGCCGGAAACGGCGCGGGCGGGAGGGCTGGGGGCAAGGAGGCTGAACCTTTCAGCATGCCCATCGCCCGTTTGGAGTAGTCCCACCCGTTTGTGTAGTGGTCCGCTCGCGCAGCGCACTGGAAGGCTTCCGTCCCGCACACCCATGGAGTGATCGAAAGGACAGACATGTCGGTCCAGGCAGGTTCCGAAGCCGAATCCCGGACGTCGCAGAGCAGTCTCGGGACCGCGGCCGCCCGGAACTTGGCGTCCACGACCAAGTCCGCGCCGCAGATGCAGGAGATCACCTCGCGGTGGCTGCTGAAGACGCTCCCGTGGGTCTCCGTTCACGGCGGCACCTACCGGGTCAACCGCCGCCTGAGCCACTCCGTCGGCAACGGCGTCGTGGAGTTCGTCAAGACCGGCTCCCAGGTCCAGGTCATCCCGGCGGAGCTCGGGGAGCTGCCCCTGCTGCGCGACTACGAGGACGAGGAGGTCCTCACCGAACTCGCCGCGCGCTGCCGCCAGATCGACTTCGAGGCCGGGCAGGAGCTCACCTCCTTCGGCAGCCCCTCCGACCAGGTCTTCCTGCTCGCCCACGGCCGCGTCGAACAGGTCGGCCCCGGCCCCTACGGGGAGGACGCGGTCCTGCGGACCGTCGCCGACGGCGCGTACTTCGGCGAGGCCTCGCTCACCGACGAAGGGGCCATCTGGGAGTACACCGCCCGCGCCGCCACCGCCGGCACGGCCCTGACTCTGTCCCGGCAGGACTTCCGGCTCCTCGCCGACCGGGCCGGCTCGCTGCGGGCGCACGTGGACCGCGTACGCACCCGGCCCGCGCGGCGCACCAACCCGTACGGCGAGGCCGCGATCGACCTCTCCGCCGGCCATGTCGGCGAGCCCGTCCTGCCCGGGACCTTCGTCGACTACGAAGCCCGGCCGCGCGAGTACGAACTCTCCATTGCACAAACGGTCCTGCGCGTCCACACCCGCGTCGCCGACCTCTACAACCACCCGATGAACCAGACCGAGCAGCAGTTGCGGCTCACGGTCGAGGCGCTGCGGGAGCGCCAGGAGCACGAGATGCTCAACAACCCCGACTTCGGCCTGCTCCACAACGCCGACTACGACCAGCGCATCCAGCCCCACGACGGCGCGCCCACCCCGGACGACTTCGACGCCCTGCTCAGCATGCGGCGCGACTCCAAGCTGTTCCTCGCACACCCCGAGGCCATCGCCGCCTTCGGCCGCGAGTGCAACAAGCGCGGCCTCTACCCCGAGTCGGTCGACGTCGCCGGCACCCGGGTGACCTCCTGGCGGGGTGTGCCGATCTTCCCGTCCACCAAGATCCCGATCACCGCCGCCCGGACGACCTCCATCCTGTGCATGCGCACCGGCGAGGACGAGCAGGGCGTGATCGGCCTCCACCAGCCCGGCATCCCCGACGAGATCGAGCCGAGCATGTCGGTGCGCTTCATGGGGATCGACGACCAGGCGATCATGTCCTACCTGGTCACCGCCTACTTCTCCGCCGCCGTCCTGGTGCCGGACGCGCTCGGCGTCCTGGAGAACGTCGAGATCGGCCGCTGGCGCTGATGACCGCGAACGCCGTGGCGACGGGCGAGGGGCAGGAAGCGGCGGCCCTGCTGGAAGACGCGAGGGAAACGGTCAACCCGGCCCTCCGCCGGGCCGTCGAGAGCCTGCCCGGCGCGATGCGCCGGGTGGCGATGTACCACTTCGGCTGGGAGCACGAGGACGGCACTCCGGCCGCGGGCGGCGCGGGCAAGGCCATCCGGCCGGCGCTCGTGCTCGCCTCGGCACGGGCCCTGGGAGCGCCGGGGAGCATCACCGCGGACGCCGTACGGGCGGCGGCGGCCGTGGAGCTCGCGCACAACTTCACGCTGCTGCACGACGACATCATCGACCGGGACGTCCGGCGCCGCGGCCGGCCCACGGCCTGGACCGTCTTCGGGACGCCGGCCGCGGTCCTCGCGGGCGACGCCATGATGGCCCTCGCGCTGCGGCTGCTCGCCGAGGACCCCCACCCGGCCTCGGCGGCCGCCTCGGTCCGGCTCGCGGCCTGTGTCGTCGAGCTGTGCGAGGGGCAGCAGTCGGACTGCGCCTTCGAGGAGCGGGCGTACGTCTCCCTCGACGAGTGCCTGACCATGGCGACGGCCAAGACCGGCGCCCTGCTCGGCTGCGCGTGCGCGCTGGGCGCGCTGTACGCGGGCGCCGGGCCGGAAGAGGTCGAGGCGATGGACGCCTTCGGGCGGGAGGCCGGGCTGGCCTTCCAGCTGATCGACGACCTGATCGGCATCTGGGGCGACCCCGGGCACACCGGCAAGCCCGCCGGGGCCGATCTGCTGGCCCGCAAGAAGTCCCTCCCGGTCGTGGCCGCCCTGACCTCGGGCACCGAGGCCGGTGAGGAGCTGGCGCTCCTCTACGCCGGCCCGCTGAAGGAGGACGACGTGGCCCGGGCCGCCCGGGCGGTGGAACGCGCCGGCGGCCGCGACTGGGCGCAGGCCCACGCCGCCGACCGGATGGGCCGCGCGGTGCAGGAGCTGTCCCGGGCGGTGCCCGACCTGGCGGCGGCGGGCGGGCTGCTGGCGCTCGCGGAGTTCGTGACGCGGCGCACGAAGTAGCGGCCGGTTCGTTCCGGTGCCGCGGAGCGGTCTGTTCCGGCGCTGCGGGGCGCCGGAACAGGCCTTTTCGGGGGCGTGTGGCGAGAATCGCGCGGGACAACTCTAATATCACTCACGGTAGTTGACACGTGAGTGAAGGGTGTGCCCCGTGGTGCTGGAGATACGTCAGGCGGATCAGTCGGACCGGGACGCGGTCGCGCGCCTGCTGGACGAGGCCTTCCGCGGTGACCCGGTGAGCAGCTGGGTCTTCCCGGACCCGGAGCACCGGGCCGCCGTGCACGGCAAGTTCCTCGGGGTCTTCGTGGACGTCGCCCTGGCCGAGGGCCGGATCGACTGCACGGCGGACGGTTCGGCGGCGGCGCTGTGGCTGCGGATCCCGGCGGGCGAGCCGGAGGACGGGGCCGCCGAGGACGACGTCCCGGCGAGGATGCGGGCGGTCGCCGACCCGGACAACGAGCGGTGCGAGCTGGTCGGCCGGCTCACGGGGGAGGTGCATCCGACCGCCGAGGAGCACGAGTACCTGCTGATGATCGCGGTCGCGCCCGGCCGGCAGGGCGAGGGGCTGGGCACCGAGCTGATCCGGCCGGTCCTGGAGCGCTGCGACCGCGAGGGGGTCCCGGCGTACCTGGAGGCGAGCAGCGAGCGGAGCATGCGGCTGTACGAGCGGCTCGGGTGGGAATTCACGGGCGAGGCGGTACGCCTGCCGGACGGCCCGTTGATGTGGCCGATGTGGCGCAAGCCGCAGGGCGAGTCGCAGGGCGAGTCGCGGAGCGTGCGGCGGGGATGAGTGCGGGGTGAGTGGCGGTTCCCGGAATTGGAGGTTGGCAAAGTACTTCAGATGAAGTACTTTCATCGACGTGCCCCGGAGCGGCGGCACTCCCGAACGGAAGAGACTCGCTTGCGCAAGCTCACGTACTTCATCGCCACCACCGTCGACGGCTTCATCGGAGCCCCGGACGGCGATGCCGATTTCATCTACGGCTACCTCGACCCCGAGTTCGTCGGCCACCTCGCGGCCGAGTACCCCGAGACGATCTCCGGTCCGGGGCGTAAGCAGCTCGGCATCGCGGACGCCGCGTCCAAGCGCTTCGACACGGTGATCATGGGCCGCAACACCTACGAGCCCGGCCTCAAGGTGGGTGTGGCCAGCCCTTACGGCCACATGCGCGAGCAGTACGTCGTCTCCCGCAGTCTCACCACGCCGCCGGACCCGCAGGTGCGGCTCATCAGCGGTGACCTCGTCGCCGAGGTGCGGAAGATGAAGGCGCGGGACGGCCTGGGCATCTGGCTGTGCGGCGGCGCCGACCTGGCGGCCCAGCTGGTGGACGAGATCGACGAGTACATCGTGAAGACCTACCCGGTCGTGGTCGGGACCGGCATGCCGATGTCCCGCGCCGGGTTCGGGGTGCGCCCCCTGGAGCTCACCGGCTGCACCGCCCTCGGCGGCGGCCAGGTCATCACCTCGTACGACGTCAAGCGCTGACCGAACCGCCCGCTGACCGCGTTGCCCGCCGGCCCCACCGCGCCGAGCCCGTCATGACGCATGAAAACGGCCTGCCGTGGAGGTTTGGCCGGTGAAACGGCAGCAGAACGAGCGCGGGACGGTCGCCCCGCAGGCCGGACACGAGCAGCGGACGTGTCCGGCCTGCGGGCATGCCGTGGAGACGGTGCTCCGGCGGCGCGAGGCCACGGGGGGTCTTCGTCCCGAGTGGAGTCCGGGTCCCTGCCGGAACCCGGACCGCGCTCCGTACGTTCGCGAGGACAGGCCTAGCGGCTAGCGGCCGGTGGAGGTCGTCAGCCCTTGGAGTCCAGCCCCGAAGCGACCAGGCCGTTGGCCCACAGCTGGTTGACGCGCGTCCGCTCGGCGCTGTTCGGGGTGGCGTTCGTGCACGAGGTGCCCGGGCCGCCGCCTGACATCAGCTCGCTGCACGGACCCGTGTAGTGGTCCGGCAGGCCCAGCACGTGACCGGTCTCGTGGGCCGTCACGCGGGTGGAGTTGTACTGCTGGTTCTGCCGGTAGTCCAGGAAGATGTAACCGCGTCCGTGGCCGTCCGTGCTCGCGTACGAGCCGCGGGAGTCGTTCCCCTCGTAGTACGCGAAGTTCCCGCCCGTGGACACCTCCTGGAGCTTCACGTTGGTGACCGAGCTGTTCCAGATGCGGGTCGAGGTGGCTATCTGGGAGCGGAAGCTCGGTGCGTTGCGGGTGTTGTAGGTGACGGTGACGGCCAGCGCGCCCGGGTTCGCGGCCCGCTGCTCGGCGACCGACCGCTTCACGGCCTCGAAGAAGGCCCGGTTGGCGGCCTCGTTCTCCTGCGAACGCTCGTAGGCGGCGTAGCTCGCCGGGCCGCCGGCGGGGGCGGTGGTGGCGGCGCCGGCGGAGGGCACGACACCGCCGAGGGCGGCGGCGACGGCGAGGCCGACGGTGGCGGCGGACAGCATGGTCCTGTGGGAGTGGCGCATGTGGGGGCTCCTACTCGGATGGTGCGGTGGGGGGTGGATGGGTCGTCCGGTACCGGAGTCTGCGGGAGCCGAGCGCGCCGGGGGATGATGTCAGAGCCCGATAGCGCGGAACTATCGGGAGGGTTTCGGGCAGGCCACACCTTGGTCAACTAGCCGCACAATGGCGTGATTTGAGTGGCTATCGGCGGCTGGTGCGGTCCCCGGGCCCCGCCTACCCTCGGGTCATGGAGCTCGAGGTGAGGCACCTGCGCGCGCTGTGTGCCATCGAGGACGCCGGGAGTCTGCACAAGGCCGCCCGGCAACTCGGCGTGAGTCAGCCCTCCCTGACGACGCAACTGCGCCGGATCGAACGGGCCCTGGACGGCGAACTGTTCCTGCGCGAGCGCACCGGCTGCCGGCCGACGCCCTTCGGGCGCACGGTGCTCGGGCGGGCGCGGCCGCTGCTCGCGGAGATGGCCGCGCTGGTGGCGGAGGCGCGGGCGGCGGCGAACGGGCCGCGGCTGCGGATCGGTTCGACCGCGAGCCGGGCCCTGCCGGGGTGGCTGCGGCGGCTGCACCGGCGCGCGCCGGAGCGGGAGACCTCGCTGGTGGTCGACGTCTCCGCGAACGCGCTGCTGCGGATGACGGCAGGCGGGCAGCTGGACGTGGCGTTCGTCCACGAGGTGGAGGGCAGCCCGCTGAGGGTGCCGGCCGGGCTGGAGCTGCGGGTGCTCATGGAGCGCGAGCCGCAGTTCGTGTCCATGTCCCGGGACCATCCGGCCGCGCGGTCGCCGGTGGTGGCGTTAGAGGACCTGGCGGGCGACCGCTGGACGGTGGACCCCTCGGTGGACGGCGAATGGGACGGCCTCAGACGGGTCTTCGCGGGCGCGGGAGTCGACCCGCCCGTGCTGCACGCCGACTACCACACCGCGACCTCGCTGATCGTGTCCGGGGAAGCGGTGGCGCCGTGCCAGCCGACGTCCGGGCCGCGCGACGACATGGCCATCCGGCCGCTGTCGGGGGACCCGCTGGCGGTGCGGCTGCTGCTGGCGACGCGGCCGGGGGAACACGCGGAGGTCTTCGAGGACCTACGCGACGCGTACCGCGAAGCGGCGCTCCGCACCCCGCCGTACCGGGCGTGGCTGCGGCGGAGCGGGAGTCCGTTGCTGGTGGCGTAGGCCGTTGCCCTGGCCGGGCCGTTGCCCTGGCCGGGCGGTGTGCGGGTTGGGTGGTTGCCCTGTCGGGCGGTGCCGGGCTGGCGGGGTTGCCCTGTCGGGCGGTGCCGGGGTGCGGTGGGGTGGTTTCGGGTCGGGGTCGGGGGCGGTGCCGGGGTGGGGTGTCGTCCGGGGCGGGCTTCGATGTTCGGCGCCTGTTCCGGGTCTGAGTCGTACGGGGCACCGCGCGCC
>NZ_JBVISF010000038.1:0-6516 GCF_055575675.1 Streptomyces sp. NPDC034043
CCGCTACGACAAACGCGCCTACGTTTTCCACGGCACCATCACCACAGCAGCCATCAAACTCTGGCTCCGCGAATGATCCGCCGGACACCACCTAGGCGGTGACGGCGGCGGCTCCCACACCGGACGTCGCGGGTGCGGTGCCCGTTTCCGGGTGTGGACGGATCGCGTACGGGCGCGGGCAGGCCGGTGGGCGCCCACCGGCCGGGACCGGATCGGTGTGGAGGGGATGCTGATCGCTGTCCCCATGCAGGTGCTGGGCTGGCGGGCGGGTCAGCGGGACGGCTCCAATCCGTCAGGGCCAAGAGGCTGATTGGTGCCCAGGTGTTGGGGCGAGTGGGTGGCTACGCTCGGATTGTGACGACAGCAGAGACCGTCCTGTGGGACGTCCAGGCAAAGCGCGGCAACGTATGGGTCACCGTGGTGGACGGGAAAGACCAGACCGCAGAGGGAAACGTCCTGGCGTTGGGAGCACTGGCCGCCCACCTGATGACGGTGGACCACGACAACGACCTGGACGAACGGCGCGTGCTGGTGAAGTCACCCGACGGGCTTTCCACCCGACTCCGCGCAGAGCTTACGGCAGACGACCTGGTGCGGTACCTGCGCAGGCACGGCTATTACCCGCGGCGCGAAGAGGTGCCACTGTCAGCGGTCTTCCCCAAGGCGGTCCACGACGCCCTGCCGATGTGCCTCCAGTCCGAACTGAACCGGGTGGGCCCACCCCGACCGCGGTACGACCCCGGCGAACTCGCCTAACCACCCCCGCGCTCCTCCGCCGGCAACACGCAGGGGAAGAAGGAGCAATCGGCGGGTCAGGCCCTCGCAGGCCGCACAAGCCGGCGGGCAGGGAGTCGGCACAGACCCGGGTGGCGGCGGCACAGACGGAGGTCGAGACCCTGCGGGGTCGGCTCGCCGAGGCCGAGGAGTCGGCACAGAACCGGGTGGCCGGCCTGGAGCAGGCGGACTATGTCCTGACCGCCCTGAGCGGGTTCGTCCCCCTGGCCACCATCTACCGGGCCCTGGTATACCGGCGGCCGGACACCGGGCCGTCTGTGGCGGGGCCGCTGGTGGCGCGCTCGGAGGAAGTGCAGCAACACGCGGCCCGCGAGGCGGGCGCCGGGCCCACAGCCTGACCGGCGAGAACCGCGAGGAAGGGGGAAGCGGATGTGGACAGGCAGGCAGCGCCGGGCCGGTGGCAGTGCGCTGGCGGGGACCGTGCTGGCCGCGGCCGGCTGGCGGGCGCAGTGGTCCGCGTACGAGGTCGTGGGAGTGGCCTTGCCCCTGCTGGCCGGTGCCGTGGTGCTGGGCGGTGCGTGGCGCTCCGGCGCCTTGCACCTCCCTCAGGCCGCCGAACCCGGACCGGCGTCAGCATCCTCGGCGCGCGGGCCAAGGTGATGAGGCTCGTTGAAATTCCCCACCCTGTGCTCGGGGGTTCCCCAGACCTGCTCGGGTACGGAGGCGACGCGTTCCTCGGGCCCGCTGACCGAGGGCCTGCCTGTGCCCCGGGACCTGGACCTCGCTGACCGCGCGAAGGCGCTGGAACAGCTCGGCGTCAGCCGGCTCGCGCACGCCGCCAGCGTCGGCGGCGTCAAGGAAGGCCTGCCCAAGAAGCAGGAGCATCTCTTGGTCAGCTGCCGCCAGTTACCCCTGCTGGCCCACCGGGTAAACGTATTTCAATATGCCCATCCACTGCTTCAGTGGAATGGCGGCGCGGCACAGATTGGTGCGTGGTGGTAGGCGTCAGTATGTCTTCCATGGTGGCTTTGCGTACGAAGATGATCATCGCGGGCCTGCTTGCGGCCCTTGGGCTGCCGGCCGGCCCTGTTCAGGCGGTCGGACCTCAGGAAAGCGGCCCGACTCGCGAAACCTACGCCTCAGTTACGTGCAACAAGACCAAGCACAACTTCGCCTTCAAGGGGTGGGGAGTCGACTACCCGGGCGGGGCGAAGGTGCGGGTGGTCACTGACCTGGGTTACACAGACAAAGGCGGATTCTACTGGAGTAATGTCAACGACACGTATGAGACGGCTCTCTACGCCACCTCAAGCGGTTCCTGGTCGACTCCAACAACCGTAAAAGCGTCCCCCAAGGAAGCTGTCGAAATTTCGGTTCGGGTTCGGGTGTACGAGGGTTCGAAGCAAGTGGGTGTCGATGACGACGTGTGTTATATGTGAGCCATGAAAGAGTGGTCGACCGCTGAAGAGGATGTCATCAACTTCGCCCTGCTGTGGAAGAAGCTTCCGAGTTCCGCAAGAGACACGTTGATCCTTGTCGGTGAGCAGCTGCGGGACAGGCAGATCTCCGCAGGTTCCGTATCCGAGCAGACCGGGGTCGCTCTCAGTGAGGTCGAGTCCGGGATTGATCGCGCCAACCGCTTTGCCCATTCGTTCGGGTACGAGCCCATCGTTCAAGTCGCTGAGAGCGGTCTCGGTATGGTTCCGCGCGTGGCGGAATTGATGGCGTTGGTCTCATCGGGAGAAAGCGGCTACTCGCAGTAGAACCTCGGCTGTCCAGGGGCTTCCTTGTTTCATTGCCCGAACGGTGCGATCTCTCGGTTTCGTGACAGTTCGGGACGGCAAGAAGGTGCACGCCTTCGATCAGGTCTTGGAGCTCCAGCCCGCAGAGGGCAGCTTCTTCATCGAGCGGGAAGAGCTGGCCATCAGCGAACAAGCGTGAAGCTGCCGTCTATCCGGAGCCGGGTGGGCACCGCGCAGCGCGGTGCCCACCCGGCTCAGTGGGCGAGGGGTACCCTCCGCGCCGGCTGATCACTGCGCACAGCGCTGGCGCAGTTCGGCATTGATGGCCCGGTCCCGTCCCTTGCGGAGAGGGGCCAGGTTACGGTCCCCTGGTGTACCGCGCAGGTTGTAGGGTCCAGCGCCCGTACATCCAGGGTTCCAGATGATGATCAAACCAGTGTGAGGCGACGCCGCCTCGCATCCGTTTCTATCGTCTTGTTCAGCGCTGCCCGTTATGGGGCGCCTGTCGCGCATGGTGGGTGCGTGAACGTGAACGTGACGAAGGGGAATTCCTGTGCGTATGCGACGTGCACTGACATCCGCAGCCTTGGGGAGCGTCCTCGCTGTGGGCGGCACGGCTGTGACGGCTCAGGCGGCCGAGCCCGCGTCGGCCTCAGCGGCCTCAGCCCGCACGGCGAGCGCGGCCCAGGCAGGCTGGACGTTCTACCATGCCTACTGGACCAAGAGCTCTTGCCAGGCGGAAGGCAGGGCCGGCAAGAGCAAGCGCTGGTGGAAGGACTACAAGTGCCAGTACGAGCGGGGCAACGACGGTCAGATGAAGTTCTTCCTCTACGTCTTCATCCGCGTCGCGGGATAGAGGTATGTTCTTCGGTTTCCGTCCGGCCGGAAACCGCCGCACGGAAGCCGGGGCCGCACCCCCGCACACCCGCGGCCAGCCGGCCGGGCCGGCCGAAGCCGCAGCCAGCCATCTCACGCCCGCCCCGGCCGACCTGATAACGGTGTCGCTACAGGACCCCACCCCGCGGTGCGCCGGCCACGGCGTCAGTCGGCCTGCTCGGTGCGGGCCTTGGCGCGGAGTCGTTCGTCTGAGGGGGTGCTGACGCCGTAGCGGGCGGCCATCGACTCCGCGGTGACCGGCGGCCCCTCCCCGTCCCGCATGGCGGCGAGGGTGGCCGCGATCTCGGGGAAGCGGGTGCCGGGCCGGGTCTGGCGCGGAGTGCGGTCCTTCGCGCGGGGGCTGCGGCCCTTGTACTGGACGGGTCGGGTGGTACGCGCTCCGGCGGCACGTACCACCAGCGGCGGCCGTGGCGTTCGGTGCCGGGGTCGAGGAGGCCCTCGGAAGGCGTCGGCGCGGACGGTAGAGGGCGCCAGGCCGGTGAGTTCGGTGACCTCGGCGTCGGTGAGGAGGTCGGCCGGGAGCGACGGCATTCCAGGCCGCCGGTGTGGAGCGGGCCGGAGACGACGTAGTGCGCCGTTCACTCCCGCCCGCCTGACGCCATCGGCCCGGCCGCCGGCCGATGCGGCTCAGGCGTTGGTGTCGGGGAACTCGCCCCGCCCCGACCATGTTGGCGGCGATACAGCTCGGCTCCTCAGCGCGCATCGATGTAGCGCCCGGCAGGGTCGGCGAGGCGGAGTTGGGCGGGGAGGCGCCGGCCGCGGCCCACGACCAGACGTCTGACCACTCACCTGTGGTGGCGAAGTTCAACCTGTAGGTGCAGCAGGGCCAGTACAACGGGTAGCTGTGCTGGCCCTTGGGCGTGGTTACCTTGATGGCGGCCAGCTCTTCACCCAGCCGACGCTGCGGGTGACCGGTGGGGCGCCACGGTGATCAGCCCGCGTCAGGTTCGTGGACCCGGATGGGAATTCCGCGCTCGTCGCGCTGGTAGACGCGGGCTTTGTTCTTGGTGAGATTGCGTTCGACCTCGTCTTCGCTGATTCACGTGCGCTCACCCGCGGGCACACAAGGGGGCAGTCTCCTGATCCGGCAGGCGTCCCGCACGTTCCTCTGCCGTGAGGTCGCGGTTGACGGCCTGAGAGACTTTCCGGATGGCCTCGGCGGGCGGGGGGAGGGTGACGTTCCACAGCCGGGCGTTCTTGTCGGCATTGCCGGTGGCGAGGGTGCGGCCGTCGGGGCTGAACGCCACGGCATGCACTGCGGCGAACTCGGTAAAGGTGGCGAGGGCCTTGCGGGAGGGCACGTCCCACAACACCGCGGTCGTGTCGAGGCTGCCGCTTGCGAGGGTGTCCCCCTGGGGGCCGAACTCGACGGAGGTCACCGGGCTTGTGTGCCGGGTGAGGGTGGCCAGGCTCTTGCCGCCGGGCATGGCCCACAGGCGCACGGTGGTGTCCTCGCTCCCCGAAGCCAGCGTGCTCCCGTCGGGGCTGAACGCCAGCGCGAACACCGATCCACTATGCCCCTTGAGGGCAGCACCGGGGGTACCGCTCGCAGCGTCGTACGCATGCACGACGTTGTCCGTGTCCGCCACGGCCAGCGTTCGTCCGTCGGGACTGTAAGCCACCGCGCTCACCGAGTTGCTCGCGGCCAGGGGTTCGCGGATCTCCTTGCCGCTGCCTACGTCCCACTGTCGGACGGTGGTGCCGTCGCCCGTGGCGACGACGCGCCCGTCGGGGGCTGAGGGCCACCGCCTCGACCGACGCCTCATGTGCGGGCAGGATCGCCCGTCTCGTGTGAGTGCGTACGTCCCACAGCTCCACCTTGCCGTTCATGCTGCCAGTGGCGAGGATCTGCCCGTCCTTGCTGAACGCTACCTCTCGCACCGGGCCAGCGGCCTTCAGGGGGGTCTGGCTGGTGCGCTTGGCCACGTCCCACAGGCGTACGGTGCCGTCGATGCTGCCGGTGGCGAGACTGCGGTCCTTCGGGCTGAACGCCATCGACCAGATGGCCTCGGTGTGACCCGTCAAGGTGGCCTGGTTGGCCCCGGCGGCCACGTCCCGGGTGTGCGCACTGTGGCATCGCTGCCAGTGGCGAGGGTACGGCCGTCCGGGGGCTGAACGCCACCGACCAGACCGCGTTGGTGTGGCCGGTCAAAACGGCGCGGAGCGTGTCGCCGACCACGTCGCGCAGCACCGCCGCGCCGTCCTGGTAGCCGCTGGCGAGGGTACGGCCGTCCGGGCTGAAGGCCAGCGATTCCGAGATGCCGCCATAGCCCACCAGCGGCTTGCGGCTCTCCTTGCCGCTAGAGACGTCCCACAGGCGCACGCCCGAGTCCCCATTGGTCGAGGTGGCGAGGGTGCGGTTGTCCGGGCTGAACACCACGGCATGCACCTCGCCGGGGTGCTTCAGCGGGCCGGTACGGAGCTCGCCGGTCACCGCGTCCCACACGCGCGCGTTCTGGTCGAGACTTCCCGTCGCGACGAAGCGCCCGTCCGGGCTGAACACGACGGACCGCACGGCGCTTGTGTGCCCCCCCAATGCGGCTCGGACTTTACCGGTCCCGAGGTCCCAGAGGAGGACGCTCCTATTATCGCCGCCGCTGGCGAGGGTGCGGCCGTCGGGGCTGAAGGCCACGGACACCACGGCGTCGGCGTTGCTTTGGAGGGTGCGGCGGGGTGCGCCGGTGTGGGCATCCCACAGGCGGACACCACCGTCGAAGCCGCCGCTGGCGAGAGTACGGCCGTCGGGGCTGAACACCACGGACCACACTTCATCGGTGTGCCCCTTGAGGACCCGCCCCGGTTTGCCGGTGCGCGCGTCCCACAGGCGCACCGTCCGGTCGGTACTGGCACTGGCCAGGGTGCGGCCGTCGGGGCTGAAGGCCACCTTCCCCAACCGCTCGCTGTGGCCGGGCGCGCTCCACCGAAGCGGGACTGCCGCGGCGTTCTGCAGGCTGTGGGCTGCTTCGGCTGTGGGGCTGGTGCGAAACGCCTGCACGGCGAGCAGCGACGCCACCCTGGTCGCGATGGCGCGGAACTGCTTGAGGCGTGCGAAGCATCGTTCGACCACGTTGCGGTCGCGGTAGACCTCCGTGTGGAAGGCGGGCGGTCGGCCGCCGGTGCGGCCTCGACGCTGGCGGTTGGC
>NZ_JBVISF010000039.1:0-5722 GCF_055575675.1 Streptomyces sp. NPDC034043
GAGCGGGCCACGGTCGAGGACGCCAAGGAGTACGTCCACACCGCGCTGAGCACCAACAGCCGCGCCACCCTCAACCACGCCAAGAACTACGCCGAGCAGCGGGCCGGGCGATGAGCGGACGTCCGACGAGGGTCTGGTTCGTCACCGGGGCCTCGCGGGGTCTGGGCCAGGCCATCGCCGACGTCGTCCTGGAGGCCGGCGACACCGTCGTCGCCACGGCGCGCCGCGCTTCGGCGCTGGACGGGCTCGTGGAGCGCCACGGTGACCGGGTCGTTCCCGTGGCGCTCGACGTCACCGACCGCGCGGCGGTGTTCGCCGCCGTCGCCGAGGCCGCCGAGCGGACGGGCCGGATCGACGTGGTGCTCAACAACGCCGGGTACGGTCTGGCCGGTGCGGTCGAGGAGGTCGACGAGGCCCAGGTCCGCGACCAGTTCGACGTGAACTTCTTCGGCGCGCTCTGGGTGACCCAGGCGGTGCTGCCGGTGATGCGTCGGCAGGGCAGCGGTCACCTGCTCCAGATGTCCAGCATCGCGGGCGTCACCACCTACCCAAACCTCAGCATGTACTGCGCGAGCAAGTGGGCGCTGGAGGCGGCCAGCGAGACGCTGGCGCAGGAGGTCGCGGGCTTCGGCGTCAAGGTCACCCTGGTCGAGGCGGGCGAGTTCCGCACGGACTGGAGCGCGGGCAGCATGGTGCGCGCCACGCCCAAGGCCGCGTACGACGCGGTACTGGCCAAGCGCCGGCACGGCCTCTCGGGCGCCTACGCACACCTGCAGCCGGGCGATCCGCGCAAGGCCGGGGAGGCGCTGCTCAAGCTGGTCGACGCGGCCGAGCCGCCGCTGCGCATCCTGCTGGGCAACGGGGCCGCGGACCTGGCGCCGAGCGTGCTGCGGGACCGGCTGGCCGTCTGGGAGGAGTGGGAGGCGCTGGCCCGTACCACCGACTTCCCCCAGGAGCCGGCGTCGTGAGTCTGCTCGCGCAGGATCTGGTGGCCCATGCCGGTCACCGGAGGGCCGCCGCAGTCGCGAGCGACGCCGCGAGCGGGGCGGTACCGGAACCGACACCGGCTCCGGTACCGGCTCCGGGCATGGTGCGCCTGTTCGCCCCGCTGCGGCAGGCGCCACTGGGTCTGCTCGCCCTCGTCCAGTCCGCCGCGGTGGCATGGACCGTCTACGGCCGGACCGAGGCCCCTCCGCCGCAGCCCGGCGACCATGCCTGGTGGCACAGCTCGGGGCCGGTCGAGGCGGAGGCCTTCCGGCCCGGGCTGTTCCTGGCCCTGGCCACCGTCGCGTTCTACCTGACGCTGCCCCTGCTGGCCGTGGCGGCGCAGGTGCTGCGCCGCCACGGCGGCCGGCTCGTGCGGGCCGGGGGCAGGACGCTCACGGCCCAGCTGGCCTTCACGGCCGCCGCCACGGCCGTGGGCTCCGCCGTGACCGTACCCCTCGTGGTTCTGGCGCGCGCCTTCTCCCCTGTGGACGTAGGTCCCTTGGGTTCCGCCATCGCCGCCGATGCCGTCACCGCTCTGCGGCTCTGTGCCCTCGCCGGCCTGCTGCTCGTCTTCGCCGTCGGCGTGCCGTGGGCGGCGAAGACGGGCGCAGCCCCGTACCTTCGAAGAGAATCCGGATCCGATTGATGCTGAATCGTCGTAATGCGCTCAAGGTGGCGGCCGCGGGTGGCGCCGCCGCCCTGTTCCCGTGGGACCGGTTGACCGGCACGGGCTCCGAGGCCGTGGCCAGTTCCCTCGTCACGGCGGAGGCGGCGCCCATCGTGCCGTTCGCGCACGCCATGCCGCTGCCGAAGACCCTCGTGCCGACCGGCTTCACGGCCACCTCCGATCTGTACGAGATACGGATGAGGGAGGCACAGGTCGAGATCGTCAAGGGCCTGATGTCGAAGGTCCGCACCTACAACGGAACCTTCCCCGGACCGACCATCAGGGCCACCCAGGGCCGTGAGGTCGTGGTCCGCCAGATCAACGAGCTCCAGGTCGACACCGCCGTGCACCTGCACGGCGCGCACGTCCTGTCCCAGGACGACGGCCTGCCGATGGACACCATCGTGCCGGGCGGCGAGCGCACGTACCACTACCCCAACCAGCAGGCCGCGGCCTCGCTGTGGTACCACGACCACGCGCACCACCTCGAGGCCGAGAACGTCTACATGGGCCTGCACGGGCTGTACCTGCTCGGTGACCACAACGAGCGGACCCTGCCGCTTCCGAACGGCAGCTACGACGTCCCGCTGATCATCCGTGACGCGCGCGTCGAGGCGGACGGGACGCTGCTCTACACGCGCCCGTCCGACTGCCCGCACATGCTGGTCAACGGCAAGGAACGGCCGTACTTCCAGGTCGCGGCCCGCAAGTACCGCTTCCGTGTCTACAACGCCTGCGCCAACCGGTACTTCCGGCTGCGCTTCGCCGACGGCATCGAGTTCACCCAGATCGGCACCGACGGCGGCTTCCTGGAGACCCCGGTGCAGAAGACGGAGCTGCTGATGCTCGGCGGTGAACGCGCCGACATCGTCGTGGACTTCTCCCGGTACGCGGTCGGCGACTCGGTCGTCCTGGAGAACCCGGGTGCGCAGCCCACCGAGCGCCCCGAGGTGATGCGCTTCGACATCGTGCGGCGGGCCTCCGACTACAGCTTCGTGCCGGGCCGTCTGACGACACACCCGCCGCTGCCGGCGGCGACGGTCGAGCGGGACTTCGAGATCCGTACCTTCCCGGCGATGACCATCAACGGCCTGTCCTACGACCCGAACCGGGTCGACATCACGACCAAGCTGGGCACCACCGAGGTCTGGACGGTCCGCAACGCCGAGGCCCCGGCCGCGCCCGGCAAGCCGGACTTCCACCTCTGGCACAGCTTCCACACCCACTTGACGTACTTCCGGGTGCTGGAGCGCAACGGCCAGCCGGCCGGAGTCCGCGACGCGGGGCTGAAGGACACGGTCACCCTCGGCCCCGGCGACACCGTGAAGATCGCCATGACCTGGGGTCCGTACACGGGCCAGTACCTCTACCACTGCCACCAGCTGGGGCACTCCTCCGGCGGGCAGATGGGGCGGATCGACGTCGTCGCGTGACCACCGCACACGACCGCGACCGCTGAACGGGGGGGCGCCGGGCTGCCGGCGCCCCCTTCGGCGGCCGCGGCCGCGCCGCTCCCGCGCGACGGGCGGCGCATGCGGAAACGGGGGCGGGGGGAGTTCGGCGAACTCCCCCCGCCCCCGCGGCGCGTACGGGCGGATCAGCGCCCGGCGGCCTGCTCCGCGCTGCGTGCGTCCACTGCCTTGCGCAGCGAGGCGGCGACGGTGAGTACGTCCGCGTCACTGAGGCCCGGGTGCAGGGGCAGGCACAGGGTGCGGTCGGAAACCCAGTCCGAGGCGGGCAGCTCGGCCGGGTCGGTGCCGTACGCCGGGACCTTGTGCAGCGGGGCGTAGCGGAAGGTGGTGTAGATCTCGTCGGCCAGCAGGTCGCTGGCGACCTGGTCCCTGATCGCGGGGTCCATCTGCACCCAGTAGAAGTAGTGGGTGGACTCGTGGCCCTCCGGGAGCGCCGGGGGAGTGGCCAGGCCGGCGGTCCCGGCCAGCTCCTGGTCGTACAGCGCGACGATCTCCTTGCGCCGGGCCACCATCTCGGGGAGCCTGCGCAGCTGTACGGAGCCGATGGCCGCGGTCAGGTCGTTGCCGATGACGCGACGGCCGGGCTCGGGGATGTCGAGCTCCCACCACCGGGCGGAGACCTTGGCGTAGCCGAAGCCGCTGGGCTGGGCGAGCCCGTGGTAGGCGAGGCGCCGGACCCGGGCGGCCTGCTCGGGGTCCTTCACGTAGATCATGCCGCCGTCCCCGGTGACGAGGACCTTCATGGCGTCGAAGCTCCACATGGCGAGGTCGCCGAAGGTGCCTACGGCCTTGCCGTCGACGCGGGAGGCCACCGAGCAGGCGGAGTCCTCGATCAGCGTGATGCCGAGCTCGCGGCAGCGCTCGGCGATGCGCACGATGTCGCCCGGGTAGCCGCCGTAGTGGAGGACGATGACCGCCTTGGTGCGGTCGGTGAGGGAACGCTCCACGTCCTCGAGGGTGGGGTTCAGGGTGCGCGGGTCCACGTCGCAGAAGACCGGGCGTCCGCCGCTGGTCACGACCGCGTTGGCGGCGGCGAGGAAGCTCAGCGAGGGCAGGACGACCTCGTCGCCCTCCTCGAGGTCCAGCAGCTCGGTGGCCAGGAACAGGCCGGAAGTGCCGGAGTTGATGAACACGACGTGTTCGGGTGCGACACCCAGGTGCTCGGCGAACGCCGCCTCGAAGGCCTTGGTGCGGGGTCCGTGGCCGAGCCAACGGTCCTCGAACACCTCGGCAACCGCGTCGAGTTCCTCAGCACCCACCTGGGGCTGAAAAAGATTGATCATAGCCGCCTCTCACGTCCGGATGTCGCGATCGAGCTTAGGAACGGGCGCTCGACCGTGGATCGAAGTCCGGTGGTGGTGCCGCGCCGCCCGGCCGCTCACGACGACATCGCCGGCAGCCACGGCTCGACCTCCCGGGCCGCCTCGTGACCGTAGGCCCGGCCCAGCCTGGACAGCACGTCGGCGGCGAGCAGCTTGTACTCCTGGGTGCCCACCGATTCGATGACCACCGTGGCCAGGGCACAGCCGAGCTGAGCCGCCCGCTCGTACGACAGCTTCCAGGCGAGCCCCGCGAGGAAGCCGGCGCGGAAGGCGTCACCCACACCGGTCGGATCCACCACGTCGTCCGTGGCCACCGCCGGGATCTCCAGCCGAGGTCCGTCGGCGGTGGCGATCGAGACGCCGTCGGCGCCGTGCGTGGTGATCCAGGTACCCACCCGGACCAGTACGTCCTCCTCCGCCCAGCCGGTGCGTTCACGCAGCAGGGCGCTCTCGTACTCATTGGTGAAGAGCAGGTGCGCCCCGTCCACCAGGGACCGGGTCTGGGCGGCGTCCAGCCGGGCCAGCTGCTGGGACGGGTCCGCGGCCACCCGGACGCCGAGGGCGTGGGCGGCGGCCGTGTGCCGCAGCATCGCCGCGGGGTCGTCGGCCCCGACGAGGACGAGGTCGAGGCCCTCCCCCCGGTGGTGCACGTCGGCGAGGTCGATCCGGTTGGCCTCGGCCATGGCGCCCGGGTAGAAGCTCGCGATCTGGTTCTGGTCGGCGTCCGTGGTGCACACGAAGCGGGCCGTGTGCAGGGTCTCGCTGACCCGGACCGAGGCCGTGTCCACACCGGCCCCGGTCAGCCAGGTGTCGTACTCGGCGAAGTCGACACCCGCCGCGCCCACGAGCACGGGCCGGAGGCCGAGGCGGCCGAGGCCGAAGGTGATGTTGGCGCCCACGCCGCCCCGGCGGACCTCCAGCCGGTCGACGAGGAACGACAGGGACACCGTGTCGACCTTGTCCGCGATCAACTGCTCCTTGAAGCTGCCGGGGAAGACCATGAGGTGGTCGGTCGCGATGGAGCCGGTCACAGCGATGCGCACAACTGTCTCCTTGGACTCGGGGATGGTGTGGGCCCGCGCTCAGACCAGGCCGGCGGCGGCGCGCAGGGCGTCGACGCGGTCGGTGCGTTCCCAGGTGAAGTCGGGGAGCTCGCGGCCGAAGTGGCCGTAGGCGGAGGTCTGGGCGTAGATGGGGCGCAGCAGGTCGAGGTCGCGGATGATCGCGGCGGGGCGGAGGTCGAAGACCTCGGCGATGGCGTCCTCGATCTTCTG
>NZ_JBVISF010000040.1:1967-5157 GCF_055575675.1 Streptomyces sp. NPDC034043
TACTTGAGAACTACACAGTGGACGCGAGCATCTGTGGCCAAGTTTTTAAGGGCGCACGGTGGATGCCTTGGCACCAGGAACCGATGAAGGACGTGAGAGGCCGCGATAGGCCCCGGGGAGCTGCCAACTGAGCTTTGATCCGGGGGTGTCCGAATGGGGAAACCCGGCAGTCGTCATGGGCTGTCACCCATGCCTGAACACATAGGGCATGTGGAGGGAACGAGGGGAAGTGAAACATCTCAGTACCCTCAGGAAGAGAAAACAACCGTGATTCCGGGAGTAGTGGCGAGCGAAACCGGATGAGGCTAAACCGTATGCGTGTGAGACCCGGCAGGGGTTGCGCATGCGGGGTTGTGGGAATGAGCTTGATCGGTCTGCCGGCCGGTCGGCGAGTCAGAAACCGTTGATGTAGTCGAAGGACATGCGAAAGGTCCGGCGTAGAGGGTAAGACCCCCGTAGACGAAACATCAGCGGCTTGCTTGCTCATCTCCCAAGTAGCACGGGGCCCGAGAAATCCCGTGTGAATCTGGCGGGACCACCCGCTAAGCCTAAATATTCCCTGGTGACCGATAGCGGATAGTACCGTGAGGGAATGGTGAAAAGTACCGCGGGAGCGGAGTGAAATAGTACCTGAAACCGTGTGCCTACAAGCCGTGGGAGCGTCGCGTTGCATGCTTGCATGTGACGTCGTGACTGCGTGCCTTTTGAAGAATGAGCCTGCGAGTTAGCGGTGTGTAGCGAGGTTAACCCGTGTGGGGAAGCCGTAGCGAAAGCGAGTCCGAATAGGGCGATTGAGTTGCACGCTCTAGACCCGAAGCGGAGTGATCTAGCCATGGGCAGGTTGAAGCGGAGGTAAGACTTCGTGGAGGACCGAACCCACCAGGGTTGAAAACCTGGGGGATGACCTGTGGTTAGGGGTGAAAGGCCAATCAAACTCCGTGATAGCTGGTTCTCCCCGAAATGCATTTAGGTGCAGCGTCGTGTGTTTCTTGCCGGAGGTAGAGCACTGGATAGGCGATGGGCCCTACCGGGTTACTGACCTTAGCCAAACTCCGAATGCCGGTAAGTGAGAGCACGGCAGTGAGACTGTGGGGGATAAGCTCCATGGTCGAGAGGGAAACAGCCCAGAGCATCGACTAAGGCCCCCAAGCGTACGCTAAGTGGGAAAGGATGTGGAGTCGCAGAGACAACCAGGAGGTTGGCTTAGAAGCAGCCACCCTTGAAAGAGTGCGTAATAGCTCACTGGTCAAGTGATTCCGCGCCGACAATGTAGCGGGGCTCAAGCGTACCGCCGAAGTCGTGTCATTGCAGCTATAGGGCCAACGCCCGCTGTGATGGGTAGGGGAGCGTCGTGTGCCGGGTGAAGCAGCAGCGGAAGCTAGTTGTGGACGGTTCACGAGTGAGAATGCAGGCATGAGTAGCGATACACACGTGAGAAACGTGTGCGCCGATTGACTAAGGGTTCCTGGGTCAAGCTGATCTGCCCAGGGTAAGTCGGGACCTAAGGCGAGGCCGACAGGCGTAGTCGATGGACAACCGGTTGATATTCCGGTACCCGCTTTGAAACGCCCAATATCGAATCCTCTGATGCTAAGCCCGTGAAGCCGTTCCGGACCCTTCGGGGAAAGGAAAGTGGTGGAGCCGGCGATCCAAGGTGGTAGTAGGTAAGCGATGGGGTGACGCAGGAAGGTAGTCCAGCCCGGGCGGTGGTTGTCCCGGGGTAAGGGTGTAGGCCGTGTGGTAGGCAAATCCGTCACACGTTAAGGCTGAGACCTGATGCCGAGCCGATTGTGGTGAAGTGGATGATCCTATGCTGTCGAGAAAAGCCTCTAGCGAGTTTCATGGCGGCCCGTACCCTAAACCGACTCAGGTGGTCAGGTAGAGAATACCGAGGCGTTCGGGTGAACTATGGTTAAGGAACTCGGCAAAATGCCCCCGTAACTTCGGGAGAAGGGGGGCCATTCCTGGTGATGAGACTTGCTCTCTGAGCTGGGGGTGGCCGCAGAGACCAGCGAGAAGCGACTGTTTACTAAAAACACAGGTCCGTGCGAAGCCGTAAGGCGATGTATACGGACTGACGCCTGCCCGGTGCTGGAACGTTAAGGGGACCGGTTAGTGACCTTTCGGGGTTGCGAAGCTGAGAACTTAAGCGCCAGTAAACGGCGGTGGTAACTATAACCATCCTAAGGTAGCGAAATTCCTTGTCGGGTAAGTTCCGACCTGCACGAATGGCGTAACGACTTCTCGACTGTCTCAACCATAGGCCCGGTGAAATTGCACTACGAGTAAAGATGCTCGTTTCGCGCAGCAGGACGGAAAGACCCCGGGACCTTTACTACAGTTTGATATTGGTGTTCGGTTCGGCTTGTGTAGGATAGGTGGGAGACTTTGAAGCAGCCACGCCAGTGGTTGTGGAGTCGCCGTTGAAATACCACTCTGGTCGTGCTGGATGTCTAACCTCGGTCCGTGATCCGGATCAGGGACAGTGTCTGATGGGTAGTTTAACTGGGGCGGTTGCCTCCCAAAGGGTAACGGAGGCGCCCAAAGGTTCCCTCAGCCTGGTTGGCAATCAGGTGTTGAGTGTAAGTGCACAAGGGAGCTTGACTGTGAGACCGACGGGTCGAGCAGGGACGAAAGTCGGGACTAGTGATCCGGCGGTGGCTTGTGGAAGCGCCGTCGCTCAACGGATAAAAGGTACCCCGGGGATAACAGGCTGATCTTCCCCAAGAGTCCATATCGACGGGATGGTTTGGCACCTCGATGTCGGCTCGTCGCATCCTGGGGCTGGAGTCGGTCCCAAGGGTTGGGCTGTTCGCCCATTAAAGCGGTACGCGAGCTGGGTTTAGAACGTCGTGAGACAGTTCGGTCCCTATCCGCTGTGCGCGTAGGAATATTGAGAAGGGCTGTCCCTAGTACGAGAGGACCGGGACGGACGAACCTCTGGTGTGCCAGTTGTCCTGCCAAGGGCATGGCTGGTTGGCTACGTTCGGAAAGGATAACCGCTGAAAGCATCTAAGCGGGAAGCCTGCTTCAAGATGAGTATTCCCACCTCCTTGAGAGGGTAAGGCTCCCAGTAGACGACTGGGTTGATAGGCCAGATGTGGAAGCCCGGTAACGGGTGGAGCTGACTGGTACTAATAGGCCGAGGGCTTGTCCTCAGTTGCTCGCGTCCACTGTGTTAGTTCTGAAG
>NZ_JBVISF010000041.1:0-4766 GCF_055575675.1 Streptomyces sp. NPDC034043
GGAGACCGCGCCGACGAACGTGGTCTTGCCCACGCCGAAGCCGCCCGCCACCACGATCTTCGCGGAGGTGGTGGAGCGCGGAGCCGCTCCGCCGTTAGAGCTTGCGAAGTCCACTGAGCACCCTTTCGAGCAGTGTCACATCTGGCTGGCCGCCGGCAGACTCGTCGCCGCCGGGCTGGTGAATGGCGACAAGGCCCGCCTCCGCCAAGTCGGCGACGAGGATTCGGGCGACACCAAGAGGAATGGAGAGAAGTGCCGAGATCTCCGCTACGGATTTGATCTCCTGGCACAGGCGGCAGATGCGCTGGTGCTCGGGCAACTGCCCTTGCAGGCGCGCCGGATCCGCCGTGGTACTGACCAGCGCCTCGATGGCGAGCTGGTAGCGCGGCCGGGTACGGCCGCCGGTCATCGCGTACGGGCGCACCAGCGGGTTGTGCGCCTTCGGAGCCTGCGGCTGCGCCGCCCTGGGGGGCTGCTGCGGAAGCCGGTGAGGCGCCTGGGGCTGCTGGGGCTGGCCGTACGGCTGCTGGGCGTAGGGGTTGTGCTCCGGCACCGGCCGGCTGGGCGCGGAGGGGAAGTTGAAGCGGTTCTGGTCGTGCCCACCCTGCGGCTGGTGGCCGCCATAAGGATGTCCTCCGGGTGTTGTCACGTTTCCTCCTCCGACTCCAAGAACGCAGTACTCCCTGTGGAACCGCGCCACCGCACCTTATGGTGCGGTGACGCGAAACGCACTGTCCGTCTGCTAGTTGAGAAGACTTCCCTGGAGCTCCGCGCGCAGGTCCGGGGTGAGGACACTGCCCGCACGGTCCACCAGAAGGGCCATCTCGTAGCCGACGAGGCCGATGTCGCACTCGGGGTGCGCGAGCACCGCGAGCGAGGATCCGTCGGAGACGGACATCAGGAAGAGGAACCCGCGGTCCATCTCCACAACGGTCTGGTTGACGGCGCCGCCCTCGAAGATCCGGGAGGCACCGGCGGTCAGCGAGGTCAGGCCGGAGGCCACGGCCGCCAGCTGATCGGCGCGGTCGCGCGGGAATCCGTCGGACATCGCCAGCAGAAGGCCGTCGGCGGAGACCACCACCGTGTGGGACACCCCGGGGGTGTTGTCCACGAAGTTGGTGATCAACCAGTTCAGGTTCTGCGCCGCCTGGCTCATCGCGCTCACACTAACGCTCCTGGTCATAGCTGTTACTTGACTGCTCGGAACCCGCGCTGCGTCCCTGCTGGACACCCCGTCGCAGGTTGCTCAACCTGCCACGGACGTCCTCCGGGGCGCGGGAGACCTGGGGGCCTCCCTGCGGGGTCGTCTCCGCAGCACCCTCGACCAGGTTGGCCTTGGGCACGCGCCGAGGGAGACCGGACGAGGTGACCCCGCCCGCCTTCGGCTCACGGAGTTTGCCGGCCTGCTGCCAGCGCTCGTCGTTCGTCGAGCGCCAACCGGAACCGGCTGCTGCCTCCTCCGGTTCCCGCTCCGGCTCGGCGGGCTGCGGCTGACGCCGCGGCCGCTGCTCGAAGAGGGATCCGGCGGACTCCGCTTCCTGCTGTGCCGACTGCCACTGCTGCTGGCTGCCGCGTCGCGGCAGGCCCGCTCCGGTCAACTGGTGACCGGCGTCTGCAGCGGCGCCCGGACTGTCGAAGCCTACGCGGTCCGAAGCCGGTTCGGGAGCGGCGGGGGATTCCGAATCGGTCCCGTAATCCTGCTGGTAGGAGCCCGGGTAGGTGTTCTGCCCGGGCCACTGGCCCTGCTGGGACTGCTCCTCGTAGCCGCCCTCGTACGCCTGGGCGGGCTGCTGCTGGTCCTGGTAACCGGACTCCGGATAGGCATAGCCCTGCTCCGGGTACGCCTCATAGGCCTGCGGCTGCTGCTGGGTGTCGTACGGGGCCTCGTAACCCTGCGCGGACTGCTGCTCGTAGCCCTGGTACTCCTGGTACCCGTGCTCGGGCTGAGGTTCCGGATAGTCCTGGGCCTCCGGCCCGGAGTACTGATCCTGATCCTGCGCCTGCGGGTAGTTGAGCTGCGCCTCAAGAGCGGCCCGGCGCTCCTCGCGGCCCAGGGAGCGCACGACCGGGTCGGCCGGCTTCCGCTCGCCGCCCTGGGCGTCCTGGCCGTCGTAGGCGGAGTCGTCGAAGCCGAGTTCGGCGGCCGTCCGCAGCGGGGCGGCCTGCTGCGCCTGCTGCTGCGGAATGATCGACGAGACGGTGAAGTCGTCTTCCGGTATGCCCTCGCCACCGCCACCGTGGGTGATGGCGTCGGGGAGCATGACCAGCGAGGTGGTGCCGGCCGCCTCGCCCGAGGGGCGCAGCTGGACGCGGATGCTGTGGCGGTCCGCCAGCCGGCCGACCACGAACAGACCCATGCGCTGCGAGATCGCCGCGTCCACGGTCGGCGGGTTGGCCAGCTTGTGGTTGATGTCCGCGAAGTCCTCGGCGGTGAGGCCGATGCCCTTGTCGTGGATCTCGACCATCACGCGGCCGTCGGGCAGACGCGTGGCGTTGACGCGGACCTTGGTCTGCGGGGAGGAGAAGGTGGTGGCGTTCTCCAGGAGCTCGGCGAGCAGGTGCACGAGGTCGGTCACGGCCTGGCCGTGGATCTCAGCGTCGGAGACGCCGGAGAGCTCGATGCGCTCGTACTGCTCCACCTCGGAGGAGGCGGCGCGCAGCACGTCGACGAGGGGCACCGGCTGGTCCCAGCGGCGGCCCGGGTTCTCACCCGCGAGGATGAGGAGGTTCTCGCCGTTGCGGCGCATACGGGTGGCCAGGTGGTCCAGGCGGAAGAGGTTCTCCAGCTGGTCCGGGTCGGCCTCGTTGTTCTCCAGGTCGGTGATGAGGGTCAGCTGGCCCTCGATCAGCGACTGGTTGCGCATGGAGAGGTTGGTGAAGATCGCGTTGACGTTCCCTCGCAGGAGCGCCTGCTCGGCGGCGAGCCGGACCGCTTCCCGGTGGACCTGGTCGAAGGCGCGGGCGACCTCGCCGATCTCGTCCTGGGAGGTGATCGGGATCGGCTCCACGCGGGTGTCGACCTTGCCCGGGTCGGTGCGCGAGAGCTGGTCGACGAGCGCGGGGAGGCGCTGCTCGGCGATGTCGAAGGCGGAGGTGCGCAGACGGCGCATCGAGCGGCTCATCTGGCGGGCCATCATCGCGGCCAGGATGAAGGCGGCCAGCAGGGCCACGACCACGATGGCACCGGTCAGGATGGCGTCGCCGCGCGACTTGTCGGACACCGCGACGGCGTCCTTGACGGCCTTGTCGAGGAGGTCCTCCTCGATCTCGGCGTAGCCCTCGAACTTGGCGGTGGCGGCGGCCTGCCAGGCGGGGGCGGTGGTGCCGTTCAGGGCGAGCTTGGCGGGCTTCTCGCCGCCGGCTATCGCCTCGGTCATGCCGGTGAGCGCGGAGCCGTTGACCACGGGCGGAGCCTTGAAGACGGTGCCGGCCTGCTCGGCGGCCTGCTTGGCCTGGGCGAGCTTGGCGGCACCCTCCTGGGACTTCTTGCCCATGACCTCCTTGAGCCGGTTGGTGTCCTCGTCGGTACCGGCGGCGACGTACTCGCCGATGGCGATCTCTTCGAGGTAGGCGTAGGAGGAGAAGGCGACCAGCTGGGCCTTGCGGACTTCCTCGTTCTCGCTCGGGCGCACCAGCAGGTGCGTGCCGACGGAGCGCTGGAGAGAGTTCGCGGCCTTGGCCAGCTCGACCGCGTAGACCATGCGGCCGTAGCTGGTGACGTTTCCGGTGCCCAGGCCCAGTTCGTTGGAGAACTGCATGAGGTAGTGCTGGACCAGCACGTATCCCTCTTCGGTCGGGATGGGGCCGGCCGAGGAGGGGAGGTTCTTCTTCTGGGTCTCGGGGATGGCGTAGGCCGTCTTGCGGACCTGCTCCAGCTTCGGCTCCTCCTGGCGGAAGAGTTCGAGGCGGCGCTCGAGGCCCTGCTTCGCGGGGAGGTCCTTCACGGCCCGCGCGAACTTGGCCTTGGCCGCGTCGGTGGCCGCGTAGGCCTTCGTCACGGCCTCGTTGTTGCGGTCGCCCTTCAGGAGGGGCTCGGCGGTGACGTCGCGCTCGTTGAGGAGGGCCTCGCCGTACTCGGACGCGGCCTGGACGATCCGGGCGGTCTTCTCGGCGTCCTTGGCCTCGTTCCAGCTGTCGATCGAGCCCTTCACCTGGAAGCCGCCCATGACCAGTCCGACGAGGACGGGGACCAGGAGGATGGCGTTCAGCTTGGTTGCCACCCGCCAGTTGCGGGGGGCGAGCCTGCTGGTGCTGCCGCCGCTCGCGGATGGTTCCGCGGGCACGTCGACAGGCGACATGGCCGCGCGCGGCGGCGGGGTGAAGTTGCCTCGCGCGGGTTCATCCGCGGGGCTCGAGTTGCTTCGCCTCACTCGACCAACAACCTTCCGGCGGTGCTACTAGCTAGTTCGCTGAATTCCAGCATGGTTAAGCGCCGTGTTCCAAACAGTTGAATCCGGCCATTCACAGAACCTTATGCCCCACATAAAACGGACATTAAGAGCGAGCTGCGGCAAAAATGGGGCCACCCGTGCGCGCAGCGGCACCAGCCGAACGCACGCTGTGCCCGCCCGGCGACAATTCACTGTCGAAACGTTATGAACGCGGGGGGCGGGCCGTGTTCCAGAACACAGCCCGCCCCCCGGCGCATCGCCTTGCCGTGCGTGCTACTTGAGCCGTGCCATGAGGGCGTGCTCGACGAGCGTGATGAGTGCGCTCTTGGCGTCCGCGCGGTGGCGGGCGTCGGTGGTGATGATGGGGGCGTCGGG
>NZ_JBVISF010000042.1:0-3339 GCF_055575675.1 Streptomyces sp. NPDC034043
CGCTGTTGAGTTCTCAAGGAACGGACGCTTCCTTTGTACTCACCCTCTCGGGCTTTCCTCCGGGCTTTCGTTCTTGCGTTTCCGACTCTATCAGACTCTTTCGTGTCCGATTTCCTCGGTGCTTTCGAGGTCCTGCGCTTTCGCGCTTTCCCTTTCCGGCGGTTCCGACTCTATCAGAAGTTTTCCACCGGTTTTCCGGCTCCAACGTTTCCGAATGGAGAGTCGAATGCACTCCACCCGGAACGAGTTCCTCTGTGGAGTGGTGGCTGCCGAACTTGTCCAGTTCGAGGCAACCGTTTAACTCTACAACCCTCCCCCTGGGGTGTCAAAACGCGGCCGGGCCCCCGTGCAGCCGGCTCAGCAGTACCACCAGCACGCCGCTTCAGCGTCGGCGGCGGTGGAGTACGGCGATGAGAGTGGCAAGGTCCGCGGCGCCGACCGGGTCATCCGCGTAGCGAGCGGTCTGAAGGGGGCCGACCTCGGGAAGGACGATCTCCTCCCGCGCCAGAACATGGACCAAGGTCAACAGCGCGGCGCGGGCATTGCCATCGCTGAAGGGGTGGAAGAACGCCACGTCGAGGTAGGCACGGGCCGCGCGGGCCGCCAGCGGCATGGTCGGGTCGGTCGTCTCGTGCAGGCAGGAATCGAAGTCGGCCCGCGTGCGAGCGGTCAGACCGTAGCGCTCGCGGCCGGCCTTCGCGTAGGCGTCGCTCACGCGGAACGGTGCCCTCGGTGCCGCGAGGACCGCCCGCTGCCAACCGGCCAGCAGGGCGAAGTCCAGCGGGGCGCGGCGTGCGGCGTCCTCTCGGGCCAGCGCGTATGCGGCGAGCAGTCGCTCGGCACGTATCGGATCGCGCCGACGCACCGGCCCCTCGCACCAGGACCGGAACCCATCGCGGTCGGGCGGGAGGCGCTGCAGGGCCGGTGCGCGTTGCCAGTCGGCCTCACGGCGCACGCGCAGCCAGACCGCGAGGCTGTCAGGAGCGGCGGTCATGGAGTTCCTCCAGAGCCGCCCTCTCCCCGTGGTCCGGGTACGGGGCGTGGCCGGTGAGTCCAGTGGCCAGGTCCTCGGCAACGGATTCGATCAACTTCTGTCCCGGGTCGACCCAGCTCTTGAACCGGCCGCCGATCGCACGCTCCACCGCTCGCCCGGCTTCGGCTCGGTCCATGCCGGTGCTGGTGAGGAACCAGCCCAGGACGATCGACGCCTGGCCGTACCAGCCGCCCTCCGCGCCCGAGTCCAGAGTGTGGGTCACGAGCCGGACGCAGGCCCGTTCCAGGTGCCAGCTGCGGTCCTCGGGTGAGGCGTCCGGCGGCGGTGCCAGTTCGACGAAGCGCTGGGCCGTCCTCTCCAGCCACTCCCGCCACTCCAGCAGGGCGGCTACGACGCGTGCCGCGGTCTCGTCGGGGGTCGTCACCGAGCTCGGCCCGCTGATCCAGTTGCCGATGGGCCCGCCGGAGCGGTAGCACCAGCTCCACCCCCAGGCCCAGGTGCCGTACCGCTCCCGGATGACCGCGTCCACCTGCCTCTCGCACCAGCGCTCGCCCTGCCACCAGCCGGCCATGCCGGAGAGCACGGGTGGCACCCACTCGCGGACCAGCGAGCGGAGCCGGGCCTCCTCGTCCTCGTCCCAGGCGAACGGGTGGCGGGCAGGGTCGATCTCATCCCAGTTCCGGATGCCCCCGTGGGTGATGGGGGGCACGCGGTTCTCGGGGAAGGGCAGGGTGTCACGGTTGTACGTCAGCGCCGGCCTCTCTTCCTGTCCGATGTGATCGGCCCATCAGTCTCGGCTCGGAGCCCCTTGAGCGGCGACTGGTTTTCGGCCCCCACCTCGTGCGGGCATCGGTGCGGGGTCACCCAGCGAGGGTCCGCGCGGCGGTGGGTGACGGGCCTCGTCTGGACGGCGGGCCAGGCGGTGCCGCTGGTCCGGCGAGACCGGCGGGGGTCCTTGCGCCTGTTCCTCCCCCTCGGCCCGGCACCGGGCCGAGGGGCAACCGACCATGACCTGGCGCAAGGGCTCAGGAGCGGCGCTGCGCTCGCACTCCGTCCTTCTGACGCCCGGCTGACCTCAGCCGCCTCGCGAAAACCTGCCACCGCGTCGAGCACGACTCCCGCGATCTCAAGACCGCTCTGGGCCTGGACCATGCCGGCCGCGACGCTGTCTGGCTTCTTGCGTGGTCGGCCCGGGCCACGTCTGGGCCCACCGCTTTCCACTCCGGAAGTTCGGCCTGGCCGCGCTCACGACGGTGCGGGATGGCGAGGCCGGTGCCCGGATGGCCGCCGTCGGCGATCGTGAGGGTCTTGCCGACGGCCGCCTTGGCACCGGACTCCTCCCACGCCCTGCAGTCATGGTGGTTCCCGGCGAGCGGCCGACCGAGCACGACGACCCGACGGGTATCGGCGTCGATGACGACCTGGTGGTTGGTGGAGTACCTGTAGTTGAACGACTGCGCGGCGATGGTGGGGTCGCGGGTCGGCACAGGGGTGCCGACCGCGAACAGCACGGTGTCCCTGGTGAACCACTTACGGGACTGCCGCCGGTCCGCATCGCAACGGGCCCCGCGTCGAGCACGCCTGCTGACGCATGCAGCACTACAAGATCCTCCGCGACTGCCGCCAGCGCGGCAATGAACTCCACCACGCGGTCCAGGCCGTCGCCCACACGCACAACCTCGCCCTCACCTGATGACCAGACAGGCCCACACGACGTTCCGCAACACGCTTTAGTTCTCTGAACGAAGGGGGTCGCATGTCGGACGGTACGGCCGAAGCAGGGGCGGGTTGAAGGGGATCACGTTTCCTGCCTGGCACGGAAAGCACTACGTGACGCTGGCTGAGATGCTGGTTCGTCTCGGCAGCTTCGGCCTGGACCTGACGTGGCGCGTCGAATTCGACGAGATCGTCGATCCTCGCTGCGTCGAGATGGAGAGACGGTCCACCGACGCCGGCATGGACACGTTGACGCTGTTGTCGCTGACGACTCCGTTCCTCCAGCTGATCGACGCCGAAGCACGTGGGTTCGCCGAGGACAAACTGGTGATCGTCCTGACCGAGTTCGACAGCTCCTTGTGGGACGTCAGGGCCGTCGACGAGGGCGTACTCAGCGAACTTCGCCGCCACTATCCGGGTGCCAGAGACCTCTGAGCGGGGCGCTTCACGCCGGGCGGAGCCATAACAGGCCCCCACCGGCGTGGTGACCGACTTCCCCCGGGCGTGCCCGGTTGCCGGTCGGCAAAAGCCCCGTGAACGCAGAAAAGCCCCGCACCAGAAGGTGCGGGGCTTTCCCACAATGATTGTTCGGCGGCGTCCTACTCTCCCACAGGGTCCCCCCTGCAGTA
>NZ_JBVISF010000043.1:0-3163 GCF_055575675.1 Streptomyces sp. NPDC034043
GGGCTTTCGTTCTGTTCTTCGTTCTTGCGTTTCCGACTCTATCAGACTCTTTCGTGTCCGATTTCCTCGGCGCTTTCGAGGTCCTGCGCTTTCGCGCTTTCCCTTTCCGGCGGTTCCGACTCTATCAGAAGCTTTCCACCGGATTTCCCGGGCTTCGGCTTCCTGAATGAGGAGTCGACTGTGCCCCACGGGAATTCAATTCCATTTGGGGGCGAGAGAGATGTTAAACCATCGCTGCCGAACTTGTCCAGTTCGAGGCAACCGTTCGAATCTACCTCCCCACAGCGGCCGTGTCAACGGTCTGCGGGACGACGAGGAGACTAGCAGCTCAGGCCGTCGGTACGCACATCAGGCCGCGGTCGGGAGGGTCGCCGTGCGGTCGGCCTCTTCCACGTCGCCCGCCTCGCCGGCGCGGGAGGCCCGGCCGCCCAGGACGTACACGTAGGCGAGGAACGCCGCCTCCGCGAGGACGCCGATGGTGACGCGGGCCCAGGTGGGAAGGCCCGAGGGGGTCACGAAGCCCTCGATCAGGCCGGAGACGAAGAGGACCGCGGCCAGGCCGATGGCCATGCCGAGGGCGGCGCGGCCCTGTTCGGCGAGGGCCGTGCGGCGGGTGCGGGGGCCCGGGTCGATGACCGTCCAGCCCAGGCGCAGGCCCGTACCGGCGGCGACGAAGACGGCGGTCAGTTCGAGGAGGCCGTGCGGGAGGATCAGCCCGAGGAAGACGTCGAGGCGGCCGGCGGAGGTCATCAGGCCGAGGCCGACGCCGAGGTTCGCCATGTTGAGGAAGAGGATCCAGAGCACCGGGAGCCCGAGGAAGGCGCCGAGGACGAGGCAGATGGCGGCGGCCTGGGCGTTGTTCGTCCAGACCTGGGCGGCGAAGGAAGCCGCCGGGTGGCTGGAGTAGTAGGTCTCGTACCCGCCGCCCGGCCGCGTCAGCTCCTTCAGGTGCTCCGGGGCCGCGATCGCGCTCCGCACTTCGGGATGGGTGGCTATCCACCAGCCGATGAGCACGCCGAGGGCCGTGGAGAGCAGCGCGGTGGGTATCCACCAGCGGCGGCTGCGGTACACGGCGGCCGGGAAGCCCTCGGTGAAGAAACGCGCGGCGTCGCGCCAGCCGGCGCGGCGGGTGCCGGTGACGGTGGAGCGGGCGCGGGCGACGAGCTGGGTCAGGCGGCCCGTCAATACCGGGTCGGGGGCGCTCGACCGGATCAGGGAGAGGTGGGTGGAGGTGCGCTGGTAGAGGGCGACGAGCTCGTCGGCCTCCGCCCCGGTGAGCCGGCGGCCCCGGCCGAGGAGCTGCTCCAGGCGGTCCCACTCCGTCTGGTGGGCCGCCACGAAGACGTCGAGATCCATCCCGTTACCGCTCCCCTGCCCCTGGCCACCCGATACGGCTTACTTCTCCTGTCGTCAGCTTGGCAGACTGGGGTGCTCAGGGGCGGGGCAGGTCGGGGAAAGGTGCGCTCGGTGAGTGATCTGGTGACGGGAGACGCGGTCGTCCTGGGTCTGCGGCCGGCCCGGCTGCCGAGTCGGGTGCTGGCGATCCTGCTCGACGCGGCCGTGTACGGCATCGGGTACGTGGCGGTGCTGGTCGGGCTGCTCTACGCGACCGCCGGGCTCGACGAAGCCGCGCAGGCCGCGGTGATGGTGGCGAGCTTCCTGCTGGTGCTGGTCGGCGTGCCGATCGCGGTGGAGACGCTGAGCCACGGCCGCTCGCTGGGGAAGCTGGCGTGCGGGCTGCGGGTGGTGCGGGAGGACGGCGGGCCGATCCGGTTCCGGCACGCGCTGGTGCGCGGCGCCCTGGGGGTCGTGGAGCTGCTGTTCACGTTCGGGGCGGTCGCCTGTATCGCCTCGCTGATGTCGGAGCGGGGCCGGCGGCTGGGCGACGTGTTCGCCGGGACGCTGGTGGTCCGGGAGCGGGTGCCGGGGGCTCGGGTGATGCCGGTGCCCCCGCCGCCGCCGTGGCTGGCGGGGCGGTTCGCCGCGCTGGACCTGTCGGCGGTGCCGGACGGGCTGTGGCTGGCGATCCGGCAGTACCTGACGCGGATGAACCAGCTGGACCCGCACACCGGTGCCGCGATGGCCGTGCGGCTCGCGGACGACGTGGTGGCCCGGACGGGGACGCCGCCGCCGGCCGGGGTGCCGGCCGCCGCGTTCCTGATGGCGGTGGTGCACGAACGGCAGTCCCGGGATGCCGCGCGGGCCTTCGCGGTGAGCCGGGCCGCGGCCGTGGCCCCGGCGCCCCCTGCCGTCGCCCCGGTGGCGGCCCCGGTGCCGGCGCCCATGCCGTCCCGGGCTCCGGCGCCGGTGGCCCCCGAGACACCGCCGGCGCGCGGGACCGGGTTCGCTCCGCCCGGCTAGTCCTCGAAGGAGGACGGTGGGGTTTCCAGGTGTTCCAGTTCGATGCCGGGTGCCGAGAGGACCACGTCCCCGGCGATGTGCACGGTGTGGACCTCGCCCGTGTCGAGGGCGGTGACCTGGTACTCGTCCACCACCAGCGGGCCGCTGTCGGTGGGGTGCTCGGCCCGTGAGAGCAGGGCCCAGGCCTGGTCGACGGTGCGGGGTGCCAGGACCGGGTCGGTCAGGGCGAGGAGCCGGATCCGGGTCGCGGGGGCTCCGGGGCCCAGGCGCAGCAGGCGGGCCGTGGCGATGAGGAAGGCCGGGGAGCTGCCGGTGAAGCCGGCGGCGGCGACGTTGCCCTCGGTGGCCTCGGCCCCGGTCGGGTCGGTGCGGACCCAGGTGACGCCGTCGATGGCGGCGCCGCGGACCTGCCAGCTCGCGGCGTTCGCCTCCAGCCGGATGGGGCGGCCGAGTGCGTCGATGGCCAGGTCCAGCGAGCCGCGGTGGCCCCCGTCGGGGGTGGTCAGCTGGGCGACGTAGCGCCAGCCGGAGGGGCCGGGGGCGCAGTGGAAGTGCTCCTCGCCGAGCGGGGTGCGGTCGTGGGGGTCGTGGAGCGAGTAGCGGCCGCGGGGCATGGCTGTGGTCCTCGGGTACGGGGCAGGCCCCCGGCGCGGGTGCCGGGGGCCTGCCTGGAGTGCTGCGGATCCGCTGGGATCGGTAGCGGTGGATCAGTAGCGGTAGTGGTCGGGCTTGTACGGGCCCTCGACCTTGACGCCGATGTACGCGGCCTGCTCCGGGCGCAGGGTGGTGAGCTTGACGCCCA
>NZ_JBVISF010000044.1:0-1657 GCF_055575675.1 Streptomyces sp. NPDC034043
CGGGAAGGGGTTGAGGTGGCGCAGGTGGGCCTGGGCGATGGGGAGTGCCTGGGTGCGCAGGCGGCGGACGGCTGCGGTGATGGGGCCGTAGGTGGAGCCCCAGCCCAGGACGAGGGTGCGGGCGCCGTCGGGGTCGTCGACGTCCAGGTCGGGGACCTGGATGCCGTCGATCTTGGCCTGGCGGGTGCGGACCATGAAGTCGTGGTTGGCGGGGTCGTAGCTGATGTTGCCGGTGCCGTCCTGCTTCTCGATCCCGCCGATCCGGTGTTCCAGGCCGGGCGTGCCCGGCACGGCCCAGGGGCGGGCCAGGGTCCGCGGGTCGCGTTTGTAGGGCCAGAACACCTCGGTGCCGTCCGCGAGGGTGTGGTTGGGGCCCGTCGCGAAGCGGGTGCGCAGGTCGGGCAGGTCTTCCGGGTCGGGGATCCGCCAGGGTTCGGAGCCGTTGGCGAGGTAGCCGTCGGAGAGCAGGAAGACCGGGGTGCGGTAGGTGAGGGCGATGCGGGCGGCCTCCAGCGCGGCGTCGAAGCAGTCGGCGGCCGTCCTCGGGGCGACGACGGGGACGGGGGCTTCGCCGTTGCGGCCGTACATGGCCTGGAGGAGGTCGGCCTGCTCGGTCTTGGTGGGCAGTCCGGTCGAGGGTCCGCCGCGCTGGATGTCCACGATGAGCAGGGGCAGCTCCAGCGAGACGGCCAGGCCGATGGTCTCCGACTTCAGGGCGACGCCCGGGCCGGAGGTGGTGGTGACGGCGAGCGAGCCGCCGAAGGCCGCGCCGAGGGCGGCGCCGATGCCGGCGATCTCGTCCTCGGCCTGGAAGGTCCGCACGCCGAAGTTCTTGTGCTTCGACAGTTCGTGCAGGATGTCCGAGGCCGGGGTGATCGGGTAGGAGCCCAGGTAGAGCGGCAGGTCCGCCTGCCGGGCGGCGGCGATCAGCCCGTAGGACAGGGCGAGGTTGCCCGAGATGTTGCGGTAGGTGCCCGCCGGGAAGGCACTGGTGGCGGGGGCGACCTCGTAGGAGACGGCGAAGTCCTCGGTCGTCTCGCCGAAGTTCCAGCCCGCCCGGAAGGCGACGATGTTCGCCTCGGCGATGCCGGGCTTCTTCGCGAACTTCCGCCGCAGGAAGCTCTCCGTGCCCTCGGTCGGCCGGTGGTACATCCACGACAGCAGCCCCAGCGCGAACATGTTCTTGCTGCGCTCGGCCTCCTTGCGGGAGAGCCCGAAGTCCTTCAGCGCCTCCACCGTCAAAGTGGTCAGCGGCACCGGGTGGATGTTGTAGGCGGCCAGGGAGCCGTCCTCCAGCGGGGAGGTCTCGTAGCCGACCTTGGCCATGGGCCGCTTGGTGAACTCATCCGTATTGATGATGATCTCCGCGCCGCGCGGCACGTCGCCGATGTTGGCCTTCAGCGCCGCCGGGTTCATCGCGACCAGCACGTTCGGCGCGTCACCCGGCGTCAGGATGTCATGGTCCGCGAAATGCAGCTGGAACGAGGACACCCCCGGCAGGGTCCCGGCGGGCGCCCGGATCTCGGCCGGGAAGTTCGGCAGCGTCGAGAGGTCGTTGCCGAAGGACGCCGTCTCCGAGGTGAAACGGTCACCCGTCAGCTGCATACCGTCACCCGAGTCACCCGCGAAACGGATGATCACCCGGTCGACACGGCGG
>NZ_JBVISF010000045.1:0-1189 GCF_055575675.1 Streptomyces sp. NPDC034043
ACGGTCTGCGTGTGTGACTCGATCCGCAGGTCCGGCTTCTGCGGTGCCTCGTACGGGTCGTCGACCCCGGTCAGACCCGAGATCTCGCCCGCCGCCTGCCTGGCGTACAGGCCCTTCACATCACGCTCGGAGCACACCTCCACCGGAGTGGCCACGTGCACCTCCAGATACGTGGTCCCCGCGGCCGCGTGCCGCTCACGGACGGCCTCACGGCTGTCCGCGAACGGCGCGATCACCGGCACCAGCGCCTTGACGCCGTTGCTCGCCAGCAGCTCGGCGACGAACCCGATCCGCTGCACGTTGGTGTGCCGGTCCTCACGGCCGAAACCCAGCCCCGCGGAAAGGAACTCACGGATCTCGTCCCCGTCGAGCACCTCCACCCGGTGACCCCCGGCGCGCAGCCGCTCGGCCAGCGCGTACGCGATCGTGGTCTTGCCCGCGCTCGGCAGCCCGGTCAGCCACACCGTGGCACCCTGGTCGCTCACGCCCATCCGCTCCGTCTCCGTCACTTCTTCACTCGTCGCCATCAGCCGTGCAACCCGCACTCGGTCTTGCCCAGCCCCGCCCACCGGCCGGCCCGCACGTCCTCGCCCTCCACCACACGACGCGTGCACGGAGCGCAGCCCACCGAGGCGTAACCGTCCATCAGCAGCGGATTGGTCAGCACCCCGTACTCGGCCACGTACGCCTCCACGTCCGCCTGCGTCCAGCGGGCGATCGGCGACACCTTGACCTTGCGCCGCTTCGCGTCCCAGCCCACCACCGGCGTGTCCGCCCGCGTCGGGGACTCGTCCCGGCGCAGACCCGTGGCCCACGCGTCATACCCGGCCAGACCCTCCTCCAGCGGCCTGACCTTGCGCAGCGCACAGCACAGATCCGGATCCCGCTCGTGCAGCCTCGGCCCGTACTCGGCGTCCTGCTCCGCCACCGACTGACGCGGCGTCAGCGTGATGACGTTGACGTCCATCACCGCCGCCACCGCGTCCCGCGTCCCGATGGTCTCCTCGAAGTGGTAACCCGTGTCCAGGAACACCACGTCCACACCCGGAAGCACCCGCGACGCCAGATGCGCCACGACCGCGTCCTCCATCGAGGACGTCACACAGAACCTGGCCCCGAACGTCTCCACCGCCCACCGCAGGATCTCCGGGGCGGAAGCGTCCTCCAGGTCCCGGCCCGCCCGCTCGGC
>NZ_JBVISF010000046.1:0-1122 GCF_055575675.1 Streptomyces sp. NPDC034043
GGCATCCGGGCCCCCAAAGACCCTCGGCGGTCCACCCCCGCGCGTCAGATCGCTACGCGCTCCTCCCGGCTTGGCGTCCGACGACCGTCATGGGCTGATACCCGCACGAAATGACGATCAGGACAGCATTCGGGACCGGTTGGCGCGCGTGAGATCGCTACGCGCTCCTCCCGGCATAGCGTCCGGCGGCCGTCCTGGGCCGATACCCGCACCACATGTTGACCAGGACGGCATCCGGGTCCGATGGGCGCGACAGATCGCTACGCGCTCCTCTCATGTCAGCGTCCGACGGTCGTCATGGGCTGATACCCGCACCGGGTCGATCAGGGAGACGGCCGTCTACCACCTGTCGGACAGGCGGCGGTACCACCAGACTTCGGCATTCCAGGGTTGTCGGTGCTCGAACGGATCGGGCAGGCTGCGCTGCAGGAAGACCGCGTCCAGGGGGCGCAGGAGCCGGCGGAGCTCGGCTCGCGGCCGAGGCGGAAGGTTCCCCAGGACCTCGTCGAGGACGCTGCGCGCATACCTGACGTCGTCGAGCGAGCAGCCGAAGCACGGGCACTCCGCTGCCTTCGGATACAGGGGGCGTCTGCCGGGAGGCGTGAGGAATTCCCGGTAGCGCCGCAAGGCGCGGTCGGTGCCCCCCGGGCACAGTTCCACGTTGTCGTTCAGGTGCTCAACACGGTGCACGGCCAGGCTCGTATCGGCGGAGAGACCGTGGATACGGGTGGGCGGTGCCGGGCCCCAGAGCTGGGGAAGAGGCGGGTCGGCGCGTAGCGCCCGGGGCCGTCTACGCGGCATGGACCTTTCGGTATGTGATCACGTCAGCCATCGTGCCAGCCGGACTGTCCTCGTACACCCGCTTATTCCGGCGGAACGGTCAGACCGGTGACCAGCCCATGACGGCCGTCAGCCGCCGAGAAATGAGGGGCGCGTAGCGATCTGACGCGCCTGCCGGTCCCGAATGCTGCCCTGGTCAACATGTGGTGCGGTACCAGCCCAGGACGGTCGCCGGGCGCTATGCCATGAGGAGCGCGTAGCGATCTGACGCGCGGGGGTGGACCGCCGAGGGTCTTTGGGGGCCCGGATGCCCGGCGGACCGACGCCCGGCCCCTCGCCTCA